>NZ_CP133771.1:5700313-6333681 GCF_031348265.1 Streptomyces collinus | reverse complement strand
GCGAGCACCTGCCGGGTGGCCGGTTCCAGCAGGTCCCGGGGCAGGACGGGGCCGCGCCGGTCGGGGGCCAGCTCTCCGATGTCACCGACCAGTTCGACGACGTCCGCGACGTCGGTGACCAGCACGGCCTCTCCGCGCAGCAGCTCGTGCACTCCGGCGGAGAGTCCGCTGGTGGCGGGGCCCGGCACGCCCATCGTGTGCCGGCCGAGGCGCTGTGCCGCCCGCGCGGTGACCAGGGAGCCACTGCGGTGGGCGGCCTCGACGACGACCGTGCCACGGGTGAGTGCGGCGATCACTCTGTTCCGCAGGATGAACCGGCTCGGTGTCGGGTGATCGCCGGGCGGCAACTCTCCGATCACCAGTCCCTGTTCGGCGATCCTGCTGATCAGCCGGGTGTGGCCGCGGGGGTAGGGCCGGTCGACGCCGCAGGCGAGGACGGCGACGGTGGCGCCGCCGGCTCCGAGCGCTCCGCGATGGGCGGCGCCGTCGACTCCGTAGGCGCCGCCGGACACCACGACCCAGCCCTGCTCGGCGAGGCCGGCGGCGAGGGTCGCGGCCATATGGGCCCCGTACTCGGTGCAGGCCCGGGCGCCGACCACGGCGACCGATCTCAGCGCCCACATCCGCAGACTGGGCCGCCCGCGCACCCACAGCCCCAGGGGCCGGGCATCCCCGAGATCGTCGAGCTGCCCCGGCCACTCCGCATCCCCGGGAGACACGAATCGCACTCCGGCGTCCCGAGCGGCCTCCAGATCCCGGCGTGGCCGGGCTGCCTGCGCCCTGGCCACCATGCCGACCCACCGCTTCCCGCTCGCACCCGGCAGAGGGGCCCCGCCCTCCCCGAGCCGCCGCACCACTTCCGCGACGCCGAGCTCCCGCACCCACCGCCCGCCGGCCTCGTCGCCGGGCTCGATGACACGGGTGAGCAGGACCCGGGCGAGCAGCTCGCCGCCCGGTTCACCGTCGACGCTCATGTCAGGGCCCCGATGGCCATGGGGACGCCTCGCGGCACTCCGGTGCGCAGCTGGAGCGCGAGCGCGACGTCCGTGGCGTCGGGCCGGTCATGGCCGACCAGGTCGGCGACGGTCCAGGCCACCCGCAGGACACGATCGAGGCCGCGGGCGGTGAGGACGCCCCGTTCCAGGTTCCGCTCGGCCTCGTCCATCGCGCCGGGCACGGCGTACCAGCGGCTGCGCAGCTCACGGCCGGGCACCTCGCTGTTCGTGCACCAAGGGGTGCCGTCGAGGCGGTCCGCGGCCCGTTCGCGGGCCGCCCCGACCCGGTCGGCGACCGTCGCTGTCGACTCGCCCCTGGCGCCGGAGGCGGTCAGCTGGGTGCGGGTGACGCGGTCCACCTCGACGCGCAGGTCGACCCGGTCCAGCAGCGGGCCGGAGAGCCTGGCCTGGTAGCGGCGGATGGCCGAGGGCGGGCATTCGCACAGGTCGTCGCGCTGCGAGAACCGGCCGCACGGGCAGGGGTTGGCCGCGAGCACCATGAGGAACTTCGCCGGGAAGCGCACGACACCCGCACTGCGCGCGATCACGACATGCCCCGCCTCCAAGGGCTGCCGCAGCGCGTCCAGGGCATGGCTGCTGAATTCCGGTGTCTCGTCCAGGAACAGCACCCCGCGATGGGACAGGGACACCGCGCCGGGCCGCGCGATGCCCGGGCCGCCGCCGACGAGTGCCTGCATGGTGGCCGAGTGGTGCGGGGCGCAATAGGGCGCGACGTCGATCAGCGGCTTGTCCGGGGGCAACAGGCCCGCCACGGAGTGGACCGCGGTGACCTCCAGCGATTCCTGCCGGCCGAGCCGGGGCAGGATGGCCGGCAGCCGCTCGGCGAGCATCGTCTTGCCGGCGCCGGGCGGCCCTTCGAGGAAGAGGTGGTGCCCGCCCGCCGCGGCCACCTCCACCGCCGTGCGCGCCGAGGTCTGTCCGACTACGTCCGCCAGGTCATGGCCGTGGTCGTGCTGGGCCGCGCCGATGCTGTGCATGCCCGTGGCCGCGCCGGTCCCCGGCATGCGCAGCCCGGCGAGCAGGGGGTCCGGGCGGCCCTGCTCGTCCGGATCCTCGTCGGGCACCGGTTCGTCGGCCAGGACGGCGATCAGCTGCCGCAGGCTGCGGACGCCCAACACCGAGACGCCGGGCACGAGGGACGCCTCGGCGGCGGCGCACTCCGGCACCACCACCTGCTCGTACCCCGCACCGGCCGCGGCCAGGACCGCCGGCAGCACCCCCCGGACCGGCCGCACCCGACCGTCCAGCCCGAGTTCCCCGATCATCACGATGTCGGCGAGGACGCGCGGGTCGATGCGTTCTGCCGCACCGAGGACGGCCGCCGCGACGGCCAGATCGAAGCCGCTGCCTGACTTCGGCACAGAGGCGGGGCTCAGGCCGACGGTGAGCTTCTTCTGCGGCCAGGCAGCGCCCGAGTTGACGACCGCGGCGCGCACCCGGTCCCGGCTCTCCGTGAGGCTCTTGTCGGGCAGCCCCACCAGCGTGAACGCCGCGACGCCGGGTTCCAGATCGGCCTGGACCTCGACGACCACGCCCTCGACGCCCACCAGCGCCACCGAACACGTACGGGCGAATGCCATTCAGGCCACCCCCCGCACATGCTCGACCACGGCGGCGCCGCGGGCCGGCAGCAGGACCCCGACCACGTCGATGCGGACTCCGCCGGGCGGTGCACCTCCGTGTGTCTGGATCCACCGCTCGGCCAGGTCCCGCAGCCGCCCCGCCTTCTGCGGGGTGACGGCCGCCATCGGATGCTCGAAGGGACCCTCGCGGCGGGTCTTCACCTCGCAGACGACCAGGACGTCCCCGTCCCTGGCCACGATGTCGATCTCGCCGGTGCGGCCGGAGCGCCAGTTGCGCTCCAGGATCGTCAGACCGGCCTCGGTCAGCCGCCGCGCGGCCAGACTCTCCCCGTACTTGCCCATGGCACTGCGTGCCAGCTGTGCGGTCATGTCGGCACCACCTCCGGCGCCAACGATCACGCAGCCGCGCCCCAGAAGTGGATCTTGGTGGGTGACTCAGCGATTGTGGAAAACTCCGTCACCCACTAGAGGCACCTCAGCCGCCCGGCAGCTCCAGGTCACTCTTGTTCAGCTCTTCAATGTTCACGTCCTTGAACGTGAGGACCCGCACCTGCTTCACGAACCGCGCCGGCCGGTACATGTCCCAGACCCAGGCATCCGCCATGGAGACCTCGAAGAACACCTCACCCTGGACCGAGTGCACCTGCATCTCGTAGTCGTTGGTCAGGTAGAAGCGCCGCTCGGTCTCGATCACGTATTTGAACAGACCGACGACATCGCGGTACTCCCGGTAGAGCTTCAGCTCCATCTCGGTCTCGTACTTCTCGAGGTCCTCGGCGCTCATGGCATGTTCCCCTTCAGCCGTGCGATCCCCCCATTGTGCGCCAGTCCTGTGAGCCCCTAGACGATTTCCGGGTCAAGGATCACTGGCCTGGCCGGGGGACCTTCGTCGAGCAGCGTGCGCAGCAGCCCGGCGAGTCTGGTCGGATACACCGTCTCATGTGCCCGGCTCAGTTCCGGACACGTCCACCAACGCGCTCCGGCGACACTGCGCCGTTCCAGCTCGGTCAGTCCGGTGGCGGCCACCGCCGTACGGTCCGTGCGGGCCAGGTAGTACCACTCGTCCTGGTCCCAGCGGCGTCCGGCGAAGGGGAAGGAGCACTTCCGCTGCCACATCACCGGGCCGAGCTCGACCTCGGTGATGCCCGTTTCCTCGGCGAGTTCCCGCAGGGCTGCCTGTTCACGGGTCTCGTCGCCCTCCACGCCGCCGCCGGGGGTGAACCACCAGTCGTCGGCCGGATCGTCCGGCTCGTGCCCGTGCAGCAGCAGGATGCGGTCCTGCGGGTCGAGCAGCACGACCCGGGCGACCTTGCGCAACCCGCCCCCGTAGGTGTCCCGGCCCGCTCCGACGGCCTCAGCGGACACCTGCGGGCTCCGCGCTCTCCCGCCGGGCCCGGGCGGCGCCGGTGCGCTTGGCGATGGGCCCGTAGGCGCCTCCGCCCAGGACGAGCACGGCTCCGGCGATCACGAGGAAGGTGATCGTCCGCAGCGGGCCGGGCGAGGAGAGGGTGCTGAGCGCCTCGAAGCCGGTGGGGCGCTCCAGCATGCCCTTCATGGGCCAGACGACGGCGTCGACACGGGCGTCCACGGCGGCGCGCGCCACCGTGCCGCTGGCGGCGTCGGTCAGGTGGGCCGTGGAGTCCACGGAATTGCCGCGCTCGTCGCCGAGCAGGAACAGCCGGCCCTTGGGGACGGTCACGGTCGGGAAGTTGCTCATCTCGGCCGGTGTGCCCTTGGGCAGGTACGTTTCGTCGATCTCCTTGCCGTTGACCTTCAGCCTGCCGTCCTGGCAGCAGGAGACCGTGTCGCCGCCGACGGCGACCACGCGCTTGACCATGGGCGCGTTGGCCCAGGTCGCGTCCTTGAAGACCACGACGTCACCGCGGCGCACCTCGCCACCGTCGACGCGCTGCGCCAGGATCCGGTCACCGGCGTCGATCGTCGGTGTCATCGAGCTGGTGGGGACGGTGTACGGCCGGTAGACCACCGCTCCCCAGGCGAACCCGCCCAGGAACAGCACAAGGCCCAGTGCGACGGCCAGGCCGGACAGTCGCTGTCCGGTCCGGCTGCCCACCGGGCCCGTCCCTGAGCCGCCGCTGCGCGGGGCCGTGTGCGTCATGCTCTCGCCACCCATGGGTCCGCACCCTACCCGGGGGTACCGGCCGGGGTCAGCCCATGGTCGGGATCACTGCTTGCGGCGACGCCAGAGCACCACCGGCACCACGCCGAGCAGCGCGATCCCCTGCGGTGCGACCGGCAGGCCCGCCGCGTTCGGCTGGGCGTTCAGGCCGGACTGGTCGAAGGTGTCCGGCACCGGCAGGGTGTCCCAGCGGTTGATCGGCCAGGCGACGACGACGGCGCGTCCGACGACATCCTTCACCGGAACCATGCCGTGGTGCTTGTCGGCCTGCTGGTAGCGGGAGTCCCGCGAGTTCTGCCGGTGGTCGCCCATGACCCAGATGAAGCCCTTGGGGACCTTCACCTTGAACTGGCCGCCCTGGTCGTCGACGCTGCACGGCGTGTTGCCCGCGTAGACGTACGACCGCTCGTCCAGCGCCTTGCCGTTGACCGTGAGCGGGCCGGTGCCCTTGCACTCGATGGTGTCGCCGCCGACCCCGATGACGCGCTTGATGAGGTCCTTCTCCTCCGCGGACGGCATGAGGCCGATCCAGCTGAGGAAGGTCTGCAGCGCGTTCGGGTCCGTGGTCGGCTCGCCCGCAAGCCACTTGTCCGGGTCGTGGAAGACGACGACCTCGCCGCGCTCGGGCTCGGAGCCGAACCACGGGGTGAGCTTGTCGACCAGGACGCGGTCGCCCTGCTGAAGGGTGTTCTGCATCGAGTCGGACGGGATGGAGAACGCCTGCACCAGAAAGGTCTTGATCAGCAGCGCCAGAACCAGCGCGATACCGATCAGGATGGGCAGCTCCTTCCAGAAGGAGCGCGGCTTCTTCGGTGTCCGGGCCGGTCCGCCCGGTCCCTGGTCCTCGGCTGTCGTGTGTTCGCCCGTCACCCTGCCGTCCTCGGCTGCCCCGGAGTCACTCCCGGAGGTCACGGCGCTGTCCGCGGCCGGGACGGCGGATTCCGCGGGGCGTCCGCGGTGCTCCTCGCCGTCGTGTCCGGACCGTGCGCCAACCGCCACATCCCCCACGCCAACTCCTCACTGTCTGCCGCCGCCTGCCCCATACGCGGCGCAGGCCCACCACTCCCATAACGAGCGGGAGTTCCGCAGGGGTCGGGAGCTGGATCGTTCCGTTCGAATCGTAGGAGGCAACCCTATGCGACAGTTCGGGAGCAGCGGTCGACCCGGTGGCCGAGTCGGACACGGAGGCGTACGTATTCGGTTCCTCCAGCATGTTCCAGTGCCCGAAGGGCCAGGCGATGACCATGGCGCGGCCCACCACCTCGTCCTCGGAGACGGTGCCCCCGTAGTCGGTGTCCTGGTGGGCGCGGGAGTCCGCGGAGTTGTTGCGGTGGTCGCCCATCACCCACAGCCGTCCCTGGGGGACGGTGATGTCGAACTGCGTGTCGGACGGGGCGATGCCGGGATACAGGTAGTCCTCGATCAGCGGGACGCCGTTGACGGTCACGCGCCCCTGCGTGTCGCAGCACTTGACGCGGTCGCCGCCGACGCCGACGACCCGCTTGATGAGGTCCTTCTCGTTCTCGGACGGCAGCAGGCCGATGAAGGTGAGCCCTTCCTTGACCTGTTTGATGACGACGGGGTCCGACTTCTGCGTGGTGGGCTGCTCGTCCTGGAGCCAGCCTCCCGGGTCCTTGAAGACGACGACGTCCCCGCGCTGCGGCTTCGAGCCGAACCACGGGGTGAGCTTGTCGACCAGGACGCGGTCACCGATCTGGATCGTCTGCTCCATGGAGCCGGACGGGATGACGAACGCCTGCACGAGGAACGTCTTCAGCACGAGCGCTATCAGGACGGCGACGCCCACGAGGAGCGGTATCTCCTTGACGGCACCGCGCCTGCGGCGCCGCTTGACCTTGCGCTGGAGCTTGCGCCGCTCGGCGCGCGTCCGGCCGCTGGAGGCGCCGGCGGCGCGCCGGGCGCCGGTGGGCAGCAGGTTCTCCGCGGGGCTCGCCGGGACGCCGCGCGGTTTGCCGCGGTTACCCATGGGCGCCCGCCCTTCCGGCGGCGGGCACGCGCGCGTAGGCGTCGGGGCGGTGGAGCCGGGTGGCGTGGCCGAAGGGCCAGACGATCCAGTCGGCGCGTCCGACGACGTCGCCGACGGGGATCATGCCGCCGCCCGGCGAGCCGAGGTGGTCGCGGGAGTCGCTGGAGTCACTGCGGTGGTCGCCGAGGACGAAGAGGGTGCCGCCGGGCACGACGACGTCGAAGGGCACCGCGGACGGGCTGTCGCCGGGATACAGGAAGCCCGACTCGTCGACCGGCCGGCCGTTCACCTGGATCCTCCCCTCCCTGTCGCAGCAGACCACGCGGTCTCCCCCCACACCGACAACGCGCTTGATGTAGTCCGCGTGCCCGAAGTACCCGGTCCCGTCGAACACGACGATGTCTCCCCGCTGCGGCACGGCACCGAAACGGTATGCCAACTTATTTACGAGAACCCGGTCCCCGATCCTCAATCCCTGTTCCATGGATCCGCTGGGGATCTGGAACGGGCGCAGCACGAAGGTACTGAGCAGCAGGAGGAACAGCAGGCAGACGAGCAGGGTGAGGGTGATGCGACCGCCCGGGATCCAGGAGCTGAGTCGCGACACCAACGCGAAACGCGACCGGTCCTCCGACCCTGCGGCCTCCGAGGTCGTTCCCTCGGATGCGGAAGGGCGGGAGGAGCGGTCGCGCTCCGTCGGCTGTGCTTCGGTGTCCATCGGAGCCAGATGTTATCCGGCCCCGCCGTGAACCCCGGAGAGCGCTCAGCTCTCGCGCTTCTCCTTGATCTTCGCGGCCTTGCCGCGCAGCTCGCGCAGGTAGTACAGCTTGGCGCGACGGACGTCACCCTTGGTGACGAGCTCGATCTTCTCCACGATCGGGGTGTGCACCGGGAAGGTGCGCTCGACGCCGACGGAGAAGGAGACCTTGCGGACCGTGAAGGTCTCGCGCACGCCGGAGCCCTGGCGGCGGATCACAACGCCCTTGAACTGCTGCACACGGGAGCGGTTGCCCTCGATGACGCGGACGTGGACGTTGACGGTGTCGCCCGGACGGAAGCCGGGGACGTCGCTGCGCAGCGACGCGGAGTCGACGGTGTCGAGCAGGTGAGACATGAGTCTGCTTTCCTCGCTGATGCCACAGGTCATCAACGGAAACTAGGTGTTTCGGATCAGGGGTGTGCGGGTCGGGGCGGACGTCGTCTCCCCCTGTGGCAGGGGCGCACGCCGGACGGACGCACAACAGCTGGCTATTCTTCCACGCCGTCGGTCCTGCGCCAAAATCGGCCGTACGGCTCCCCCGCCGGATCGGGTGCCCAGCCGAGGATGGAGAGCATCTCGCGGTCCTTCTTGTCGAAGGCCTTGGGGTCGCACCGCTCGATGAGGTCGGGCCGGTGGGCGGTCGTGCGCTTCAGTGCCTCGTCGCGGCGCCAGCGGGCGATCTTGCCGTGGTGGCCGCTGAGCAGCACGTCGGGGATGTCCCGGCCGCGCCACTCGGGCGGCTTGGTGTAGACGGGCCCCTCCAGCAGGCTCGCCATGGCGCCGGGCGCGAAGGAGTCGTCCCGGTGGGACTCGGCGTTGCCCAGGACCCCGGGCAGCAGCCGCGCCACGGCCTCCGTGACGACGAGGACGGCCGCCTCGCCGCCGGCCAGGACGTAGTCGCCGATGGACACCTCATAGACCGGCATCCGGGTCGCGTACTCGTCGACGACGCGGCGGTCGATGCCCTCGTAGCGGGCGGGGGTGAAGATCAGCCAGGGGCGCTCGGAGAGCTGGACGGCCAGTTCCTGGGTGAAGGGACGGCCGCTGGGCGTGGGCACGATGAGGGCGGGCGCCCGGGAGCCGGTCTCGTAGCCGTCGGCCAGGACGGAGTCCAGCGCGTCCCCCCACGGCCCGGTCTTCATGACCATGCCGGGCCCGCCGCCGTACGGGGTGTCGTCGACGGTGTTGTGGCGGTCGTAGGTCCAGGAACGCAGGTCGTGGACGTGCACGTCGAGCTGTCCACGTGCGCGTGCCTTGCCGACGAGGGAGACGTTCAGCGGTTCCAGGTACTCGGGGAAGATCGTGACGACGTCTAGGCGCATTACGACTCGTCCCGGCTGGAGGCGATCTCGGCGCGGTCGTCGATCAGCCCCGGCGGCGGGGTGATGACGGCCTTCTGCTCCTCCAGGTCGATCTCCCTGACGATCTCCTCGACGAAGGGGATCATGACCTCGCTGCCGTCGGGGCGCTCCACGATGAACAGGTCCTGGGTGGGCAGGTGCGAGATCTCCGTGATCCGGCCGACCTCGGTGCCGTCCGCGGTGACCACGTCGAGGTCCATGAGCTGGTGGTCGTAGTACTCGTCCTCGCCCTCGGGCAGTTCCTCCGGGTCGATCTCGGCGATCAGGAGGGTGTTGCGCAGGGCCTCGGCGCCGGTGCGGTCGCTGACGCCCTCGAAGCGCAGCAGGAGACGGCCGCTGTGGACGCGGCCCGTCTCGATGGTGAGCGGTCCCGCGGATGCGGGATCGGTGGTGAGTACGGCACCGGGGCCGAGCCTCAGCTCCGGCTCGTCGGTCCGCACCTCGACGGTGACCTCACCCTTGATGCCATGGGCACGGCCGATCCGTGCGACTACCAGCTGCACGTGTCCATTCTCCTGTCATACGACTACGGGCCGGGGACGGCCCAGTGGCCCTCCCCGGCCCGAGCCGGTGCTGCTGCGAAAGCGTCAGCGGACGTGGTCCACGTCGACGAGGTCGACGCGGACGCCGCGACCGCCGATGGCGCCCACGACGGTACGCAGGGCGCGTGCGGTGCGGCCGTTGCGGCCGATCACCTTGCCGAGGTCGTCCGGGTGGACCCGGACCTCGAGCACGCGGCCGCGGCGCAGGTTGCGCGAGGCGACCTGCACATCGTCAGGGTTGTCGACGATGCCCTTCACGAGGTGCTCGAGAGCCTCCTCGAGCATGCTCAGGCCTCGGTCGAAGCGGACTCAGCGGCGGCGTCGTCCTTCTTCTCAGCCTTCTTCTTCTGGGTGATGGCCTCACCCTTGCCCTCGTCCTCGCCACCGATGGCCTCGAAGGACGGGCGCGCGGCCTTCTCCGGCTGCGTCAGCAGCGGAGCCGGGGCGGGCTCGCCCTTGAACTTCTGCCAGTCGCCGGTCTTCTTGAGGATGGCCATCACGGGCTCGGTCGGCTGGGCGCCGACACCGAGCCAGTACGCCACGCGCTCGGCGTCGACCTCGATCACCGACGGGTTGTACGTCGGGTGGTACTTGCCGATCTCCTCGATGGCCCGGCCGTCACGGCGGGTACGGGAGTCGGCGACGACGATGCGGTAGTGAGGCGAACGGATCTTGCCCAGACGCTTCAGCTTGATCTTGACTGCCACGGGAGTGGGTTCTCCTGGTTTTGACGTGGTTGGGCACGGCGGAAATGCCGCGTGGGGTTGCGGTACCCGAGTGCCCGATGGACGCGTCAGCCGGAGGCGAGAGGGTTCCTGTGCGGCTGTCGAGTACAGCTAGCCATTGTGCCACACCCTGGAGGTCGCTCCGGGCCCGGGGGCCTGCACCGGTGTGCGGGCACACCGAGGGCGCACCCGGCGCGGAGGTGGGGCACGACGGGTGCGCGACACGGCCCGAGCCCTCGCCGACGACCGGCAGCCACGAGATGCCGGTGCAGGCGTCAGCTCGCTACCGCTCCCACGACGTCCGGGATCCGGAACGGCTTGCCGCAGCCGCCGCAGACGATCGGGGCCTGGGCGAGGACCGACGGCACGACCCGGACGTTGCGGCCGCAGTCGCAGACCGCCTTGACGCGGACGCCGCCGCCGGAGGAGCCGTGCCGGGCGGCCGGACCCCGGAAGGTGCGGGAGGTGTCGGAGGAGGTCGCGGCGGTGTGGGCCTTCAGGGCGCGCTGGAGCCGCTCCATGGTCGGGCGGTAGCGGCGTTTGGCCTCGGGGGTGAGCGTGACCAGGGAGAAGCCGCTGCTGGGATGCGGTTCCTCGGGGTGGTCCAGGCCCAGCTCCTCGGCGATCGCGAGGAATCTGCGGTTGTGGTAGCGGCCGGCACGGGAGGTGTCGCGGACGCCGCGCGAGGCGGCGATGCCATGGACTGCCTCATGGAGCAGTCGCTCGAAGGAGAGTTCGTGACCGCACGCGGACGACGACTCCCCGATCAGGGACTCTGGCGCGGCAAGGTCGGGCAGCTCGGGGTGGTACCGCTGAATGTCGGCCCACGCCTGTGCCAGCTCTGCGGCGAGAACAGGTGGTGTCTGTGTCGTGCTCACGTAATGACAACGAGCCGGGGTGCCTCAGTGTTCCGATTCCGGGCCATCCCAAATAATTTGCACGTACCCGTCAGTTGCCTCTGATGCGTCCTGACGAGGGCGGGTGCGCTGATCTGTGGAGAAGCCTCGCAGCTCACCACAAGGTGGTGCGTAGCCCCGCGTACGCACCGGCGCGTATGCAAACCGCGCGCTCCGGGGTACCAGAGGTCCGCGCGTACGCAAGAGGCGTTTCGGCCGCCTGGAGCCCTGCTCAGTAAGCGCGTGCGACGACCGCGACGTTACCGGGCGCGTCGTAGGCGTCCGGCACCGACCCGTCCTCGGCGACCAGACACCGTACGGTCACCGCGTGATCGGCGAGCCTGGCCTCGCCCTCCTCGCCCAGGACGGCCCAGGGGATGCGTGCCCAGCCGCCGGCGGTGGCCACCTCGACGGCCTCCTCGAAGGTGGAGACCTCGGCCGTACGGGACTCCCGGCGTTCACGGGACTGCTCCAGCAGGAGCGCCTGGTCCTCTTCGAGGACCTTCGGCAGCAGCGCGACCAGATCGTCCAGCGCCACCGGCTCCTTGCCACCGGGGATGCGGCGGGCCAGCATCGCGGTGCCGCTCTCCAGGTCGCGCGGGCCGATCTCGATGCGGACCGGTACGCCCTTGAGCTCCCAGTCGACGGCGCGGCGGCCGAAGGGGGTGTCGGTGCGGTCGTCGACGTGGACGCGGACGCCGGCCGCCCTGAGCCGGTCGCCGAGCTCGCGGACTTTGGCCAGAACCGCTGCGTCGCCCTTGATCGCCAGCACGACGGCCTGGATCTGCGCCAGCCGCGGCGGGACACGCAGGCCGTCGTCGTCGCCGTGCATCATGACCAGGGCGCCGATCATGCGGGTGGTGGAACCCCAGGACGTCTGCCAGACCAGCTCCTGCCGGCCGTCCCTGGACAGGTACCGGGTGTCGAAGGCCTTCGCGAAGTTCTGGCCCAGCTCGTGGCTCGTGGCCATCTGCAGGGCCTTGCCGTCGCCCATCATGCCTTCGAGCGTGAGGGTGTTGATGGCGCCCGCGAACCGCTCCCTGACGGTCTTGCGGCCGGGGACGACGTCCATGGCGAGGACGTTCAGCATGAAGTCCTCGTACACCTGCCGGTGGATGTGCGCGGCGAAGTCGCGCGCCTCCTCGTAGCCGGCGTGCGCGGTGTGGCCCTCCTGCCAGAGGAACTCGGAGGTCCGCAGGAACAGGCGGGGCCGCAGTTCCCAGCGCACGACGTTCGCCCACTGGTTGATGAGCAGCGGCAGGTCGCGGTAGCTCTGCACCCACTTCGAGAAGTACTCGTTGACGATCATCTCGGAGGTGGGCCGGACCACGGCGGGCTCTTCGAGTTCCTTGCCGCCGCCGTGGGTGACCACGGCCAGCTCGGGCGCGAAGCCCTCGACGTGGTCGGCCTCCCGGGCGAGGTACGACTCGGGGATCAGCAGCGGGAAGTACGCGTTCTGGGTGCCCGTCTCCTTGATGCGGGCGTCCATCTCCGCCTGCATCCGCTCCCACAGCCCGTATCCGTACGGTCGGATGACCATGGTGCCGCGCACCGGACCGTTGTCGGCGAGCTCCGCCTTGGTGATCAAGTCCTGGTACCAGCGCGGGAAATCGTCCGCCCGGGGGGTGAGAACGGGTGCCTTGGCCATGGCGGGATGGTACGGGCCCAGGTTGCCGGAATGTGAAATCTCGCCATAGGCACATGACAACTCACAAGCCCTGCCCCATTCCACTGGACGACAGGTCGAGGGGGGAGTTTCCTGGCATACGGGGGTAGTGCGAGCGCACTGTCACGGGGGCCATGGAATCGGGCAAGAGGCAACTCTCGGCGGATTGGGGCGCTTACTTATGACACCTACGCTCGTGCGGCAGCACCTGCCTCACGCGGGGGCCAAACCCCGCGTGGACCTGCGTGCACGCGCGCGTGACTGGTCCGAGATCCAGGAGCGGATGCTCGTACCGCTCTACGAGGCCGTCTACGAGCGACTGGAAGTGGGTCCCGCCACGCGGCTGCTCGGCCTCGGCTGCGGTTCCGGACTCTCCCTGCTGATGGCCGCCGCCCGGGGAGCGACGGTCACCGGTGTCGACGCTTCCCCCGAAAGAATGACCCTGGCGCGGGAGCGGCTGCTGCCCGGGACGCCGGGCACACGGACGGGTCCGGACGCCCGGCTGGTCGACGGCACGCCCCGGGACACCGCGGTGCCGGGTGCTCCCGGGTACACCCTGGTGACCGCCTTCGAGCCGATCGGGTGCCTGGCGGGCGACTCGGAGGGGCTGGGCGGGCTGCTCGCGGAGGCGACGCCGCTCACCCAGCGCGGTGCGGCCGTGGTGCTGGCCGGCTGGGGTCCGCCGGAGCGCTGCGCCACGGCGTCCGTGATGCGGGTGGCCACGAAGCTGGCGGAGCCGCTGCGCACCTCGGGCAGCTGGCGTCCCGCCTGCCGCGACGACCTGGAGGACGTCGCCCAGCGGGCCGGGCTCAGGCCGGACGGGTCGGGGCGGGTGGCGTGCCCCTTCGGCTACGCCGATGTGGACAGCGCGGTACGCGGCCTGAAGTCGACAGGGCTGTTCGACGCGGCGATGACGGCGACGGACCAGGTGCAGGTGGACAAGGAGCTGACGGAGGCCCTGCATCCGCACCGGCGGCAGGACGGCACTGTGTGGATGCCGAACGTGTTCCGGTACCTGATCGCCCGGACACCCTGACGAACGAGTTTCCGATGCAGGTGTGAATGGTGTGAAGAAAGCACCATGGGGTGCTTTTGGTTTCACCAAGTGGATCATGACCACCTAATGTGATCCACCGCTCGGGGGACCTACACATCTGCATACAGGAGCTGCTGTGCCGCACCACCAGACCGCGCTGCGCCTCATCGCGCCCGTCGCCGTCCTCGCTCTGACGCTCACCGCCTGCGGGGGCGGCGACACCGCCGACGCGAAGAGCAAGGGCACCGCCCAGGCCAAGACCTCGCCGTCGCCGGAGCCCACCTCCGGCGGCGAGATGGGGACCGGCGAGAGCGCCACGGGCAAGGTCGCCGAAGACCCGGGCGAGGTCACCTACGAGGTCCTGGCACAGAAGGTCGAGGTGGGCACCGAGGCCGAGGCGGCGAAGGCCGTTTCCGAGCCGGACAAGGTGAAGGGCAAGGCGCTGGCCGTCGCGTACGTGAAGTACACGCACAAGAGCGGGCCCGCCCTCACCGAGGGCTCCGACGTGCACGACGGCACCACGGTCTTCGCCGACGGGCAGCGCGGCACCGTCCTCATCGGCGCGTCCGAGGACGCGGCGGGCTGCGAGGACCCGTACGACGTCGAGAGCTGGAAGCAGGGCGAGAGCCATGTCTTCTGCGAGACCTACGTGGTCCCGGCGAACGCCAAGAGCGTCGAGGTCCACTGGTCCGAGGAGGACGGCGAGCCGTACATCTGGAAGTTCCCGAACGGCTGACCGGCGAGCCGCCGGCACACCACTGAGGGCGCCCCCTCCATACAGGGGGGCGCCCTCAGTGCGGTGGGGACGGGACGTCAGCCCATGAACTTCTTGAACTCGTCGGGCAGTTCGAAGTCCTTGCCGCCCTGCTGCGGCAGGCCGAAGGCGCCGCCGCCCTCGGCCGCGGCGGCCCGGCGGGCGGCCTCCTCCTGCTCCTGCTGCTTGCGCTTCATCGGGTTGCCGGAGCGCTGCTTGCCCTTGGCCTTCTTCGGCTGCTTCTTGGTGCGGCCGGGGCCGCCGCCCATGCCGGGCATCCCCGGCATCCCGGGCATGCCGCCGCCCTGGGCCATGCGGGACATCATCTTGCGGGCCTCGAAGAACCGCTCGACCAGGTTCTTGACCGCGCTGACCTCGACGCCGGAACCCCGGGCGATACGGGCGCGGCGCGAGCCGTTGATGATCGTCGGCTCCTGGCGCTCGGCCGGGGTCATCGACTTGATGATGGCGGCCGTGCGGTCGACGTCCCGCTCGTCGAGGTTGTTGATCTGGTCCTTCATCTGGCCCATGCCCGGCAGCATGCCGAGCAGCTTGGAGATGGAGCCCATCTTGCGGACCTGCTCCATCTGGGCCAGGAAGTCGTCCAGGGTGAAGTCCTGGCCCTTCTTGGACGCCAGCTTGGAGGCCATCTTCTCGGCCTCTTCCTGGCTGAACGTCTTCTCCGCCTGCTCGATCAGGGTGAGCAGGTCACCCATGTCGAGGATGCGGGAGGCCATCCGGTCAGGGTGGAACGCGTCGAAGTCGTCGAGCTTCTCGCCGTTCGAGGCGAACATGATCGGCTTGCCGGTGATCTGCCGGATCGACAGGGCCGCACCACCGCGGGCGTCACCGTCGAGCTTGGAGAGCACCACGCCGTCGAAGCCCACGCCGTCGCGGAAGGCCTCGGCGGTGTTGACGGCGTCCTGGCCGATCATCGCGTCGACGACGAACAGGATCTCGTCCGGGGAGACGGCGTCGCGGATGTCCGCGGCCTGCTGCATCATCTCCTGGTCGATGCCGAGGCGGCCGGCGGTGTCCACGATCACGATGTCGTGGACCTTCGACTTGGCGTGCTCGATGGAGTCCTTGGCGACCTTGACCGGGTCACCGACGCCGTTGCCCGGCTCGGGGGCGTAGACCGCGACACCGGCGCGCTCGGCGACGACGCTGAGCTGGTTCACGGCGTTGGGGCGCTGGAGGTCACAGGCGACCAGGAGCGGCGAGTGGCCCTGCTCCTTCAGCCAGCTGCCGAGCTTGCCCGCGAGGGTGGTCTTACCGGCACCCTGCAGACCCGCCAGCATGATCACGGTGGGGGGCTGCTTGGCGAAGCGCAGCCGCCGGGTCTCGCCGCCGAGGATGGTGACCAGTTCCTCGTTGACGATCTTGAGGACCTGCTGGGCGGGATTCAGCGCCTTGCTGACCTCGGCACCGAGAGCACGCTCCTTGACGTTCTTGATGAACGTCCGGACGACAGGAAGGGCCACGTCCGCTTCAAGGAGCGCGATCCGGATCTCGCGCGCCGTGGCGTCGATGTCCGCCTCGGAGAGCCGTCCCTTGCCGCGCAGGTTCTTGAAGGTCGCTGAGAGGCGATCGGAAAGAGTATCGAACACGGCGCTCGCGGTCCTCGGGGTCGGGGGCTACAGGGAATCGCCCTCCAGGGTATCCCGGCGTGACAAGTCGCCGGGTCGGCCTCACCCCCGCAGTGTCTCCTCCAGCTTCCGCGCCACCGACGCCGCCTCGTCCCCGGGCAGGGGCGCGCCCTCCGGGCCGGTCACGTAGAAGGCGTCGACGGCGTTGGCGCCGAGGGTCGAGACATGCGCGCTGCGGACCTGCACGCTCGCGTCCTCCAGGGCCCGGCCGATGCGGAACAGCAGGCCCGGGGCGTCCTGGGAGCGGACCTCGATCACCGTGGCCAGCCGGGAGGCGGCCGGGTGGACGGAGACCCGGGCCGCGGGAGCGACCACGCCCCGGCGGCGAGGATAGGCCGCGTCCCGTTCGGCGAGGCGGCCGGCGATGTCCAGGGAGCCGTCCAGGGCCCGGACCAGGTCCGACCGCAGCCGGGCGGCCTGCGGCAGCGAGCCGTACTCGGCGGCGACCCGCCAGTCCAGCAGCAGGACGGACCCGTCGACGCCGTCCGGGAGATGCAGGGAACGCAGCTCGGCGGTGCGGACGGTCAGCCGGTGCATGGCGAGGACACCGGCCACCGCGGGCAGCACCCCGGGCTGGTCGGGGACGGCGATGAGCAGCTCCACGCCGAGCGGCTCGGGGTCGCCGGACGGCTCCTGCCCCACGGGTGGCTCGGTCTGGGCCCGCAGGGCGAGGACGGGGCTGCCCGTGGCGGCCGCCTCCAGGGCGAGCCGCTCCTGCTCGGCGGTCGGCGCGGCCTCCTCCGGGTCGTCCGGGACGTCTCCGGCGAGCACCGCCGAGACCCGTTCGACCAGGTCGGCGACGAGCGAGCCGCGCCAGGACGACCAGGCGGCCGGGCCGGTCGCGAGGGCGTCGGCCTCGGTGAGCGCGTGCAGCAGCTCCAGCGTGCCCTGGGAGCCGACGGCCTCGGCGACGGAACGCACGGTGGCCGGGTCCTCCAGGTCACGGCGGGTCGCGGTGTCGATGAGCGTGAGGTGGTGCCGTACGAGGGTGGCGACGACGGCCACGTCATGACGGTCGAAGCCGATGCGGGCGGCCACGTCCTTGGCGATGATCTCGCCGGCCACGGAGTGGTCACCGGGCCAGCCCTTGCCGATGTCGTGCAGCAGCGCGGCGACCAGAAGCAGGTCGGGGCGGCTGACCCGGCGGGTGAACTCGGAGGCGCGCACCGCGGTCTCGATCAGGTGCCGGTCGACGGTCCACAGGTGCACGGCGTTGCGCTGCGGGCGGCAGCGGACCCGCTCCCAGTCGGGCAGCAGCCGGGTGATCAGCCCCTCGGCCTCCAGCGCCTCCCACACCTCGATGGTGGGGCGGCCGGAGCCGAGCAGGGTGACGAGCTGTTCGCGGGCCTCGGCGGGCCACGGCGTGGGCAACGGGCGCACGGTGGCCGCCAGGCGCCGCACGGCGTGCAGGGAGAGCGGGAGTCCGGCCTGCGCGGCTGCGGCGGCGGCTCGCAGCGGCAGCACGGGGTCGCGCTCGGGGCGCGCGGCACGGGCGAGCACCACCTCGCCGTCCTGCTCCACCACGCCCTCGGCCAGCGGGGACCTCTCGGCGGTCGGCTTCCCGCCGCCCAGCATGGCGCGAAGCCGGGGCCGCACGGCGCGCGATTTCAGGACGCGCCCCACCTCGCGCCAGGTGACATCACTGGCGTACGAGACGAGCCGGGCCGCCTCGTACACCTGCCGCAGCAGGGTGTCCGCGTCGAGCAGGCCCAGCTCGGCCGCCACCTGGTCCTGCTCCTGGAGGGCGAGCCGGTCGGTCGCGCGCCCGGTGGCCAGGTGCAGGGCGTCCCGGACGTCGAGGAGCCGGCGCCGGGCGTCGGCGAGGCCCTCGCGCGGGGCGTCGGCGAGCCAGGAGGCGGCGACGGCCCGCAGGGCGGTGGCGTCCCGCAGCCCGCCGCGGGCCTCCTTCAGGTCGGGCTCCAGCAGGTACTGCAGCTCACCCTGGCGTTCGGCGCGCTCGGCGCACAGCTCCTGGAGTTCGGGGAGGCGTTTGGGCGCCTGGTTGCGCCAGTCGGCCAGGACGGCGGTGCGCAGGGAGGCGGTGAGGCCGAGGTCCCCGGCGATGTGCCGGGCGTCCAGGAGGCCGAGCTGCACCTTGAGGTCCTCGCCGGCGGTCTTGCGGGCCTCGGCGGGGGTGCGGACGGAGTGGTCGAGGTCCAGGCCCAGGTCCCACACGGGGTACCAGAGCCGGTCGGCGAGGGCGGCGACGGCCTTGGTGTCGCTGCCGTCGTGCAGCAGGAGCAGGTCGAGGTCGCTGCGCGGCGACAGCTCCCCCCGTCCGTAGCCGCCGACGGCGACCAGTGAGGCCCCGCGCAGTCCCTCGGCGCCCGCCGCGAACAGGCCGGTCAGCCAGTCGTCGGTCAGTTCGGCCAGGGCTGCACGGCGCGGCGGCCCGGACCGCGCCTCCTCGGTGAGGAGACGCAGCCGGGCCGCCGCGTAGCCGCTGGGTCCCGAGTCCTCTGCTTCCTTCTGCACGTCCGTACCCGTCACCCAGCGACTCCTGTTCTGTTTGCCTGCCTCGAAGGCCTTCAGAGCGCGTCGGGACCGCGCTCGCCGGTCCTGACCCGTACGGCCGTGTCGACCGGGATGGACCAGACCTTGCCGTCACCGATCTTGCCGGTGCGGGCCGCCTTGACCACCACGTCGATCAGCTGCTCGGCGTCGTCGTCCTCGACCAGGACCTCGATGCGGATCTTGGGGACCAGGTCGACGGTGTACTCGGCACCGCGGTAGACCTCGGTGTGGCCCCTCTGACGACCGTAGCCGCTGGCCTCGGTGACCGTCAGGCCGTGTACTCCGAAGGCCTGCAGGGCCTCCTTGATCTCGTCGAGCCGGTGCGGCTTCACGACGGCGGTGATGAGCTTCATGCGTCCACCTTCTTGCTCGCGGCCGCGGCGACCGGGGCCGTGGCGGCGGTCTTGGCGGCACCGCCACCGGCGCCGCTGAAGTCGTATGCGGTCTCGGCGTGCTCGGCCTGGTCGATACCGGCGACCTCGTCGTCCTCGGGAACCCGCATGCCCATGGTCTTGTCGAGGATGAAGGCGAGGATCGCGGAGACGATCAGGGAGTAGGCGAGCACGGCGAAGACACCGGCGCACTGCTTCCAGAACTGGGTCAGGCCGCCGCCGTAGAAGAGGCCCTCGACGGTCGACTGGCCCTTGCCGCTGGCGAAGAGGCCGATCAGCAGGGAGCCGACGACACCGCCGACCAGGTGGACGCCGACGACGTCCAGGGAGTCGTCGTAGCCGAACTTGTACTTCAGGCCGACGGCCATGGCGCACAGCACACCGGCGATGGCGCCGACCGCGATCGCGCCGAGCGGGGTGACCGCGCCACCGGCCGGGGTGATGGCGACCAGGCCCGCGACGGCGCCGGAGGCGGCACCGAGCGTGGTGAACGCGCCGTGGCGGATCTTCTCGTAGATGAGCCAGGCCAGCATGGCGGCGGCGGTGGCGACCTGCGTGTTGACGAACATCAGCGCGCCCACGCCGTCGTCGTTGCCGAGCCAGGAGCCGGCGTTGAAGCCGAACCAGCCGAACCACAGCAGACCGGCGCCGAGCATGACCAGCGGCAGGCTGTGCGGGCGCATCGGGTCCTTCTTGAAGCCGACGCGCTTGCCGATGACGAGGATCACGCCGAGGGCCGCGGCACCCGCGTTGATGTGCACCGCCGTACCACCGGCGAAGTCGATGACGCCCAGCTCGAAGGCCCAGCCGCCGGTGCCCCAGACCCAGTGCGCGACCGGGAAGTAGACGACCGTGGCCCACAGGGCGACGAACAGCGCCCAGGCGCTGAACTTCACGCGGTCCGCGAGGGCGCCGCTGATCAGGGCGGGCGTGATGATCGCGAACATCAGCTGGAAGACCAGGAACACGAAGACCGGGATCGTGTAGCCGGGCCACAGCTCCGTCAGGCCGATGTTGCCGAGGCCGACCCAGTCGGAGTTCCAGCCGATCAGGCTCCCGGAGTCGGTGCCGAACGCCATGGAGAAGCCGTACAGCACCCACAGGATGGTGACGATCCCGAGGCTGATGAAGCTCATCATCAGCATGTTCAGGGTGCTCTTGACGCGGACCATGCCTCCGTAGAAGAAGGCCAGACCCGGCGTCATGAGCATCACCAGAGCGGAACAGATGAGCATGAACCCTGTGTTCGCGGCAGAGAGCTTGGGCGCCTCTGCGGCAAGGGTGATGGCTGGTGCCATCGGCGTCTCCTCGTCATTGGTACGGCCCCGTGCGGGCGAAGCCTCGAGCGGAATGAGGGGTGGGCCGGTTATGCGCCACGAGATTGGCGCAGCGCGGTTTCGGTGGAAGCCCCTCGTTGTTTCGCGGCCGTGACGAAGGCGCGTTCTGTGTTACGCGTCGATGAACTGCCGGATTACCGGCGAGCCGATCGTTATCGTGGCGCAACCTTCGGCTTTCAGGCAGCCGTGGGGACACAGGCCGGCCGCGGTCGGCCTTCCGATGACCTGGCATGGGGGAGCCGAGTCGGGCAGTTCGGGAGGGCCGGCCGCGGCCGGGGTTCTGGGGGTCGTACGGCTGCTCAGACCGCCTCGGCGGTCTCGGGCAGCTCGGCGGCGAGCCGCTCGGTGAGGTCGACGACCTCACCGAGGTCGCCGAATTCGCGGGCGGCGGTGTCGACCGTCTTCCGGATACGGGTGTTGACGCGCTCGGAGCGGACCTTCTTGGCGACCTGCATGGCCTCGGTGGCGAATCCCGTGCTCCGCTCGGGCTCGCGCCGCAGGAGGTGGACCGTGGCCATGCCGATCAGGTTCAGCGCATAGGACCGCTGGTGCTCGTCGTCCTCGGAGAAGAGCTGTACGGCCCGGTTCATCAGGGGCTCGGCCAGCGAGGCGTACGTGGGGCTGCGGCCGGCGACGTAGGCCAGGTCGCGGTAGGAGTGGGAGTTCTCGCCGTACAGCTCGGCCTCGGAGAAGAAGCGGATCCAGTCGGGGTCCGGCTCGTCCCACTCGTCGGCCTCGGCGAAGGTGTCCTCGGCCATCCGGACCGCCCGCTTGCACTTGCCGGGCTGCCCCATGTTGGCGTAGGCGCGGGCCTCCATCGCATACAGCATCGACTGGGTGCGCGGGCTCGCGCAGTCCCGGCTGCCGTACTGCGCGAGGTGGATCAGCTCCAGCGCGTCGTCGGGCCGGCCGAGGTGGATCATCTGGCGGCTCATGCTGGACAGCACGTACGAGCCGAGGGGCCGGTCGCCCGCCTCCTTGGCGGCGTGCAGCGCGAGGACGAAGTACTTCTGCGCGGTCGGCTGGAGCCCGATGTCGTACGACATCCAGCCGGCCAGCTCGGCGAGTTCGGCGGCGACCTTGAACAGGCGGCGGGTGGTGGACTCCGGCTGGGGCTCCTGGAGGAGGTCGGTCACCTCGTGCAGCTGGCCGACGACCGCCTTGCGGCGCAGGCCGCCGCCACACTGGGCATCCCACTGCCGGAACATCACCGTCGTGGACTCCAGCAGGTCCAGCTCGGGCCGGGAGAGCCGGCCGCGGGCGCGGCCGGAGCCGCCCGCGGGCTCGGGCTCGGAGCGCGGGGCGGGAGGCGAGGGGACGAGCCAGCGCTGCATGGGCTCGATGAGGGCCGGGCCCGCAGACAGGACCAGCGAGCTCCCGAGGAAGCCGCGCCGCGCCAGCATCAGGTCGCTGCGTGAGAACTCGCTGAGCAGGGCCACGGTCTGCGGGCCCGTCCACGGCAGGTCGACGCCGGTCGCGGAAGGTGACTGGCGGGCGGTGCGCAGCCCCAGGTCCTCGACGGAGACGACGACGCCGAAGCGCTCCGAGAACAGCTCCGACAGGATCCTGGGGATCGGCTCGCGGGGGTTCTCGCCGTCGAGCCAGCGGCGCACGCGGGAGGTGTCCGTGGAGATGTGGCTGGCACCCAACTGCCGTGCCCTGCGGTTGACCTGGCGGGCGAGCTCGCCCTTGGACCAGCCGCTGCGCACGAACCAGGAGGTGAGCAGCTCGTTCGGGCGCTTGTCAGCGTGCGTCGCGCTCGCAGCGTTCGTTCCGCTTCCGCCGTTGCCGCTCACTGGAACGCCCCCATCCCTGAGACCACTTGTCGCCGAGTGCGCCAAGCCCTAATCAGCATGCCGGTTCGTACGGCCGTCCGTCCGGCCCTTGTCACCCTTCGAACGGAATGACGACTTGCCTCCGGCATACCCACGAGCGCATGTGCCCCCAGGACTCGTGCACACAAAGTAATCCTACGATCACCCGTCCAGCCACGGCCCACACGGAAACGCCACCATTCGCCACCCCTTCGAATGAACTCACGTACGGCAACGCGCGATTGACTTGACGCAGCACAACCAGGAGCGGGTGCAGTGACGCACTCGGGGGCGCGCGTCGTCGGGCACGCAACCGTGGGCGCGTCCGGGCGCTGAATGAACCGACCGCCGCCGGGAAAGCGGAAACAGAGAGTCACGCATCACGATCGCAGCGTAACCGCCGGTGCGACGGACCCGTTGGAGGGGGCATGGGCTTCACGATCGGCATCAGCCGGGGCATGCGCGACATCCGGTCCGGCGCACGCCGCCGCGGCCGCACGTCGGACGGTACGGCCGTGGCCGAGTACACCGGCCTGTGGGGCTGGGACGTGGTGCCGGGCGCGCGGGCCTCGGCGGGCGCCTGCTCCTGCGGCCGCGGCGACTGCCCGGCGCCGGGCGCGCACCCTCTGGACTTCGCTCCGGTGCTGGCCGCCGGGGCGACGCTGAACGACGTGACCGACATGTGGGGCGAGTTCCCGGGCGCCTCGGTGATGCTCCGCGTCGGCCGGGCGTTCGACGTCATCGAGGTGGCCGGGCCCGCCGGCTGCCGCGCGCTGGCCCGGCTGGAGCGCATGGGCCTGCCCGTCGGCCCCGTCGCGGCCACCCCGGACGGCCGCGCCCACTTCTTCGTCGCCCCCGGCGCCGCCTCCGACCTGCCCGGCCTGCTCTACCGCATGGGATGGGACGACCCGGACTCCCTCGACCTGCGCGGCCTCGGCCCCGGCGCGCACATCACGGCGCCGCCCTCCGACCGCGGTGGCCTCGGCCCGGTCCGCTGGCTGCGCTCCCCCGCCCTGGACTCGGCGTCCCGGCCTCCGGAGGCCCGTCTGGTGCTGGGCACACTGGCCTACGTGGCGCACCGGTCACGGGCATAGTCAAAGGACCCCTTAGGCGCGGCAAGGACACAGAGCGAAGCGCCCGGCCCCGACTGCACCTCGGGGGCGGGCGCTTCTCGCGCAGGTACGGTTCTTCGCGGGTGTGCCGCGGCTGGTGCCGAGCTCACTCCCCGATAAGGGCGTCAACGAACGCCTCCGGCTCGAACGGAGCCAGGTCGTCCGCGCCCTCGCCGAGTCCGACGAGCTTGACCGGCACGCCCAGCTCGCGCTGGACCGCGACCACGATGCCGCCCTTGGCCGTGCCGTCCAGCTTGGTGAGCACGATGCCGGTGATGTCGACGACCTCGGAGAAGACCCGGGCCTGGACCAGGCCGTTCTGGCCGGTGGTGGCGTCCAGGACGAGCAGCACCTCGTCGACCGGGGCCTGCTTCTCCACGACCCGCTTGACCTTGCCGAGCTCATCCATGAGTCCGGTCTTGGTGTGCAGGCGGCCGGCGGTGTCGATGAGCACGACGTTCGCGCCCATCTCCTTGCCCTCCTTGACCGCGTCGAAGGCGACGGAGGCGGGGTCGCCGCCCTCCGGCCCGCGCACGGTGTGGGCGCCGACCCGCTCGCCCCAGGTCTGGAGCTGGTCGGCGGCGGCGGCCCGGAAGGTGTCGGCGGCACCGAGGACCACGCTCTGACCGTCGGCCACGAGGACGCGGGCGAGCTTGCCGGTGGTAGTGGTCTTGCCGGTGCCGTTGACGCCGACGACCATGACGATGCCCGGCTTGCGGTCCTCCGGTTCGGTCTTGACCACGCGGTCCATGTCGCGGCCGACCAGCGTGACCAGTTCCTCGCGGAGCAGCGTGCGCAGCTCCTCGGGGGTGCGGGTGCCGAGCACCTTCACGCGCTCGCGCAGCCGCTCGACCAGTTCCTGGGTGGGCTGCACGCCGACGTCGGCCGTGAGCAGCGTGTCCTCGATCTCCTCCCAGGTGTCCTCGTCGAGGTGCTCACGCGACAGCAGGGTGAGCAGCCCCTTGCCGAGGGCGTTCTGCGAGCGGGAGAGCCGGGTCCGCAGCCTGACCAGACGGCCGGCGGTGGGTTCCGGGATCTCGATCTCGGGCGCTTCGGCGGGCGGCTCCTCGACTACGACCGGAGCCGAGCCGTCCGGGAGATCCACCTCCTCTATCGTGCGCCGCGGTTCCTCCCGCGGCGTCTCGGCCTCGTCGCCGACGTGCGGCTCGGCCGGTGGGGCGGTGATGTCGGGCGCTGCGGGCGGGGGCGGGGGCAGCTGCTTCTTGCGCCGGCTGCCGACGATGAGCCCGCCGAGCGCGCCGAGCACGACCACGGCGATGACTACAGCAAGGATGACGATGTCCATAACGGGTCCAGTATCAGTCATGGGCCCCCGGGGCACCCTGCTCGCACCGCCCCGCGGTGCCGCGGGACGCCGGATCTCCACACCCCTGGCTGTCTGACGCTTCGTCAGCTAACGTCCCCCGGACACCCGCCCGGTGGAGGGAGACGCCGCCATGCCCGTCACGGTCGCACGCTTCAACCTCGTCGCTCCCGGGGCCTCCCCCGCCGAACTCGCCGCCCGGTACCGGGCGGCTCTGGAGATGGCCGCGTACGCCGACGACCGGGGCGTCACCACGGTCCAGACGGAGGAGCACCACGGGGCCGAGAACAACTGGCTGCCGTCTCCGTTCGCGTTCGCCGGGGCGGTCTTCGGCGCCACCCGGCGGATCGCGGTCACGGTCTCGGCGATCATCGGCCCGCTGCACGACCCGCTGCGGCTCGCCGAGGAGATCGCCGTGCTGGACCTGCTGAGCGGCGGCCGGCTGGTGACGGTCGCCGGGATCGGGTACCGGCCGGAGGAGTACGACCTGTTCGGCGTGGACTTCACCCGGCGCGGACGGCTTCAGGACGAACTGCTTCAGACGCTGCTCCAGGCGTGGACCGGCGAACCCTTCTCCTACCGGGGCCGCACGGTCCGTGTCACCCCTCGTCCGTACACCGACCCGCACCCGCTGCTCCTGGTCGGCGGCTCCTCGAAGGCCGCCGCCCGCCGGGCCGCCCGGCTCGGCCTGCCCTTCTTCCCCAGCGCGCACCTGCCGGAGCTGGAGGCGTACTACAAGGAGCGGCTCGCCGAGTACGGCACCGACGGCTGGGTCATGATGCCCGCCGCCGAGACGCCCCTGCTGCACGTGGCCGAGGACCCCGACCGGGCCTGGGCGCGGTACGGGCGGCACTTCCTGCACGAGGCGCGGACGTACGCCTCCTGGCAGTCGGGCGGAGTGCGCTCGGCGGTGAAGTCGGGCGCGACGACGGTCGAGGACCTGCGCGCGGAGGGCGTGTACCGGATCCTCACCCCGGACGCGTGCGTGGCGCTCGGGCTGGACTCCTACGTCCTGCATCCGCTGTCGGGCGGGATGCCGGTGGAGGAGGGGTGGCGGAGTCTGCAGTTGTTCTGCGAGCGGGTGCTGCCGGGGCTGGCGGGCTGACGCCCCGGTCGTCCGACGGCACGCCGACGCCCGTCGGTGATGGACCGCAGCCTGTTCGCCGAGGCCGGCGAAGCGGCCGGACGCGATGAACGGCAGACCGCCGCCCCGGCTCGGGCAGTGGCCGAACCGGGGCGGCGGCGGGTTACGGGGAGAGGGGCAGCGGGGACTTTGGCCCTTCCCCCCGAGTCGCGGGACGGGCCTAGCCCATCTCCTCCAGGGCCTTGCCCTTCGTCTCCTTGACGAACTTCAGGACGAACGGGATCGAGAGCGCGGCGAACGCGGTGTAGATCACGTACGTGACGGAGAGGTTCCAGTCGGCCAGCGACGGGAAGCTCGCGGTGATGGCCCAGTTGGCGATCCACTGAGCGGCGGCGGCCACGCCCAGTGCGGCGGCGCGGATCCGGTTGGGGAACATCTCGCCGAGCATGACCCAGACGACCACACCCCAGGACAGGGCGAAGAAGAGGACGAAGAGGTGCGCGGCGATCAGGGCGATCCAGCCCTGCGTGGCCGGCAGCCTGCCGTCGACGAGGTGGTACGAGAACGCCCAGGCCTCCAGCGCCAGGCCGACGACCATGCCGACCGAGCCGATGATCGCGAGCGGCCTGCGTCCGATGCGGTCGACGAAGATCATCGCGATGACGGTGCCGACGATGTTGATGATCGACGTGGTGAAGGAGTAGAAGAACGAGTCCGCGGGGTCGACGCCGACGGACTGCCACAGCGTCGAGGAGTAGTAGAACGCGACGTTGATGCCGACGAACTGCTGGAAGACCGACAGGCCGATGCCGACCCAGACGATCGGCTTGAAGAAGAAGCTGCCGCCGAGCAGGTCCTTGAAGCTCGACTTGTGCTCGCTCTTCATGGCGCCCTCGATCTCGGCGACACGGGCGTCCAGGTCGACGTCCTTGCCCTCGACCTCGGCGAGGATCTCCCGGGCGCGCTCGTGCTTGCCGACGGAGATGAGGAAGCGCGGGGACTCGGGGATGGCGAAGGAGAGCAGCCCGTAGAGGATGGCCGGGACGACCATGACGCCGAGCATGACCTGCCAGGCCTCCAGGCCCATCAGCTTGCCGCGCTGGTCACCGTCGGCGGCGTTCAGCAGACCCCAGTTGACCAGCTGCGACACGGCGATGCCGATGACGATCGCGGCCTGCTGGAAGGAGCCGAGCCGGCCGCGGTAGGCGGGCGGGGCGACCTCGGCGATGTAGGCCGGGCCGATCACGGAGGCCATGCCGATGGCGAAGCCGCCGACGACGCGCCAGAAGGCGAGGTCCCACAGGGCGAAGGGGAGCGCCGAGCCGACGGCGCTGACGGTGAAGAGGACCGCGGCGATCTGCATGCACCGGATGCGGCCGATGCGGTCGGCTATGCGGCCGGCGGTGGCGGCGCCGACGGCGCAGCCGATGAGGGCGATGGCGATGACCTGGGCGAGGGCCGCGGAGCCGACGTCGTAACGGTCACGGATGGCTTCGACGGCGCCGTTGATCACGGAACTGTCGTAACCGAAGAGGAAACCGCCCATCGCGGCCGCCGCCGCGATGAAGATGACGTGCCCGAGATGATCGGGATGAGCCGTCCTGGCTCCTGACTTGGGTGCCTGCGCTGTGCTGGTCACGTGTACTCCTCGGGCCACCGGCAACGCTGCCGGAGGGAATCAGCCCTTCGAGGTCCACCTGAAGGTACCTGAAGGTAAAAGGAACGTTGCCGAGACTATGCCTTCAAGTTTCGAAGTCAATAGGGCAATCGCTTTGGATCTGAGGCAGGAGTGTGGGGGCTATGTGTTCAAGTGTTGAAGTCGTGAAGGGCCGCAGGTGAGACCGGTGTAGAGCACACCTATCTAGCGGAGGCGCTGGCTGATGACCTTCGACACACCGTCGCCCTGCATGGAGACGCCGTAGAGCGCGTCGGCGACCTCCATCGTGCGCTTCTGGTGGGTGATCACGATCAGCTGGGAGGCTTCCTGGAGCTCCTGCATGATCCGGATGAGCCGCTGGAGGTTGGTGTCGTCGAGCGCGGCCTCGACCTCGTCCATGACGTAGAAAGGGCTGGGCCGTGCCTTGAAGATCGACACGAGCATCGCGACCGCGGTCAGCGACCGCTCCCCGCCCGAGAGCAGCGACAGCCGCTTGACCTTCTTCCCCGGCGGACGCGCCTCGACGTCCACGCCCGTGGTGAGCATGTTGTCGGGGTCGGTCAGGATCAGCCGTCCCTCACCACCCGGGAACAGGCGGGAGAAGACGCCCTCGAACTCCCGGGCCGTGTCCCGGAAGGCCTCGGTGAAGACCTGCTCGACGCGCTCGTCGACCTCCTTCACCACCTGCAGGAGGTCCGCCCGCGTCTTCTTCAGGTCTTCCAGCTGCTCACTGAGGAACTGGTGGCGTTCCTCCAGCGCCGCGAACTCCTCCAGGGCGAGCGGATTCACCTTGCCGAGCTGCTGGTAGGCACGCTCGGCCGACTTCAGGCGCTTCTCCTGCTCGGCCCGGGCGAAGGGCCTCGGCCGGTTGCGCGGGTGCTCCGGGTCCTCCGGCAGCTCCTCGCCCTCGGCGGGGGGCGAGGGCGGCACGAGCTGGTGCGGTCCGTACTCCGCCACCAGTCCGGCCGGTTCGACACCCAGCTCCTCCAGCGCCTTGGTCTCCAACTGCTCGATGCGCAGCCGCTTCTCGGCGCCGAGTACCTCGCCTCGGTGGACCGAATCCGTCAACTTGTCGAGTTCCGCCTTGAGATCACGCCCCTCGGTGCGGGCGCGGGCGAGTTCCTGCTCACGCAGGGCCTTGGCGGCCTCGGCGGCGGCGCGCTCCTCGTCGGCGCGGGCCAGGGAGACCTCGACGTGCGCGAGCAGCTGCCTCGCACCCGCGCCGACGGCCTGGGCGACGGCCGCCTCGTGCCGGAGCCGGGCCCGTCGCTGCTCGGCACGCGCACGTGCCTCGCGTTCCGCGCGGGCGGCCCGGTCCAGCGAGTCGGCCCGTCCGGCCAGGCCCTTGACGCGTTCCTCGTGCGTACGGGCCTGAAGCCGGGCCTCCATCTCGGTCTGGCGTGCGTTGGCGCCGTCGGCGGCGAGCCGGTCCCGGACGGAGGTGTCGGGCTCCTCCTCGATCGGCATCTCCTCGGCGACGGCGAGCCGCTCGGCGAGTTCCTCGACCTCCTGGAGCGCGTTGTCGAGGGCGTCCTGGGCACGGGCCGCGGCGGCGGTGGCACGTTCCGCCTCGCCGGTGGCACCGCGCGCCTGGCCCGCGAGCCGCCCGAGCTGCTGGGCGACGGCCGACTTCTCCCGGTCGGCGGCCCGGCGCCGCTCCCCCAGTTCCTCGACCAGCCGGGCGGCGTCCCTTCGTCGTCCGACGGCCGCGTCCTGGGCCTCGGTGAGCTCCTCGCAGCGGACGGCGAGCTCTTCCAGCTCGGCTGCCGCCTCGTCGACGGAGGCCTGTACTTCGAGGAGGCTGGGGGCGCCGGCGGAGCCGCCGTGGGCGAAGTGGGCGCCGAGGAGGTCGCCTTCGGCGCTGACGGCGGTGAGTTGGGGGTGGGCGTAGACGAGGTCTTCGGCGTCTTCGAGGGTGTCGACGACGACGATGCCGTGGAGCAGCCGGCGGACCGCCGGCATCAGGTCGGAGGGACCGCGGACCAGGTCGGCGGCATGGGTGAGCCGTACGTCCGCGGGTGTGTCGTGGCTCGTCGCGCCCACGCTGCGGCAGCCGCATGTCCGACACGGTCCCGCGCCCCTGAGGGCGTCATCTCCGGCCAGGAGCAGTGTCGCCCTGCCTCCGTCCTGTTTGCGGAGGAGTCTGATCGCGTCCGCCGCGGCGGCCGGGGTCGTGACCGCGATCGCGTCGGCTGCCGCTCCGAAGGCCGCGGCGACGGCGACCTCGTGGCCCGGGGTCACCGTCAGCAGCTCCGCCGCCGGACCCAGCAGGCCGGAGAGGCGGTCCTTGGCCGCGAGCAGTATCCCGGTGCCGTCCTTGCGGCGCAGGCCGAGGGCGAGGGCCTCGTGGCGGGCCTGGGTCGCGGCGCGCCTGCGTTCCGCCGCCGTGGCCGCCTCGCGGGCTGCCGTGAGGGCGGCCTCGGCCTCGGCCAGCTGCTGCTTGGCCGCCTCGTGCTGCTCGGCGAGTTCCGCGTCACCGGCGTCGAGGCCGTCGACCTCGGCCTTGAGGGCCTCGTACTCCTCCTGGGCGGCCACGGCACGTTCCTGCGCCTCGTCACGGGCGGCGGCCAGGCGTTCGATCTCGGCCTGGGCGGAGGCGGCTCGGGAGCGGGCGGCGTTGACCTGGCCGCTGAGCCTGGCCAGTCCCTCGCGCCGGTCGGCGATGGCCCGGGCGGCGTCCTTCAGGCGCCGTTCCTCCTGAATGAGCGCGCGTTCCAGCTCGGCGCGGTGGGCGACCGTGTCCTCCAGGGCCCGTTCGGCCGCCTCCAGGGCCGCTTCCAGCTCGGCCTCCTGCTCGCGGATGCGGGCGGCCTCGCGCTCCATGTCCTCGGGGTCGCGACCGCGCCGCTCCTCGGGGGGCGCGGAGGTGGCGCTCTTCACGCGGGCGTCGGCCAGCGAGATCGTGCCCCGTACGCGTTCGGCGAGCTGGGAGAGCTCGTACCAGGTCTGCTGGGCGCGCTGGAGCCGCGGGGTGAGCTGCCGTACCTCGTCCTCCAGGAGGGCCTCGCGCTGGAGCGCCTTGCGCAGTTCCTGTTCTGCGGACTCCTTCCGCTCCTTCAGCGCGGCCTCGTCGGCGACCTCGGCCTTGAGGGCCTCCCGGAGCCGTACGAGGTCGTCGGCCAGGAGGCGCAGGCGGGCGTCGCGCAGGTCGGCCTGGATGACGGCGGCCCGGCGGGCGACGGCGGCCTGGCGGCCCAGGGGCTTCAGCTGCCGTCGGAGCTCGTCGGTGAGGTCCTGCACGCGCGCGAGGTTTGCCTGCATCGCGTCCAGCTTGCGCAGCGCCTTCTCCTTGCGCTTGCGGTGCTTGAGGACGCCGGCGGCCTCCTCGATGAAGGCGCGTCGGCCCATGGGATCGGCGTGCAGTACGGAGTCGAGCTGGCCCTGCCCGACGATCACGTGCATCTCGCGGCCGATGCCGGAGTCGGAGAGGAGCTCCTGGATGTCGAGGAGGCGGCAGGTGTCGCCGTTGATCTGGTACTCGCTGCCGCCGTTGCGGAACATGATCCGCGTGATGGTGACCTCGGCGTACTCGATGGGCAGGGCCCCGTCGGAGTTGTCGATGGTCAGGGACACCTCAGCGCGGCCCAGCGGGGGGCGGCCGGTGGTACCGGCGAAGATGACGTCCTCCATCTTGCCGCCGCGCAGCGACTTGGCACCCTGCTCGCCCATGACCCAGCTGAGCGCGTCGACGACGTTGGACTTGCCCGAGCCGTTCGGTCCGACGACGCACGTGATCCCCGGCTCGAACCGGAGGGTGGTCGCGGAGGCGAACGACTTGAACCCGCGGAGGGTCAGGGCCTTGAGGTGCACGCCGCCGGACTCTACCGCCCGGGTCGGTCTCACTCCATGAACCCACGGTTTCGCCGCTGAACGCGCAGGGCACATCAGACGTTAAAGACGGTGAAAGGATGCGGGGGCAAGCAAGGCAAGAAAGAAGGGACGCCGACAGGGCGTCCCTTGCACTTCAGACAACTAGGCGGTTGTGACGGGCGGCCCAACCACTGCTGTGCTGTTGTGGAGCGGTGCAGTGATCAGGTGAGCGCAGGCTCCGCCTGGTGTGCGTCAACGCTCTCCATGATCCTGTCGTGAGAAGCGGCAGCCGTCAGCGCTTCGTTCTCCGCCTGGATTCGTCCGAGCTCGGATTCCAGGTCCTGGACGCGCTGCTGGAGCCGTCGCATCTCGGCGAGGAGTCGAGGGTCGGAGCCGCCGACGTAACCGAGAAGCGCCTTTGCCATGATGGATGGTCCTCCACAATGCGTGACCGACCGCTGCGGTGTGGGTCGTGAGGGATTCGCACCCGCGGTCTTGGCAGGGCCTGGAGTTGTGCTGCCGTTCAGCCATGCCAAACAGCTAAGGTGCGCGGGGCTTTCAGCGTCTCACCAAAAAGTTTGACGGTCAACACGATCACGCCCCGTATTGGGGGCGGCCCGGGCACGCGCGGCCTGGAACGGCCGTACTGCGGCTTCTGCGGGGCCCTGGGGGCGTGGCGATCATCTTCGCGGGTGGAGCGTGCCGAGGCAAGCGGTTCTCGGCAATCACCAGCGACTTTCCGTCCTGGGCGGTCGCCCGCGAGGGGTCCGCGGGCGACCCCTGGGGCCGCCCGGCGGGCGTGCTCAGCGGATGGCGAAGCCGTCGTAGCCCCCGCGCGGTGTGTCCCAGATCTCGGTGACGCCGTCCACGCGGCCGGGCGTGTCGTCACTCTGGAGCCACTCCAGGAGCCCCTCGCAGCCCTCGCGCCCGCCCTCGGCGACCACCTGGACCCTCCCGTCGCCCAAATTGAGAGCAAAGCCACTCAGGCCGCCGATCTCCAGAGCCTTGGCCCGCGTGAACCAGCGGAAACCCACACCTTGGACGCGTCCACGCACCCAGGCGACCAATCGCACATCCTCGCTCATGACTGCAACCTAACCGCCCAATCTCCCTCCGGGCACTTCCTCCACTTGCGCCATGCGGTACCGTCCCCCCTCAACGAATCTCATATGAAACTCACACGATCGAGTGAGTTTGGTGTTGATCTCGAGGACGAGTCGACCGCCAGGACGAGGAAGGCCAGGACATGGGACGCCACCGACGCTCCGACGCCGGCCGCGCCGCCACGGGCCGCGCCACGGGAATCACCCACGCCGACGGCTTCGCGGAGAGCCACGATCCGCTGTACCCCACCGCGGGCGACGCCCCGACGATGGGCATCGCGCCCTATCTGAACCCGGAGGCGTACGCCCACACCTACGCCAAGAGCGAGGCCTACCTGTTCGGGGCGGAGGGGTCCGCCGCCGGTGACCGCTACCGCGAGACGGCCGCCTTCGCGAGCGACGGCTTCACCCCCGACGGCGGCGCCCGCCGCTCGGGTTCGCACCGCCGCCGCAAGAAGACCGCCCGGCCGATGCGCACCGGCCTGCTCGGCGTCTCCGCCGCCGTCGCCCTCGGCACGGTCGCGGTCGCCACCGGCGCCGTGCCCGGCCTCGACAACTACAAGCTCGGCGGAGGCGGCGGGGCCGACAAGGTCCAGGCCGGGGACACCCCGACGAACACCCCGATCGAGCAGGGCGGCACCTCCGGCAGTGCCGACAGCCGGGACGACACGTCCACCAGCCGGGACGCCGAGCGCTCCGGCTCCCCGTCGCCCTCCGCCTCGAAGTCCTCCGCCGCACCGACGAAGACGCCGGACAAGCCGGAGAAGACGCAGGAGAAGACCCCGGAGAAGACCCCGGAGAAGAAGCCGGAGTCCACCCCGAGCGAGAAGCCGGACAGCACGCCCTCCCGTACGGCCACCAAGGCTCCGAAGGCTCCCGGCGCCTCCGCCGCCCTGGCCGGCGAGTCCGCCGCCGCGGCCCAGGTGCTCAGCCTCGTGAACGACGAGCGGGCCAAGGTGGGCTGCAGCCCGGTCGCCGCCAACAGCGCCCTGACCGGTCTGGCCCAGAGCTACAGCGAGGACATGGACGCGCGGGGCTTCTTCGACCACACCGACCCGGACGGCCGCACGCCGTGGGACCGGGCCGAGAAGGCCGGGATATCCAACCTCGGCGGCGAGAACATCGCCCGCGGCCAAGCCGACGCCGCAGCCGTGATGGACGCCTGGATGAACAGCCCCGGCCACCGCGCGAACATACTGAACTGCGACTTCAAGACGCTGGGCGTCGGTGTCGAGTTCGGCCCGGGCGGCCCCTGGTGGACCCAGAACTTCGGCTACTAGGGCGACCTGGAGCATCCACAGAAGGCACTAACTCATGGTTAGTGCCTTCTGTTGGTTAGCGCTGTGCTGGCGTAGGCTTGGGCATATGACCACCACCCAGGAGCTCGCGGAGGGGCTCGACGACCTCCCGTACAACGTGTTCGCCAAGGCCTGCCCGTCGCGCGGCACGCTGGAGCACGTCACGGGCCGCTGGGGCGGCCTCGCGCTCGGCGCCCTGTACGAGGGCTCGCTGCGCTTCAACGAGCTGCGCCGCCGCGTCGACGGGGTGAGCGAGAAGATGCTGTCCCAGACGCTGCACGCCCTGGAGCGCGACGGTCTGGTCCACCGCGAGGCCCAGCCGACCAATCCGCCCCGGGTCGACTACGAACTGACGCCGCTGGGGCGCGATGTGACAGAGCGGCTGCTCGCCCTGATCCACTTCGTGGAGGGCAGCATGGACGAGGTCCTGGCCGCGCGCGAGCGGTACGACTCCGCTAGGGCGTGATCCGCGGCGGCCGCTGGCACTTCGGGCAGTAGTAGCTCGACCGGTTCATCCACGGCCGCCGCCGCATGGGCGTCCCGCAGCGCCGGCAGGGCAGGTCCTCACGGCCGTACGCGTCGAGCGACCGGTCGAAGTAGCCCGACTCGCCGTTGACGTTGACGTACAGGCTGTCGAAGCTGGTGCCGCCGACCGAGAGGGCCGCGTTCATCACGTCCCGCACATGCCCCAGGAGCATCAGGGTGCGCGGGCGCGTGAAGGTGGCGGTGGGGCGCTCGTAGTGGATGCGTGCGCGCCACAGGGCCTCGTCCGCGTAGATGTTGCCGACGCCGCTGATCAGCGACTGGTCGAGCAGGGCCCGCTTGATCGTGGACCGCTTGCGGCGCAGCGCCCCGTGGAAGGCCTCGTCGTCGAAGAGCGGGTCCAGGGGGTCGCGGGCGATGTGCGCGATGACGTCGGGCAGGCCGTCCGGGGTGTTCTCGTGCAGCGACAGGCCGCCGAAGGTGCGCTGGTCGACGAAGCGGAGTTCGGTGTCCAGGGCGTCGGTGAAGCGGACGCGGATGCGCAGGTGCTTCTCGTCCGGGGCCGTGTGCGGCTGGACCAGGAGCTGGCCACTCATGCCGAGGTGGGCCAGGATCGACTGGTCCGTGTCCTCCAGGGGCAGCCACAGGTACTTCCCGCGGCGGCTGGGGACGCCGATGCGGTGGCCCTTCAGGCGGTGGGCGAAGTCGTCGGCGCCCGCGAGGTGGCGGCGCACGGCGCGCGGGTGCCGCACCTCGGTCTCGGCGACGGTCCGGTGGGCGACCCACCGCTCGAGACCGCGCCGGACGACCTCGACCTCGGGCAACTCGGGCATGGGGTCCCCCGTCACGCATACGTGTGGATGACGCGAGCGCCCGCCCCGGGCAGGGGCGGGCGCTCGGGTGCGCTGTGCTCGCCGCCCGGTGCGGGCGGCGAGCGGTCAGCCGTCGACGGGGCCGTCGACGGCCGTGTGGGCGGCTTGAGCCGCTGCCGTCTGCGTCGCCTCGGCGGCCTTCGCCGCCTTGACGCGCTCGTCCGCCGCGGCCCGGATGGACCGCCATGCGGACTCGGCGGCCTGCTGCTCCGCCTCCTTCTTGCTGCGGCCGGTGCCGGTGCCGTACGAGACGCCTCCGACGCGGGCGGCAGCAGTGAAGGTCTTCTCGTGGTCGGGGCCTGTCTCCGTGACCAGGTACTCGGGGACGCCGAGCCCCTCGGTCGCGGTGAGCTCCTGGAGACTGGTCTTCCAGTCCAGGCCGGCTCCGAGGTTCGAAGACTTTTCGATCAGGGGGTCGAACAGGCGGTGCACCAGCTCCGCCGCCGAGTCCAGTCCCTGGTCGAGGTAGACCGCGCCGATCACCGCTTCCAGCGTGTCGGCGAGGATGGACGCCTTGTCCCGGCCGCCCGTGCCCTCTTCGCCCCGGCCGAGCCGGATGAAGGAGCCCAGGTCGAGCCCGCGGCCCACTTCGGCGAGCGCACGCGAGTTGACCACCGCGGCCCGCAGCTTGGCCAGCTGGCCTTCTGGGAGGTCGGGGTGGGTGCGGTACAGCGTGTCCGTGACAACGAGGCCGAGGACGGAGTCCCCGAGGAACTCCAGGCGCTCGTTGGTCGGCAGACCGCCGTTCTCGTATGCGTACGACCGGTGGGTCAGTGCGCGCACCAGAAGGGCGGACTCGAGCTGGTAGCCGAGCCGCCCTTCCAGAAGCGTGTGGGACGAGGCCTGGTTGTCCGCCGGAGCACTCCCGCTCGCACGGGAAGACTTGTTCTTAGGCGTGGACACAGTGCCTCTCACCAGCCGCTCAGACCTCGAGGACCTGGCGCTTGTTGTAGGTGCCGCACGACGGGCACGCGATGTGCTGCTGCTTGGGCTCGTGGCAGCGCTCGCACGCAACCAGGGTGGGGACCGCAGCCTTCCACTGCGACCGGCGGTGGCGCGTGTTGCTGCGCGACATCTTCCGCTTCGGAACAGCCACGGCTACTTCTCCTGCTTCTCGTCGGCGCGTGCTGACTGAGGCGCGCCGCCGCTCATCTCGTCCTTCTCGCCGTCCTTCATGGTGCCGGCGAGTCCCTGCAATGCCGCCCAACGGATGTCGACGGCGTCGTGGTGGTGGTCCGGGTCGTCCGCCAGCCGTGCGCCGCATTCGGCGCACAGACCGGGGCAGTCTTCCCGGCACACCGGCTGCATCGGCAGTGCGAGCACCACCGCATCACGCAGCACGGGCTCGAGGTCGAACAAGCCGTCCTCGAGGAAGAGCCTGTCCTCGTCGTCCTCGGCGTCGTCGCCCGGTTCCGCGATCACGCGGCCCCGGTCGTCGGCGTCAGGGTACGAGAACATCTCCTGGAACTCCGCTTCGAGCTCCTGCTCGAGCGGCTCCAGACACCTTACGCACTCCCCCTCGGCCGCGGCACGGGCGGTGCCTGTGACGAGCACCCCTTCCATGACCGACTCCAGGCGGAGTGCGAGCTCCACCGGGGCGCCTTCCGGCACTCCGATGACTCCCTTGATACCGAGGTCCTTGGGAGCGTCGACCGTGCGGGTCAGGCGCTGCAGCGCACCAGGCCGCCGGCCCAGCTCGTGTGTGTCGAACACGAGGGGGTTGCGGTGGTCGAGGCGGGCGTTCAGAGCCATTCCTGCTTTCGGTGAGAACTCGGGGACGCCGCCCTTCGGTGTTCCCGGGCAGCGTTGATCGCGGACGTACACGCGACCGAAGAGCCAGGATACTGGACCTTTCGCTGTCGGCCCAATCCGGTCCTCAGCCCTGGCCCCGGCCCTGCTCGTAGGCCCGCAACTGCTCGGCGCTGATCATGCCGGTGTCGAAGAGACTGGTCTCGTCGAGGGCGTATCCCTGGTGGCCCTGTTGCCCCGGGGAGGCCTGCTGGGGCTGCTGCTGGGCCTGGTTCGGGTCGTAGGCGGCCTGCTGGGGGTCGTAGCCCTGGAAGGGGGCACCTCCCGCCGGAGCGTAGCCGGAGGTGGAGGCGTACGGATCGGCCTGCTGGTAGCCGTAGGGATCCTGCTGAGCGGCGTAGGCCTGCTGCGGGTAGCCGCCGTAGGGGTCGGGCTGCTGCTGGTAGCCGTACACGGGCTCCGGCTGCTGTGGCTGGGCGTAGTCCTGCTGCTGGGCGGGGCGCTCGGCCGGGGGCTTCTGGTCCGCGAGGGCGGCCAGGTCGGCGAGGTAGTCGGCGTCGCTGGAGTGCTGGACGGTGCTGGCGTCGTCGGCGAGGGCTCCGAGGTCGTCGCTGGCGATCCGGCCGTGCAGCTTCTGCCGGCCGCGGCCGACGGCCTCCAGGGTCTTGGCGAGGACCGCCTCGAAGGCGCCCAGCTTGACGTCGACGTACTCGTCGGCGCTGCGGCGCTGGGTCTCGGGGTCGTGGCTGCGCTCGGGGGCGTCCTCGTCCTCGTAGCCCTGCTCGTCGGTGCCGGGGCCGGTGCCCAGGAGCTTCTCGCGGCCGCGGCCGACGGAGCCCAGGGTCTTGGTGAGGACGACCTCGAAGTTGGCGAGCTTGGAGTCGACGTACTCGTCGGCCTCGGCGCGGATCTCCTCGGCCTCCTGGCGGGCCTCGGCGAGGATCCGGTCGGCCTCGGCCTGGGAGCGGCGGGCGACCTCGGTGCCGGAGATCAGCGAGCCCCGCTCGGCGTGCGCGCTCTCGATGATCTGCTGGGCCTCGTGGCGGGCCTGCTCGACCATCTGCTCGCGGCCGCCGATCAGCTCCTGGGCCTGGGCGAGGGAGTCGGGCAGCGCCGCGCGCACCTCTTCCAGCAGCGCGAGCAGGTCGGCGCGGTTGACCACGCACGAGGCCGACATGGGCATGGACCGGGCGCCGGAGACCGCGGAGACGATCTCGTCGAGCTTCTTCTGCACGTCCACCGTGTGCTCGCCACTCTCTACAGATGCGTTGGAGACGGACGGGACGACTGTACGGCCATGGGGTCCACGCCGAACACCGGGTGACGGGCAGTCAGGCCCCGAAGGGGCGCCTGGGGCCGGTTCAGTCCTTCCTCAGGCGCTCGGTGAGCTCGCCGAGGACCTCGGCCGGGACCAGGTGGGAGACGTCGCCGCCCCAGGTCGCGACCTCCTTGACCAGGGAGGACGACAGGAAGCTGTAGGTGGGGTTGGTGGGGATGAAGAGGGTCTCCACGCCCGAGAGGCCGTTGTTCATCTGGGCCATCTGCAGCTCGTAGTCGAAGTCGCTGACCGCACGCAGGCCCTTGACGATGGCGGGGATCTCGCGCTGCTTGCAGAAGTCGACGAGCAGGCCGTGGAAGGCCTCCACGCGGACGTTGCCGTACTCGGCGGTGACCCGGCGGATCAGGTCGATCCGCTCCTCGATCTCGAACAGGCCCTTCTTGGCCTGGTTGATCATCACCGCGACATAGACCTCGTCGTACAGCCTGGAGGCGCGGGAGATGATGTCGAGGTGTCCGTTGGTGATCGGGTCGAACGACCCGGGACAGACGGCGCGGCGCACTTGTGTTCCCTCGCTCTCCGGTCCGGTCATCGTGCGTCTTCGCACGTAGAGGCGGCGCGACCGTACCAAAACGTTCCCTCGCCGTAGCGACGGGCCCGGAGGGGTTCGAAACCCTCGGGCCACCGGAATTCACCGCCTCTGGTGCTGCGCTCCACGGTGACGAGGGCTTCCTCGGTGAGCCAGCCCTCCGAGCGGAGTGTGAGGAGGATCTCCCGAAGATCGTCGTCCGTGACGGCGTACGGGGGGTCGAGGAAGACGAGGTCGTACGGGGCGCCGGAAGGTGACGTACGGATGATCTGTTCCGCTTTGCCGGATCTGACCTCGGCGCCGGGGAGGCCGAGGTTCTTCACGTTCTCGCGGACCGTGCGCACGGCTTTGGCGTCGGCCTCGACGAGGAGGGTGTGGCCCGCGCCCCGGGACAGGGCCTCCAGGCCCACTGCGCCCGAGCCGGCGTAGAGGTCGAGGACGCGTTCGCCTTCCAGGGGGCCGCCGAGGAGGGACTGCCAGGTGGAGAAGAGGCCTTCGCGTGCGCGGTCGGAGGTGGGGCGGGTGCCGGTGCCGGGGGGTACGGCGAGTCGACGTCCGCCGGCTGTGCCGGCGATCACGCGGGTCATCTGTGGTCCTTGGTCGTGGGCGGCTTCAGGTCCATTGTGGCTGGTCGCGCAGTTCCCCGCCCCTGAAAGAGGGTCAGTCCCGCTCACCCCTTTTCCAGGTACTGCTCCCGCTCCTCGTCCAGGAGGGCGTCCAGTGCCGTGCGCAGGGCCGGGAGGTGGGTCAGCTCCGGGTCGTTCGCGACCACTGCCGTCGCCTCCTCCCTCGCCTCCGCGATGATCTCCTCGTCCTCGATGACGGCGAGGACCTTCAGGGAGGTCCTGGCGCCCGACTGGGCCTGGCCGAGGACATCGCCCTCGCGGCGCTGTTCCAGGTCGATGCGGGAGAGTTCGAAACCGTCGAGCGTGGAGGCGACCGCGCCCAGGCGCTGGCGGGCCGGGCTCGCCTCGGGCATCTCGGTGACCAGGAGACAGAGGCCGGGTGCCGAGCCACGGCCCACCCGGCCGCGCAGCTGGTGGAGCTGGGAGACGCCGAAGCGGTCGGCGTCCATGATCACCATGGCGGTCGCGTTCGGGACGTTGACGCCGACCTCGATGACCGTCGTGGCGACCAGGACATGTGTCTCGCCGGCGGCGAAGCGGCGCATCACGGCGTCCTTGTCGTCGGGGTGCATGCGGCCGTGCAGCACCTCGACCCGCAGTCCCTGGAGAGGGCCCTTTGTGAGCTGATCGGCCACGTCGAGGACGGCCAGGGGCGGGCGCTTCTCCGCCTCGTCTTCCGGGGACTTCTTCTTGCCGGACTTCTTCGGGTCGTCCTCCTCGTCGCCGATGCGGGGGCAGACCACATAGGCCTGGTGGCCGTTCTCCACCTCCTCGCGGACTCTTTCCCACGCGCGGGACAAGAAGTGGGGCTTGTCCGCGGCCGGGACCACATGGCTGGCGATCGGCGAGCGGCCCGCCGGGAGCTGGTCCAGGACGGACGTCTCCAGGTCGCCGAAGACGGTCATGGCGACCGTGCGCGGGATGGGCGTGGCCGTCATGACCAGCAGATGCGGGGGTTGCTTGCCCTTGCCGCGCAGGGCGTCGCGCTGCTCGACGCCGAAGCGGTGCTGTTCGTCGACCACGACCAGGCCCAGGTCGTGGAACTGCACCTTGTCCTCGATCAGCGCGTGCGTGCCGATGACGATGCCGGCTTCGCCGGTGGTGAGGTCGAGCAGGGCGTGCCGCCGGGCCGCCGCCCCCATGGAGCCGGTGAGCAGCACCACCTTGGTGGCCTGCTCGGCCCCGCCCAGCATGCCGCCCTCGGCCAGCTCGCCCATCATCTCGACGACGGACCGGTGGTGCTGCTGCGCGAGCACTTCGGTGGGGGCGAGCATGGCGGCCTGCCCGCCGGCGTCGACCACGGCGAGCATGGCGCGCAGGGCGACCATGGTCTTCCCGGAACCCACTTCCCCCTGCAACAGCCGGTGCATGGGATGGTCCGTGGCCAGGTCGTCGAAGATCTCCCGGGAGACGCGCTGCTGGCCGTCGGTGAGGGTGAAGGGGAGACGGGCGTCGAAGGCGGTGAGGAGGCCATCGGGGGCCGGCTTGCGGGGGACGGCGGGGAGTTGGGCGTCCGCGTGGCGGCGGCGGGCCAGGGCGACCTGGAGGACGAAGGCCTCGTCCCACTTGAGGCGGGAGCGGGCGTCCTCGATGTCGGCCTTGGTGTGCGGGCGGTGGATCTTCAGCAGGGCTTCGGGGAGCGGGACCAGGCCGCGGCCCTCGCGCAGGGTGTCCGGGAGCGGGTCGACGGCCTCCTGGGCGGTGGGCAGGACCGTCTGGATCGCCTTGCCGATCTTCCAGGACTCCAGCTTGGCGGTGGCGGGATAGATCGGAATCAGGGCGCCCGCCCAGGCCTCGACGGACTCCGCCGGATCGTCGTCGGTACCTCGCAGCAACTCGTAGGCCGGGTGGGCGAGTTGGAGGCGGCGGTTGAAGACGGAGACCTTGCCCGCGAACATCGCGCGGGTGCCCGGCAGCAGTTCCTTGTGGGGCTTGTGGACGCCCGCGCCGAAGAAGACCAGTTGGAGCCGGCCGCTGCCGTCCGTGATCGTGACCTCCAGGCGCTGGCCCCTGCCGCGCGGGGCCTTGGCGGAGGCGAAGGTGTGCAGGCGGGCGTCGGCGACCTGCGCGACCACCGTGACGTGCTCGTCCATGGGGAGGTCGGCGAGGTGGGTGAGCTGGCCGCGCTCCTCGTATCTGCGCGGGTAGTGGTGGAGGAGGTCGCCGACCGTGAGCAGGCCGAGGTGCTCGGCCATCACCTTCGCGGTGGCGGGGCCGAGCACCGACTTCAGCGGTTGTCGCAGGGGTTCTTCCAGTGCGGGCACGAGATCCATTGCACACCACGCCACTGACAATGGCTCCCAGGCCGCGGCCGGATCGCCGTAAAGGTCCCGGAAACCCCTGGTCAGGCGGTTGGTTCGGGCCTTAGGATGACGCGCTCCCGGCCCCCTTTCCGCGGTCACCGCCCCCACCGGGACCGCCCGACCCCGCGCCGTCGCGAGTCCCCCACCGGCGCCGTGAAGATGGACTCCCAGACCTCACAGGCATCCCAGGCACCCCATCCGCCCTCGTCACCTCATACGTTCCAGGTCGACCTGCGTGGTCTGGTGGACCTGCTCTCCCACCACCTCTACTCCAGTCCGAAGGTATATCTGCGGGAACTGCTGCAGAACGCCGTGGACGCCATCACGGCCAGACGCGCGACGGAACCCGACGCTCCGGCCCGGGTCCGGCTGTACGCCGAGGGCGGTGCCCTGCGGGTCGAGGACACCGGCGTGGGCCTCACCGAGGGGGACGTGCACAGCCTGCTCGCCACCATCGGGCGCAGCTCCAAGCGGGCCGAGGGGCTGCAGGAGGCCCGGTCCGACTTCCTCGGGCAGTTCGGCATCGGGCTGCTGGCCTGCTTCGTCGTCGCCGAGCGGATCCGGGTCGTCAGCCGCAGTGCCCGTACGCCCGGGGCGCCGCCGGTGGAGTGGACGGCGGCCGACGACGGTTCGTACACCGTGCGGACGCTGCCGGACGCCGAGCGGCCCGAACCGGGCACGACCGTGCACCTGGTGGCCCGGGCGGGTGCCGCGGAGTGGCTCTCACCCGGGCGGGTCGAAGCACTGGCCCGGGAGTTCGGGTCGCTGCTGCCGTACGACGTCCGGGTCGGCGACGAGGCGGTCACCGACCTTCCGGCGCCCTGGGACCGGCCGTACCCGGGCCCGGCCGCGCGCCGGGTCGCCCTGGCCCGGCACTGCCACGGCCTGTTCGGCTTCACCCCGCTGGACACGATCGACCTGTCCGTTCCGCTGGCCGGCATCCGCGGGGTGGCGTACGTGCTGCCGTCGGCGGTGAGCCCGGCACAGCGCGCCGGTCACCGGGTGCACCTCAAGGGCATGCTGCTGACCGAGCGGGCCGAACAGCTGCTGCCCGACTGGGCGTTCTTCGTGCGCTGCGTGCTCGACACGGACAGTCTGCGGCCCACGGCGTCCCGCGAGGCGCTGTACGAGGACGAGACGCTGGCGGCCGTACGGGAGGCGCTGGGCGAGCGGATCCGGGCCTGGCTGACGGGGCTGGCGGCCGGTGATCCGGAGCGGCTGGCCGCGTTCCTCTCGGTGCACCACCTGGGCGTGAAGTCGCTGGCCCGGCACGACCGGGAGATGCTGCGCACGATGCTGCCGTGGCTGCCGTTCGAGACGACCGACGGGCGGCTGTCCCTGGAGGAGTTCGCGCAGCGGCACCCGGTGGTGCACTTCACGCGGACCGTCGAGGAGTACCGGCAGGTCGCGCCGATCGCGTCCGCGCAGGGCATCGGCGTGATCAACGGCGGCTACACCTACGACAGCGAGCTGGTTCAGGCGCTGCCGTCGGTGCGGCCGGGCACCGTGGTCGCCGAGCTGGACGCGGAGACGGTGACCGCGCATCTGGACGCGGTCGACCCGGCCGAGGAGCTGGCCCTGTCCGGCTTCCTGGCGGCGGCCCGGGCCCGGCTCGACCCGCTGGGCTGTGACGTCGTGCTGCGGGCCTTCCACCCGCTGTCCGTGCCCGCGCTGCACCTCGACGACCGGGACGCCCGGCACGAACAGGCCCGGGCGGACGCCGAGGAGCGGGCCGACGACCTGTGGGCGGGGATCCTGGGCTCCCTGCGGGGCAGCGCACCCCGCGCGCGTCTGGTGCTCAACCACCTCAACCCGCTGGTCCGGAGGATCAGCGCGCTGCCCGACCCGGAGTTGATCGGCACGGCCACGGAGTCGCTCTACGGGCAGGCGCTGCTGATGGCGCAGCGACCGCTCAGGCCTGCCGACTCGGCGCTGCTCAACCGCGCGTTCATCGGCCTCCTGGAGTGGGCCACGCACAGCGAGGACGGTCAGGCATGAGCGAGATCACGGACTTCGACGCCCTGCGCGAGGCTATGGCGGAGAACTCCGGGCAGCCGGAGGGGCCGGCCCGCAACGCCCGCGCGGAGGAGCTGCTGACGGCGGCCGAGAAGCTGGGCATCCCGCTCGCCGTGATCGAGGCGCTCGGGCACCAGCTGAAGGTCTACAACTACAGCTCCGAGAAGGGGAAGATGTTCGTCCCCTTCGCGCGGCTGCTGCGTATGTGGGACGAACGGCCCGAGGACTTCGACGAGTACGAGAGCCACTCGCTGCACTGGGTCTTCAAGTGGGTCTCGGCCGGCATGCTCGACCAGCCGCACGTCCCGCTCGCGTCGATCGAGAAGTGGCTCGGCGAGATGGAGCACCGCTACCGGCTCGCCGGGCACTCCGAACGGGCCGTGCGCAGCGCCGAACACAGTGTCGCCGCGCACGTGGGGGACGTGGCGCGGGCCGAGCGGGCGTACGCCGCGTGGCTGGCCGCCGACCGCGACAGCATGGCCGACTGCCACGCGTGCGAGCTGCACGGGCAGGGCTGGTGGCAGGCGGAGCAGGGGCGGGACGCGCAGGCGCTGGATCTGTGGGGGCCGGTGCTGGAGGGCGAGTACACCTGCGCCCACGAGCCGCACACGGCCCTCGCGTCGTCCCTGGTGCCGCTGTTGCGGCTGGGCCGCGAGGAGGAGGCCCGGGCCAGCCATCTGCGGGGCTTCCGGCTCGTCCGGGCGATGGAGAGCATGCGTGGCGCCTACGCGGAGCACGTGGAGTTCTGCGCGCTCACCGGCAACGAGGCGCGGGGGCTGGAGCTGCTCGCGGAGCGTCCGGCGTACTTCACGGACGACGGGCATCCGCAGAGCAAGCTGGACTTCATGAGCGTGGTCGCCCTGCTCATGGACCGGCTGACCGGGCTCGGGCTGGGCGACCGGCAGGTGCCGGGCCCGGCGGGCCGGGAGTGGACCGCCCGCGAACTCGCCACGCACGCGCGCGAGGTGGCCCTCGCCCTGGCGGCGCGCTTCGACGAACGCAACGGCACGACGCACGTGAGCGAGCGGGCACGCGCGCGTATGGCGCGGCGACCGCTGGTGGAGCGGCTGCCGCTGGGAGTGCGGTCGGTACGGCCGGCTCCCCCGCCCGCTCCCGTCGCGGCTCCGGTTCCCGCCACCGGGCAGCCGGATCTGCCCGCCCTGCTGGCCGAGGCGCGGCGGCTGTCGGACACCCTGCGGCCGGGCGCCGTGGAGGCGTGGGCCGCTGCCGCCGCGGCCGCCGAGGGCGCCGAACTCGACCCGCGCGACCGTGCCGAGATGGCCGACCACGAGGCGATGTCCCTCGGCCCCGAGGGCACCGGGCTCTTCGAACGGGCCGCCGGCCACTACGCGGAAGCGGGCGACCCGGGCGAGGCCCTCGCGGCACGCGTGCGTGGGGCGTACGTCCGCGCACTCGCGGGTGACGTGGACGGCGCCGTCGCGGCGGTGACCGGCCTCTACGACGAGGTCCTGGCGCTGTACGCGGCCGACGGCACGGGCATCCGGCAGACGGCGTCCGTGGTGATGAGCCGGGCGCGGATCCTGACGCGCCGGGCGCACGGCGCCGAGGGCGACCCGGCGGCTCTCGCCGAGGCCGAGGCCGCCGTCCGGGAGGTCCTCGCGCTCGTCGAGGGCCGGACCGGGGAGGACGTACGGCTGGCCGCCCGGGTCGCCGAGGCACGAGCGATGCTCGGGGAGCTGGCCGGGCTGGCCGGGGATCTGGAGAGGGCCGCGGAGCTGTTCGCGCGAGGCGCGGCGGCGTTCACGGCGGCGGGGCTGCCGTGGTTCGCGGTGGAGTACGAGGCCCGGCTCGCCTCTCTGGCCCACCATCTCGGCGACATGGCGGAGGCGGAACGGGCGCTGCGGGCGGCCCTGGAGCACGGCGGGGCGCAGCTGGAGGCGCCCGGGCGGGCCCAGCTGCACCTTCAGCTCGCCGAGGTCGTCGGCGGCCGGGGTGAGGCCGTGGAGGCCGCCCGGCACGCCCTGGAGGCCGCCCACTGGGCCGACGAGGCGGGCGAGTCGGCGACGCTGGGGGCGTGGGCGCGCCAGCAGCTCGGCGGCTTCCTGCTGCGGCAGGGGCGGTGGGCCGAGGCCGCGGAGGTGCTGGAGTCGGCGCTGCCCGACCTGACCGCCGAGACGCACGGCGACGGGGCGGTCGTGCAGACGCAGTGGTGGCTGGGCGACTGCCTGAGCGAGCTGGGCGAGCACCGGGCGGCCGCCGAACGGCGCCTGCAGGCCGCCGAGATCGCCCGGCACTGGCCCGAGCAGCACGACCACGCGACCCTCGCCCACCTGGCCGGGGAGTCCCTCGGGCAGGCCGGACTGGCGGCGGAGGCGGACCAGGCCTACGCGCGCGCGGGCGGCCTGTGGCGCGAGCTCGGCAACACCCACGGCCTGATCCGCTCCCTGCGCGCCCGCGCCTGGCTGGCGCTCAGCGCGCAGGACGGGCTGGGAGGGGCACGCGACCTGATGGCGGACGCCGTCCGGGAGTGCGAGGAGGCGCGGGAGGCAGCCACCGACGAGGAGTCCCGGCAGCAGCTCGTCGCCGAACTCGGCCACACCCACCGGCAGTTCGGCGACCTGCTGGCCCGCTCCGCCTCCGAGGGCACCGAGGGCGCCCCGGTCCGCGAGGTGTTCGAGGAGGCGCTGGCCCAAGTGGTGTGCTCGGCAGAGGTGTTCGCCTCCCTCGGGGACGGCGCCCTGCACAGCCGCACCGGCGCGGAACTCGCCGCGGGCCGGCTGGAGGCCGACCTGGGCCGCCCCGCCGACGCGGCGGCACGCGCGCGTGCGGTGCTGGCGGCGTACGAGGGACGCGGCGGCACGGAGGCCGGGGACGGCGAGGACGAGGCGGTGCGGGCCCGCCGGGCGGAGGCGGAGCAGTTGCTGCGGCTGTCGGCGGAGCGTCCGGACTGAGCCCGACGGCGACCTGGACGCGCAGGGAGCCCTGCTCAGGCGGTTCGAGAGGGGCTTCCAAGGTCAGTTCGCCGGCCTGGTCGATGCCATGGCGGCCCGCGGCGGCCACGGCCGGCTTCAGGAACGCGGTGGCGGCGAGGGGCCGGCTATGGCGTGGCCGGCGAGCCGGGGCTGGTCGGGGGCGAGGCGGCCGGTGGGCCGGTGACCGGTCCGCCGCTGCCCGCCGGTTCCGTCGATGCGGCCCCGGCCCTACTCCACGCCGATGAGGAGCAGGGCCCCCTGCCGTCCGCCCCGGTACACGACCGTGTCGACGGCGAGGTACCCCTCGCGGACCCGGCCCTCCAGATGCTCGGCGACGGCGTCGGGGACGGCGTCGCCGAGGACCAGGGTGACCATCTCGCCCCCCGCCGAGAGCATGCGGTCGAGAACGGTCTCGGCGGTCTGGGCGACGTCCGAACCGATCACGGCCACGTCCCCGTCGATGAGGCCCAGGACATCGCCGGCCTGGCAGATGCCGGCCATCGTCCAGGACTGGCGTTCGGCGAAGGTGACCTCGGCGTAGCGGGTGGCCCCGGCGGCGGAGGTCATGGACACGACGTCCTCGTCGAAGCGGCGGTCCGGCTCGTGCACGGCCAGTGCCGCGATGCCCTGGACCGCCGAGCGGGTGGGGATCAGGGCGACCCGGATGCCCTCCGTGCGGACCTGCTCGGCGGCCGCCGCAGCGGTGTGGCGCAGATCGGCGTCGTTGGGCAGCAGCACGACCTCGCGCGCGTGGGCCCGCCGTACGGCCTGGACGAGCTCTCCGCTCGCGGGCGGCTCCCCGGGGCGTGCGAGCACGGTCGTCGCGCCGGCCTCGGTGTACAGCCCGGCCAGCCCCTCGCCGGGCACGACGGCCACGACGGCCCGCTGGGCGCGTTCCCGGGGCGGCCGCTCGGCGCCGGTGGTGTGGACGTCACCCGCGCCGAAGTGCGTGATGCGGATCCGGTGGGGCCTCCCGGCCTCGATGCCGGCCTCGACGGCGGCGCCCGCGTCGTCCACATGGACGTGCACGTTCCACAGCCCGTCGCCGCCGACCACGACGAGGGAGTCCCCGAGGGCGTCGAGCCGCTCCCGCAGCCGCTCCACGGCCCGGTCCTCGGCCTCCAGGAGGTAGATCACCTCGAAGGCCGGCCCTTCCTGGCCCGGCACGGCGGCGGCGCCGTCAGCGCACTCCTCCAGGGCCCCGTCGACCGGTACGGGGCCCGCGGCCGGCTCCACGCGCGCGTGGGGGTCCCTGGAGGGGCCGGTGCCCGCACTCCCCGCCACCCCCCGGGCCCTCTCCCCCGTGAACGTCTCCACCAGCGCTCCGAGCACCGCGACCAGTCCCCGCCCCCCGGCGTCGACCACCCCGGCGCGTTCCAGGACGGGCAGCTGGCCCGGGGTCGCGGCGAGGGCCGCGCGGGCTCCGTCGTAGGCCGCCCGGGCCACGGTCCCGCAGTCGCCCCGGGCACCGTCCGCGGCGTCCGCGGCGTCGGCGGCGGCCGAGGCGACCGTGAGGACGGTTCCCTCCACGGGATGGGCGACGGCCCGGCGGGCGGAGTCGGCCGCCTGCCGCAGGGCGAGCCGCAGACCCTGGCCGTCCGCGTGGGCCGGGTCGTCGTCGGCCAGTACCTGGGCCATGCCGCGCAGCAGCTGGGCGAGGATCGTCCCGGAGTTCCCGCGGGCACCGATGAGTGCTCCGTGCGCCATCGCCCGGGCGGCGTCGGCGAGCGTCGGCCCCTCGGGCCCGGAGCCCGCCGCGTGCCCGGCGAACACCGCCTCGACCGCCGCTACCGCCGACTCGACGGTCAGATACAGGTTGGTGCCGGTGTCGCCGTCCGCCACCGGGTAGACGTTGATCGCGTCGATCTCCTCGCGCGCCCGCCCCAGTGTCTCCAGCGCGAGGCCGCACCAGGTGCGCACCGCGAGAGCATCGAAGAATGTCTGCGGCACCTGCGCCACTACGCCTCCCTGAGCTGCTGGACGTGGCTCGCAGCGTAGACCCCGGGGCGGTGTTCACCGGAAGAGGGAGGGGACCGGGCCCCTGAGCTGCCATGGTAGTTTCGTTCTACGGGTGCAGCCGTTGTATGCTGCTCCGGTTGCCCGATCTGATCGGGCCTTCCCCCTGGCAACGCCACTCAGATTTCGACCGGCTCAGCAGAGCCCGAGAATCTTGATCCCGGCCTGCCGGGATCAACCGTAAGTGCATCTGAAGTCTTTGGAGTGACCCGTGGCTGCCAACTGCGACGTCTGCGGCAAGGGGCCGGGCTTCGGCAACAACATCTCGCACTCGCACCGCCGTACGCCCCGCCGCTGGAACCCGAACATCCAGCGAGTGCGTACCGTGGTGGGCGGGACGCCGAAGCGCGTGAACGCTTGCACCTCGTGCATCAAGGCCGGCAAGGTCTCGCGCTGACGCTCAGCTAGCGCGCGGCCACTGCTGGTTCGCTGCAGAGCCGGTCCACCTCTGGTGGACCGGCTCTTTGCCGTACCCGGATTCCAGCGGCCCGCTCCCGCGCATCAATACTCAGCGGCCACTCAGCGCTCAGGCCCCGCACATCAGTGCTCGGGCCCCGCACTTCAGCGCTCAGGCCCCGCCCGGAACCGCCAGCCGTGATCCACCGGGCCGATCCCCCCGCCGAGCGCGAACCCGGTCGCGACGGCCCCGGTGACGTACTCCTTCGCCGCCGCCACCGCCTCCGGCACGGACTGCCCCTTGGCGAGCTGGGAGGCGATCGCCGAGGCGAGGGTGCAGCCGGTGCCGTGGGTATGGCGGTTGTCATGCCTGGGCGCCCGCAGCCAGTGCTCCTCGGATCCGTCGGTGAGCAGATCGACGGCGTCACCGGGCAGGTGCCCGCCCTTGATCAGCGCCCAGCGCGGCCCGTAGCCGAGGACGGCCGCGGCGGCCCGCCGCATGTCCGCCTCCGACTCGACCCGTACGCCCGTGATCTGGGCCACCTCGTCGAGGTTCGGTGTGGCGACGGTGGCCACCGGCAGCAGTTTCGTACGGACGGAGTCCAGCGCGGAGGCGGCGAGCAGGGCGTCGCCGTGCTTGGAGACGCCCACCGGGTCGATCACGGCGGGGGCGTCCGTCTCCGCGATCAACTGGGCGACCGCCTCCACGAGTTCCGCGGAGGCGAGCATCCCGGTCTTGACCGCCTGGACGCCGATGTCGTCGACGACGCTGCGGTACTGGGCCCGCACGGCCTCCACGGGCAGTTCCCAACCTCCCTGCACACCGAGGGAGTTCTGCGCGGTCACCGCCGTGACGACGCTCATGCCGTGCACGCCGAGCGCGAGCATCGTCTTGAGGTCGGCCTGGATGCCCGCGCCTCCGCCGGAGTCGGAGCCCGCCACCGTGAGGACGTTGGGGATCATGACTCTATGTCCGCGAAGTGGTCCCAGCCGCCCTTGCTGGTCCACGGCGCCCCGTCGACCGTCACCTGGGGCAGCGCCGAGGGGTTGAGGACCTCGCCGATGACCTTCCAGCGGGCGGGCAGCTTCACGTCCGGCGGGAACGTCGCCACGATCGCGTGGTCCTCTCCCCCGGTCAGCACCCACTGCATGGGGTCGACCCCCACGGCCTGCCCGATGTCGTTCATCTGGGACGGGATGTCGATCGCTCCGGAGCGGATGTCGATCCGTACCTTGCTCGCCTCGGCGATGTGCCCGAGGTCGGCGATCAGCCCGTCGCTCACGTCGCACATCGCGGTCGCCCCGAGCCCGGCGGCGGCCGGACCCGCGTGGTACGGCGGCTCGGGCCGCCGGTGGGCCTCCACGAACGCCCGCGGCGAGCGGAACCCCCGCGACAGCACCGCGTACCCGGCGGCCGACCAGCCCAGCCAGCCGGTCACCGCGACCCGGTCGCCGGGCCGGGCGCCCGCCCGTGTCACCGGCTCCTGGTTGCGCAGATCGCCGAGCGCGGTGATCGACACCATGATCGAGTCGCCGCGCACGACGTCACCGCCGACCACGGCGGCGCCCGCCACCTGGCATTCGTCGCGCAGGCCGTCCATCAGCTCGCTCGGCCACGTCACCGGCAGTTCGGCCGGGACGACCAGGCCGAGCAGCAGCGCGGTCGGTACGGCGCCCATGGCGGCGATGTCGGCGAGGTTCTGCGCGGCCGCCTTGCGGCCCACGTCGTAGGCCGTCGACCAGTCGCGCCGGAAGTGCCGGCCCTCCACCAGGATGTCCGTACTCGCCACGACCCTGCGGTCGGGTGCGGCCACCACGGCGGCGTCGTCGCCGGGGCCGACCCGGACCGCCGGGGTGGTGGTCAGACGGGAGGTGAGCTCCCTGATGAGCCCGAACTCACCGAGCTCACCAACAGTGCCCTTCATTGCCCTTTCTCCCCTTCTGTCCCTGTCCGTGCCCGGTCGCGAGGCATCTCCGTCCTCGCTACCGTCGAAGTGACCGTCAAGTTCTGCCGGACCTGCACCTCGGCGCGCAAGACCCGGTCCCCGCAGGTCTCCCCGCGGCGAGCGGCGACGCGATACCGTGGCGTTCCTTTTCCCCACATGATCCTCGTGGCCGCCCTGGAGGTTCCGTGGTACAGGCGTACATCCTGATCCAGACCGAGGTCGGGAAGGCCTCGGTCGTCGCCGAGACGATCAGCAAGATCCCTGGGATCATCCAGGCCGAGGACGTGACGGGACCGTACGACGTGATCGTGCGGGCGCAGGCCGACACCGTCGACGACCTCGGCCGCATGGTGGTCGCCAAGGTTCAGCAGGTGGACGGCATCACCCGCACCCTGACCTGCCCGGTCGTCCATCTGTAGCCCCCGTCTACCCTGTGCCGGTGAACTCTTTCCGTCACCGGCACCTTTGTGTCCTCCGCGTGTTCCGCCTGCCCGCTGTCGCGCTGTTGATCACTGTTGCGGGCTGCTCCTCAGCAGACGACAGCGCGTCGGCGGCGGTTCCCAGTCCGGACGCGAAGGTCGCGGAACTGTGCCGGAACCTGGACAAGGTACTGCCCGCGAAGGTGAACGGTCAGCGTCGTGAGGATCCCGAGCCCGCGTCGGCGCTGACGGCGAGCTGGGGCAGTCCGGCGATCATACTTCGCTGTGGTGTGCCGCAGCCGCCCGAGATGGTCGACCCGAAGGTGGCGGAAGGGCGGGATCCGGATGCGGTCGCCGGGGGCGTGAACGGGGTGGACTGGCTGATGCAGGAGCAGGACGGCGGGGGGTACCGGTTCACCACGGCCAACCGTGAGGCCTATGTCGAGGTCCGGGCGCCGGAGGGCGTGGACAGCTCGGGTGTGCTGATCGATCTGGCCGCCGCTGTGAAGAAGGCGATCCCCGTGGGGATCGCCTCCTGAAGCCCGGGTTCTAGAGCCGGTTCACCGCAGGCCCGTCGAGCGCCGCAGTGCCGCCTGCACCAGCAGGTCGATCAGCTCCGGGTAGCTCACCCCGCTCGCCTGCCACATCTGCGGGTACATCGAGATGGGCGTGAATCCGGGCATGGTGTTGATCTCGTTGATCACGAACTCGCCGTCCTCGGTGAGGAAGAAGTCCGCGCGCACCAGGCCCTCGCAGGACGCCGCCTCGAACGCGTCGACCGCCAGGCGCTGGACGTCGGCCGTCTCCTCGGGGGTGAGGGGCGCCGGGACGAGACCCGGGGTGGAGTCGATGTACTTGGCCTCGAAGTCGTAGTACGCCTGCGCCTCGGGCGGGGGGATCTCCGCGGGCAGGGAGGCCCGGGGGCCGTCCTCGAACTCCAGGACCCCGCACTCGATCTCCCGGCCGCGCAGCGCGGCCTCCACGAGGATCTTGGGGTCGTGCCGCTGGGCCTCGGCGATCGCCTCGTCGAGGCCGGAGAGGTCGTCGACCTTGGTGATGCCGATCGACGAACCGGCCCGCGAGGGCTTCACGAACAGCGGCCAGCCGTGCTCGCCGGCGAAGTCGACGATCTTCTTGCGGGCGGCGGTCTCGTCGTGCTCCCACTCACGCGGGCGAATCACCACGTAGGGGCCCACCTTCAGCCCGAACGAGGTGAACACCCGCTTCATGTACTCCTTGTCCTGGCCGACGGCCGAGGCGAGCACACCCGAACCCACGTACGGGACTCCGGAGAGCTCCAGGAGGCCCTGGAGGGTGCCGTCCTCACCGTACGGGCCGTGCAGCACCGGGAAGACCACGTCGACCTCGCCGAGCGCCTTGGGGACCGATCCCGGCTCGCTGTAGACGACTTCGCGGCTGGCGGGGTCGACCGGGAGGATCACCGCGCCCTCGGCGGACTCGGCGAGCAGGTCGACGCTCGGCGGGCGCCGGTCGACGATCGCCATCCGCTCCGGCTCGTCCGCCGTGAGCGCCCAACGCCCGTCCTGCGTGATGCCGATCGGCAGGACGTCGTACTTCGTCCGGTCGATGGCCTTGAGGACGGCGCCGGCCGTGACCACGGAGATCCCGTGTTCGGAGCTGCGCCCGCCGAACACGACGGCCACACGCGGCTTGCGAGGCGGCTGCTCGGGGCTCTGGGGGAGGTTCTCGGTGCTCATATCGGGTTGAGGGTACCCGTTGGTAGGGCCGGTAGTAAGCGCCGTCGGCCTTGCGTCGCTCAGCGTCGTTCGGGCTTCGCGCTGCGCGACATCAGCTCCTTGAGAGCCACCACCGGGGGCTTGCCCTCGTGCACGATGCCGACGACCGTCTCCGTGATCGGCATGTCGACGCCGTGCCTGCGGGCCAGATCCAGCACCGACTCACAGGACTTGACGCCCTCGGCGGTCTGCTTGGTGACCGCGATGGTCTCCTGGAGGGTCATGCCCTTGCCGAGGTTGGTGCCGAAGGTGTGGTTCCGCGACAGCGGCGAGGAGCAGGTGGCCACCAGGTCGCCCAGGCCCGCGAGTCCGGAGAAGGTCAGCGGGTCGGCGCCGAGGGCCATGCCGAGCCGGGTGGTCTCGGCGAGGCCGCGGGTGATGAGCGAGCCCTTGGCGTTGTCGCCGAGTCCCATGCCGTCCGCGATACCCACGGCGAGGCCGATGACGTTCTTCACGGCTCCGCCCAGTTCGCAACCCACCACGTCCGTATTGGTGTACGGGCGGAAGTAGGGCGTGTGGCAGGCGGCCTGGAGCCGCTGGGCGACGGCCTCGTCGGTGCAGGCGACCACGGCCGCGGCCGGCATCCGCGCGGCGATCTCCCGGGCCAGGTTGGGCCCCGTCACCACGGCGATCCGGTCCGGGCCGACCTTGGCGACGTCGTCGATGACCTCGCTCATCCGCATCGCGGAGCCGAGCTCGACGCCCTTCATCAGCGACACCAGGACCGTGTCCGGGGCCAGCAGGGGGCTCCACTCGGCGAGGTTGCCGCGCAGGGTCTGCGAGGGCACCGACAGGACCGTGAAGTCGGCGTCCGCCGCGGCCTGCGCGGGATCGGTGGTGGCCCGCACGTTCTCCGGGAGCTCGACCCCCGGGAAGTAGTCGGGATTGGTCCGTGAGGAGTTGATCGCCTCCACGACCTCCGGGCGGCGCGCCCACAGGGTGACCTCGCACCCCGCGTCGGCGAGCACCATGCCGAAGGCCGTACCCCACGAACCGGCGCTCAGCACCGCCGCCTTGACCGGCTTGCTCACTTGCCCAGCCCCTCTTCCTGCACGGTCTGCCCTGACTTCTGATGCGTCTGCGTCTGTGCCTGCGTACGGCGCCGCTGCTCGATCCGCTCCCGGCGCGGGTCGTACGGCGTCTCCGGCGCCTTCTCACCGCGGATCAGCTCCAGCTGTGCGGTCACGGCGGCCATGATGACCTCCGTGGCCTCCTTCAGCAGCTCCGCGGTCATCTCCCGGTCGTAGAACCGCGCGAGGTCCACGGGCGGCCCGGCGAGCACCCGGTGCGTCTTGCGCGGCAGCAGATGCGGCTTCTTCGCGTACGGCGGGAGCAGCTCGTTGCAGCCCCACTGGGCGACGGGGATCACCGGGCACTTGGTCTGCAGCGCGACCCGCGCGGCCCCCGTCTTGGCGGTCATGGGCCAGCCGTCCGGGTCGCGGGTGAGGGTGCCCTCGGGATAGAAGGCGACGCATTCCCCGCGGTCCACGGCCTCGATCGCGGCCCGGAAGGCGCTCAGCGCGTCCGTGCTCTCGCGGTAGACGGGGATCTGCCCGGTGCCCCGCATCGCGGCCCCGACGAATCCCTTCTTGAAAAGCCCGCTCTTCGCGAGGAATCGCGGGACGCGCCCGGTGTTGTACTGAAAGTGCGCGTAAGCGAAGGGGTCGATGTGCGAATTGTGGTTCACCGCGGTGATAAATCCACCCTCTGCCGGAATGTGCTCCATTCCGCGCCAGTCCCGCCTGAGCAGAACCACCAGCGGCGGTTTGCAGATCACCGCGGCGAAGCGGTACCAGAAGCCGATTCTGCGGCGGGGCACGCGGACACCTTCCTCTAGGGCCTGAAAGCCGGGGCCACGGGGGGCCGCACAAGTGTCGCCCCAGGCCGCCGGTCTGTCGAGAACACCGTACGCCCCGGCACGCCGCCCGCCCGATGCCCCGGGTGACAATGACCGCGACAAGAGGAGGACGGAACACCCGTGCAGTGGACCCTGGTCGTACCCCTGAAGCCCCTGGCCCAGGCCAAGAGCAGGCTGGCGGACACCGCCGACGACGGGCTGCGGCCGGACCTGGCGCTGGCCTTCGCCCAGGACACGGTGGCGGCCGCGCTGGCCTGCCCGGCGGTAGGGGATGTGGCAGTCGTCACGGACGACGCCCGGGCGGGCCGTGAGCTGGCGGCATTGGGCGCCGCGATCATCCCCGACGAGCCGGGCGGCGGCCTCAACGCCGCCCTCGCACACGCGACGCGGGTCGTACGGTCAGCCCGCCCGGCGCGTGCCGTGGCCGCACTGAACGCCGATCTGCCGGCCCTGCGTCCTTTGGAATTGTCCCGGGTACTGGAAGCCGCCGCTGAATTCCCGCGTGCATTTCTCCCGGACGCGGCCGCAATCGGCACGACCCTGCTGGCCGCCGCTGCGGGCCGCGAATTGCGCCCGGCCTTCGGCGCGGATTCCCGGGCCCGGCACCGCGCGTCCGGCGCCGTGGAACTGCCCCTCGCCGCGGTGGATTCCGTACGCCAGGACGTGGACACCGGCGAGGACCTGCGCAGCGCGCTGGCCCTGGGGGTCGGCCCTCATACGGCCGCGGCCGCCGCGCGGTTGCTGATACCCGGGCAGTAGGCTGCGGCCATGCAGGCGACCGCGTACACATACGACCCCGAAAGCCGCAGCGGGCAGGTGCTCCTGGACGACGGCACCCCGGTGCCCTTCGACGCTGCCGCGTTCGACGCGGGGGGCCTCAGGCTGCTGCGTCCGGGCCAGCGGGTGCGCATCGAGGTCGAGGGTGCGAAGGACGCGCCCCGGATCACTCTGGTGACCCTGCAGACCCTCTGACCCCTTGCTGAACACGCCTTGCTGAACACGCCGCGGGCCGGACTCCGTGCGGAGTCCGGCCCGGCGCGTGAGTACTCCAGCGCCCTTACTTCTTGCGGGCGGTGGTCTTCTTGGCGGTGGTCTTGCGCGCCGTCGACTTCTTGGCGGGCGCCTTCTTGGCCGTGGCCTTCTTCGCCGGGGCCTTCTTCGCGGTGGTCTTCTTCGCGGCGGTGGTCTTGGACGTCGCCGTGGTCTTCTTGGCGGGCGCCTTCTTCGCCGTGGTCTTCTTCGCGGCCGCGGTCTTCGTGGTGGCCTTCTTCGCCGTCGTCTTCTTGGCGGTGGTCTTCTTCGCGGCGGCCGACTTCGTGGTCGCCTTCTTCGCGGCGGCCTTCTTGACCGTCGCGCCGGCACCGCCGGTCAGGCTGCCCTTGGGCGCCTTCTTGACGGAGACCTCGCCGCCACGCGGGAGCTTCTTCGAGCCGCTGACCAGGTCCTTGAAGCCCTGACCGGCGCGGAAGCGCGGAACGGAGGTCTTCTTGACCCGAACCCGCTCGCCCGTCTGGGGGTTACGGGCGTACCGGGCCGGGCGGTCGACCTTCTCGAACGAACCGAAGCCGGTGACCGAGACCCGCTCACCCGAGACGACCGCGCGGACGATGGCGTCCAGTACATGGTCGACAGCATCGGCGGCCTGCTGACGGCCGCCCATCTTGTCGGCAATCGCTTCTACGAGCTGCGCCTTGTTCACGTCTTCCCCTTCGGAGACATCGCCAGAACGAAAGTGTTCAAGCTTTTTCGCACGTTAGGCAGATATATACCGCAAATCAAACACGAAACGGGCTTATCACCCTTGTGCCGCAACGAACTCGACGGTGTCGAAGGGTTCAGCGTTCCTCGTCGGGGAGACGTCCCTCGTCGAGGTCCGCGGTGAACCGCTCCAGCCGTCTTGCCGCGTCGGCGAGATCGTGCTTGGCCGCGGCCGTAATGACCAGCAGCTTCCGGGTCAGCGCCATCCGTACGCCCTCCGGGACTTGCAGTGCGCGCACTCTTGTGTGCGCTTCCTTGAGTTGGTCCGCGACTGCCGCATAGAGCTCGAGTTGGCCGTCGTGTTCCATGCACAGATTGTGCCATCTGGGGCGAGTTGTCGCCTGCGCAGGGGACAACTGACGCCTCAAACGGCCTTCCGGGCACACGTGGAAGTCACGGCTGTACCCCTCGCGTACCCCAGCAACCACCGGCATAACGCCGGAAGTTGGCAGTTGAACAGTGGATGGGCAGGGCCGTTCGGGTGCAGACACGGCTGTACCCCCGATCGGGCTGATCGGGGGTACAGAGAGGGTGTTGCGGTGGCCGAAAGTCGCCTTGTTCGGAGGCGGTGGGCCGTGCGTGGGGTCAGACCGGGAGGGTCTGCGGCTTGAACGCCGGGCGCTTGGCCTCGTAGGCGGCGATGTCGGCTTCGTTCTGGAGGGTGATCGAGATGTCGTCGAGGCCGTTCAGCAGCCGCCAGCGGGAGTTCTCGTCCAGCTCGAAGGCGGCGGTGATGCCCTCGGCGCGCACCTCGCGGCTCTCCAGGTCGACGGTGATCTCGGCCGTGGGGTCCTGTTCGGTCAGCTCCCACAGCGCGTCCACGGTCTCCTGCTCCAGAACGACCGTGAGCAGGCCGTTCTTGAGCGAGTTGCCGCGGAAGATGTCGGCGAAGCGCGAGGAGATCACGGCCTTGAAGCCGTAGTTCTGCAGCGCCCAGACGGCGTGCTCACGCGAGGAGCCGGTGCCGAAGTCGGGACCGGCGACCAGCACGGTCGCGCCTTTGCGCTCGCTCTGGTTGAGCACGAACGACGCGTCCTTGCGCCAGGCCTCGAACAGCCCGTCCTCGAACCCGTCCCGCGTGACCTTCTTGAGCCAGTGCGCGGGGATGATCTGGTCGGTGTCGACGTTGGAGCGGCGCAGCGGCACGGCCCGGCCGGTGTGGGTGGTGAAGGCTTCCATGGGTGATCAGACTCCAGCGGGCGTGGGGGCGTCGGCGGTCAGGTCGGCCGGGGAGGCCAGGTGGCCCAGGACTGCGGTGGCGGCGGCGACCTGCGGGGAGACCAGGTGGGTGCGGCCGCCCTTGCCCTGCCGGCCCTCGAAGTTGCGGTTGGAGGTGGACGCGGAGCGCTCACCGGGGGCCAGCTGGTCGGGGTTCATGCCCAGGCACATCGAGCAGCCCGCGTGCCGCCACTCGGCGCCGGCCTGCTTGAAGACCACGTCCAGGCCCTCGGAGACGGCCTGCAGACCCACCCGCGCCGAGCCGGGGACGACCAGCATCCGTACGCCGTCGGCGACTTTGCGGTCCTTGAGCAGCTCGGCCGCAGCCCGCAGGTCCTCGATGCGGCCGTTGGTGCACGAGCCTACGAAGACGGTGTCCACCTTGATGGAACACAGCGGCTGCCCGGCCTCCAACCCCATGTACTCCAGGGCCTTTTCGGCGGCGAAGCGCTCCGATGCGTCTTCGTACGAAGCAGGATCGGGGACGGACGCCGAAAGCGGTGCGCCCTGGCCCGGGTTGGTGCCCCAGGTGACGAACGGCGACAGCTCGGCGGCGTCGATGACGACCTCGGCGTCGAACTCGGCGTCGTCGTCGGTCCTGAGCGTCCTCCAGTACGCGACGGCGGCGTCCCAGTCCTCGCCCTCGGGGGCGTGCGGGCGGCCCTGGAGGTAGGCGAAGGTGGTCTCGTCCGGGGCGATCATGCCCGCGCGGGCGCCGGCCTCGATCGACATGTTGCAGATGGTCATGCGGGCCTCCATCGAGAGCTTCTCGATGGCCTCGCCGCGGTACTCCAGCACGTAGCCCTGGCCGCCGCCCGTGCCGATCTTCGCGATGATCGCCAGGATCAGGTCCTTGGCGGTGACGCCGTCGGGCAGTTCGCCGTCGACCGTGATCGCCATGGTCTTGGGGCGGGACATCGGCAGCGTCTGGGTGGCCAGCACATGCTCCACCTGGGAGGTGCCGATGCCGAACGCCAGCGCCCCGAAAGCACCGTGCGTGGAGGTGTGCGAGTCACCGCACACGACGGTGGTGCCCGGCTGGGTCAGACCCAGCTGCGGCCCCACCACATGCACGACACCCTGCTCGACGTCGCCCAGCGGGTGCAGGCGCACGCCGAAGTCGGCGGCGTTCTTGCGCAGCGTCTCCAGCTGGACCCGCGAGACCGGATCCGCGATCGGCTTGTCGATGTCCAGGGTCGGGGTGTTGTGGTCCTCGGTCGCGATGGTGAGGTCCAGACGCCGCACGCCACGGCCGCTCTTGCGCAGACCGTCGAACGCCTGCGGGCTGGTCACCTCGTGCAGCAGGTGCAGATCGATGAAGAGAAGGTCGGGCTCGCCCTCCGCGCGCCGGACGACGTGGTCGTCCCAGACTTTCTCCGCGAGTGTCCTACCCATCGCTGTTCCCTCCGGCCGGCTACGGTCCGCCGACCCAACTAGAGATCTTGAGGAGGCGGCGCCCGTTCCCCTGATTCCGGGCGCACGCCACCAGGCCCTTACGTCACGGGCCGTTGTGACTTCGTGATTCCAGGGTGGCGCGTTCCACGAGAATTTGAACTTGCGTTTCACAGAGTGAGACGCAAGTATCGTTTCATGGACAACAGTAGCGGCGTCGGCGTTCTGGACAAGGCGGCCCTCGTCCTGAGCGCTCTGGAGTCCGGTCCGGCCACCCTCGCGGGTCTGGTCGGTGCCACCGGACTGGCACGACCCACGGCCCACCGCCTGGCCGTGGCCCTGGAACACCACCGCATGGTGGCGCGCGACATGCAGGGCCGATTCATTCTCGGCCCTCGCCTGGCAGAGCTTGCCGCGGCCGCGGGTGAGGACCGTCTCCTCGCCACCGCCGGCCCGGTGCTCACGCATCTTCGTGACATCACGGGCGAGAGCGCGCAGCTCTATCGCCGTCAGGGCGACATGCGCATCTGCGTCGCAGCGGCGGAGCGCCTGTCCGGTCTGCGGGACACGGTCCCGGTCGGTTCGACGCTCACGATGAAGGCCGGGTCCTCGGCGCAGATCCTGATGGCCTGGGAGGAGCCGGAGCGGCTGCACCGCGGCCTGCAAGGGGCGCGCTTCACCGCGACGGCCCTGTCGGGCGTGCGGCGGCGGGGCTGGGCACAGTCGATCGGTGAGCGGGAGCCGGGCGTCGCGTCGGTGTCCGCGCCGGTGCGGGGGCCTTCGAACCGGGTGGTCGCCGCGGTGTCCGTGTCCGGGCCGATCGAGCGGCTGACGCGGCACCCGGGGCGTATGCATGCCCAGGCTGTGATCGATGCGGCGGGGCGTCTCTCCGAGGCGTTGCGGCGCACCGGCTGAACCGACGGAGCGTTTCGGGGGAGGCCGGCCTCAACGCCGCGGCAGGCCTTTCCCGATCACGCGCCATGACACGGACGGTTTGATCGTCGCGTGCGGGCCGGTTGGGGTTTGTTCGTGCAGCTCACGCGACCAACAGAAGGCAAGCACACAAGAGGCCCCTCACCGAAGTGAGGGGCCTCTTGTGATGTGTACCCCCGACCGGATTCGAACCGGCGCTACCGCCTTGAGAGGGCGGCGTGCTAGGCCGCTACACAACGGGGGCATGGAGCCTGCGTTTCCGCAGGTCCGAGCTGGTCTACCTGGACTCGAACCAAGACTAACTGAACCAGAATCAGTCGTGCTGCCAATTACACCATAGACCAATGTGGTTTAGACCAGTCAGTACCCCCGACCGGATTCGAACCGGCGCTACCGCCTTGAGAGGGCGGCGTGCTAGGCCGCTACACAACGGGGGCCCTAGCAGTCCCGAGATGATCGTCGATCACTCGGAACCAGTACCCCCGACCGGATTCGAACCGGCGCTACTGCCTTGAGAGGGCAGCGTGCTAGGCCGCTACACAACGGGGGCGATGCAGATGAGCTCTGCGAGCTGGCCTACCTGGACTCGAACCAAGACTAACTGAACCAGAATCAGTCGTGCTGCCAATTACACCATAGGCCACTGGAACGCAAGCCCCCTAGGGGGTTTTGTTCTAGTAGTGCGCCTGGGGTTCTGGCCTTCCGGCCCGCTCCCGCGGCGCAGGAAGAACATTACCCGAAGGTGGACGGGGCTCCAAAACGAGTATCCGAGCCGAGCAGGGACGGCAGTTCGGCGAGGGAGGCGATGCGGTGCGGCCCGACGGGCGGCTCGATCGTGGCGTACAGACCGCCTCGGTCGATCCACACCGACAGCAGTCCGGCGTCGGCGGCGCCCCGTCCGTCGATCTCCGGGTGGTCGCCGACGTAGGCGACCTGGTGCGGCGGCAGTCCGAGGAACTCGCAGGCCGCGAGGAAGGCCCCGGCCTCGGGCTTGGAGATGCCGAGCTCAGCCGCGCACAGGATGGTCTCGAAGCGGTCGTGGACGCCGAGGGCACGCAGCTTGCGGTCCTGGACGTGGAGGCTCGAGTTGGAGAGCACGGCGTGCCGGTGGCTGGCGGAGAGGGCGTCGAGGACGGGCAGGACGTCCGGGAACAGGGCCCAGACCGCCTCGTAGTGGGTGATGTAACGCTGGAACCACGCGTCGGCCTCGGCGTCGGTGAGGTCCCGGTCCAGGAACACCCTTACGCGCTCGCGCCGCTGGTCCTCGAAGGTGGCCTCGCCGGCCGAGAAGCGGGCCCATTGCAGGTGGGTGATCTCCCGCCATTGGTCGATGGCCCGCTCGACGCTGTCGTAGCGGTCGAGCAGGCCCTCGGCCGTGAGGTGGGCGCGCATGCCGAGGCGGTCGGCGGTGGTGTAGTCGAAGAGGGTGTCGTCGACGTCCCAGACCACGGCGTGAATGCTCATGTTCCGACCGTACCCACCGCGGAATGCTCTCAGCCCAGGGTCATGGTGCCGGAGAGCGTGAGGTCCGGTCCCTGGCCGTCGCGGGGGTGGGCGGTGAGTTTCCAGGTGTACGCGCCGCCCGTGGTGCCGCCGCCGCTGTCGGTGGTGCCGTCCCAGGCGGGGCGCACCGCGGCTCCCGTGGAACTGCCGGTCAGCGTGCGGACGATCTTGCCGGAGGCGTTGGTGAGGGTCAGGGTCCAGGTGGAGGGCTTGTTCAGCTGCCAGACCGGGGACCAGGGGAACGCCTTGCCGATCACGGACGGCGTGTGGGCCTGGGCTTCCATCTGCGCCAGGGGCGAGGTGGGGACGCCGCTGGGGACGATCGACACCTCGCCGTACGTGCCGTTGAGGTAGGCGATGGGGCCGCCGAAGCGGTCGACGGCCCAGCGGCCGTTGCTGCCGCCGGTGTTCTGGTCCGTGGCGGGCAGTTTGACCAGGGTGCGGGTGGTGGCCGTGCCGGTGTGGAAGTCGGTGAGCAGCAGTTCGTGGGTGGTGCGGTTCTCCCGGAGCAGGAAGCCGTCGGCGAGGCGGGCCGGGCCCAGGTCGGCCGGAACCGTGATCTTGCGCTGGGTGGCCCGGTCGTAGACGCCGGCCGAGCTGCCGCAGGACCAGTACAGCCAGGTGTTGACGGCCTGGATGTCGGTGGGGGTGCAGGGGGCGCCGGTGGTGATGGTGGTGGTGGTCGTGCCGGTCTTGAGGTTGCGGCCGGTGACCTGGCCCTGGGTGCCGCCCGGGGCCCACAGGGTCTGTCCCCAGACCGCGGCGGCGGTGCGGTCGCGGGTGAGGGTGGTCTCGCCGGCGGTCTTGGCGCGCGGGAAGTCGACGACCCGCTGCTTGCCGGAGCCGCCGTTGTAGAGCACGTAGCGGCCGGTGCCGGCGCCGATGCGGCCGGAGGAATCGCCGTCCGTGGGTGCGCTGAGGACGGTGGTGGTGTCGAGGCCGACGGTGACGACGGACTCCTGGCCCGTCTCGCCGGTCCACAGGTGGCTGACCCTGCCGTCGCCGAGAGCCTCCAGCTGGGGACAGGCGGCGTCGCCGGTGAGGCAGGTGGACGGGCTCAGCCCCGGGCTGCGGCGGGTCTGGGGGCCGTCGGGCCGGCCGGTGGCGTCCAGCTGGAAGCTGCTGTAGCGCAGTGACGCGCCGGGCGTCGCGCCGTAGAGGAACAACTCGCCGCCGGCGACGGCCAGTCCCTGTACGCCGGTCGCGGCGGCGGGCACCCGGGCCACTTCGGTGGTGGAGAGGCCTCCGGTGCCGGTGGGGGTGATGCGGTGGATGTTCCAGTTGAGGCTGGAGGGTCCCGCGGTGGCCAGAGCGCCACCGTCCGGGGTCGGGCCGATGCCGCCGAACGACGAGGGGAGCACGGTGGCCGAGGCGCCGGTGACCAGGGAGCGGGCGGTCAGCGCGGCCTCGGTGCCGCCCAGCACGAAGCCCGGATTGCCGATCAGGAGTTGGTCGCCGACGACGGCTTCGAGCTGGGCGCCGGTCCTGGTGAGGGCCGTGGGCGCGGTGCCGGGTTCGGCGTCCACCCGGATCGCCTTCCAGTCGGCGACGAGCCAGCGGTCGTTGAAGGCGAGCTGCGGGGTCGCCTCATCGCCGGTGACATACGTGCGGAAGGCGCCGTCGGAGAGGTCCACCAGGCCCACCGACGTCTTGCCGTCCAGCGCGTAGACGATCGCGAGGCGGGTGACCGAGCCGCCGGTGCGGTAGAGGACGGGGCGGGCGCCCGCGGGGAAGCCGGTGACCGGGGTGTCCACGGTGAGGGTGCCGTCGACGGTGCGCAGGACGTGCAGGGCGCCGTTGCCGTCCATGGTCAGCACGCTCCAGCCGACGGCGGCGCGGTAGGCCTGGCCGGTGGGGATCGTGACGGTGGCGGTGACGCCCGTGGAGCGGTGTTTCTGCAGAACCTTCTGGCCGTCGCGGGTGTTCACGACGTCGGTGCCGGTGGCCAGGTCGTCCGGGCCGGCGTGGGCGGGCGGGACCGCGTCGGGGTAGTCCACCGTGGTGACCGAGGTGGTTCCCGGGCGGTACTGGAAGCCGGACGCGCCGGCCCAGGGGTAGTCGACGGTCACGCGCTTCTCGGTGGCCAGCCGCACCGTGCCGGCCGGCTCGTCGGCTCCGGGCGCCGCCTGCGCGGGTGCGGTCAGCAGGGTGCAGGACAGGGCCACCACCCCGCCGACGGCCGCGTGGACGAGTCTTCGTGGACGGATCATGCTCTCTCCCCCTGTACCCGGGCGCACACGCACGCACCGTGCGCACAGGGGGCATCCAACGTCTCGTGCGGGGACGGGAGTTGCCCGGAAGGGTGAACTCCGGGTGGCGGCTGGGCGGACACGGCGAGGGCGGCGCCCGAACCGGACGCCGCCCTCGCGGTGTGATGCCGTGCGCTTACGCGGTGAGCTTCGCCAGCGCCGCGTCGATCCGGGCCAGGGTGGTCTCCTTGCCCAGGACCTCCAGGGACTCGAAGAGCGGCAGGCCGACCGTGCGGCCGGTGACGGCGACGCGGACGGGGGCCTGGGCCTTGCCGAGCTTGAGTCCGTGGGCCTCACCGGCGGCCAGGACGGCCTCCTTGAGCGACTCGGCGGAGGTCCAGTCGGCGGCCTCCAGCTTCTCGCGGGCCGTGCGCAGCAGGGCGTCCGAGCCCTCCTTCATCGCCTTGGTCCAGGAGGCCTCGTCCTCGGCCGGCTCCGCCAGGAACAGGAAGTCGACGTTGTCGGTGATCTCGGAGAGGACCTTGAGGCGGGTCTGCGCGTGCGGCGCGATGGCCTGCCACTTCGCCTCGTCGAAGGCCTCCGGGGCCCAGGGGGCGAACGGCGCCTGGAGCCACGGGCGGCAGCGCTCCGTGAAGTCCTTCACGTCCAGCAGGCGGATGTGGTCGCCGTTGATGGCCTCGCACTTCTTGAGGTCGAAGCGGGCCGGGTTGGGCTGCACGTCGGAGATCTCGAAGGCCGCGATCATCTCGGCGATCGAGAAGACGTCCTGGTCGGCCGAGAGGGACCAGCCGAGCAGGGAGAGGTAGTTGAGCAGGCCCTCGGGGAGGAAGCCGCGCTCCCGGTAGAGGTTGAGGGAGGACTGCGGGTCACGCTTGGAGAGCTTCTTGTTGCCCTCGCCCATCACGTACGGCAGGTGGCCGAAGGACGGGATCTCCTTGGCGATACCCAGCTCGATCAGCGCCTTGTACAGGGCGATCTGGCGCGGGGTGGAGGAGAGCAGGTCCTCGCCGCGCAGGACGTGGGTGATCTCCATCAGGGCGTCGTCGACCGGGTTGACCAGCGTGTACAGCGGGGCACCGTTGGCGCGGACGATGCCGTAGTCCGGGACGTTCTCCGGGGTGAAGGTCAGCTCGCCGCGGACCAGGTCGGTGAAGGTGATCGTCTCGTCGGGCATCCGGAAGCGGACGATCGGCTCGCGGCCCTGGGCCTGGTACTCCTCGACCTGGGCCTCGGTCAGCTCGCGGCAGTGGCCGTCGTAGCCGGAGGGCTTGCCGGCGGCGCGGGCGGCCTCGCGGCGGGTGTCCAGCTCGTCCTGGGAGCAGTAGCAGCGGTAGGCGTGACCGGCGTCGAGCAGCTTCTGCGCGACCTCCTTGTAGAGGTCCATGCGCTGCGACTGGCGGTACGGCGCGTGCGGGCCGCCGACCTCGGGGCCCTCGTCCCAGTCGAAGCCCAGCCAGCGCATCGAGTCGAGCAGCTGGGTGTACGACTCCTCGGAGTCGCGGGCGGCGTCGGTGTCCTCGATGCGGAAGACCAGGGTGCCCTGGTGGTGCTTGGCGAACGCCCAGTTGAACAGGGCGGTGCGGACCAGGCCCACGTGGGGGTTACCGGTGGGTGAGGGGCAGAAACGGACGCGTACTGGAGTGCCGGATGCGCTAGCCACGCTTGACAACCTTGTTGGTGAGAGTGCCGATGCCTTCGATGGTGACGGCGACCTCGTCGCCGACGTTCAGGGGGCCGACCCCAGCGGGGGTGCCCGTGAGGATCACGTCGCCGGGGAGCAGCGTCATGGCCTCGGAGATGTTGACGATCAGATCCTCGATGGAGTGGATCATCTCGCTGGTCCGGCCGAGCTGGCGCTGCTGGCCGTTGACCGTGAGCTGGATGGTGAGGTCGCTCGCGTCCAGGTCCGTCTCCACCCAGGGGCCGAGCGGGCAGGAACTGTCGAAGCCCTTGGCCCGGGCCCACTGCTTCTCGCGCTTCTGCACGTCGCGGGCGGTGATGTCGTTGGCGCAGGTGTAGCCGAAGATGACGTCCTTGACGCGCTCGCGCGGGACCTCGCGGCACATCCGGCCGATCACCACGGCCAGCTCGGCCTCGTGGTGCACCTCCTCGGAGAAGGAGGGGTACTGGATCTCGTCGCCGGGGCCGATCACCGAGGTGGACGGCTTGAAGAAGGCGAAGGGGGCGTCGGGCACCTCGTTGCCCAGCTCGCGGGCGTGCTCCGCGTAGTTGCGACCGAAGGCCACGACCTTGTTGGGGAGCACCGGCGGCAGCAGCCTGACCTTGCTCACCGGCACCTTCGTACCGGAGAGCTCGAAGTCCGCGAACGGGATGCCCTTGATGATGTCCAGGACGAGTTCGTCCTGCTTGTCGCCCTCGATGGCACCGAAGGCGACGTTCCCGTCGATGGAGAATCTGGCGATGCGCACGGGTTGCTTGGCCCCTTGACTGACGCGGCTGGAGTCTGACGGTCCAGGCTAACGCGGAGAGGTGTTCCCGCCCCGCGCATTACGAAGGGGCGCCCCGTCGCAGGGGCGCCCCTGGAAAATCCGTGTCCCGCCGCCGTGAGCATCCGGTCGCCGGTACGCGTACTAGCTGGTGTCACTCCGCGGCTGCGGCGGCCGCGACGGGGATCTCCATCAGGATGGTGCGCTTGGGGTTTGCGGTCTGGGCCGGCAGGTCGACGGGGTGCTCCGGCTGCTCCGGCGTCTGCAGTTCGTCGGCGTCTTCCAGGTGTGCCAGCGTCGTGCGTCGCGGGTTGGCGATCTTGTGGAACATCGTCGTCGTCTTCACTGTTTACTTGACCCTGTCCTGTGACGGGCGCCGGGAGGGTGTGTGAAACCTCCGCACGGGCGCGGGTTGTCGGTTGTGCCATCGCTGTAAAGCGTCAGGCTAAACATGCGATTCCCCGGCCCGTTCGCGCGAAGACCATGATCGGCATGTGAGTTTCCTCACGAATCAGAGGGCGAATCGGTCAATCCGGACACGTGCTCCACATCGGCGAAACGGACATTGACCCCCTGAAGCCATCATTCCGCTCCTGATCATGGCGACTGGGACACCCGGCACCGCTCGGCGACTCGCGGACTAACGCCCGAAATGGGCGAACTCGCCATCCACCACCGGTGATCCGGCACTCACGTGGTGTCACCTACATCACGGCTCGGCCTACGGGCCTTGTTGGAGATCCTGTGCTGTGCTGGAATCTCACGGACCGCCGCAGGATCGAGCCGGCGCACAGGGGGCGCACAGTCGCGCCGAGTGGCGGTGAGAAGGGGGAGCCAGCGCCGGTCACCCAAGACCACCACGGGGGCGTTTTTCAGGGCGTCCCCAGAACGCCGACACCGTGCCCCGCCGTTCAGGCGACGGGGTGCCTGGTCCAGAGGTTGCGACGCTAGTGCAGGGACGTTTCAAGAGGGATGGCAACGCTTCGGCGGAGCCGGAGCCGCACGGCGGGACTGGCCCCATGACTGGCGGCCCCTCGCCCCAGCACGCCCAGAACCAGGGCCCGGCCGGTGACGGCGGTGAGCGCTCCGGGCGCCCCGGCACGTCGACCCCCACGGGGTCCGCGAGCCCTTCCCCGGCGCTGAAGCCGCCCACGGGCCCGACCGGCCCCGGGCCGCGAATAGCCCTGCGCAACTGGCGCATCTCCACGCGACTGGTGTCGCTGCTCGCCCTCCCGGTGGTCGCGGCCACCTCGCTGGGTGCGCTGCGTATCAATCAGTCCATGGACGACATCCAGCAGCTCGACAACATGAAGCTGCTGACGGACATGACCAAGCAGGCCACCGAGCTGTCGGCCGCGCTCCAGGAGGAGCGCGACCAGTCGGCCGGCCCGCTGGCGCACGGCGGCAAGGCGACGGACTTCACGGTCAAGGGGCTTCGCGAGAAGACCGACCGGGCGATGAAGAACTTCCTCGACAGCTCCGAGGAGATCGACGGCGCCAGCAAGGACGGCAACCTCAAGGGCGTCCGCGAGTACCTCGTCCAGCTCGCCGGCGAGCTGGGCGACCTGGAGCAGATCCGCAAGGGCGCCTACGCCTCCGAGGACAACTCCACGCAGACGATCGAGGCGTACCACCGTCTGATCGAGAACCTGATCGACCTCTCCCAGGACATGGCCGAGGCGACCAGCAACCCGGACATGATCCAGCGCACGCGTGCGCTCGCGGCGTTCTCCTCCGCCAAGGAGTACTCCTCGATCCAGCGCGCGGCCCTGGCGGCGGCGCTGCCCGCGAGCAACACCACGGCCGGCAAGCTCTCGCCGAACGACCGCCTCTACGCCGAGTCCGCCCTGGAGTCCCAGAACTCCGAGATCCGCAGCTTCAAGAGCATCTACGGCGAGGACTCCGCCGCCGAGCTGCTCAAGCCGATCGAGGACGGCGGCAACTCGACGATCAAGGCGACCGACACCTACGCGGGTCGCGCCCTGGTCTCCGCGAGCGGTCTCGCCCAGCAGGACAAGCGGTCCTACCGCGACTGGCTGGACGACAGCTCCACCAAGATCCAGCAGATGAAGAACATCGAGCACACGCTGCTCGAGGAGATGGAGCAGAAGGCCCGCGAGCTGCGCAGCGCCACCGAGCGCGACGCGATCATCTCCGGTGCCCTGATCCTGATCGTGCTGGGTGTGTCGCTGGTCGGCGCCTTCGTCGTGGCCCGCTCCATGATCCGCTCGCTGCGCCGTCTTGAGGACACCGCGACGAAGGTCGCCTCCGACCGTCTGCCCGAGCTGGTCAAGCAGCTGTCCGAGTCCGACCCGCAGGACGTCGACACGTCCGTGGAGTCGGTCGGTGTGCACTCCCGGGACGAGATCGGCCGAGTGGCCGCGGCCTTCGACGACGTGCACCGCGAGGCGGTCCGCCTCGCCGCCGAGCAGGCCCTGCTCCGGGGCAACGTCAACGCGATGTTCACCAACCTCTCGCGCCGCTCCCAGGGCCTCATCCAGCGCCAGCTGTCGCTCATCTCCGAACTGGAGTCGCGCGAGGCCGACCCGGACCAGCTGTCCTCGCTGTTCAAGCTCGACCACCTCGCCACCCGCATGCGCCGTAACGGTGAGAACCTCCTCGTCCTCGCGGGTGAGGAGCCCGGCCGCCGCTGGACCCGTCCGGTGCCGCTGGTCGACGTGCTCCGCGCCGCCGCCTCCGAGGTGGAGCAGTACGAGCGCATCGAGCTGGCCTCCGTGCCGACCACCGAAGTGGCCGGCCGGGTCGTCAACGACCTCGTGCACCTCCTCGCCGAGCTGCTGGAGAACGCGACCTCCTTCTCCTCGCCGCAGACCAAGGTCAAGGTCACCGGTCACGCGCTGCCCGACGGCCGGGTGCTGATCGAGATCCACGACACCGGTATCGGCCTGTCGCCGGAGGACCTCGCGGCGATCAACGAGCGGCTCGCCTCTCCCCCGACGGTGGACGTCTCCGTCTCCCGCCGCATGGGTCTGTTCGTGGTCGGCCGGCTGTCCCAGCGGCACGGCATCCGCATCCAGCTGCGCCCGTCCGACTCCGGTGGTACGACCGCGCTGGTCATGCTGCCCGTCGATGTCGCCCAGGGCGGCCGCAAGCCCCAGCCCAAGCAGCCCGGTCAGTCTCCCGTCGGCGGCGGTCCCGCCGCCGCGCAGGCCGCCGCCGGTGCGGCAGCGGCCCGGCGTGCCGCCGGTTCCGGCCAGGGTGCCGGTGCTCTCGGCGCCGGTGCGTCCGGCGGTGCCTTCGGTGGCGGTGCCTCCGGCGGTGGCCGGCTCGCTCCCGGTCAGGGCCCGCGGGCCGCGCTGCCCGGGCGGGACGGCGACGGTGGCCGTCCCGGAGCGCAGGGCGGTGCGCGCGGACCGCAGGGTCCCGGCCCGTCGTCGTTCGAGCCGAGCGGCCCCCCGCAGGGGCGTCCGGCTCCGGCCGGTGGCGGGTTCGGTCAGCAGGCGCCGGGCGCCCCGCAGGGTCTGCAGGCCGCGGGCACCAACGGGCCGCAGCAGGGCCAGGACGCCTTCGGCGGTGGCCGGAGCCGGAAGAAGCAGGGCGGCAACGGCGAGCAGGGCAAGGGCCGCAGGCCGCAGCTGCCGCCGCGCGGTGGTCCGCGGGCCGAGCTGCCCGGTGGCGACGCGCAAGCGCGCGTGCCGAGCTGGAGCGACGAGAACGCCCAGCCGCCGGTGCCGCGTGCGTCGCTGGACGCCCCCCGCGGCCACGAGGAGCAGCCGGACCTCTCCCGTACGTCCGCCCTGCCGCGCGTCGACGACCGCCAGGGTCCCGGCGCGACGGCGGAGATCCCGGCCGTGCCGCGCGACGACCGGCAGGGCTTCGGCTCGCCGACCGACTTCGGCACCGGCCAGGATCCGTTCGGCCCCGGCGCGAACGCACAGCAGGGCCAGGACCAGGGGTCGTTCGTCCGCCCGGACGTCTTCGGCACCCCGGGCGGCCGACGCGACTCGTCCACGTCGGGCCAGTACCCGGCGCCGCAGTCCTACGACAACGGCACGGCCGGCCAGTACCCGGCCCAGCGCCAGGACCACGGCTCGACCGGCCAGTACCCGGCGCCCCGCCAGGACAACGGCTCCACGGGCCAGTACCCGGCGCCCCGCCAGGACAACGGCTCCACGGGCCAGTACCCGGCACCGCGCCAGGACAACGGCTCCGGGCGGCCCACCCTCCCGGGTCCGGCCACGCCGGCCGACCCCGCGGGCACGGGCCGGTACGAGCAGCCGCAGAACAACGGCGGCCGGGGACCGGCCGACTTCGGCGCCCCGCGGCCGCCCGCCCCGCAGGCCCGGCCCGTCCGGCAGGAGCCCGAGGCCCTGCCGCCGGCGTCCGGTCCGGGCGACGGTCGTACGCCGCTGTACGACACGCTGGAGACCAACTGGTTCCACGGCCAGCAGGAGCAGCAGCCGCAGAACAACGGCTCCGCTCCGGCCGCCCCGCAGCAGCCGCAGGGACCCACCGGTCCGCAGCGGTCCGCCGCCCCCGCCGGCTGGCGCACGTCGCCGAACGACGACCTCGTCCGCCAGGCCGAGCGAGTCCGCCAGCCCGCCGCGGGTGGTGTCACCACCTCCGGCCTGCCGCGCCGAGTGCCCCGGGCGAACCTCGTCCCGGGCACGGCTCAGCAGCAAACCCACCAGAGTGGTCCGCAGGTCTCGCGTGCGCCCGATGACGTGCGCGGCCGGCTGACCAATCTCCGTCGGGGAATCGCACAGGGTCGTCAGGCCGGGTCCACCCAGACCGGCAGCCACCCACGGCCCACTCACCAGCAGGAGCGTTAGTTGAGTCCGATGAGCCAGGCGGCACAGAATCTCAACTGGTTGATCACCAACTTCGTGGACAACACCCCCGGGGTGTCCCACACCGTCGTCGTGTCCGCCGACGGTCTCCTCCTGGCGATGTCGGAGGGCTTCCCGCGCGACCGCGCGGACCAGCTCGCGGCCGTCGCCTCGGGCCTGACGTCGCTGACGGCGGGCGCTTCCCGGATCTTCGAGGGCGGTGAGGTGGCGCAGACGGTCGTGGAGATGGAGCGCGGCTTCCTCTTCCTCATGTCCGTCTCGGACGGCTCGTCACTGGCGGTCCTCGCCCACCCCGAGTGCGACATCGGCCTCGTCGGCTACGAGATGGCGCTCCTGGTCGACCGCGCGGGCGCGGTCCTCACCCCCGACCTGCGAGCCGAGCTCCAAGGCAGTCTGCTCCACTGATCGGCCCCGGCACCACCCGTCTCACCACATCACCGTCCGGCTGCCACACACCCCACACAGGCCCCGTCAGACGGCTTGCTGACCGACTTGCTGTCCCGCCCGGAGGACCCATGACCCCGCCCACCGCCTCTCATGATCCGTACGCGGAGCCGTACGAGGACGAGGGCGACCAGCCGCTGGTTCGGCCCTACGCCATGACCGGCGGCCGGACGCGGCCGCGCTATCAGCTGGCCATCGAGGCGCTGATCAGCACGACCGCGGACCCCGCCGCACTCATGGGGCTGCTCCCTGAGCACCAGCGGATCTGCCACCTCTGCCGTGAGGTGAAGTCGGTGGCCGAGGTCTCGGCGCTGCTGAACATGCCGCTCGGTGTGGCCCGGATCCTGGTCGCGGACCTCGCCGAGGCCGGTCTCGTCGCGATCCACCAGCCGGGCGGCGACGACGCCACCGGTGCGCCGGACGTGACACTGCTCGAAAGGGTGCTCAGTGGACTTCGCAAGCTCTGACCCGGGTCGATCCACCACCTCCGCGAAGATAGTGGTGGCGGGTGGCTTCGGCGTGGGCAAGACCACGTTCGTGGGTGCCGTCTCGGAGATCAACCCGCTGCGGACCGAGGCCGTGATGACCTCGGCCAGCGCGGGCATCGACGACCTGACCCACACCGGGGACAAGACCACCACCACGGTGGCCATGGACTTCGGCCGTATCACCCTGGACCAGGACCTGATCCTGTACCTCTTCGGTACGCCGGGCCAGGACCGCTTCTGGTTCATGTGGGACGACCTGGTGCGCGGCGCCATCGGTGCGGTGGTGCTCGTGGACACCCGGCGCCTGGCCGACTGCTTCCCGGCCGTCGACTACTTCGAGAACTCGGGTCTGCCGTTCGTCGTGGCCCTCAACGGCTTCGACGGGCAGCAGCCCTACCAGCCCGAAGAGGTGCGCGAGGCGTTGCAGATCGGACCGGACACCCCGATCATCACGACGGACGCGCGGCACCGGGCCGATGCGAAGAGTGCCCTGATCACGCTGGTCGAGCACGCTCTGATGGCACGGCTGAGGTAGCACCCAATTCAAGAGCGCCATACGGCAGTTGTCGTAGATACACCGGAGCCGGCTGTGTCCTTTGACACGGTCGGCCAAGGTGTTCATAACGTTTCGGCAGAGGAATCGGGTGGTACGGCCACTCGTCGCGCACATCCGGTCTCGCTGCGCGCACAACAGCCCCGCCTTTTGGCGGGGCTCGCTCTTTATGACCGTTTTATCTGGGGCTTACATCACGTCGAATCCCCGCCCCGGACTGTTTGGAAGAGCGCAGGTCGTCGTGCTGGAATGCCTGAACTGCCCAATAGTCAATGACGCACTCGTCCATCGAGGCGTGTTGGGCTCTGAACACTGCGGCACAACGTTGGTGCCGACCGCCGAGAGGTTGTTGGTCGAGTGAGGCGAAGCAAGAACAGTCCCGAGCCGTCGGCCCGGGGCAACTTCACCCCGCCGCCGCGCACAGCGGCGCCCGCCCCCGTGCCCGGTTCGGAACCGGCGGCCGCGCCCGCCGAGAGCGGCGGCCGTCTCTCTCCGCGCAACTGGCGCGTGGCGACCAGGCTGAACGCGATCCTGCTCATACCCGTGCTGGTCGGCCTCGTCATGGGCGGCTTCCAGGTGAAGGGCTCGATCGACACCTGGCAGGAGGCCGAGGACGCGGAGAACACCGCGCGCCTGGTCCGCGCCTCGCTGCTCTACGCCAACGCCCTCTACATCGAACGTGACGCGTCGGCTGCGCCCCTGCTCAAGGGCAGCGCCCAGAGCGCCCAGGACAAGGCGACCGTCACGCAGGTCCGCAAGGCCACCGACGAGGCTGCCGACGCCTTCGACACCGCGGCACAGAGCATGCCGGACAAGCCCGGCCTGGAGCGCCGGCTGAAGCTGTTCCGCGAGGCGGAGCCCAAGCTGGCCACCCTGCGCCAGGTCGCCTACACCTCCAAGCTCAAGGGCGTACAGACCGAAGAGGGCTACGTCGAGGTCGCCCACCCGCTGACGGAGTTCGCCAACGAGCTCGGCCTCGGCACCGGCAACATCACCAGCTACGGCCGGACCGTGTACGCCATCGAGCTCACCAAGGCGGCCCTGTCGCTGCAGCGCTCCATCGGCATGCACATCCTGGTCAAGCCGGGCCCGGACGACGGCAACCTGGCCAGCCAGCGCATCGCCCTCTCCTCGTACGCCTACCTGGAGCGCATCGCCGTTCAGGAGTACATCGGCGGTGGCACCGAGCAGGACGCGGACAAGCTCAAGGCGGCCGAAGCCAAGATCAAGGCCGAAGGTGCCGCGATGGCCCGCGAGGCCAAGGCCAAGGACCCGGACTACGTGCCGCCGCCCGCCAACCCGACGACGATGATCTCGGGCGTGGCCACGCTGCAGAGCACGGACCCGAGCGCGCGCGCCGCCCTCGCCGAGCGGGGCATCACCGCCGAGAACTGGTGGGCGGTCAACACGCTCAAGTTCAACGCGTACGAAAAGATCGAGACGGACCTGGCCGACAAGGCCGTGAGCGAAGCGTCCGACATCGCCGACGACGCCCAGCGTGACGCCTACATCACCGGTGCCGCCGTCGTGGTCGCCCTGCTCCTCGCCTTCATCCTGGCCGGCGCGGTCGCCCGCCAGATGAGCCGCTCGATGCGCCAGCTGCGCAACGCCGCCTTCGGCATCGCCGAGCAGCGTCTGCCGATGCTGGTCGACCAGCTCTCCCGCACGGACCCCGGCCGCGTCGACACCCGCGTCCAGGCCATCCCGATCACGACCACCGACGAGATCGGCGAGGTCGCCCGCGCCTTCGACCAGGTCCACCGCGAGGCCGTCCGGCTCGCCGCCGAGCAGGCCCTGCTGCGGGGCAACATCAACGCGATCTTCACCAACCTGTCGCGCCGCAACCAGTCGCTCATCGAGGGCCAGCTGACCCTGATCACCGACCTGGAGAACAACGAGGCCGACCCGGACCAGCTGGAGAACCTCTTCAAGCTGGACCACCTGGCGACCCGTATGCGCCGCAACGGCGAGAACCTCCTGGTCCTCGCCGGCGAGGAGCCCGGCCGCCGCTGGGACCAGCCGGTCCCGCTGGTCGACGTGCTGCGCGCCGCCTCCTCCGAGGTGGAGCAGTACGAGCGCATCGAGCTCTCCGGCGTCCCGGAGGCCGAGATCCACGGCCGCGCCGTGACCGACCTCGTGCACCTGCTCGCCGAGCTGCTGGAGAACGCCACCACGTTCTCCTCCCCGCAGACCAAGGTCCGCGTCACCGCGACCCGTCTCCCCGACGGCCGCGTGATGATCGAGATCCATGACAAGGGCATCGGCCTCACCGCCGAGGACTTCGCGGACATCAATCACAAGCTGGCCAACCCGCCGACCGTGGACGCCGCGATCTCCCAGCGCATGGGCCTGTTCGTGGTCGGCCGGCTGTCCGACCGGCACGGCATCCGGGTCCAGCTGCGCCCCTCGGGCGAGCAGGCCGGCACCACCTCGCTGGTCATGCTGCCCGACGCGATCACCCACGGCGGTGGCGGCGAGCAGCACGTGGACCGCGACGAGTTCACCGTCTCGCAGATCATCCCGGAGCAGAACTTCGGCGGCGAGAACTTCAACCAGCCGTCCATGCGCACGGCCGCGGAGCTCGGCTTCGACGACAGCCGCTACTCCGACGTCCCCGACGACATACGGGAGCTGGACCCCGTCGGCCGCTCCCTGATGCGCGAGGAGCGCCGGGCGGCCCTGGAGTCACAGTCGCACGAGCAGCCCGCGCTGCCCGGGCAGAACGGCCAGGAACCGAACCAGGCGACCGGATACCGCGACGAGTACAGCGGGCAGCAGGGCTACGACGCCGGCCAGGCCTACGACACCGGCCAGTCCGGCTACCCGGAGCAGCAGCCGTCCTCGTACGACCGCCAGGCGCCGTACGAGGAGCAGCAGGCGTCGTACCAGGAGCAGCAGGCGCAGTACCAGGAGCAGCAGGCGTCGTACGAGGAGCCGCAGCGGTCTGCGTACGACGAGCAGTACTACGCGCCGAACGGCGGTCTGCCGCAGAACGACACGTTCTCGCAGAACGGCGGCTACCCGGAGCCCTCCTATGCGGAGCCGGCCCAGGAGGAGCCCTCGGCTCCGGGCACGGGCGGGCACGGGGGTTTCGCCGCGTTCGAGCAGCGGCGCCACCAGGACGACTGGCCGCAGCAGGACGGTTACCAGAACGGCTACCCGAGCCAGTACCCTTCTCAGGCCCCGGAAACGGAATCTGCGCAGGCCGCTGACGCAAGTGAGCAGGACCGCGTAGGCTTCGACCGTCCGGGATCGAGCCCCTCCGCCGCTCACACGATGACGGACGCCGGGCTTCCCCGCCGTGGAGCCACCGCGAGCGGTGCGAACGGCACGGGTGGCGCACGGCATGTGAGCCAGGAGCCGCCGGCCTCCGCTCCGGAGAGCAAGGGCGACGACTGGCGCTCGGCCAACGACGAGCGGTGGCAGCAGGCTTCGCAGCTCCGGAAGCCCAAGGCGGGCGGGGTCACCTCCTCCGGCCTGCCGAGGCGGGTTCCCAAGGCCAACCTGATCGAGGGAGCCGCCGAGAGCACCCCCCAGGGAGGCCCACAGGTCTCCCGCGCCCCGGAGGACGTCCGGGGCAGGCTGAGCAACCTGCGTCGGGGCGTCCAGCGCGGACGCAGCGCAGGCAGTGAAACGAACGGCCAGGGCTTCGGTCCTGACAGCACCTACAACCAGGAGCGTTAGTGTGAGCCCGATGAGCCAGGCGGCACAGAACCTGAACTGGTTGATCACCAACTTCGTGGACAACACCCCGGGGGTGTCCCACACGGTGGTGGTCTCCGCCGACGGACTCCTTCTGGCGATGTCCGAAGGCTTCCCCCGCGACCGCGCCGACCAGCTCGCGGCCGTCGCTTCCGGTTTGACGTCGCTGACGGCGGGCGCTTCCCGGATCTTCGAGGGAGGCGCCGTGAACCAGACCGTTGTGGAGATGGAGCGGGGATTCCTCTTCATCATGTCCGTATCCGACGGTTCGTCCCTCGCCGTTCTCGCACATCCGGAGGCGGACATCGGCCTCATCGGGTACGAGATGGCGCTGCTGGTCGACCGAGCCGGTACGGTCCTGACACCGGACCTTCGTGCAGAGCTCCAGGGGAGCCTGCTCAACTAACAGACGGACGGTGCGTTTTGGCGTCCCGTGGCCGTAAGGTTTCGGGACGCGGCTCCACAGCGATGGGTGCCAGGCACAGTCGGAGGAGGAGAAAGTGGCAACACCCCCAGGCGGTTCGTCTTCGGGCAACTGGTCGTACGGCCCTGCCCAGGGCCAGGGCGACGGTGGTCAGAACCCGAACCGTTACAACTTCCCCTCCGCACCGAGCCACCGGCAGCCGTACGCGCCGCAGGGCCCCGGCCCGTCGCCGTACGACCAGCCGCCGGCCCCGCGTATCCAGCCCGTGCAGCCTCAGCGCCGCAGCCCCGAGCCGGCACCGGGTGGGGCGTCGAACAACCACAATCCGTTGGTGCGTCCGTACGCCATGACCGGCGGCCGGACCCGCCCGCGCTACCAGCTCGCCATCGAGGCGCTGGTGCACACAACTGCGCAGCCGCACCAGATGCAGGGCCAGTTGCCCGAGCATCAGCGGATCTGCAACCTCTGCCGGGAAATCAAGTCGGTCGCCGAGATCTCGGCGCTCCTCACGATCCCTCTCGGCGTGGCCAGGATCCTCGTCGCCGACTTGGCGGAGGCGGGACTGGTCGCCATCCATCAGCCCGGCGGCGACGAGAACGCCGGCGGCCAGCCAGACGTGACACTGCTCGAAAGGGTGCTCAGTGGACTTCGCAAGCTCTAGCGGAGGGCCTTCCCGCTCCACCACGTCCGCGAAGATCGTGGTGGCTGGCGGCTTCGGCGTGGGCAAGACCACGTTCGTGGGTGCCGTCTCGGAGATCAACCCGCTGCGCACAGAGGCCGTCATGACGTCCGCTTCGGCCGGCATCGACGACCTGACCCACACCGGGGACAAGACGACCACGACGGTCGCCATGGACTTCGGCCGTATCACCCTGGACCAGGACCTGATCCTGTACCTCTTCGGTACGCCGGGCCAGGACCGCTTCTGGTTCATGTGGGACGACCTGGTGCGCGGCGCCATCGGCGCGATCGTGCTGGTCGACACGAGGAGGCTCGCCGACTGCTTCCCGGCCGTCGACTACTTCGAGAACTCGGGCCTGCCCTTCGTCATCGCCCTCAACGGCTTCGACGGCCAGCAGCCGTACACGCCGGACGAGGTCCGCGAGGCGCTGCAGATCGGCCCCGACACCCCGATCATCACGACGGACGCCCGCCACCGCGCGGATGCGAAGTCGGCGCTGATCACGCTGGTCGAGCACGCGCTGATGGCCCGTCTGCGGTAACGGGCACGTTTCGCTTACGGCCCCCGTTCCTCCTGTGGGAGGAGTGGGGGCCGCTGGTGTTTTCGGGAGGGGGACGCGTTGAGTGCGGAGGCGGCGGCGTTACGGCCGGGCACGACCGTGGCGAAGACGGCGGCCGACATCTGGCTGGGCGGCAGACGGCGGCAGCAGGAACGGCACCTGTCGCTGACGGAGCTGGTGCGGGTGCCCGGGCCCCGGCTCCATCGCAGAGTGGAGCGGCAGTTCGGGCAGATGACCGACGCGGTGTCCCGGCTGGAGCCGTATCTGGAGCACGGGTTCCGGGGGCGTACGTGAGCCTGCGGGCCACCGGGGACGACGGGTCCCGGCGCCGGACCGGGCGTTCCCCGTCGCGGCTGCGGCCCGACATGAGCGACTGGGAGGAGGCCGGGGGCGAGAGCTCCGGGGTGCGGGTCGAGACCGGGCTCAGCGGTGCCTCGCGGGTGCTGCTGCGCGGCGAGGCCGGCTCGGGCAAGACGACCCGCTGAGGGCTTTCCCGGCGTGCGCGTCGTCGTCCGCTGGAGAGGTCGCACCACGGCCCCGCCCTCCCGAAGGAGCACGGGGCCGTGAAGGCGTGAAGAGGTCAGCGCCAGCTGTGCGGGGCCCTGAAGCCCGGCTCGCGTTCCAGGCGGCGCCAGCCTGCCTTGATGCGGCCGCGGTGGGCCGGGGTCGGGTCCGTGGGGCGGGCGGCGGCGCGGGCCAGGAGGATGGCCGTGATGGCGGCGACTTCCTCGGGCTCGGCGTGGCCCTTCTCGACGCGGATATCAGCAGATTCCATGGGTGTCAGTCTCCGTGAGGAAGATGTCCGCAGGGTTACTGCGGCGGGTTGCCGTGCTTGCGGGACGGCAGGTCCGCGTGCTTGGTCTGGAGCATGGCGAGGGACTTGATGAGCACCTCGCGGGTCTCGGCGGGGTCGATGACGTCGTCGACCAGGCCGCGCTCGGCCGCGTAGTAGGGGTGCATCAGCTCGGACTTGTACTCCTTGACCATGCGGGCCCGCATGGCCTCGGGGTCCTCGGCCTCGGCGATCTGACGGCGGAAGATGACGTTGGCCGCACCCTCCGCGCCCATGACCGCGATCTCGTTCGTCGGCCAGGCGTAGGTGAGGTCGGCACCGATGGACTGGCTGTCCATGACGATGTACGCACCTCCGTAGGCCTTCCGCAGGATCAGGGAGATCCTGGGCACGGTCGCGTTGCAGTAGGCGTAGAGGAGCTTCGCGCCGTGGCGGATGATGCCACCGTGCTCCTGGTCGACGCCCGGGAGGAAGCCGGGGACGTCCAGAAGAGTGATGATCGGGATGTTGAACGCGTCGCACATCTGAACGAAGCGGGCCGCCTTCTCGGAGGCCTCGATGTCCAGTACTCCCGCCAGGGCCTGGGGCTGGTTCGCCACGATGCCGACGACCTGGCCGCCCATCCGGCCCAGCGCGCAGATGATGTTGCGGGCCCAGCGCTCGTGGACCTCCAGGTAGTCGCCGTCGTCGACGATCTCCTCGATGACCTTGGCCATGTCGTACGGCCGGTTGCCGTCCGCCGGGACGAGGTCCAGGAGGACGTCCGAGCGGCGGTCGGCCGCGTCCGAGGGCTCGGTGCGGGGCGGGTTCTCGCGGTTGTTCTGCGGGAGCAGCGACAGGAGGTAGCGGACCTCGGCGATGCAGGTCTCTTCGTCGTCGTAGGCGAAGTGGCAGACACCGGACGTCTCGGCGTGGACGTCGGCGCCGCCCAGGCCGTTCTGCGTGATCTCCTCGCCGGTGACCGCCTTGACGACGTCGGGGCCGGTGATGAACATCTGCGAGGTCTCGCGGACCATGAAGACGAAGTCGGTGAGGGCGGGGCTGTAGGCCGCGCCGCCGGCGCACGGGCCGAGCATCACCGAGATCTGCGGGATCACGCCCGAGGCCTTGGTGTTGCGCTGGAAGATGCCGCCGTAGCCGGCGAGGGCCGAGACGCCCTCCTGGATGCGGGCGCCGGCGCCGTCGTTCAGCGACACCAGCGGGGCACCGGCCGCGATGGCCATGTCCATGATCTTGTGGATCTTCGTGGCGTGGGCCTCGCCCAGGGCGCCGCCGAAGATGCGGAAGTCGTGCGCGTAGACGAAGACCGTGCGGCCCTCCACCGTGCCCCAGCCGGTGATCACACCGTCGGTGTAGGGCTTCTTGGCCTCCAGGCCGAAGCCCGTGGCCCGGTGCCGGCGCAGCTGCTCGACCTCCCGGAAGGAGTCCGGGTCGAGGAGGAGTTCGATGCGCTCCCTCGCGGTCAGCTTGCCCTTGGCGTGCTGCGCGCTGGTCGCCTTCTCGCTCGGTCCGGCCACCGCCTGCGCACGGATCTCGTGCAGTTCGGCCACGCGTCCGCGCGCGTCGGTCGGCTCACCCGGCGCCTCATCCAAAACGGTCATGTAGTGACCTTACGAAGCCGAGCAAGGAATGCGGCCCGTCGACTCCTCACAGTCTCCGGCGTGTTTTCCTGGTACCCCTGAACAGAACCGAGGCTGGATTGAGCCTTTCCGACTGCTCAGGGGGCGTGTCGCTTGTAGGGGTCGCACAAAGCGGTCAGGCGAGAGTCACCTCACAGACGTGGGTGGCGCATGCCTCCCCCGGAGTGACGCGCACGCGCAGCCGGCGGCCTGTGGAGAGCACCTCGACCGTCTCGTCCGCGCGGTCGACCCGACGGACCGGGTGGGCCCAGACGACCTCCAGCGGTTCGCCGGTGCGGGGCGGTTCGCTCACGCAGAGGGTAGCGGTACGGCCCTGGCGGACGACCAGCACGCTCGCGCCGCCGGAGACGGAGAGCGGACCCGCCGTCCCCGCCCGCCAGAAGGTGGCGGCCGTACAGCCGAGGGAGGGCACGCTGACCGCCTGACGGCCGGCGTCGTTGGCGAGGACCGACAGCCAGTGGCGGTCGGTGGCCCGGCGCGCCACCGCGTGGCGGGACGCGCCGGGCATCAGGACGTAGGCGTACGTGGCGTCCTCGGGGTCGGTGCCGTGGTCGAGCCAGAGGGTCTGCCAGCGGCGGGTGCGCCGCTCCGGCGTGCTGCCGGTGTTGATGTCGGACCAGGCGCCGGTGCGGTCCTCGCGCAGCGCCTTCGGCTCACGGCCGAGCAGGATCCAGCCGCCGTGGTCCTCCAGATGGGCCCAGTTCGGGCCCTTGACGAAGCGCTGGGTGCCGGATGCCCCGAGGTTGCGGTTGTCGACGATCGTCTCGACCGGGACGCCGTCGGAGCAGGTGATCCCGGCGCCCAGGCAGATCACCGCGTCCGCGACGCAGAACCAGGACTTGCGGGCTTCGAGGGTGGAGCCGAGGCCCTTGAGGTGCTGACCGAGCGCCGCGCAGGTGCCGTCGGTGGTGCCGCCGACCCAGCGCGCGTCCGGGCGGGCCGTGCCCCACTCGCCGCCCTCACGGTCGGCGAGCCGCTTGGTCGAGACGGTGGTGCCGGGCAGGCGGTACCAGTCGACGGTCGGCCAGAACCAGTCCGTGTACTGGTCGCCGGTGCCCTCGGCCCACCAGCTGACCATGCCCGCGCCGGTGTGCCAGCCGCGGGGGTTCTCGCCGTTGCCGCACTCGTAGTGGGCGATGCGGTCGCTGGCCATGGCGATGTTCACGGTGAATCCGGTGCCGCGGTGGACGGCGCGGTCCATGGCGGCGAAGAGGTGGTGCCCGGGGGTTTCGGGCGCGGCCGGGGCGGGTGAGGCGGCGATGGCGTGCAGCCGGGCCAGGTCGGCGACGCCGAACTGGGGTGCCGTCAGGATCGGGACCACGGTGTCCCGTTCGATCCAGCCCTTGACGCGGGCGTGCCAGCGCTCGCGCTCCGCGGGGCTCGCACCGGCCGCGAGCAGGGCGATCGCGGCGATGAGCTGCCCGCCGTGGTAGTGGTCGCTGCGCAGGACCTTGCGGTCGTCGGTGCTGAGGTGACCGCGGCTGATGGCCCGGCCGTTGACGCTGTCCATGACGAGCCCGTCGTGGATGAGCGGGGCGTAGGCGCGCTCGACGCTGTCGAGGACGATCTGCCGGTCCGGGTCGGTGACCTCCCAGTCGGACCCGGCGAGCAGGGCGAAGAGCCGCCCGAGCCCGTCGAGCATGACCTGGCCGTAGGTGCCCGAGTAGGCGACCCAGGTGTGCTGGACGAACGAGCCGTCGGCGTAGAGGCCGTCGCCCCGGGTGGCGTAGGGGAAGACCGGGGAGAGGGCGTCCCGGGCGAGGGCGATCTTGGCGGGGTCGCGGCCGAGGATGCCGCGCAGGGCCACGGAGCGGCACAGGTCGACGCGGTTGGCGCCGGTTGAGGTGCCGCTGTAGTCGGCGAGGGCCGAGTCGGGGACGAAGTGGTCGACGGCGGCGCAGGCGGCACGGACGCGGGTCTCCCCCAGCTTCTCGTACAGGGCCGCCGTGATGTCGGTGAGCAGGCGGGGACTGCCGATCTGCCACTCCCACCAGTTGCCGTAGCGGGTGGTGGAGGGGTTGTAGACGGTGGCGGAGAGGTGGTCGAGGCCGCGCAGGATGCCGTCGAGGAGGGCGGGGTCGGCGGTCGAGCCGGTGCCCTGCTGGACGTAGGCCCGGGTCATGGTCCACAGCCGGCCGTAGCTGAGGGTGATGCCGGCCGGCGGGTCGAAGGGGTGGCCGGGCCAGAGGGAGTCCGCCGCCGGGGCCATGATCGTGCGCAGGTCCCGGGCGAGCGCGCCGGTCTCGGCGAGGCGGGCGGCGTAGGGCTCGGCCGTCGGGTCGTAGCCGGTGCCCAGCGCGATGCCGAGCCAGCGGCGGCGCAGGGTGTCGTACGGATCGTCCGGCACGTCGGCGCCCCGGCCCCCGGGGGCCGCGCTCCCGGTCGCCGCCAGGGCCGCGGCGGCCAGCAGCAGGGCGCGGCGGCCGGGGCGGAACAGGGCGGCGGCCCCGGCCGTACGACGGGGGAAGACGCGGCGCTGGGGAGTCATGCCCATGCCCTACCACGGGGAGGCGGTCACCTGAACGGTGGATCCGGCCGGAATGACCGGAACGGGGTATGGCCGGCGGGGCCAGGAGCCGCCATCCGGCATCCGGACGGCGGGCCCTAGCCGAAGCGGTTCAGCAGGCGGCGGTACAGGCCCGGCGCGAGGCCGCGGACCCGGCCGGGGACGGTCAGCCAGGTGGGGACGTAGGCCTCGTCGCGGTTCTGCCGGACGGCCTCCCAGATCGTGCCGGCGACGCCGCCGGGCGAGAGGAGGCCGGTGCGGGTGCCGTCGTAGGGCCTGCCGCGGCGGATGTGGAAGGGCGTGTCGACGGCTCCGGGCACGACGAAGGTCACGCCCACGCCCGTGCCGCGCAGTTCCTGGCGCAGCGCCTCGGCGAAGGCGGCGAGGCCGGCTTTGGCGGCGGAGTACACCGCCTCCTCCCGCAGGCCCACGCAGCCGGCGACCGAGCCGAGCAGCACCACGCGGCCGCGTCCCGCCGCGATCATGGAGGGCAGTACCTCGCGCACGAGGTGGAGGGTGGCGTTGAGGTCCAGGGTCAGCACCCGGTCGATGTCGGTGTGCGGCATGGTGGCGAAGGGGCCCGCCCAGCCCATGCCCGCCCCGGCGACCAGGACGTCGATGCGGCCGGTGGCGTGCAGCGCGGACTGGGCCAGCAGGCGCGGGCCGTCGGGGGCGGCGAGGTCGGCGGGCAGGACGACGGCCGTGGTGCCGGACGCCGTCTGCTCCAGGCGGTGCCGGTCGCGTCCGCTGAGGAGCAGCTGCCAGCCGTCCATGGCGAACCGTCGGGCCGTGGCCGCCCCGATGCCTGAGGAGGCGCCGGTGACCAGGGCGACGCGCCGGTCGAGACGCCGCGGCGGTCCGTACTGGTTCACCCGGACGGGGACGGGGGCCGTGGAGCGGCGCGGGGCGGGATCCGCCGGTGGGTCGTAGGCCGAGCCGGAGCCGGTGAGTGTCACGAGTCGCTCTCCCCTGCGCTGTGCGTCCGCCGTGGTCTCGTCTGTCTCCCTACGGTCACTGAAAACGGAACCCCCTCCCGCCGGGGGCCGCCACCGCAGGGTGTGCCGGCGGGGACCGGGCGCCCGGGCTTCGCGGGGCCCCGGGCCGTGGGAGGACCGCGTCCCCGGGCGCGCTGCGCCGCATCCCGCAGGACCACTCCCGCGGGCCGGGGGATTCGGCCATTCGGGCGTACGGGAGGCGCGCGGCGGTCCGGCGGTCCGGCGATCCACCGATCCGGCGATCCGGCGGTCCGGCGGTCCGGCGGTCCGGCGATCCGGGTGCGGACCCATCCGTCTGCACGTCCTTCGGCGCGTCCTCCGACACACTCCCCAAAGATGTTGAACATTGAACGGAATAGGTCTACGGTGGGTCGCGTTGGAGTAGTTAAAGATTCAACATCACACCCAGGAGGCGTACCCACCATGAGCATCTTCAGCCGCAACGACGCCCGGACCGCCACCGCCACCGGTGCCGTGAACCCCGAGCTGGCCGCCCTGACCGGCGATTACACGATCGACCCCGCGCACTCGACGATCGGCTTCGTCGCCCGACACGCCATGGTCACCAACGTCAAGGGCAGCTTCCAGGACTTCACCGGCACGCTCCACCTGGACGGCAGCGACCCGTCGCGGTCGACGGCCTCGATCGACGTCGTGATGGACAGCATCAGCACGGGCAACGCCGACCGCGACGGCCACCTCAAGAGCGCGGACTTCTTCAAGGCGGACGAGTTCCCCGCCATGACGTTCCGTTCCACCAAGGCGGAGGCACTCGGCGGTGACGACTACCGGATCACCGGCGAGCTGACGATCCTCGGCACCACCCGCCCCCTCGCCATCGACCTGGAGTTCAACGGCGCCGCGAAGGACCCCTTCGGCAACGAGCGCGTCGGTTTCGAGGGCAAGGCGGAGATCCTTCGCTCCGAGTGGGGTCTGACCTGGAACGCCGCGTTGGAGACCGGTGGCGTCCTGGTGTCGGACAAGATCAAGCTCAACTTCGACATCTCGGCCATCCGGAACGCGTGAGCCTCGCGGGACCGGCCCGGTGACATCGCCCCGGGCCGGTCTGGCCGGTTCCCGCCCCTTGTGCAAAGTCTGTCGGCGTTCTCATAATCCAGCAGCGATATTTTGACCAGTCCATGCCAGCACATGGACGTTCTTTTTGCCCCTGCTGCTGTCATGCACTCGTCAATCTGATGCTTCGGTTGCACCTCCCCAGTCAACCCCCCCACGGAAGGCATCACGTTGAAGAGACTCCTCACGGCCCTCAAGAGATGCGCGGCCCTCGGCGCCGCCGCGCTCGCGATCGCCAGTCTCCAGCCCGTTTCCGCCGCGCAGGCCGCGCCGTCGCCCGTCGTCGGCGGGACCCGGGCCGCGCAGGGCGAGTTCCCGTTCATGGTCCGGCTCTCCATGGGCTGTGGCGGCGCGCTCTACACCCAGCAGATCGTGCTCACGGCCGCGCACTGCGTGGGCAGTTCAGGCAACAACACGAGCATCACCGCCACCGCGGGGGTCGTCGACCTGCAGTCCACCAGCGGCCGGGTCCAGGTCCGCTCCACCAAGGTGCTGCGCGCCCCCGGCTACAACGGCACCGGCAAGGACTGGGCGCTGATCAAGCTCGCCCAGCCCATCAACCTTCCGACGCTGAAGATCGCCACGACCGCGCAGTACAACACCGGTGACTTCACCGTCGCCGGCTGGGGCGCGAACCGCGAGGGCGGCTCCCAGCAGCGCTACCTCCTGAAGGCGACCGTGCCGTTCGTCAGCGACGCCGCGTGCAAGGCCTACGGCGGTCTGTACAGCGGCCTCGTCGCGAACGAGGAGATCTGCGCCGGCTTCGACGCGGGCGGTGTCGACACCTGCCAGGGCGACTCCGGCGGCCCGATGTTCCGCAAGGACAACGCCGGCGGCTGGATCCAGGTCGGCATCGTGAGCTGGGGCGAGGGCTGCGCCCGGCCCGAGGCTCCCGGCGTCTACACGGAGGTCTCCACCTTCGCCTCCGCCATCGCCTCGGCGGCCTCGACCCTCTGACCGACGGCTTCCAGGGCCCGACGCCGCTGCGGTGTCGGGCCCGCTGCCGTGTCGGGCCCGTCCGGTCGCGGTGTCCGACCGCACGGCGCCCCTCGATCCGCAGCGCGAGGCCCGCGCCCTCCTCGCCCTCGCCACGCACGTCCTCGTCGGTCACCTCACCCCTCAGGAGGCACACGACGTCCTCCACGCACGCCTGGCCGGCCTCTGGGAGCAGCCGGCCCGGCAGCAGTGACGGACGGATCGCGCCGGGGCTCAGCGGGCCGGGGCCCGGGTTTCCAGGTTCCTCACCGTCGCCGTCACCTGCGCGGCGCGGCTTCTCGTCGTCCTGGCTCGGAGTACGCCGAGCATCGCGAGGTAGCGGTCCGTGCGGCCCAGGGTCTCGAAGGCCGCGGCGGCGCGGGGGCTGCGGGCCAGGGCCGCCGCCAGGTCGGCCGGAACCTCGGCCTCCTTCTGGGACGCGTACGCCGCATCCCACCGGCCGTCCGCCCGGGCGGACGCCACCTCCGCGAGGCCGCCGGGCCGCATCCGCCCGGCGGCGGTCAGTTCCCCGACGCGCCGGACGTTGACCATGGACCAGAGACTGCCGGGACGGCGCGGGGTGATCCGCTGGAGGTAGTGCGACTCGTCGAGCCCCTTGCGCTGCCCTGTGATCCAACCGTGGCACAGCGCCACGTCGTTGACGTCGGCGGCCGTGACGGAGGGGACCCCCGAGCCCTTCTTCGCGACCCTGACCCAGAGGCCGGGGTGCGGGGCAGGGTGTGCCGCCAGCCAGGAGTCCAGGTCGGCCACGGTGGCGAAGGTGAGAGGGCCGGCGCCGTCGGAAGTGGTCATGGCATCACCGTAGGGACGAAATAGGTCGGCTGCTGTCCGCTATGGGAGCAGCAGGCGTGCCTGTTCGCGGGCCTGGGCGATGGCGTCCGGGAAGACGCCCAGGCCGTGGGCGACCAGGGCGCCCTCGTGCAGGAGCATCAGCGTCCGGGCCGTCGCGTCCGCCGTCGCGGGCGTGATCTCCTCGGCGAAGCGGGTGAACAGGGCGAGCATCCACCGCTTCTGCCCGGTGATGATCGGGTGGGCCGGATGGGCGGGGTCGCTGATCTCCGCGTGGGCGTTGACCATGCTGCACCCCCGGGGGCTGAACTCCTCCGCCCAGGCGCGCGAGGCGTCGAACACGGCCAGGACGCTCTCGCGCGGGTCCGGGCCGACCGCGTCGAGGCGCTCGGCGAGGAAGGCCCGCCAGCGCTCGTCGCGGTCCGCCAGGTACTCCACGACGATCTGCTCCTTGGAGCCGAACCGGTCGTAGAGCGTCTTCTTCGTGACGCCGGCCTCGGCGGAGATGAGGTCGACGCCGACGGCGTGGATGCCGCGCTCGTAGAAGAGCCGGCCGGCGGCCGTCAGGGCACGGCGGGCGGCGGGCGTCATCGTGATCCGGCGCGGGTTCTGCGCGGTGGTACCCATGACACCCGACTATACCGATCTGTATAGTGACGCGGGAACGGGTAAACCGATCTGTCTACTGGTTGTGATGTCGTGAACATCCTTCTGTCCCTCGCCTTCGTCCTGTGCTGGAGTTCCGGCTTCATCGGGGCCAAGCTCGGCGCCGGCAGCGCGTCCGCGCCGACGATCCTGATGTGGCGGTTCCTGCCGCTGGCCGTCGTCCTGGTCGCCGTCGCCGTCCTCACGCGATCGGCCTGGCGGGGCCTCACCACCCGGGACCTGACCCGGCAGGCCATCATCGGCATGCTCTCGCAGAGCGGCTATCTGCTCAGCGTCTACTACGCCATCCAGCTCGGTGTCTCCAGCGGTACGACGGCCCTGATCGACGGGGTCCAGCCCCTGGTCGCCGGCGCCCTCGCCGGGCCGCTGCTGGGGCAGTACGTGTCGGGCCGGCAGTGGATCGGCCTGGGCCTGGGGCTGAGCGGCGTCGCCGTGGTCACCCTGGCCGACGCGGCGGCGGGCGGCGACGTGGCGTGGTGGGCGTACGCCGTGCCGCTGCTCGGCATGCTGTCCCTGGTCGCGGCGACGTTCCTGGAGAGCCGGTCCCCCTCGCGGGTCACCCCGTCGGTCTCGCTGACCGTCCACTGCGCGACCAGCGCGGTCCTCTTCTCCGTACTGGCCCTGGGCACCGGTGCCGCCGCACCGCCCGGCCGGTGGGACTTCTGGGTGGCGGTCGCCTGGCTCGTGGGGCTCTCCACGTTCGGCGGGTACGGGCTGTACTGGCTCATCCTGAAGCGCTCCGGCGTCACCAGGGTCAACACGCTGATGTTCCTGATGGCCCCGGTCACCGCCGTCTGGGGCGCGCTGATGTTCGGCGAGCCGTTCGGCGCGCAGACCGCCCTCGGGCTGGCCGTCTGTCTCGCGGCGGTCGTCATCGTCCATCGCGGCGGCCGGAGGGACACGACCCTGACCGCCGCCCGGGCGGAGCCGGAGGAAAACCGGTGGACCCGGTCGCCCGGGTCCGCCTAACCTGCCGCCCATGTCCAGCCCCGAGGCGTCCAGAGTGCGGCCACCGGCTCTCCGGTGGCTGTCCGTGACGCCGATGCCGGGCCGCTGAGGCCGCCCGCTCGTTCACTGCGCTGCCGGTTTGCCGTCCGACCTGTCGTGTCCGACGTCGACCTCCGGTGCGGAGTTCCTTCATGCCGTTCGCTCTTCTTCTGCTGGGCCTTGCCGTGTTCGCGCAAGGCACGTCCGAGTTCATGCTGTCCGGGCTGGTGCCGGACATCGCGCGGGATCTGGAGGTGTCCGTCCCTGCGGCGGGCGCCCTGACCTCCGCCTTCGCGGCCGGGATGGTCGTGGGGGCTCCGCTCGTGGCGGGGCTCGCGCGGCGCTGGCCCCGGCGGGGCGCCCTGCTGGCGTTCCTCGTCGTCTTTCTCGCCGTCCACGTCGTCGGCGCGCTCACCGGCAGCTTCGCCGTCCTGCTCGCCACCCGGGTGGTGGGGGCGTTCGCCAACGCCGGGTTCCTCGCGGTCGCCCTGGTCGCCGCCGTGGACATGGTCCCGGCCGATGCGAAGGGGCGGGCCACGTCCACGCTGCTGGGCGGGGTGACGCTGGCCTGTGTGGCCGGGGTGCCGGCCGGTGCCGTGCTCGGCGAAGTGTGGGGCTGGCGTGCGGCGTTCTGGGCCGTGGCGCTGGTGTCACTGCCCGCGCTGGCGGCGGTGGCTCGGTCCGTGCCGGGCGGTGCGGCGGAGGGTGTGCCGCCCGCGTTGCGCGGTGAACTGCGGTCGCTGCGCAGCCCCCGGCTGCTCGTCACCCTGCTGCTGGGCGCCCTCGTGAACGGCGCGACGTTCTGCACCTTCACCTTCCTCGCGCCGCTGGTCACCGAGGTCACGGGGCTGGGCAGCAGCTGGGTCCCCGGCGTCCTGGCGCTGTTCGGGGCCGGGGCGTTCGCCGGGGTCGCCGCCGCGGGGCGTTTCGCCGACCGGCGTCCCGTGCCGGTCCTCATCGGTGGTGGCCTGGCACTGGGCGCGGGCTGGTGCGCGCTGGCCCTCGGGGCCGCACACCCCGTCCCGGCACTCGCGCTCGTCTTCGCGCAGGGCGCCCTGTCCTTCGGCGTCGGCTCCACGTTGATCGCCCGGGCGCTGTACGCCGCGCAGGGGGCACCGACCCTGGCCGGGGGTTTCGCGACGGCCGCGTTCAACGTGGGTGCGGCGGTGGGGCCCTGGGCCGGGGGCGCGGTGATCGGCGCGGGGCTCGGGTACCGGGCGCCGCTGTGGGTCAGCGCGGCGCTGGTGTCTCTGGCGTTCGCGGTCGCCGCGGGGGCCGCGGGGGCGGTGCGGCGGAGGGAGGCAGCCGTGGGCCAGAGCCGCTACGGCACTGAAACTCGCGTGCCGTAGGAGTTCCTGGTGGGGCTCTGCCCGGGCGCCGCAGAGGCCGCGCCCGAGCGGGGCCCGCGCCCGGTGCGGGGCCCGGCGCCGCGAAGGCCGAACCCGGCCGGAACCGCGCTCGATGCAGTGAAGGCCGAACCCGAGCCGGAACCGCGCCCGGTGCGGTCAAGGCCGAACCCGGGCCGACCCAAGCCGAACCGGCGCCAGGCGCCGCGAAGGCCGAACCCAAGCCGAAACCACCCCCGCTGTCGCGAAGGCCGAACCCGGCCGGAACCGCCCCGGGCCCCTCCACATCCGACTCGGGTGCCGCGCAGCCGGGCCCCGGGCCGGGGCCCCGACGACAGGAAGCCGGGCTCGGCCGGACCCACGCCGGTGCCGGTACGTCCGGGCTCGGGCGGAACCCCAGGGCACCCCCAGCCCTGCCTCCGGTCAGAACCCGCCCCCGAAGTCCCCTCCCCCGCCGAAGCCTCCACCGCCGCCGAAGTCCCCGCCGCCGAAATCGCCACCGAAATCGCCGGTGTCGAAGTCCGCGCCGGAGACGTCGCCGCCCTCGTAACCGCCGAAGTCGCCGTAGCCCGAGCCGTAGTCGGCCGCGTAGGCGGGGGCGGCCATCATGCTGCCGAGCATGGTGCCGACGAGGAGGCCGGGCAGGAGGCCGCCGCCGAAGTAGCCGCCGGCCCAGGGGCCGTACGCCGGTCCTGCCTCCCAGTAGGGGCGGCGGCCGTAGTCGGTGTCGACCTCGCGGATCGCCGGGTCGCGGCCCTCGGTCAGACGCCTGTCGTCGGCCGCGCAGACCGGGACCTCGCGGGCTGCGCCGCCCTGGGGCGTCCAGGTGGCGTCGGCGACGGAGGGGCCGTGGCGGGGGTCGAAGAAGCAGGGCGGGCGGCGCTCCGGCAGGGCCCCGCCCTCGCGGCGGGCCGCGAGCCGGGCCAGGGAGAAGCGGCCGTCCTCCACGGCCTGGGTGACGGCCCGGACGTCCTCCGGTTTCGTCGCCGCCGCCATCAGGGACTTGGCCTGCTCGTAGGAGTCCAGGGCACGCTCGTAGTCGGTGCGCATCACGTCGTCGGCGCCGGGCTCCCCGGGGTGGAAGTCGAGGCGGTCGAGTTCCTCGCCGAACGCGGTGATGTCCTCGTCGACGACCACCCGCAGCTTCTCCAGCGCGGCCCGCTGCTCCTCCTCGTGGCGGCGCCGGTTGCGGCGGACCAGGGCGTAGGCACCCGCGCCGCCGGCCGCGACCAGGGCGCCGACGGTGATCAGGCCGCCGACCGGCACGTCCATGCCCGAGCCGTCGCTCCAGCTGCTCGGCGCCGAACCGCCCACGTTGCGCAGGGCGTCGTCGACGAAGTCGTTCAGCTGAGCCTTGGTGTCGCCCGCGTCCTGCACCGCCGTGACCAGGTTGGACACCGCCTGCCGGCTCATGACCGAGCTGTCGGCACGGGCGTCGAACCGGTCACCGAGGTGGATGCCGTAGAGGCCGGTGATGCCGGTCTCCGTTCGGAGGTTCCGGAAGAGGTCCTGCGTGGGGTAACCGGCCGGGAGGACCGCCACGAAGACGGGCTTGTCCGCGTCCTTGATCTTGTCGGCGAGCGCCTCGGCGTCCGATGCCGCCAGCTGCCCGGAGGCGGCCGGATCGACGTAGACGGGGTTCTCGCGCAGTTCCTGGGCGACCTCCGAGAGGTCGGTGGCCGCGTGCGCACCCGGCGCACCGGCCAGCAGCACCGCCAGTACGGCGGCGACCGGCACGATCAGCAGACGTACGACGGTACGCACCAGTGCGGCCTTCATATGTTCGAAGCTACCCGAAATCGCCCATAAAGGGTTATCCGTCGAGGCAGGGATTTGCGGCCGCGGCTGGGCCTAGGATGCCCTCTGGCCACGGGCCATCCAGGAGGGGCGGTAACAGAGGCATGTTCGGAAGACGCAGGGCTGCGGACATGACGGTGTCCGAACTGACCGAGCTGGACCGCTCGCGTACGCGGGCCGACCTGCTGTGGGAGCTGTTCCGGCACGCCGAGGCGGAGGTGACGTCGGCGATCGGCTGGTATCTGGCGCGTCGCCGGGGACCGTCGCTGTGGTCGCGCTCGCTGCGAGCGCTCGCCACCCTGCTGGGCATCGTCGGCACGATCACGCCGCTGGTGCACGCGGCCGCGCCCACGGCCGTGCAGCCCGAGTGGGGCTTCGTGTTCCTGGCCGGCGGCGCGGGCTGCGTGCTCTTCGACCGGATCTTCGGGTTCTCGGCGTCCTGGACCCGCTACATCCGAGCGGAGATGGCGCTGCAGCAGATCCTCAAGAAGGCGCAGTCCGACTGGGCGCAGGCCTTCCTGCGGACCACCGACTCCCCCAGCGACAAGGAGCAGGCCGCCCTGCTCGGGGTGATCGAGCGGCTGCGGACCGACGCGCAGCGGATCATCGAGGACGAGGGCACGGCATGGGTCGGCTATCTGGCCGACGGCGTCGAGGAGCTGACCCGCTCCACCACCACCGCCGGCGGTCAGCGCCCCCACACGGCGGGGCTTTTCCGCCTCGACCGGACCCCCGGCCGCGACCGGGGCGGCGAGGTCCCGGTGCCGCGGTCCCGGGACACGGCGATGTGACACGCGCCCCGGGCACCCGGCCGGGCCGCGGCTACTCCGCCGGTGCGACTCCCGCGCGCAGCAGCCCGTAGGTGTACGCGTCCTCCAGGGCCTGCCAGCTCGCGGCGATGACGTTGTCGGCGACGCCGACCGTGGACCACTCGCCCGTGCCGTCGGACGTGGAGATCAGCACGCGGGTCGTGGAGTTGGTGCCGTGCTTGCCCTCCAGGATGCGGACCTTGTAGTCCACCAGCTCCAGCTTGGCGAGCTGGGGGTAGATCTTCTCCAGGCCCACGCGCAGGGACCGGTCCAGGGCGTTGACCGGGCCGTTGCCCTCGGCGGTGGCGACGATGCGCTCGCCCTTGGCCCACAGCTTGACCGTGGCCTCGTTGGCGTGGGAGCCGTCGGGCCGGTCCTCGACGATGGCGCGCCAGGACTCGACCTCGAAGTAGGAAAGCGGCCCGCCCTGGACCTCGGCGCGCAGCAGGAGTTCGAAGCTGGCGTCGGCCGCCTCGTAGGTGTAGCCCTTGAGTTCGCGTTCCTTCACCCGTTCGACCACCCGGCCGACCAGCTCGCGGTCGCCGCCGAGGTCGACGCCGAGTTCCTTGCCCTTGAGCTCGATGGAGGCGCGCCCGGCCATGTCGGAGACCAGCATCCGCATGGTGTTGCCGACCAGTTCGGGGTCGATGTGCTGGTAGAGGTCCGGGTCGACCTTGATCGCGGAGGCGTGCAGTCCGGCCTTGTGGGCGAAGGCGGAGAGGCCGACGTAGGGCTGGTGCGTGGAGGGGGTGAGGTTGACGACCTCGGCGATGGCGTGCGAGATGCGGGTCATCTCGCGCAGGTGCCCGTCGGGCAGGACCTTCTTGCCGTACTTCAGCTCCAGGGCCGCCACGACCGGGAAGAGGTTGGCGTTGCCGACGCGTTCGCCGTAGCCGTTGGCCGTGCACTGCACGTGCGTGGCGCCCGCGTCGACGGCGGCCAGGGTGTTGGCGACCGCGCAGCCCGTGTCGTCCTGGGCGTGGATGCCGAGCCGGGCGCCGGTGTCGGCGAGGACCGTGGAGACGACGGCCTGGATCTGCGCCGGGAGCATGCCGCCGTTGGTGTCGCACAGGACGACGACGTCGGCGCCGGCCTCCGACGCCGTGCGGACGACCGCCTTGGCGTACTCGGGGTTGGCGCGGTAGCCGTCGAAGAAGTGCTCGCAGTCGATGAAGACGCGGCGGCCCTGCTCCTTGAGGAAGGACACGGTGTCGCGGACCATCGCCAGGTTCTCGTCCAGGGTGGTGCGCAGGGCGAGCTCGACATGGCGGTCGTGCGACTTGGCGACCAGCGTGATCACCTGCGCGCCGGACTCCAGGAGCGCCCTGACCTGCGGGTCCTGGTCGGCGGTGGTGCCGGCGCGGCGGGTGGCGCCGAACGCGACGAGCTGGGCGTGCCGGAAGTCGATCTCCTGCTGGGCGCGGGCGAAGAACTCGGTGTCCCGGGGGTTCGCGCCCGGCCAGCCGCCCTCGATGAAGCCCACGCCGAAGTCGTCCAGGTGCCGTGCGATGGCCAGCTTGTCGGCGACGGTGAGGTTGATGCCCTCGCGCTGGGCGCCGTCGCGCAGGGTGGTGTCGAAGACGTGGAACGAATCGTCGAGGTCGCTGGTAGCGGTCATGGTCTCAAGGCTCCTGAGGATGGGATCTCGGTCGTACCGGAATGACCGGCTCCACCGCCCTCACATACTCCCTCGCGCTCTCGCCTCCGGCTGTGGGTGGGCCAGAAATGCGAAAAACCTCTCGCGGGTGCGAGAGGTCTGCGCGCGGGTCGAGGACGACGGTGTCCACCCGTACCTGGTCGTACGTGGTGGTCACTGCGGACCGGCGCGCCTGCTGCCAATAATCGTGGCGAACGAGAGCACGGGGGCAGTCTGGCACAACCCCCGCGCTTCGCTCACGGTTGTCTCAGGATGCGGTCGGTCACTTCAGGTGACGGATGTAGACGTGCGAGGTGTCGTAGGTGTCGCCGGGCACGAGGTCGGGTGAGGCACTGCCGAAGGCGACGGTGCGGCCGTGGCGGTCGATGACCGGGGCGGACACGCTCTGGTCGTTCGGGCCGCCCTGGGCGTCCGGGCTGGCGAGGGCCGTGCGCCCGGTGCGCAGGTCGCGTACGTAGGCCCGGGTCGTGCGGTTCGTGTCGCCCGGGTCGGCCGAGGCGAAGGCCAGGTGCCGGTTGTCGGCGCTGAGCCTTGGAAACGCGGTGAAGGCGGCCGGGTCGGCGGCGTCGATCCGGTGCAGCTCACCCGTCTTCAGGTCGCGTGGGCGTTCAGGTGTCCGCGAGGAGGCTGTCGGCGAGGAACTCGCGCACGTGCCCGAGGACTTGGGCCCGGTCGGTGCCGCGCAGGCCGATCGCCACATGGATGGAGAAGCCGTCCAGCAGCGAGCGCAGCCGGGTGGCGAACCGGTCCGGGTCGACCCTGCGGAACTCGCCGCGCGAGATGCCCTCGGCGAGCAGGGCGACGAGGTCGCGGTGCCAGGCGCCCTCGATGGCGGCCTGCCGGTCGCGGGCATCGGCGTCGGCGTTCTGCGAGCGGTTCCAGACCTCCAGCCACAGCGTCCAGTGCGGGTCGCGGTGGCTGTCGGGGACGTACAGGTCGACGTAGGCGTCGAGGCGTTCGCGGGCGGGTGCGGTCCGGGTCAGCAAGCGCCCCCGCTCGGCCCCGAGCCGGCCCTCGCTCCACTCCAGGGTGCGCAGCAGCAGTTCGTCCTTGGAGCCGAAGTAGTAGAGCAGATGGCCGCTGCTCATGCCGACCTCGCGGCCGAGCGCCGCCATGGTGAGCCTCTCCAGACCCCGCTCGGCGATCATCTCCATGGCGGCGGCGAGGACGTCCTCGCGGGGCGGGGCCTGCCTGCGCCCACCGGCCATCTGCGCTCCTAGGTCCTCGGCTGCTGCTGGGTGATGCAGTGGATTCCTCCACCGCCCGCGAAGATCGTACGGGCGTCCACCAGCGTCACGGTCCGCTCGGGGAAGAGGCGGCGGAAGATGCCGGCCGCGATCTCGTCACGCGGGTCGTCGAAGCCGCACAGGACCACGCCGCCGTTGCAGAGGTAGTGGTTGATGTAGGAGTGGTCGGCCCAGTGGCCGTCGGCTTCCAGGACGGTCGGGGCGGGGACCTCGACGACCTCCAGGCGCCGCCCGCGCGCGTCCGTCTGCGACTTCAGCAGGCCGATGACCTCCCGGGTCACCTCGTGGTCGGGGTGGGCCGGGTCCGGCTGGGAATGCGCCACGACGACGCCCGGGCGGGCGAAGGCCGCGACGATGTCCACGTGCCCGAGGGTGCCGAAGCCGTGGGGAGGGTAGTCGCCGGTCAGGCCGCGCGGCAGCCAGATAACCTTGCGGGTGCCGAGCTGCGCGTGGATCTCGGCCTCCGCCTGCTCGCGGGACCAGCCGGGGTTGCGCTCCGGGCCGAGCTGGACGGTTTCGGTGAGCAGGACCGTTCCCTCACCGTCGACATGGATCGCCCCGCCCTCGTTGACGAGCTTCGAGGCGTACGTCCGTGCCCCGGCGAGTCCGGCGACGTGCCCGGCGATCTTCGCGTCGTGCTCCCAGCGGGCCCACTTCTGGGCGCCCCAGCCGTTGAACGTCCAGTCGACGGCGCCCAGTCCCCCCTTCCCGTCGATCAGGAAGGTGGGGCCGATGTCGCGCATCCAGGCGTCGTCGAGGTCGCGTTCCACGATGTCGACGCCCGGGCCGAGGAGCGCGGTGGCCTCGGCGGCCTGCCCGGGTCCGCACACCACCGTCACCGGTTCGAAGCGGCGCACCGCTCGGGCGACCGACGCCCAGGCGATCCGGGCGGCGGCCAGGTCCTCGGGGTCGTCGAAGGTCGGGTTCGGGCCCGGCCAGGCCATCCAGGTCCGCTCGTGCGGAACCCACTCGGCGGGCATGCGGAAGCCGTCGGCGGCTGCGGACATCGTTGATCCTCAGAGGAAGTAGAGACGGTTGAGGGAGACGGACTCGGCGGGTTCGGAGCGCAGCGGCTCGCCGTCGAGGGTGACGAGGCCGGTGCGCTGGTCGACGTCGACGGCTCCGGTACGGGAGTTGCGGCGCAGGTCGGCCGGGCCGATGCCGCGGGTGCCGCGCACGGCGACCCTGCGGCGCCGGGTCGGCAGGGTGTCGCGCCCCTGGTCGAGCGCGGCCTGCGCGACGAACGCCACCGATATCTCGGCCGGTGTCGCCCCGTGCGCGCCGAACTGCGGTCCGAGGACGAGCGGTTCGCAGGTGTCGGTCGCCGCGTTCGGGTCGCCGGTCACGCCGTACGCCGGAAAGCCGGCCTTCAGCACCAGTTGCGGTTTGGCACCGAAGTACTCGGGCCGCCACAGCACGAGGTCGGCGAGCTTGCCGTTCTCGATGGACCCGACCTCGTGCGAAAGCCCGTGCGCGAGGGCGGGGTTGATGGTCAGCTTGGCCAGGTAGCGCAGGACGCGCTCGTTGTCGTGGTGGTCGTCGGAGGCGCCGGACTCGGCCTTCATCTTCCCGGCCATGGCGAACGTACGGCGGACCGTCTCGCCCGCGCGCCCCATGCCCTGCGCGTCCGACGAGGTGATGCCGATGGCGCCCAGGTCGTGCAGGACGTCCTCGGCGCCCATGGTGGCGGACCGGATGCGGTCGCGGGCCATGGCGGCGTCGCCCGGCAGGTCGGTCTTCAGGTCGTGGACCGAGACGATCATGCCGTAGTGCTCGGCGACGGCGTCCCGGCCGAAGGGCAGGGTCGGGTTGGTGGAGGAGCCGATGACGTTCGGCACGCCGGCCATCTTCAGGACGTTGGGGACGTGCCCGCCGCCGCAGCCCTCGATGTGGAAGGCGTGGATGGTCCGGCCCTCCAGCACGCGCAGGGTGTCCTCCACCGACAGGCACTCGTTCAACCCGTCGCTGTGCAAGGCGACTTGGACGTCGTGCTCCTCGGCGACGCGCAGGGCGGTGTCCAGGGCGCGGGTGTGGGCGCCCATGTCCTCGTGCACCTTGAAGCCACTGGCCCCTCCCTCGGCGAGGGCCTCCACGAGAGGCGCCGGGCGGGAGGAGGAACCCCGGGCCAGGAAGCCGATGTTGACCGGCCAGGCGTCGAAGGCGCCGAACGCGTGGCGCAGCGCCCAGGGCGAGTTGACGCCGACGCCCCACACGGGCCCGAACTCCTGCCCGATGATCGTGGTGACGCCGGAGGCGAGCGAGGCCTCCATGACCCGCGGCGACAGCAGGTGGACGTGGGTGTCGACGGCCCCGGCGGTGGCGATGAGGCCCTCGCCGGAGACGATCGAGGTGCCCGTGCCGACGACGACGTCGACCCCGTCGAGGGTGTCGGGGTTGCCGGCCCGCCCGATCGAGCAGATCCGGCCCTCGCGGATGCCGATGGACACCTTCCGGATGCCCTGCACGGCGTCGATCACGACGACGTTGCTGACCACGACGTCACAGGTCTCCCGGACCGCGGCGGCCTTCAGGTGCAGCCCGTCACGGGCGGTCTTGCCGAATCCGGCGAGGAACTCGTCGCCGGGGCGCTGGGAGTCGGACTCGACCTCGACGACCAGCCCCGAGTCGCCGAGCCGGATGCGGTCTCCGGCGCGGGGCCCGTGGGTGGCGGCGTACTCGTACGGGGTGAGGCGGCGGGCCTCGGCGGGGTGGCCTCCTGGGCGGCTCATCGCTCGGCCTCCCGATCGGGTGCTGTTTCCGGTACGCCGAGGTAGCCGCAGGCGGCGGCCCGTCTCAGGGCCTCCTCCTTGGCGCCCGGCGCGTCCAGCGGCCCGTCGACGAGCCCGGCGAACCCGATGGCGATCCGCTCGCCCCCGATCGGCACCAGGCCGACCTCGGCGCCCTCTCCCGGCCCGAACCGCACGGAGGACCCCGCGGGCACGGCGAGCCGCATGCCGTAGGCCCGGCCGCGGTCGAAGTCCAGCCGCGGGTTGGCCTCGAAGAAGTGGAAGTGGGAGGTCACCGAGACGGGCACGGTCGCGGTGTTCGTGACGGTCAGCCGTACGGCCGGCTCGGGCTCGGGGTGCCCGGGCCCGGGCAGCAGGGCGCCCGGGGCGTCCGGCCCCGAGCCGCCCCCGATGGGGTCGGAGACGACCGCGAGCCGCGAGCCGTCGTCGAAGACGGCCTCGACGTGCACCTCGGTGACGACGTCGGGGACACCGGGCAGCACGTCGTCCGGCCCGAGCACCGCCCGCGCCCGCTCGATCGCCTCGGTGAGCCGGGCGCCGTCCCGGGCGGCCTCGCACACCGTGTCGGCGATGAGCGCGGTGGCCTCGGGGACGTTGAGCCTCAGGCCCCTGGCCCTGCGAGCGCGGGCCAGCTCGGCGGCGCCGAAGAGCAGCAGCCGGTCGCGTTCGGTCGGGGTCAGCCGCATGTCACTCCCTCCATTTAGAGCAACACTCTAAACACAAATTTCCTGCGGCCAAAAGGTTGACGACGATGCACCAAGCACATCACATTGAACGTCGCTCTAACCGAGGGAGACAGCATGCCGATCGAACAGCGCGGAGTCGACACCATCCCCGAGGAGGAACGCACCAGCGGGCCGCGGGATCTCGTCTCGATCCTGCTCGGGTCCAACCTCTGCCTGGGCGTGATCGTCTTCGGCTGGCTGCCGCCGTCCTTCGGCCTGGACTGGTGGTCGTCGGTCAGCGCGGTGCTCGCGGGCACGGTGGTGGGTGTGCTGTTCACGGCCCCGCTGGCCCTGGTGTCGCTGCGCACCGGCACCAACCTGTCGACCTCCTCCGGCGCCCAGTTCGGGGTCCGCGGGCGGCTGGTCGGCTCGGTGGTCGGGCTGCTGCTGGCCCTCGGCTACACGGCGCTGACCGTGTGGATCGGCGGCGACGTGATGGTGAGCCTGCTGGGCCGGCTGGCGGGGCTGCCGCAGGGCGGAGTGTCCTACGGCATCGTCTACGGGCTGCTCGCCGCCGCCACCGTCGCGGGCGCCGTCTACGGTTACCGGGTACTGCTGGCGATGTCACGGGTGCTGGCGTTCGGCATGACGGCCCTGCTGGCGCTGGGCGTATTCGCCTACGCCCCCGCCTTCACCACCGCCGCGCTGCCGGAGGCCGGCGGCTATCTGCTGGGCGGGTTCTGGCCCACCTGGCTGCTCGCGGCCGTGGCCGCCGGGCTGTCCGGGCCGGTCGCGTTCATCACGCTGCTCGGCGACTACACCCGCTACATCTCCCCGGTCCGCCACTCCTCCCGCCGGGTGCTGCACGCGACCTGGCTGGGGCTGATGCTGGGCCTGCTGGTGCCGCAGCTGTTCGGCACGTTCACGGCGTACGCGGCCGGGGCGGCCCTGGACTACGCGGGCCCGCTGGTGGACGCGGCCCCGTCCTGGTACCTCGTGCCGCTGCTCCTCGCGGCCTCGGCCGGGTCGGTCGGCAACGCGGGGCTGATGCTCTACTCGATGGGCCTCGACCTGGACGCGATCCTGCCGCGCGCCTCCCGGGCTCGGGCGACGTACGTGGTGGCGGCCGTTGCCACGGCCTGTGTCTTCGCCGGGCACTACTACTCGACCGCGCAGGACGCGATGACGTCCTTCGTGCTGCTCCTGACCGCCATCGGCACGCCGTGGGCCGTCATCACCCTGATCGGCTTCGCCCGCTGCGGCGGGGTCTACGACGCGGACGCCCTCCAGGTCTTCAACCGCCGCGCCCGGGGCGGCGTCTACTGGTACCGCGCCGGGTGGAACGTCCCGGCGACCGCCTCCTGGGCGGCCGGCGCGACTGTCGGCGTCCTGGCGGTGTCCCTGCCGTCGTACGAGGGACCGCTGCTGTCCCTCACGGGCGGGGTGGACTGCAGTTTCCTGCTGTCGGGGGTGGTGGGAGGGGTGGCGTACGCGCTGACGGCCCCGGGTTCGGTGTCGACGGAACCCGGGGTCGAGGCCCCTGCACCGGCATCTGTGTCCGACTGATTCGGGCGGTGGGTGGGATAGGTCCGGGGGCCCGGGGGCGGAGCCCCCGGGGGGCCGGGGCGCATCAGCCCAGTCGGTGCATCCAGCCGTGGGCGTCCGAGGCCGTACCCCGCTGAATGTCCAGCAGCGCCTGGCGCAGCCGCAGCGTGACCTCGCCCGGCTCTCCCCCGCTCTGCTTCCACTCCGCCCCGGCCCGCTTCACCGTACCGACCGGGGTGATCACAGCGGCCGTACCGCAGGCGAAGACCTCCGTCAGCGAGCCGTTCTCCGAGTCCCGCTGCCACTGGTCGACCGAGATGCGGCCCTCCTCCGCCTCGTACCCGAGGTCACGGGCGACGGCGAGCAGGGAGTCGCGGGTGACGCCCTCCAGGATCGAGCCGGTGAGCGAGGGCGTCACGATCTTGTCGCCGTACACGAAGTACAGGTTCATGCCGCCCAGCTCCTCGACCCACGTGTGCTCCACGGCGTCGAGGTAGCAGACCTGGTCGCAGCCCTTCGTCGCGGCCTCGGCCTGCGCGAGCAGGGACGCCGCGTAGTTGCCGCCCGTCTTCGCGTCGCCCATGCCGCCGGGGACGGCGCGGACGCGGTCCTCGGAGACCCAGATGGAGACCGGCTTCACACCACCGGGGAAGTACGCCCCGGCCGGGGAGGCGATCACCAGGAACAGGTACTCGTTGGCCGGCTTCACACCCAGCCCGACCTCGGTGGCGATCATGAACGGGCGCAGGTAGAGGGACTCCTCGCCGCCGTGCGCCGGCACCCACGCCTTGTCCTGCCGCACCAGGGCGTCGCACGCCTCGATGAACGTCTCGACCGGCAGCTCGGGCATCGCGAGCCGGCGGGCGGAGCGCTGGAACCGCTCGGCGTTCTTCTCGGGGCGGAAGGTGGCGACGGAGCCGTCGGGCTGGCGGTAGGCCTTCAGGCCCTCGAAGATCTCCTGGGCGTAGTGCAGGACCGTGGTGGCGGGGTCGAGGGAGATCGGCGCGTACGGCACGAGCTGGCCGTCGTGCCAGCCACGGCCTTCCGTCCACTTGATCGTCACCATGTGGTCGGTGAAGTGGCGGCCGAACCCGGGGTTGGCCAGGATGCCCTCGCGTTCCGCGGCGGACAGCGGGTTGGCGGAGGGCTTGAGCTCGATCGTGGGCGTCGTCATGGGTTGATGTCCTTCACCGGTTGTAGTGACGGGCCGCGCTCGGTACTGCTCTGATGGTGACCAGTGCTAGGACGTCCGAGCATTCCCTCATTCCGCGGCCTCGCGTTCGATTATCGCCCGGGGGCGGCGGCGGGAGGAACGGGGTGATTGCGGCACGGTGGTCGATGGTGGCACCCGGCGGGAACATGCGGAAGCCGCCGGGCGCTGATGCGACCCGGCGGCTTGCGGTGTGCAGCGGCGGGTCAGCCGGCTACGCGTACGGCGAGCGCGTCGCCGATCTCCGAGGTGGAGCGGGCGGGCTTGCCGGTGCGCTCCGAGAGGTCGGCGGCGACCGCGTCGTCGATGCGGGCGGCCTCCGCCTCGTAGCCGAGGTGGCGCAGCAGCAGGGCGACGGACAGCACGGTGGCGGTCGGGTCGGCCTTGCCCTGGCCGGCGATGTCCGGGGCCGAGCCGTGCACGGGCTCGAACATCGAGGGGAAGTCCCCGGCGGGGTTGATGTTGCCGGAGGCGGCGACGCCGATGCCGCCGGAGACGGCCGCGGCGAGGTCGGTGACGATGTCGCCGAAGAGGTTGTCGGTGACGATCACGTCGAAGCGCTCGGGCTGCGTGACGAGGTAGATCGTCGCCGCGTCCACGTGCATGTACTCGGTGGTGACCTCGGGGAACTCCTCGGCCACCTGGTTGAAGATGTTGGTCCACAGGTGACCGGCGAAGGTCAGCACGTTGTTCTTGTGGATCAGCGCCAGCTTCTTGCGCGGGCGGGCCTGGGCCCGGGCGAAGGCGTCCCGCACCACGCGCTCGACACCGAAGGCCGTGTTCACGGAGACCTCGGTGGCGACCTCATGCTCGGTGCCCTTGCGGATCGTGCCGCCGTTGCCCGTGTAGGGGCCCTCGGTGCCCTCGCGGACCACGACGAAGTCGATCTCCGGCTCACCCGCGAGCGGGGTGGCGACACCCGGCAGGAGCTTCGACGGACGCAGGTTGACGTGGTGGTCGAAGGCGAAGCGGAGCTTGAGCAGGAAGCCGCGCTCCAGGACGCCGGACGGCACGGACGGGTCGCCGATCGCGCCGAGCAGGATGGCGTCGTGCCGCTTCAGGGCGTCGAGGTCGGCGTCGGTGAGGGTCTCACCGGTGGCGTGGTAGCGCCGGGCACCGAAGTCGTACTCCTCGGTCTCCAGCTTCACATCCTGCGGAAGGACGGCGGAGAGGACCTTCAGACCTTCGGCCACGACCTCCTGGCCGATGCCGTCACCGGGGATCACTGCGAGATTGATGCTGCGAGACATGCGGGCACCCTACTCCTCGTCCCATGGAATGACACGGGGTGTCCGTGATGCGGACAGCAGGACGGTACCCGTCCGGGGGACGGCACGCGTCCGTCGGCTTGCGTTCACCCGTACGTGGCGGGGACGTTGGCCGCCGCTGGGAAGTTCACTGGACATGGAGATCCCCCACTTCGGCATCCCGCCCGAGCTCGCCCGCCGGATGAGCATGGCGGAGCAGCACGAGTACCTGCGGACGCGACTGTCGCGGCGGCGCACCCTGGTGACCGCGGGCGCGGTGGCGGGCGGGCTGCTGACCGGCTGCTCCGGTTCCGGCTCCCGGTCCGGGCAGGGCGGCGCCACGACGGCGGGGAGCCCGTCGCCCGGCACCTCGGAGGCGCCCGGCTCCCTCATCACGCCCTTCGGCCGCCATCTGGCGTTCGGCGCCGACCCGAAGACCCAGATGCGGATCTCCTGGCAGGTGCCGCTCGCGGTGCGGAAGCCCTACGTCCGGGTGGGCCTGCGCCCGGACGACCTCGGCCGCAAGGTCGAGGCGGAGCTGCGCGACCTGCACACCCCGGAGCTGAAGGGCATCCGGGCTGCGGTCGACCAGTACTACCTGCACGCCGCGCTGGACGGCCTGCGCCCGGACACGACGTACTACTACGGCGTCGGCCACGAGGGCTTCGACCCGGCCTCCCCGCGGCACCGGAGGACCGTCACCTCTTTCCGCACGGCACCCGCGCGCCCTCCAAAGAGGTTCGTGTTCACGGCGTTCGGCGACCAGGGGGTGGGCGACGAGGCGGCCCTCAACGACCGTACGCTGCTGCGCCGCGAGCCAGCCTTCCATCTGCACGCTGGCGACATCTGCTACGCCGACCCGACCGGCAAGGGCAAGGAGTCGGACGTCTTCGACGCGGGCCAGTGGGACCGGTTCCTGAAGCAGACCGAGCCGGTGGCCCGGTCGGTGCCGTGGATGGTGACGACCGGCAACCACGACATGGAGGCCTGGTACTCACCGGACGGCTACGGCGGCCAGCTCGCCCGGTTCTCCCTGCCGGACAGCGGCTTCGACGCGCGTACGGCACCGGGCGTGTACGCCTTCACGTACGGCAACGTGGGCGTGGTCGCGCTGGACGCGAACGACGTGTCGTACGAGATCCCCGCCAACTTCGGTCACACGGAGGGGCGGCAGACGAAGTGGCTGGACGGCAAGCTCGGCGAGCTGCGGTCCTCGAAGGACGTCGACTTCATCGTCGTCTTCTTCCACCACTGCGCGTACTCGACGTCCACGCACGCCTCGGACGGCGGGGTGCGTGCCGAGTGGCTGCCGCTGTTCGCCCGGCACGAGGTGGACCTGGTGATCAACGGGCACAACCACGTCTACGAGCGGACGGACGCCATCCGGAACGGCGAGGTGGGCCGGCCGGTGCCGGTCGGCGGGGCGACGGATCCGCGGCGGGACGGGATCGTGTACGTCACCGCGGGCGGCGGCGGCAAGGAGCTGTACGGCTTCCCCGACGGCGTGAAGGAGAGCTACGAGGGGAACACCGCCGACCACGAGCCGGTCACCACGTTCCGCTGGACCAAGTCCCGGGACACCAAGGAGGAGTCGGCGCAGTGGTCACGGGTGCGCTACCGCGGCTTCTCGTTCCTCTCGGTGGAGGCGGTCAGCGGCGCCAGGCCGAAGCTGAAGGTGTCGGCGCTGGCGTCGAGCGGTGAGCGGATCGACCACTTCGAGGTGCGGCGCGGGGCGTGAGACCCCGCACCGCTCCTCGTCGGGCGGCTCCCGGTCCTGTTGCGGCTGCGGCTCAGTGGCCGCTGGATCCGCCGTTGTCCCTGCGGTCCAGGGCGCGCTGGAGCGCGGCGGCGGCGTTCTTACGGTCGGACTCGGTCGTACGGGAGAGGTGACGGACTCGGCGGCGGACGGTCGTCTCGGCCATGGGAAATCGACTCCTTCGACAGCACGGAGTGCACAGGGAGGGATACGAGACGCCGGAAAGGGCGGGGAGCGGTGCCGCAGGGGTTGCCTGCACGGGGGCCCGGCTCACGACCGCCATTCGCTTGGTCGAGCGAGACGTTCGGCTTCTACAAAGCTAAGGGAGCGCGGAGCGTCTGTCTCCACAATTACTCGGACTTCCTACTATCTGAGACGGTGGACTGGATCACACTGGCCTGACCTGCGGTGATTTCTAGAGCACGTCGCCGTCGCGCCAGTCGAAGACCAGCTCGTGCGCGGGGTCGAGGGAGCCGGCCAGGGCGGTACGGACGTAGGTGCTGCCCTCTTCGTCCGGCAGCCGGACGATGCCGTCCCGCGGACTGAGGGCGTGCACCCGACCGGTCCACGGCTCCCAGCCGCGGGAGGTGTAGAGCCGGGCCCCGTCGTCGCTCGCGGACAGGGCGCCGAGGTCGTAGGCGCGGTCGACGACACGTTCCAGCTCCGCCATGACCCGCCCACCGAGGCCGCCGCGCCGGGCGTCGGAGCGCACGGCGACGTTCTCGACGTAACCGGCCCGCAGCCACCGCCCGCCGTGCCGCACCCGGCGCATCACGACCGCCCCGTGCGCGGCGAGCCCGGAGTCGTCGTGCACGAGGGCGTGCATGCCGCCGAGTCCGTGGTCCCAGTCCTCGTCACCGAAGTCCCCCTCGAACGCGGCGTCCAGCAGGCCGCGCACGGCATCGAGTTCGGCGGGGGTCAGATCGGCGGTGTGGGCGGTGCGCACTCGGATGCTCATCGGCCCAGTCTTTCCCCGGACATGCCGACGGGCCAGGTCTTTTCGACCTGGCCCGTCGGTTCACCCGGGGGGTGTCAGCCCATGTGCGGGTACGTGTAGTCCGTCGGCGGGACCAGCGTCTCCTTGATGGCGCGGGTCAGGGTCCAGCGCATCAGGTTCTGCGGGGCGCCGGCCTTGTCGTTGGTGCCGGAGCACGGCCGCCGCCGAAGGGCTGCTGGCCGACGACGGCGCCGGTCGACTTGTCGTTGATGTAGAAGTTGCCGGCCGCGTAGCGGAGCTTGTCGGCGGTGTAGGCCGCCGCCGCGCGGTCGTTCGCGATGACCGAGCCGGTCAGGGCGTAGTCGGAGACGGACTCCATCTGGGTCAGCATCTCGTCGTACTTGTCGTCCTCGTAGACGTGCACGGCGATGATCGGGCCGAAGTACTCGGTGCGGAAGACCTCGTTCTCCGGGTCGGTGCACTCGATGACGGTCGGGCGCACGAACCAGCCCTCGGAGTCGTCGTAGGTGCCGCCCGCGACGATCGTGCAGGAGGCGTCCTCCTTGGCGCGGTCGATGGCGGCCTTGTTCTTGGCGAAGGCACGCTCGTCGATGACGGCGCCGATGAAGTTCGACAGATCGGTGACGTCACCCATCTTGATGCCGTCGACCTCGGCGGCCAGCTCCTCCTTGAAGCCGGAGTTCCAGATCGAGGCCGGGATGTACGCCCGGGAGGTGGCGCTGCACTTCTGGCCCTGGAACTCGAAGGCGCCGCGGGTGAACGCCGTCTTCAGGATCGCCGGGTCGGCCGACGGGTGGGCGACGAGGAAGTCCTTGCCGCCGGTCTCGCCGACGAGGCGGGGGTAGGTGCGGTACTTCTCGATGTTGTTGCCGACCGTCTTCCACAGGTACTGGAAGGTGGGGGTCGAGCCGGTGAAGTGGATGCCGGCCAGGTCGCGGTGGACCAGGGCGACCTTGGAGACCTCGATGCCGTCACCGGTGACGAGGTTGATGACGCCCTTGGGCAGACCGGCCTCCTCCAGCAGCTGCATCAGCAGCACGGCTGCGTGGGTCTGCGTCGGGGACGGCTTCCAGACGACGACGTTGCCCATCAGGGCCGGGGCCGTCGGGAGGTTGCCCGCGATGGCGGTGAAGTTGAAGGGCGTCACCGCGTAGACGAAGCCCTCCAGCGGGCGGTGGTCCAGACGGTTCCACACGCCCGGGGAGTTCGCCGGGGGCTGCTCGGCGAGGAGGTTGCGGGCGTAGGAGACGTTGAACCGCCAGAAGTCGATCAGCTCGCAGGGCGTGTCGATCTCGGCCTGCTGGGCGGTCTTGGACTGACCGAGCATGGTGGAGGCGGCGAGCGTCTCGCGCCACGGGCCGGACAGCAGCTCGGCGGCGCGCAGGATGATCGCCGCGCGGTCGTCGAAGGACATCGCACGCCAGGCGGGGGCGGCGGCCAGGGCCGCGTCGATGGCGTCCTGGGCGTCCGCTTGCGTGGCGTTGCGGTAGGTGCCGAGCACGGCCTTGTGGTTGTGCGGCTGGACGACCTGGAAGGCCTCGCCGCCGCCCATCCGCTTCTCGCCGCCGATGGTGCAGGGCAGGTCGACGGGGTTGTCGGCCAGCTCCTTCAGCTTGGCCTCCAGCCGGGCCCGCTCGGGCGAGCCGGGGGCGTAGCCGTGCACCGGCTCGTTGACGGGGGTGGGGACCTGGGTCACAGCGTCCATGTTTTCCGTAACTCCTTACTGAGCGGTGTGTCGGTCTCGGCCCTTGACGGGCTCCAGGCCCTTCAAGGGCTCTCGCCCTGAGAAGGGCCGTCAGCCCTTGGTGAGCATCGAGCGGGCGAAGAAGCGCAGGTTGGCCGGCTTCTCCGCGAGACGGCGCATGAAGTAGCCGTACCAGTCGGTGCCGTACGCGGTGTAGACGCGCATCCGGTGGCCCTCGGCGGCCAGCCGCAGGTGCTCGTCGGTGCGGATGCCGTAGAGCATCTGGAACTCGTACTCGTCGAGCTTGCGCCCGGCCTGGTGGGCGAGTTCCTGGCCGATCGCGATCAGGCGCGGGTCGTGGGACCCGATCATCGGGTACCCCGTCCCCTCCATCAACGTGCGCAGAATACGAACATACGCCCGGTCGATCTCATGTTTGTCCTGGTACGCGACCGAGGCCGGCTCCTTGTAGGCGCCCTTGACCAGGCGGACCCGGCTGCCGCTCTCGGCGAGGCGGCGGGCGTCGGCCTCGGTGCGGAACAGGTAGGCCTGGATGACGCAGCCGGTCTGCGGGAAGTCCTTCCGCAGCTCCTCGTGGATGGCGAACATCGAGTCGAGGGTGGTGTGGTCCTCGGCGTCGAGCGTGACCGTGGTGCCGATCTCGGCGGCGGCCTCGACGACCGGGCGGACGTTGCTCAGGGCCAGCTCGTGGCCGCCCTCCAGCGCTTGCCCGAACATCGACAGCTTCACCGACATCTCGGCACGGGTGCCGAGCTCCAGCGGCTTGAGGCGGTCGACGAGCTCCAGGTAGGCGTCCCGGGCGGCGGCGGCCTGCGCGGGGTTGGTGATGTCCTCGCCGACGACGTCCATCGTCAGTTCGAGGCCGTTGTCCGCGAGATCCCGGACGACGGGGACGATGTCGTCGACGTCCTCGCCCGGGATGAAGCGGTCGACGACCTGCTTGGTCACCGGGGCCGCCGAGATCAGGCGTCGCATCCGGTCGCTGCGTGACGCGGCGAGAATCACGGGACCCAGCACGGGGCACCTCCAGAGCACAAGCAACGTGAAGGCCGGACCTCTCGCGGATGATGCGTCGGGTACGGCACGGAGAACCACCGTGAAACCTAAGGATCCCTCCGATCGTCGGCCATCGACAGCTGTCACGCATTCGTGCCGCAGATCTCAGACAGATGTATGAAGGGGTCCGGGAAGTGCGCGACAATGCCCGGGTGACGTCGGAACACAGGGGCGACTACGAGGAGCTGGTCGACGAGATCTCGGAGCTGCTCGGCGCACCCGCGACCTTGGAGAACCGGGACTTCGAGCTGATCGCCTTCGGTGCGTACGACAGTGAGGGCGACCTCGACCCGTCGGCCCTGGACCCGGTGCGCACCCGCTCGATCCTCACCCGCCGCTCGACCGCGGCGGTCCGGGCGTGGTTCGAGGGCTTCGGCATCACCCGGGCGACGGGCCCGGTCCGTATCCCCCCGACACCGGAGGCCGGGGTCTACCGGGGCCGGATCTGCCTCCCCGTACGCCACCGGGGCGTGGTGCACGGCTACGTATGGCTCCTGGACGACGATCCCGGCCCGGGCGAACCCCGGCTCGACGCCGCCATGCGGGTCACGGCCCGCATCGGCGCCCTCCTCGCGGACGAGGCCCAGCACGGCGCCGACCTCAGCCGCGAACTGCGGGCGGTGCTCACCGCCGAGCCCGGCTGGCAGAGCGACATGGCGATCGCGGAGCTCCGCACCGCCCTCGGTTCCCGCGCCGACGGCCCGCACACGGTGGTCTGCGTCGCCCCCTGGCCCTCGGCCGACCCGGACGACGCGCCGTCGGTCCGCACGATGCCGGGCGCGACGGCACTGTGCACGTTGCCGTGGGGCGCGACGGCCCAGTGCCTGGCGCTCCTGATCCGCCTGCGCTCCCCGGACGTCCTCACCCCGGCGACGACGGCGGCGGGGCGACTGCTGGAGCGGGCGCGAGGGGGAAGCGGCGCGTGGAGCGCGGCCGCGCGGGGGGCGGGCGGCAGCGGCCCGGGCGGAAACACCACCGGCGGCACGGACGGCTCCTCCACGGGCACCGCGGGTGCGGCGGGCACGGCAAGCGGAACAGGCACCGCAAGCGGAACAGGCACCGCAAGCGGAACAGGCACCGCGAGCAGAGCAGGCACCGCGAGCAGAGCAGGCACCGCGAGCAGAGCAGGCGCAGCCGGGCCCGCCGCCGGTGTCGCCACCCCCCGCTCCGGCCTCACCGACCTGGTGACCGCCTGGGCGGAGGCGTCGGCGGCCGCCCGGGCGGCACTGGCCGAGGCGCGGTTCGGGCCGGTCGCGCAGTGGGCGTCGATCGGGCCGTTCCGGCTACTCACGGCTCTGCCCCCGGAGGTCGCCCACGACCCCGTCGCCCGCACGCTGCTCACGCCGGTCCACCACGAACTCGCCCGGACCGCCGAGGTCTACCTGGACTGCGCCGGCCAGGCCGCCCGGGCCGCCGCCGAGCTGGGCATCCACCGCCAGACCCTGTACTACCGCCTGTCCCGGATCGAGAAGCTCACCGGCCTTGACCTGGACGACGGCGAGGACCGCCTGCTGCTGCACATGGCCCTGAAGGCACACCGACTCTGAAGGACCGGCCCGCCCGTGCCCCTGCTGCTGCTCGACCTCGACAACACCCTGATCGACCGGGACGCGGCGTTCCGCGGCGCGGTGACGGCGTTCCTCGCCGGGCATGCGCTGCCCCCGCACGACGTCGAGTGGGTGATGGCCCTCGACGCGAGCGGATACACCCCCCGCCATGAGGTCGCCCGGGCCATGGGCAGCCGGTACGGCGTCGGTCAGGAGGCCGTCCGTTCCTTCCTCGACCGGGGCGCGGCCGACCGCGTCGTCCTGGACGGCCCCACGCGCACCGCGCTCGGCCGGGCGGTCACCGGCGGCTGGACCCTGGCCATCGTCACCAACGGCCGTACCGCACAGCAGGAGGCGAAGATCCGGAACACCGGCCTGGACCAGCTGACCCACGGCTGGGTCGTCTCCGAGGCGGTCGGCCACAAGAAGCCCGCGCCGGAGATCTTCCACGCCGCTGCCGCCGCCGTCGGCTCCACCCTCGACGCCGCCTGGGTGATCGGCGACTCCCCGCACGCCGACATCGGCGGCGCCGCGGCCATCGGCGCCCACAGCGTCTGGGTGTCGGCCGGGCGCCCCTGGCCCGGCACCCTCCACCGCCCCACCCGGAGCTTCTCCGACGCCGCCTCCGCCATCGAGTCGGTCGTCCGCACTCCCTTGTGATCCCATCCTCAATTGTTGAAAACGATTGTCAATGCTAAGGTCGGCGCAACCGCTCTCTTGACCACCCCTTTACCCGGAGTGCCCCGTGCGCGTCCCCGCCCGTCTCGTCCCCCTCACCGCCCTGACCGCGGCCTCCGCCCTGCTCACCGGCTGCTTCGCCGGCGGGCAGTCGGCCACGGACGACTCCGGGGCGGGAGGGAAGCGCATACGCGTCGCCATGATGCAGCCGCCCCGCTCGGCCCTGTCCCCGCTGTCGGACGACGCCTTCAAACTGTCGCGCTGGTCGACGGCGGAGACCCTGGTGAAGCTGGACGCGGACGGCGACGCCCGGCCCGCGCTCGCCACCGAGTGGACCCAGTCGGGCCCGAGCTGGACCTTCACCCTGCGCGACGGCGTCACCTTCCACGACGGCACGAAGCTCACCGCCGAAGCCGTCGTCAACTCCCTCACCAAGGCCGCCGCGGCCTCTCCCAAGCCCCGCATCCTCGACGGGGTGGACCTGACCGCGAAGGCCGACGGGAACAAGGTCACCGTCACCACCGCCACCGAGGACCCCCTGGTCCCGCAGCGGCTCAGCTCCCCGCAGCTGTCGATCCTGGCCGCCAGGGCCTACCGGGGGAAGACGGTCGACCCCGTCGGCGCGGGCACCGGGCCCTTCGAGCTCACGAAGGTCAACGGCACCGCCTCCGCCGCCCTGGACCGCTACGACCGCTACTGGGGGAAGAAGGCCAAGGCCCCCGGGATCGACGTGCGGTTCGTGCCCGACGGCACCGCCCGCGCGGCCTCCCTGCGCAGTGGCGAGGCCGACATCGTCGAGGCGGTCCCGGTCTCGCAGGCGGCGGTCCTGGACCAGGACCTGATCACCGAGGTGCCCATGCCGCGCACCAACACCCTGTACCTCAACACCGAGAAGGGCGCCTTCAAGGACGCCGGGCTGCGGGCGGCGGCCCGTGAGGCGATCGACGCCGAGTCGATCGTGAAGGGCGTGTACGAGGGGCGTGCCGACGTCGCCGAGGGGCTGCTCGGCCCCGCCCTGCCGTGGGCCGCGGAGCTGCGCAAGCCGGTGAAGCGGGCCGCGGCGGGCGACCCGGGCGGCAGGACGATCACCATCGGCACCTTCACCGACCGCGCCGAGCTGCCCGAGGTCGCCGCGGCGCTGCAACAGCAGCTGCAGAAGGCCGGGTTCAAGGTGAAGCTCGACGTGCGCGAGTACGCCAACATCGAGTCCGACGCGCTGGCGGGCGAGTTCGACGCGTTCATCCTCTCCCGCGCCACCGTCCTCGACTCCGGCGACCCGGCCGCCTATCTCTACAGCGACTTCGCCTCCGACGGCTCCTTCAACATCGCCCAGCTGGCCGACCCGGCCGTCGACAAGGCCTTGAAGAAGGCCGGCGAGACCAGGACCGGTGACCCGCGCCGGGCCGCCGTCATCGCCGCCGAGGCCGCCGTGCTCGGCGCCGACGCGGCCGTGCCGATGCTGCACGAGCGGGTGATCCAGGGCGACGCCGCGGGCGTCACCGGCGCCGCCCACGACCCGCGCGAGCGGGAGCTCGTCACGGCAGACACCCACGTCAAGTGAGGTCCCGTACAAGGCGGTTGGCCGGTGCCGCCGCGCTGACCCGCTTGTGCTGTCTGATCGCCGTCCTGGCCGCCGTCGGCCTGCTGCCCTGGCTCTCCGGCCGGGACCCGGCGCTGGCTGTGCTGCGCGCCCGCTCCGCCGAGCAGGACCCCACCGAGGAAGCCCTGGAGTCCGTACGCCGGGACCTCGGCCTGGACGCCGGGCCGCTGTCCCTGCTGGGGGGCTGGGCCTCCGACCTGCTGCACGGCGACCTCGGCACCTCCTGGGTGTCGGGCACCGAGGTCCTGCCCTCCGTGGTCTCCGGGCTCCAGGTGTCGCTGGCGCTGATGGGCGCCTCGCTCGGCGTCGCGGTGCTGCTGGCGTGCGCGCTGATCGCGCCGGTGCTGGTGCGGGGCCGGGCCTCGGCCGGGGCGTGGGCCGCGATGCTGGCCGCCGTGCCCGAGTTCCTGCTGGCCACGGTCGCGCTGCTGCTGTTCGGGGTGTGGCTGGGGTGGCTGCCGACCTCGGGCTGGGTGGGACCGGAGAACATGGTCCTGCCCGCCGTGGCCCTCGGTGTCCCGGCGGGTGGCCTGCTCGGCCGGCTGGTCGCGGACGCGCTGCCCGCCGTGCTCGACGAGCGGTGGGTGGAGCTGTGGCGGGGCGCCGGGGTGAGCCGGGCACGGATCGCGGGTGCGGCGCTGCGGCGTGCCCTGCCGCCGCTGGTCCCGCAGTTCGGCATGGCCGCCGTCGGGCTCACCGGTGGCGCGGTCGCCGTCGAGACGGTCTTCGCCGTGCCGGGCATCGGCCGTACCGCGCTCGGCGCGGCCAAGTCGCAGGACCTGCCTCTGCTCCAGGGCTCGGTGCTGGGGCTGCTCGCGCTCGGCCTGGTCACGGGCGCGCTGGCGGCGTTCGCGCGGCGGCGGCTGCTCGGCCCGGCCCTGCGGGACGCCTCGCTGGCGCTGCCCCCGGCACGGCCGGTGCGGGCGCATCCCGCGGTCCCGGCGGCGCTGTTCGCCGTCCTGGCCCTGACCATCGGCTGGGGCCTGCTGCGGGACCCGTACGCGGTGAACACCACGGCCAGGCTGGCCGCGCCCTCGTGGACGCACCCGCTCGGCACCGACGGCCTCGGCCGTGACGTGCTCGCCCGGCTGGGCCACGGCGCCGCCACCACGGTCGGCACGGCGGCGGCCGTGTGCCTGCTGAGCCTGCTGGTCGCGCTCGCGCTGGGGTTCCTGCCGCGGATCGCGGAGGGCGCGGCGGACATCGCCAACGCCCTGCCCCCGGTGATCGTCGGCATCCTGGTCGCCGCGGCCGTCGGGCCGGGCACCGGCGGGGCGGCCCTCGCGGTCGCGCTGATCTCCTGGCCGGCCCTGTCCGCGCACGCGGCGGCCCTGGTGCAGGAGGTGCGCGCGTCGGCGTTCCTCACCGCCCAACGGGCCATCGGGGCGAGCCCGTTCTGGATCCTCACCCGGCACGTCCTGCCGTCCGTGGCCGCCCCGGTCGCCCGGCACGCCCTGCTGCGGCTGCCGGGCATCGCCCTGGCCCTGGCGTCCCTGGGCTTCCTCGGTCTGGGCGCGCAGCCACCGGCTCCCGAGTGGGGTCTGCTGCTCGACGAGTCCCGCGCGTATGTGGAACGCGCCCCGTGGGCGGCCCTCGCCCCGGCGGTGGCGCTGGCTCTGCTGGCCGGTCTCGCGGTGTCGGGGGCCGGGCTCACACGGGGCCGCAGGACACGGCGCGACACCCCGGCTCCGGTCACGAAGGAGGCCCCCGTTGGAGTCTGAGCCCCTGCTGTCGGTGCGCGAGCTGCGGATCGCCTTCGACGGGGTCGAGGCCGTGCGCGGCGTGTCCTTCGACGTCCGCCCGCGCGAGGTGCTGGCCGTCGTCGGCGAGTCGGGAGCGGGCAAGTCCCTCACGGCCCGCGCGCTCCTCGGCATGCTGCCGCGCGGCGCGGCCACGAGCGGGACGATCACCCCGGATCTCTCGGCCCACCGCGGCCGCCGCATCTCCCTGGTCCCGCAGGATGCCCTGTCCGCGCTCTCCCCGGTGCACCCGGTGGGCGACCAACTGGCCGCCGCCGTACGGTCGGTGGCCGGGGTGTCCCGCAAGGAGGCGCGGGCCCGGGCGGTCGCGGCCCTGGACCGGGTCGGCATCCCGGACGCGGCCCGGCGGGCACGGGCGTATCCGCACGAGTACTCCGGCGGCATGCGGCAGCGCGCGGTGATCGCCATGGCGACGATCAACGAACCGGACGTCGTCGTCGCCGACGAGCCCACCACCGCTCTCGACGAGGAGCGGCGCGACCAGGTGCTGCGGCTGCTGGCGGAGCAGCGGGAAGCCGTCGGGGCCGCGCTGGTCCTGGTGACGCACGACATGGACGTCGTCGGCGGCCACGCGGACCGCGTGCTGGTCATGTACGCGGGGCGGCTCACCGAACTCGGCGCGGCGGACGAGGTGCTGGCCCGCCCCCGGGCCCCCTACACGGCCGGCCTGCTGGCCTCGCTCCCCCGCAACGCGCTGCCCGGCCGGCGCCTGCCCGCCCTGCGGGGGACCCCGCCCGTCCCGGGCGCGCTCCCGCCGGGCTGCGCCTTCGCCCCGCGCTGCCCGCTCGCTGCGGACGTCTGCCGCACAACGGAACCGGAGCCCCGGGAGCTGGACGGACGTCTGCTCGCCTGCCATCGCGCCGAGCAACTCCCCCACCCCGCCCACGCGTTGTTCTCGAAGGAGCGCCGGACCGCATGAGCGACGACCTTCTGCTGGACGTGCGGGACCTGGTCGTCCGCTACGGCCCGGTCACCGCCGTGGACGGCGTCTCCTTCTCCCTGGACGCCGGCGAGACCCTGGCCCTGAGCGGCCCGTCAGGCTGCGGCAAGTCCTCCACGGCCCTGGCGGTGCTCCAGCTGCGCCGCCCGGCCGCGGGCCACGTGCGTTTCGAGGGGCGGGAGCTGACGAACCTCTCCGATAGCGAGCTGCGTCCGCTGCGCCCTCGCCTGCAACCGGTGTTCCAGGACCCCTACGGCACCCTCAGCCCCCGCCACCGCATCCGGGACGCCATCGCCGAGCCCCTGAAGGTCCAGGGCCGCTGGCATCCCGGCGACGGCCCCGCCCGGGTCGCCGAACTCCTCGACCGGGTCGGACTCGACCCCGCGTACGGCGACCGCAGGCCGCACGAACTCTCCGGCGGCCAGTGCCAGCGGGCCGGCATCGCCCGCGCCCTGGCCTCCGGCCCACGCCTGCTGGTCCTGGACGAGCCGGTGTCGTCACTCGACCCGTCGGTGCGGGCGGGCGTGCTGAACCTGCTCGCCGACCTCCAGGACGACCTGGGCCTCGGCTACCTGTTCATCTGCCACGACCGGGCGGTCGTACGGCACTTCGCGGACCGGGTCGTCGAGCTGCGCGAGGGGCGCGTCACGTCCGGGTAGCGCCCTCGATCGCCTGGCGGAGCCCCGCGGCGAGCTGACCGGCCTCGGGCGCGCTCTCGGGGTCGAAGGTCCACTGTGCCATCAGGCCCATCATCAGGGTGAGGTAGAAGTAGCCGAGGGTGTCCACCCGCTCCTCGGGGATGTCCTCCTCGCGACCTCCGTGGAAGAGCGTGACGATCCCGCGCGCCCCCTCGCGCTGTGCCCGCGCCAGATGCTCCCGCACCTCCGGCAGCTGGTCCCCCATGGCCACGATCTCCATGCTGAGGCGCCAGAGCGAGCCGGGCTCCCGCATGGTCCCGATGATGTTCGTCCACACCTCGGTGAACCGCTCCAACGATCCCGGCTCGCCCCGGAGTTCGCCGCCGCCCTCGAAGGCGTCGGACATGCCCTCCACCATCTCGACGTACGCCCGCGCCAGCAGCGCGTCCTTCGAGCCGTAGTGGTAGCCGATGGACGCCAGGTTGGTCCCCGACTCCTTGACGATGTCGCGCGCGGTGGTGCGCAGGAAGCCCTTCGCCAGCAGGCAGCGCTTGGCGCCCTCCAGCAGATCCTCACGGTGTCCCATGGCACGTCACCCTACCCCGGTGTCCAGACGAGCGTATTAAACGCCCGTACTAGACAAGCGTTTAAGACGCTCGTACAGTCCTGCTCATGACGACGACACCCCACCCCCCGGCCCGCGCCGGCCGTCGCGAGTGGACCGCTCTCGGCGTGCTGATGCTGCCGCTCCTGCTGGTCTCGATGGACGTCTCGGTCCTCTACTTCGCGATCCCGGCGATCAGCGCCGACCTGGAACCCACCGCCACCGAGCAGCTGTGGATCTTCGACATCTACGGCTTCGTACTGGCGGGACTGCTGATGACGATGGGCTCGCTCGGCGACCGCATCGGCCGCCGCAGGCTCCTGCTGATCGGCGCCGCCGCCTTCGGTACGGCGTCCCTGCTGGCGGCCTACGCGAACAGCGCCGAGACCCTGATCGCGGGCCGCGCCCTGCTGGGCATCGGCGGCGCGACGCTGATGCCCAGCACGATGGCGCTGGTCCGCACGATGTTCACCGACCCCGGGCAGCGTGCGAAGGCCATCGGCCTGTGGTCGGGCGTGATGACGGCCGGCATCGCCCTCGGCTCGGTGCTGAGCGGCGTCCTCGTCGAGCACTTCTGGTGGGGCTCGGTCTTCCTGGTCAACCTGCCCGCGATGGTGATGCTCCTGGTCCTCGGCCCGCTCCTCCTGCCGGAGTCCAGGAACCCGCACCCCGGCCGCTTCGACTGGCCGAGCGTCCCGCTGTCCATGGCCGCGGTGCTCCCCGTGATCTACGGCCTGAAGGAACTCGCGTCGCAGGGCTGGAACGTGCGGTACGCGCTGGCGATGTCGGCCGGGCTGCTCTTCGCCGCGCTGTTCGTGCACCGTCAGCGCACGGCGGTGTCCCCGCTCATCTCACCGGAGCTGTTCCGGCGCCCCGGCTTCAGCCCGGCCATGGCCCTCAACCTGGTGGCGGCCTTCGGCATGATGGGCTCGGCGTACTTCACGACCCAGTACATCCAGTCGGTCCTGGACAAGAGCCCGCTGGAGGCGGCGCTGTGGAGCCTGCTGCCGTCGGTGCCCATCGGCCTCGCGGCCCCGGTCGCGGCCCAGCTGGTGCAGCGGGGCGTGCCCCGGGGGCATGTCGTCGGCGGCGGTTTCGCGGTCACCGCGTGCGGCTATGTGCTGCTGGTCCTGACCGGGACGGACTCCCTCTGGCTGCTGCTGGCCGCCTGCGCCGTCCTGGCCTGCGGCGTCGTCACCGTCATGTCCCTGGTGGTCGACCTGGCCATGAGCGCCGCTCCGGTGGAGAAGGCGGGCGCCGCCTCGTCCCTGATGGAGACCGGCACGGAGTTCGGCGGCGCGCTCAGCATGGCGTTCCTCGGCTCCATCGGCACGGCCGTCTACCGCCACGAGATCCCTGCCCCGGCACCCGCCGCGGCCCGGGAGACCCTCGGCGGCGCCCTGGCGGTGGCCGGCCGGATGCCGGGGCGCGCGGGAGACGCCCTGGCGGCGGCGGCACGCGAGGCCTTCACGAGCGGCATGCACGCGGCCGCGGTCACCGGGACGGTGCTGATGGCCGTGGCGGCGGCAGCGGCGGCGGTGACCCTGCGGCGGGTCCGTGCAACGGAAAACGCCGGACGAGCTGATCAGCTCAGCTCGTCCGGCGTCTGAGGTCCGGGGGCGGCGCCCCGGGAAGATCAGGCCAGGTTCACCGACCGGGCCGAGGTCGCCCCGATCTCCGCGGCCACCTCGGCCAGCACGGTCGCGGTCACCGTGTCGTCCACGGTCAGCACCGCAAGCGCCTCGCCACCGGCCACCGACCGCGACACCTGCATGCCGGCGATGTTGAGGCCCGCCTCGCCGAGGATGCGGCCCACCGTGCCGACGACACCGGGACGGTCCTCGTACTTCAGCACGATCATGTGGTCGGCGAGCGCGAGGTCCACGTCGTAGTCCCCGACGGCGACGATCTTCTGCAGGTGCTTCGGGCCGGCCAGCGTGCCGGACACCGACACCTCCTCACCGTCGGCGAGGGTGCCGCGCACCGTGACGACGTTGCGGTGCTCGGTCGCCTCGGAGCTGGTGGTGAGGCGCACCTCGACGCCGCGCTCCTGCGCGAACAGCGGGGCGTTGACGTACGACACCGTCTCGTCGACGACGTCCTCGAAGACACCCTTGAGCGCGGACAGTTCCAGCACCTTCACGTCGTGCTGGGTGATCTCGCCGTAGACCTCGACGTCGAGGCGGACCGCGACCTCACCGGCGAGCGCGGTGAAGATCCGGCCCAGGCGCTCGGCGAGCGGCAGGCCCGGCTTGACGTCCTCGGCGATGACGCCGCCCTGGACGTTCACCGCGTCCGGCACGAGCTCACCGGCGAGGGCGAGCCGCACCGAGCGAGCCACCGCGATACCGGCCTTCTCCTGCGCCTCGTCGGTGGAGGCACCGAGGTGCGGGGTGGCGACGACCTGGTCGAACTCGAAGAGCGGGGAGTCCGTGCAGGGCTCCTTCGCGTACACGTCGAGACCGGCACCGGCGACCCGGCCCTCCTTGAGGGCGGAGTACAGCGCCTCCTCGTCGACGATCCCGCCGCGCGCGGCGTTGACGATGCGCACGCTCGGCTTGACCTTGCGCAGCGCCTCGTCGCCGATCAGGCCGAGGGTCTCGGGGGTCTTGGGGAGGTGGACGGTGATGAAGTCGGAGACCTCCAGCAGCTCGTCCAGCGACAGCACCTTGACGCCCATCTGCGCGGCGCGCGCGGGCTGCACGTAGGGGTCGTAGGCGACGACCTTCATGCCGAAGGCCGACATGCGCTGCGCGACGAGCGCGCCGATGCGGCCGAGGCCGACGACGCCGAGGGTCTTCTCGGCCAGCTCGACGCCGGTGTACTTGCTGCGCTTCCACTCGCCGTTCTTCAGCGCGGCGTTGGCCTGCGGGATGTTGCGGGCCGTGGCGACGAGCAGACCGCAGGCCAGCTCGGCGGCGGTCACGATGTTCGAGGTGGGGGCGTTGACGACCATCACGCCGGCCTTGGTGGCGGCGGAGACGTCCACGTTGTCCAGGCCGACGCCGGCTCGTGCGACGACCTTCAGCTTGTTCGCGGCGGCGATCGCCTCGGCGTCGACCTTGGTGGCCGAGCGGACCAGGATCGCGTCCACATCGGCGATGGCCGGGAGCAGCTCGGCTCGGTCCGCGCCGTTGCAGTGCCGGATCTCGAAGTCCGGGCCCAGCGCGTCGACGGTGGCGGGCGACAGCTCTTCAGCGATGAGTACGACGGGTTTCGAGCTCACGTGAGTCCTCACAAGTCCAGTGCTGCGGACGGCCGTCCCGACGGCCGCAGGCGGTGGAGGGGGGCTAGCCGCGGAAGACGCACGACGCTGTGGGCCTGACGCGTATGTATGTGTGCAGCAGTCTAGTGGCGCACCTGGCGTCGCCCTGTGCCGCTGCGGAAGGATCACCCGTCCGTGGCCGGACGGGATGGACAACGCCGTACCCCGACGTTACCCCGGGTTCGCCGAAGGGGCCGGAGCGGGGATGCTCCGGCCCCTCGGCCGTGAGGCTTACGCCTCCTCGTCGACCCAGCTCATGAGCTTGCGCAGCTCCTTGCCGGTGGTCTCCAGCAGGTGCTCGGAGTCCTGCTTCTTGTACTCGTTGTACTTCTTCAGGCCGCCGTGGTACTCGTCCATCCACTGCTGCGCGAAGGTGCCGTCCTGGATCTCGGCGAGGACCTTCTTCATCTCGGCCTTGGTGGCGTCCGTGATGATCCGCGGGCCGGTGACGTAGTCGCCCCACTCGGCGGTCTCGGAGATCGACCAGCGCATCTTCTCCAGGCCGCCCTCGTACATGAGGTCCACGATCAGCTTCAGCTCGTGCAGGCACTCGAAGTAGGCGATCTCCGGCTGGTAGCCGGCCTCGGTCAGGGTCTCGAAGCCCGCCTTGACCAGCGCCGCGGTGCCACCGCAGAGGACGGCCTGCTCACCGAACAGGTCAGTCTCGGTCTCCTCGGTGAAGGTCGTCTTGATGACGCCGGCGCGGGTGCCGCCGATGCCCTTCGCGTACGACAGGGCCAGCGCGAAGCCGTTGCCCGTGGCGTCCTGCTCGACGGCGGCGATGCACGGAACGCCGCGGCCCTCCTCGTACTGGCGGCGGACCAGGTGGCCCGGGCCCTTCGGGGCGACCATGCAGACGTCGACGCCGGCCGGGGGCTTGATGAAGCCGTAGCGGATGTTCAGGCCGTGGCCGAAGAACAGGGCGTCGCCGTCCTTCAGGTTGTCCTTGATGTGCTTCTCGTAGACCTCGGCCTGGATCGGGTCCGGGACGAGGATCATGATGACGTCGGCCTCGGCGGCGGCCTCCGACGGGCTCACCACGCGCAGGCCCTGCTCCTCGGCCTTGGCCTTGGACTTGGAGCCCTCGTGCAGACCGACGCGGACGTCGACACCCGAGTCACGGAGCGACAGCGCGTGGGCGTGGCCCTGGCTGCCGTACCCGATGACCGCGACCTTGCGGCCCTGGATGATGGACAGGTCGGCGTCGGCGTCGTAGAACAGCTCGGCCACTTTGGGTTCTCTCCTCGGGAGTGCAGGTGTTGCGTCCCACCGTATGACGGGGGGCGGAAGGGAAGTCTGAGGGTCTCGGAATACGGGCGGCCGACGGCGCGCCGACCGCCCGCTTTCCGTCTTACGCCGACCGGTCCAGGGCGCGCAGCGACCGGTCCGTGATGGAACGGGCGCCACGGCCGATCGCGATCGTGCCGGACTGGACGAGCTCCTTGATGCCGTACGGCTCCAGCATCTTGAGCATCGCGGTCAGCTTCTCGCCGGACCCGGTGGCCTCGATGGTGACGGCCTCCGGGGAGACGTCGACGGTCTTGGCGCGGAACAGCTGGACGATCTCGACGATCTGGGAGCGCGTCTCGTTGTCTGCGCGCACCTTCACCAGAACGAGTTCGCGCTGCACCGCCTGCGACGGCTCCAGCTCGACGATCTTCAGCACGTTGACGAGCTTGTTGAGCTGCTTGGTGACCTGCTCCAGCGGCAGGTCCTCCACGCCGACGACGATGGTGATGCGGGAGATGTCGGGGTGCTCGGTGACGCCGACCGCGAGGGAGTCGATGTTGAAGCCGCGGCGGGAGAACAGGGCGGCGATCCGGGCGAGGATGCCGGGGGTGTTCTCCACCAGGACGGAGAGCGTGTGCTTGGACATGATCTGCTTCCTCTGCTTGAAAGTCCTGGACGGCTCTCAGTCGTCTTCGTTGTCGCCGAAGTCGGGGCGGACGTCCCGGGCGGCCATGATCTCGTCATTGGAGGTGCCGGCGGCGACCATCGGCCAGACCATCGCGTCCTCGTGGACGATGAAGTCGACGACGACCGGGCGGTCGTTGATCGAGTTCGCCTCCTCGATGACCTTGTCGAGGTCGTCCGGGGACTCGCAGCGGATCGCGTAGCAGCCCATGGCCTCCGACAGCTTCACGAAGTCGGGGACGCGGGTGCCGCGGGCCTCGGGGTTGACGTCGTCCGGGCCGGAGTGCAGCACGGTGTTGGAGTACCGCTGGTTGTAGAAGAGGGTCTGCCACTGGCGGACCATCCCGAGGGCGCCGTTGTTGATGACGGCGACCTTGATCGGGATGTTGTTCAGGGCGCAGGTGGTGAGCTCCTGGTTGGTCATCTGGAAGCAGCCGTCGCCGTCGATGGCCCAGACGGCCCGCTCGGGGGCTCCGGCCTTGGCGCCCATGGCGGCCGGGACGGCGTAGCCCATGGTTCCGGCGCCGCCGGAGTTCAGCCAGGTGCCCGGCTTGTCGTACTCGATGAAGTGCGCGGCCCACATCTGGTGCTGGCCGACGCCCGCCGCGAAGATCGTGCCCTCGGGGGCGAGCTGTCCGACGCGCTCGATGACCTGCTGCGGGGAGAGCGAGCCGTCGTCGGGCTGGTCGTAGCCGAGCGGGTAGGTGTCGCGCCAGCGGCTCAGGTCCTTCCACCAGGCGCTGTAGTCGCCCCGGTGGCCCTCGCTGTGCTCCCTCTGGACGGCCTGGATCAGGTCCGCGATGACCTCGCGGGCGTCACCGACGATCGGCACGTCGGCCGCGCGGTTCTTGCCGATCTCGGCCGGGTCGATGTCCGCGTGGACGATCTTGGCGAACGGGGCGAAGCTGTCCAGCTTGCCGGTGACGCGGTCGTCGAAGCGGGCGCCGAGGGCGACGATCAGGTCGGCCTTCTGCAGACCGGTGACGGCGGCGACCGAGCCGTGCATGCCGGGCATGCCCAGGTGCTGCGGGTGCTTGTCGGGGAACGAGCCGAGCGCCATCAGGGTGGTGGTGACGGGCGCGCCGGTGAGCTCGGCGAGGACCTTCAGCTCGGCGGTGGCCTTGGCCTTGATCACGCCGCCGCCGACGTACAGCACCGGACGCTTGGCCTGGGTGATCAGCTTGGCGGCCTCGCGGATCTGCTTGGCGTGCGGCTTGGTCACCGGGCGGTAGCCGGGCAGGTCCATGGCGGGCGGCCAGGAGAAGGTGGTCTTCGCCTGGAGGGCGTCTTTGGCGATGTCGACCAGGACCGGGCCGGGGCGGCCGGTGGAGGCGATGTGGAACGCCTGGGCGATGATCCGCGGGATGTCCTCGGCCTTGGTGACGAGGAAGTTGTGCTTGGTGATCGGCATGGTGATGCCGACGATGTCCGCCTCCTGGAAGGCGTCCGTGCCGATCGCCTTGGACGCCACCTGGCCGGTGATCGCGACCAGCGGCACGGAGTCCATGTGCGCGTCGGCGATCGGGGTGACCAGGTTGGTGGCGCCGGGCCCGGAGGTGGCCATGCAGACGCCGACCTTGCCGGTGGCCTGCGCGTAGCCGGTGGCGGCGTGACCGGCGCCCTGCTCGTGCCGGACCAGGACGTGGCGCACCCTGGTGGAGTCCATCAGCGGGTCGTAGGCCGGGAGGATCGCACCGCCGGGAATGCCGAATACCGTGTCGGCGCCGACCTCCTCGAGAGAGCGGATGAGGGACTGCGCGCCCGTCACCTGCTCGGGGGCGGAGTGTCCTCCGGATCGGGGCCGGGGCTGCGGGTGGTGGGCCCCGGTGGCCTGCTCGGTCATCGGCATTCTCTTCTCAGATGCTGAGGGTTTTTTGCGAGAGTTTTGCGGTTTTCGGCTGCTGCACGGAGGGCGCCTGTGCAACAAAAAACCCCTCGTGCCATAAGGCAAGCGAGGGGAGCGCGCCGGGTGGGGTCGCTGAGCGGTCGAGGCTCAGCGTCAGCCGACGCGCTTTCCAAGTACGAGAATTCGGGTGCGCATGGCACTGACCCTCCCCCCGGCACGCACTCACTGTCAAGTGGGTGGGACGGGAGTCTCATTATGTGAGCGGAGAGCCGTGCCGCCTCCGATGACGGCGGACACACCCGAGCTGTACACCCGGGGGGCGCCGCCCGCGAACGCCGGTTCGACCGGTCCGTCCGGCACCGGATAACGGCCGCCTGCGAGCGCCCGGCGCAGCCGGTACTCGTCGAGCGGTCCGGAGAACGCCATGCCCTGCCCGTGCGTGCAGCCCATCGCGCGCAGGGCGATCACCTGCTCCGGCAGATCCACCCCTTCGGCCACGGACTTCAGCCCGAGGTCGCCCGCGATGCGCAGCAGCCCACTGGTGATCTTGTGCAGGCGGGCCGACTCGACGACGCCCTCGACCAGACCGCGGTCCAGCTTCAGGACGTCGACGGGGAGGCGCCGGAGGGCCGTGATCGCCGCGTAGCCACTGCCGAACCCGTCGAGCGCGATCCGTACACCGACCCGCCGCAGGGCGCCCAGACGCCGCTCCAGCTCGTCCAGCGAGACTCTCGGGTCGGCATCGGACAGCTCGATGATCAGCGACCCGGACGGCAGCCCGTGCCGCGTGAGCAGCGCCTCGATCGAGCCCAGCGGCATCGACCGGTCCAGCAGCCGACGGGCGCTCATCCGCACCACGACCGGCACGGACAGCCCCGTCGCGTGTCGCTCGGCGGCCTGCTCGACGGCCTCCTCGATCAGCCACCGGCCCAGCTCGGCGGTCTTGTCGCTGTCCTCGGCCACGCGCAGGAACTCCGCCGGGGTGAAGAGGACCCCTTGTGAGGAGCGCCAGCGCGCCTGCGCGGACACCGATGTGATCCGGCCGTCCTCCAGGGACACCACCGGCTGGTGCAGCAGGGCGAACTCCCCGTCGTGCAGGGCGGCCCGCAGGCGCGTGGCGAGCTCGGCCTTGCGAGCCACGTCCTGCTGCATCTGCGGCTTGTACAACTCGACACGGCCCTTGCCGCCGGCCTTGGCCCGGTACATGGCCAGGTCGGCGTTGCGCAGCAGTTCGCCCGCTCCGAGACCGGCTTCGGCGAAGGCCACGCCGATGGAGGCGTTGACGCGGACGTCGTTGCCGTCGATGAGGTAGGGCTGGGACAGCGTCGTCCTGAGGCGGTCGGCGAGCTCCAGGATGTGCCGCTCCCGGGCGTCCCGGTCGCGGGTGTTGTCCCCGGCGATCAGGGCCGCGAACTCGTCTCCGCCGAGCCGGGACGCGGTGTCGCCGTGCCGGACGGAGTCCTGGAGCCGGCGGGCGGCATGGACGAGCAGTTCGTCCCCGGCCTGGTGCCCGATGGTGTCGTTGACGGCCTTGAAGCCGTCGAGATCGATGAACAGCACGGCCGTGTTGCGCAGGGCCACGCCCCGGTCGGAGGCGCGGCGGCCCGAGAGGGCGTGCTGGACGCGTTTGGTGAACAGGGCGCGGTTGGGCAGGTCCGTGAGCGGGTCGTGCTCGGCGTTGTGCTGCAACTGGGCCTGGAGCCGCACTCTTTCGGTCACGTCGCGGCTGTTGAAGATGAGGCCGCCGTGATGACGGTTGACGGTCGACTCGACGTTCAGCCAGCCTCCCCCACCACCCGACCGGAAGCGGCACTCGATGCGCGTGGTGGGTTCCTCGACCGGGTTGGCCGCGAGGAATCTGCGCACCTCGTGCACGACGCAGCCCAGGTCCTCGGGGTGGATGAGATGGGCCAGTTCCGTGCCCACCAGTTCCTCCGCCGGGCGGCCGTAGACACCGGCGGCGGCCGGGGAGACATACCTCAGGACACCGCTGGGGGCGGCGATCATGATGACGTCGCTGGAGCCCTGCACCAGGGAGCGGAAGTGGTTCTCCTTCTGCGCCAGTTCCTGAGTGAGGGTGATGTTGTCGAGCAGCATGATGCCCTGGCGCACGACGAGCGCGAGCACGACCGTGCCCCCGGTCAGCAGGACCACGCGGTCGACGCTGCGGCCGTTGAGGACGTTGTAGAGGATCCCCAGGGTGCACACCGCGGCCGCGAGGTACGGCGTGAGCGCGGCCAGGGAGCCGGCGATGGGCCGGGTGGCCGGGTACCGGCTGTGGTCGGCGCCCGGCAGGGGCACGGGGTGGTGGGGGCCGCTGCGCTGTCCCGGCACGTGCTCGTGCACCACGCGGGTGTGCCCCGTGGCGCCGTGCCGGTCGGTGCCATGGCGGTCGGCCTCCGCGCGGGGCGCGGCCCACGGGGCGTACGCCAGCAGCAGCGAGCCCGCGAACCAGCCCGCGTCGAGCAGCTGGCCGGAGCGGTAGTCGTGGTGCATGAGCGGCGAGGTGAACAGGGCGTCGCACATCACGGTCAGCGCCAGGGCGCCGATGGCGGTGTTGACCGCGGAGCGGTTCACCGCGGACCGCCTGAAGTGCAGGGCGAGCACCATGCTGACCAGCGCGATGTCGAGCAGCGGGTACGCCAGCGACAGCGCGGTGTGCGCCACGCCCGGCCCTTCGGACTTCGCGGCCTGAGCGAGGGCGAGGCTCCAGGCCAGCGTCAGCAGCGAGCCGCCGATCAGCCAGGCGTCCAGCCCGAGGCAGACCCAGCCGGCCTTGGTGACCGGCCGTTTGGCGAGCACGAGCAGTCCGACGATCGCGGGCGGCGCGAAGCAGAGGAAGAACAGGTCGGCGTAGCTGGGGCTGGGCACGGGCAGTCCCAGCACCACCTCATACCACCCCCAGACCAGGTTGCCCAGGGCGGCCATGGCCGAGGAGAGGCCGAACAGCAGCCAGGCGGGCCGGAAGCCGGGGCGGCGGCTGCGGGCGTAGAGGAAACACGAGACGGCGGCGGTGCCGGCCGCGGCGCTGAGCCCGAAGTCACCCATGATCAGGGCCAGCTCGGCCGAGCCCCAGCCGAACGCGGAACCTGCGGCGTATCCCGCGCAGACCAGGGCGAGGGTGAGCTGGAGGGCCAGGCCCGGCCGGTGGCCGGTGACCGGCGTGCGGGGCAGCAGCGCGCCCGGGGACGAAGGCTGTGCCCGCAGCGCTCCGTCCAGCGTGGGGGTGGGGGGCGCGCTCACCGGGCCCTCCCCATCCGCCGCGCTCCCGGGCCCCGCGGGTCCCGGCGGGCCGGCTGGTCATGCCTCCTGCGGCTGCCGGGCCTGCGGTGGTGATGGCTGTGTTCGCTGTGGTGCCCGCTGTGGCGTTTGCCGTAGCGGGTGTGGTGGCCGACGTGATCGGCGTGCCGTCCGCGGCTGCCCGCGGCCGTCCGCCAGGGTCGCCGCCGGCAGCCCCGTCCCGTCGGATCGCTCGTCCATAGGCCGTGCATCGCCTGTCGCCCCCCTCACAGTCCGAAGTGTCCATCCCCTGCGCCGGAACGGTCCCCGGCGCTGCCCCTGTCGGGACGATACACCAGTCTCGTCACTCAGGGACATAGGTTCTCTACGCTCCGTGACGATCAATAGATAGATGAGTACCCACCGCACCCGAAGGATTGCGGACGGTACTCGAAGGTTCTCTCAGTCGGTTGATGCACCCGTCGTAAGGATCACGTTGCGGAGCGGCTCCCGGTTCACATAACGGTTCAACTGGTCCACCAGGAGCCGCTTGGCGCGCGGGAGGAACGCGGAGGTGGGTCCGCCGACGTGGGGGCTGATGAGCACCCCCGGCGCACGCCACAGGGGGTGTTCGCGCGCCGGCGGCTCCGGGTCGGTGACGTCGAGGGCTGCGGTGATGCGGCCGGTCTCCAGCTCGGCGAGCAGGGCCTTGGTGTCGACGACGGGACCGCGGGCGACGTTGACGAGGAGCGCGCCGTCCTTCATCCGGGACAGGAAGTCGGCTCCGGCCAGGCCGCGGGTGGTTTCATTGAGCGGGGTGGACAGGATGACGACGTCCGCCTCCGGCAGCAGCGCCGGGAGTTCGGTGAGCGGATGCACCGGCCCGCGCGCCGTGGTGCGCTCGGAGCGCGCGACGCGCGCCACCCGCGCCACCTCGAACGGAACGAGCCGGTCCTCGATGGCCTCGCCGATCGAGCCGTATCCCACGATGAGGACGTTCTTGTCGGCGAGCGCGGGCCGGAACCCACCGAGCCACTCCCCCCGGTCCTGCGCGCGCACGAAGTCGGGGATCCCGCGCAGCGAGGCCAGGATCAGCGCGAGGGTGAGCTCGCCGGTGCTGGCCTCGTGCACCCCGCGCGCATTGCACAGCCGCACGCCCGCGGGCAGGTGCCCGAGCCCCGGCTCCACGTGGTCGATCCCGGCGGAGAGGGTCTGTACGACCCGGACGTTGCTCATCCGTCCCATGGGACGTACGCACAGCGGGCTGGGCTTCATGTAGGGGACGACGTAGAAGGCACAGTCGGCCGGGTCCGCGGGGAAGTCCTCACCGCCGTTCCAGAAGCGGTACTCCGGGCCCTCGGGGAGTCCGTCGATCTCGTCCGGCGGGATGGGCAGCCACACGTCAGCAGTCATGCTCTGGAGGCTATGTCAGGAGCGTGCGACGGCAGAGGTTAGGTTGGGGTGGCTCGAACAGGGAGGGTCACGACCAGGTGGAGCGCAGGACGATCGGCGCGGCGGCGCTCGCGGTGGGGGCCGTCGGACTCGGGTGCATGCCGATGAGCTGGGCCTACAGCACGTCGAGGCGGCGCGGCGACGAGTCGCTCAGGGCGGTGCACCGGGCGCTCGACCTGGGCGCGTCCCTGCTGGACACGGCCGACATGTACGGCCCCTTCACCAACGAGCTGCTGGTGGGGCGGGCGTTGAAGGAGCGGCGGTCCGACGCGTTCGTGTCGACGAAGGTCGGGCTGCTCGTGGGCGACCAGCACATCGTCGCCAACGGCCGCCCCGGGTACGTGAAGCGGGCCTGCGACGCGTCGCTGCGGCGGCTTCAGACGGACGTCATCGACCTCTACCAGCTGCACCGGGCCGACCCCGAAGTGCCGGTCGAGGAGACCTGGGGCGCGATGGCGGAGCTCGTCCAGGCCGGGAAGGTACGGGCGTTGGGCCTGTGCGCGGTGGGGGCGCGGGCCGGCCGCCGGACCGGGGCCCGGCTGCACGACGGGACGATCCGGCAACTGGAGCGGGTGCAGCAGGTCTTCCCGGTCAGCGCGGTGCAGGCGGAGCTGTCGGTGTGGTCGCCGGAGGCGCTGGAGACCCTGCTGCCCTGGTGCCGGACACGGGGGGTCGGTTTCCTCGCCGCGATGCCGCTGGGCAACGGCTTCCTGACCGGCCGGCTGCGGCCCGGCGCGGGCTTCGAGGCGGACGACCCGCGCGCCCGGCACCCCCGCTTCACGGCCGAGATGATGGCCGCGAACCAGCCGGTCGTCGCGGGGCTGCGCCGTGTGGCCCGTCGGCACGGCACCGACGTCACGCCCGCCCAGGTCGCCCTCGCGTGGGTGCTGGCCCAGGGCCCGCACGTGGTCCCGGTCCCGGGCACGAAGCAGGAGCGCTGGGTCACGGAGAACACGGCCGCGGCGGCGCTGCGCCTGAGCCTCGACGATCTGAAGGAGATAGCGCGGCTGCCCCCCGCCCAGGGGTCGTGGGACTGAGGCCGGGTTCCGTCCCGGGTGCGTTTCGGGCAAACCCCGTCTTCCCGGTTCGGCGTTCCGTGATCGGGAACCTGGGAGCCGCGAGCGGTGTATGACAGGGAGAGGACCCGCCCCGTCGAAGGGACCATGATCGTGCAACGTCGAGCCGTGCCGACCGTGTTGGCCGCCGCCGCGCTCCTGCTGACGGCCGGTTGTTCGTCCGACGGCGGAGGGCCGTCGGGCAACGACGAGGGCGCCTCCCCGAGCCGTAGCGCACCGGGGTCGTCCGCGCCGCCGCGTCAGGCCGCCGAGGAGGCACCTCCCGCCAAGGGCTCGGTGAAGGTCGTGCGTACCGTCGCCGAGGGGCTGGAGTCCCCCTGGGGCCTCGCTCCCCTGCCGGGCGGCGGCCTGCTGGTGTCCTCCCGTGACGAGGGGACGATCGTCCGGGTCGACGAGAAGACCGGCAAGAAGACCGAACTGGGCGAGGTGCCGGGGGTCTCCGCGGCGGGCGAGGGCGGCCTCCTCGGGATCGCCCTGTCCCCGGACTACGCCTCGGACCGCATGGTCTACGCGTACTTCACCTCGGCCTCCGACAACCGCATCGTCCGCATGATCTACGACGGGCAGAAGCCCTCCGGCGAGCAGCTCGGCGCGCCCGACACGGTCTTCAGGGGCATACCCAAGGGCTTCATCCACAACGGCGGCCGCATCGAGTTCGGCCCGGACAAGATGCTGTACGTGGGCACGGGCGAGAGCGGCGACACCGGCCTGTCCCAGGACAAGGACTCCGTGGGCGGCAAGATCCTCCGCCTGACCCCGGAGGGCGAGCCGGCGCCGGGCAACCCGTTCCCGGACTCGCCGGTGTATTCCTACGGCCACCGCAATGTGCAGGGCCTGGCCTGGGACGGCAAGCAGCGGCTGTTCGCCTCGGAGTTCGGCCAGGACACCTGGGACGAGCTCAACGCGATCAAGCCGGGCGACAACTACGGCTGGCCGGAGGCCGAGGGCCGGTCCGACGACGGGGAGTTCCACAACCCGGTCGACCAGTGGACCACGGCCGAGGCCTCCCCCAGCGGCATCGCCTACGCCGAGGGGTCGGTCTGGATGGCGGGCCTGCGCGGCAAGCGGCTGTGGCGCATCCCGCTGAACGGCACCGAGGCCTCGGCCGAGCCGCAGGCCTTCCTGGAGGGCGAGTACGGCCGGCTGCGCACGGTGGTGCCGGCGGGCGGCGACCGGCTGTGGCTGGTCACCAGCAACACGGACGGCCGGGGCAGCGCGAAGGACGGGGACGACCGGATCCTGGAGCTGCGGGTGACGTAGCGGCTCCCGAGGCCCAGGGCCCTAGCTGCGGCTCTCGGGCTCCTCGCCGGCCGGGCGTACGACGACCTTTCCGGACGCGAGGTCTATCGGTCCGCGTCCGGGGTCGGCGTCCCCGACGTCCTCACGGGTCAGTTCCAGGCGGTTCTGCTCGTCGCGGGTGTGTTTGCGCCCGGGCGAGAACAGTTCCTCGAACATGTTGAACAACGTGTGCCTCCCTGGGCCGCGGGCTTCACGTCATCCGCGACGTCCTTCACAGCGTATGCCTCAGCCCGCCGGACCGGGCATGAGCATCTCGGCCGGGAACAGCCCCAGCCGGTGCGCCACCGCCGCCGCCTCGCCCCGCCCGGAGACGCCGAGCTTGCCCAGGATGTTGGAGACGTGCACGCTCGCCGTCTTCGGCGAGATGAACAGCTCCTGCGCGATGCGGCGGTTGGTGTGGCCGGCCGCGACCAGGCGCAGCACGTCCCGTTCCCGATGGGTGAGGCCCAGGGCCTCGGCGGGGTCGGCGGGTGCGGGACCCGGTCGCGCGGCGGGCGCGAGCGGGAGGCGGGCCCGCCGGCCGAGCGCGGTGGCCGCGTCGGCGAGCGGCCGTGCGCCGAGGTGGCGGGCGGCGGCGTGGGCGAGGCGGAGCAGTTCCGCGGCGCGCTCGCGCTCGTCCTCCCCGCCGCACGTCAGCAGGGACTCGGCCAGGCGGTACCGGACGCGGGCGAGGTCGTAGGGCCGGCCCAGGGGTTCGAAGGCGGTGACCACCTCCGACCAGGTGTCGGGGGTGCTCCCGTCCGCGGCGCGGTGGAGTTCGGCGCGGACCCATCGCTCGTGGGCCAGCCAGACGGGGGCGTGCGTGGTGAGGCGCTTGGCGGCCCCGGAGATACCGGCCAGCACCTCCTCGCGGCCCTCCTGTGCGGCGGGCAGCGTCCGGGCGTCGGCCTCGGCGGTGGCCGCTTCGAGCAGCAACGGCCAGGCGTAGCGCTGGGTGCCGGGCGGGAAGCCGGACTCCAGGGTGCGGGCCAGTTCGGCGCGGGCGTCGAGAAGGCGGCCCTCGGCGACGGCGACGGCGACGGTGAGGCAGGCGACCGGGAGGTCGTGCTGCGGCATGGGCGCGCGCGGGCCGTAGGAGGCGCGGCTCTCGGCGAGATGACGCCCCGCCTCAGGCACCTCGCCGCGGGCGAGCGCGAGAAAGGCCAGGCTGTTGGCCCCCGACCCGTACGGCGCTGCCGTCTGCCCGCGCCGCTGGGCGCTGACCGCCGCCTCGGCGGCCTCGGTCCAGCGGCCCAGGGAGATGAGGGATTCCGCCAGGTTGCTCCAGATCCAGGCCTCGGCCGTCCGCAGGCCCATCCTCCCCGTGAGCCGCAGGCCCTCCTGGAGGATGGCGACGGACTCCTCGGAGCGGCCGACGCCTTCGAGGACGGAGGGCAGGTTCACATGGCTGCGGCCCGCGACCGATGCGAGACTGCGGGCCACCACCTCGTCCCTGACCTCGTACATGTGCGTCAGCCCGGCCTCGATCTGGCCGGCGTCGACCATGAGCCCGCCGAGCGTGAGCCGGGCGTTGGCCTCGATGTCCTCGGCGCCCACCATGCGCGCGTACTCGACGGCCCGCTCGGCGGCGGTCAGGACCTCGGGTCCTGGTTCGTGGAGCATCGACCAGTGGGCGGCCGTGGCGAGCACCTCGGCATGTACCTCGGACGGCGGCAGGCCGCGTACCAGGTCCTGAGCGGTGGCGATCTCCTGCCAGCCGTCGCCGCGGGCGAGGCTCTGCACCAGCCGGGCGCGCTGGATCCAGAACCAGGCGGAACGCTGGGGGTCGCTCCTGCTCGAACGCGGTTCGGAGCGTGACGGAGGGTCGTTCTCCTCGTCGAGCAGGCGCAGCGCCCGCTTGGTGATCTTCAGGGCGCGTTCGCGCTCCCCGCAGAGCCGTCCGGCGACGGCCGCCTCGGCCAGCAGGTCCAGGTAGCGCAGCGCGGTGGTGGCCGGGTCGCAGCCGCAGGGAGGGTAGACCTCGGCGTAGTCCACGGGGCGCAGGGTCTTGCGTACGGCCTCGGGGGCGGCGTCCCACAGTTCCATCGCCCTTTCCAGGAGCCTGAGTTGCTCGGCGTAGGCGTGGCGGCGGCGGGCCTGGACGGAGGCTTTGAGGACGGCCGGCAGGGCCTTGGCCGCGTCGTGGGCGTGGTACCAGTAGCTGGCCAGGCGCGTCGCCCGCTGGTCGGCGGGGACGAGGGACGGGTCGGTCTCCAGTGCCTCGGCGTAGCGGCGGTTGAGGCGGGAGCGTTCGCCGGGGAGCAGGTCGTCGCTGACGGCCTCGCGGACCAGGGAGTGGCGGAAGCGGTAGCCGTCGTCGGCGGGTGCGGGGGCGAGGATGCCGGCGTTCACGGCGGCCCGCAGTGCCTCGATGAGGTCGTCCTCGGCGAGCCGGGCGACGGCGGACAGCAGCCGGTACTCGACGGTGGAGCCGCCCTCGGCGACGATCCGGGCGACCTGCTGGGCCGCCTCGGGCAGCCCTTCGACGCGGACGAGCAGCAGGTCGCGCAGGGAGTCGGTCAGGCCGGTCCGGCAGCCCTCGTGGGCGGCGACGGCGAGTTCCTCGACGAAGAAGGCGTTGCCGTCGGAGCGTTCGAAGATCGCGTCGACCCGGTCCGGCGCGGGCTCCCGGGCGAGGATCCCGGCGATCTGGCGTCCCACCTCCTCGCGGTTGAAGCGGGCGAGTTCGACGCGGCGGATGGTGCGGAGCCGGTCGAGTTCGGCGAGGAGGGGCCGGAGCGGGTGGCGGCGGTGGATGTCGTCGGAGCGGTAGGTCGCGAGGACGACGAGGCGGCCGGTGCGCAGGGTGCGGAAGAGGTAGGAGAGCAGATGGCGGGTGGAGGCGTCGGCCCAGTGCAGGTCCTCCAGGACGAGGACGACGGTGTGCTCGGCGGCGACGCGCTCCAGCAGGCGTGCGGTGAGCTCGAAGAGGCGGGCCATGCCGTCCTCGTCGTGCCGGCCGGCCCTCGGCTCGCCCAGCTCGGGCAGCAGCCGGGCCAGTTCCTCCTCCTGGCCGGCGGCCGCGGCGGCCAGCTCGCCGGGGAGTTCGCGGCGCAGGGCGCGCAGCGCGGTGGAGAAGGGAGCGAAGGGCAGACCGTCGGCGCCGATCTCCACGCAGCCGCCCAGGGCGACCACCGCCTCGTGGCCGCGGGCGGCCGCGGCGAACTCCTCGACCAGGCGGGTCTTGCCGACTCCGGCCTCCCCGCCGATGAGCAGCGCCTGCGGCTCGCCTTCGCGGGCGCGGACGAGCGCGTCGTGCAGCGTGCCCAGTTCCTCGGCACGGCCGACGAACACGGGGCTGACGGACCGGGTCTCCACGGCCCCGAGCATCGCATGCGGGTCCGACAGCGCGGCACCGGTTTTCCGCGCAACGGCCGCAGCAGCGGCCGTCGTTCCCGCGGGAACGACGGCCGCTGCCTGCCGGACGGCCACGGCCGGGGCCGGTCCCGCCGCGGTGTTCACGCGGTCCGGGCGGACCGTGGCCGCCGGAAGCGGCGGCTATGGCTCTCGTGCTCCGCGGTGTCCGTGTCCGCCTGGTGGCGGGCGGCGCGGCGGGCCCGGGCCGCCTCGCGGACCAGACGCTCGTGGTCGGCCCGGCGGATGAGGTCGGACGTGCGCAGCTGCTGGAGCTCGTACTCGTGCATGGTGTGTCCTTCGAGGAGAGGCCGGTCACGGAGCGTTTCTCCGCGATGACCTCACTCTCGTCTCCCAGGCGGGGCCGCCACATCGGGAGAGTTCCGCATCTTCGGCGACGGGAGGGGCCTTAGACACGGCTGAGGGGCCTCAGGGGCTCCGTAAGGTGCTTACGGAACCGCCTGAGACCCCTCAGGAAGCGCGTGCTCTCAGCTCGCGGAGGGCAGGCCGAGCAGAACGCCGGTGTACTTGAGGACGGCCAGGAACAGGCCGATGACGCCGAGCGCGACTCCCGCCCAGGCGACGGACTTGATCCAGGGGGCCTGGATCCTGCCCGGCGTGCCGAACGCGGGCCGGGCGAGCGTCACGACGCCGACGACCAGCGCGATCAGCGCGAACAGGCCGCCCCACAGGGCGGTGGTCTGCCAGGCGTCGCCGTAGACCGCCTGGATCTGCTGGGCCACGCCCGCGTTCTGGGCGGTCTCCAGCTGGCCGACGAGGTTCTGGCGCGCGGAGGCGACGGTGCCGATCCAGCTGCCGGTGAGGGAGACGACGCCCAGTGCGGCGGAGACCACGGCGGCTGCGCCCTGTCCGACGCCGGAGGGGGCCTCCTCCTTGGTCTGCGCGTCGTCGGCCGCGGCCTGGACCTCGGTCTCGGGCACCTCGTCGGACTTGGTGGTGTCCACCGCCTTCTCGTCGGTCGTGGCCTGGGTGGCCTCGGTCTCGTCCACTGCGTTCGTTGCCATGTCTCGCACCGTAGGGTCGCTGTCTGAGAAGTCTCTTAACGATCGTTGTGAGCGGCACGCGCGCGTGCGGCGCGCCACTCGGGTGCCAGCACCGACCAGACTTCGAGATCGTGCCGTAGGCCACCATAGGGGTGGGCCTCGCGCCGCACACCGTCCCGGGTCATGCCGAGTCGCCGGGCCACGTTCAGGCTGGGCCGGTTGCCGGCGGCGGCGACCCATTCGACGCGGTGGATGCCGCGCTGCTCGACGGCCCAGTCGATGAGGACCCGCATCGCGCGCGTGACCAGGCCGCGGCCCGTGGCGGCCGGCTCCAGCCAGCACCCGACCTCGCAGTTTCCGGTCGCCGCGTCGAAGTTCAGGAACAGCACCCCGCCCACCAGCGTCCCCTCCAGCCACAGGCCGTGCAGGGAGCCGGTGTCGGCGGCGCGCATGTCGGCGTAGCGCTGGAGTTTGGCGCGGGCCGAGGGCAGATCCGTCTCGGTCGTGCCGAACGGGATGTACTGCCCGATGAACTCCCGCCCCCGCTCCAGGTGCGCCAGGAACTCCCCGGCGTGCCAGGGTTCCAGGGGCCTCAGCTCGGCGTCGTCACCCAGGGATATCGCGTACATCCCGCTGCCGCTCCTCCTCCGCCAGGACGTCCGCCGCCTCGGCGTCCGTCGCGGCGGCCAGCCTCTCATGGGCGGCGCGGCTCTCGGGCGGCTCGATGCTGATGCGCGGCATGCGCTTGTCCAGCCAGCGGGGCAGCCACCAGTTGGCGCCGCCGAGCAGGTGCATGAGGGCCGGGACGAGGAGGGTGCGCAGGACGAAGGCGTCGAGGGCGACGGCGGCGGCCAGGGCGATGCCGAACATGGCGATCACGCGGTCGCCGCTGAGGACGAAGGCCAGGAAGACGGAGATCATGATGACCGCCGCCGAGTTGATCACCCGGCTGGTCTCGGCGAGGCCGACGCGCACGGCCCGCCGGTTGTCGCCGGTCTCCAGCCACTCCTCGTACATCCGGCTGACCAGGAAGACCTGGTAGTCCATGGAGAGGCCGAAGAGCACCGACACCATGATCACGGGCAGGAAGGGCTCGATGGGCCCGGCGCTGCCGAGGCCGAGCAGTTCGCTGCCCCAGCCCCACTGGAAGATCGCGACCACCACTCCGAAGGCCGAGGCCACGGCGGCGACGTTCATCGCGGCGGCCTTCAGCGGGATGCCGACGGAGCGGAAGGCGAGCAGGAGCAGCAGACAGCCCAGGCCTATGACGACCCCGACGAACACCGGCAGCTTGGAGACGATGACGTCGGCGAAGTCGTCGTAACCGGCCGTCATGCCTCCCACCTGCACGTCGAGGGAGGTGCCCGACTCGGCGCGCGGCAGCACCTCGCCGCGCAGCCGGTCGACGAGGTCGCTGGTGTCCTTCGACTGCGGGGAGGACTCCGGGACGACGGTCAGATACGCGGTGTGGCCGCCGGAATCGAAGGTCACCGGGGTGACCGCAGCGACACCGTCGGTGGCGCGGAGGGTGCCGTCGAGGTTGTCCAGGGCGAGCTTGTCGTCGGCTCCGTCGACCTTGGTGACGAGGGTGAGCGGGCCGTTCACGCCGGGGCCGAAGCCGTCGGCGAGGAGGTCGTAGGCCTGGCGGGTGGTGGCGGTCTTCGGGCCGTTGCCCTGGTCGGAGGTGCCGAGGTGCAGGGAGAAGGTGGGCAGCGCGAGGACACCCATGACGACCAGGGCGACCGCGCCGAGCACCTTGGGGTGGCGTTCGACGAAGGCCGACCAGCGGGCGGCGAAGCCGGTGGGCACCTCGGGTTCCGGCCCGTGTTCGGCGAGGCGGCGGCGCTCACGGCGGCTGAGGGCGCGCATGCCGATGAAGGACAGCAGGGCGGGCAGCAGGGTCACGGAGGCGGCGACGGTGAGGATCACGGTGAGGCTGGCCGCGACGGCGACGCCGTTGAGGAAGCTCAGCCGGAGGATCAACATGCCGAGCAGCGCGATGCAAACGGTGGCACCCGCGAAGACGACCGCCCGTCCCGTGGTCGCGACGGCGTTGGTGGCGGCCTCGGCGACGGACAGGCCGCGTTTCAGCCCGCGCCGGTGTCGGGTGACGATGAACAGCGCGTAGTCGATGCCGACGCCGAGTCCGACGAGCATGCCCAGCATCGGTGCGAAGTCGGCGACGGTCATGGCGTGCCCGAGCAGCACGATCCCGGCGTAGGCGGTGCCGACGCCGACCAGGGCGGTGGCGATGGGCAGCAGGGAGGCGGCGAGCGAGCCGAAGGCGAGGAACAGCACCACCGCCGCGACGATCACTCCGACGATCTCGGCGAGGTGCCCGCCGGAGGACTCCGTGAGCGCGACGGCGCTGCCGCCCAGCTCCACCTGGAGTCCGTCGGTCTCGGCGTTCTCGGCGGTGTCGACGACGGCCCGGGCCTCGCCCTCGGCGATGTCCTCGGCCCGGTCGTCGAAGGTGACCGAGGCGTACGCCGTGCGGCCGTCCTCGCTGATGCGGCCCGTTCCCGGTCCGTCGTAGGGGCTGGTGACCGAGGCCACCCCGGGGAGGTTCTCGATCCGGTCCAGGGTGCGGGTCATCGTCTGCTCGACGTCGGCGGCGCGGACGCTGCCGGAGGCGGTGTGCCAGACGACGGTGTCACTGTCCCCGCCGAGCCGCGGGAAGCCCTCGTGCAGCAGCTCGGTGGCGCGGCCCGACTCGGTGCCGGGGACCTGGTAGTCGTTCGAGTACGTGGTGCCGGCGACGGCGGCGCCGGCGGCGACCCCCGCGAACGCGAGGAGCCACAGCAGGACGCTGAGCAGACGGCGCTGGACACACCAGCGTGCGAGGGCTGCCACGAAACGTGCTCCCGGAGTTGCCTTGTGTGGATCTTTGGCCGGGAACAGTCGTGCATGAACTGAACAGCCAGCAAAGAACGCATGAGCAATGCGCTGCCACTCTTACAAACCAACGAGATCATTTGTCGGTTTCGTGGGCTTATTCACAGCGGCCGGACTCAGTCGAACTGGTCCCCCAGCGCCATCACCATCACGCCCGCGACCAGCAGCCACAGCGCCCGCCGGGTACGGCCGCGCGAGCCCAGCACGGCGGCGGCAGCGCAGAGGGCGGCCCCGCCGGCGTACGCGGCCGGGACGAGGGCCGGAGCGGAGCGGGTGAGGCGGAGCAGCGCCGCGGCGAGGCCCGCGAGGGTCAGTGCGGCGCCGGTGCCCACCGCGGTCCAGCGGGCCCGGCGCGCGTCCTCCCAGGGGTCGTCGGACGCGGACAGGGGATCGACGGACTCGTCCAGGGGGTCGTCGGACGCGGCCAGGGGATCGACGGACTCGTCCTGGCCTGCTGCCGCCTCCGAGTCCGCCGTCTCTGGACCGGTGCCGGAATCAGGACGTCCACTCATGGCCGAGACGGTAGCGCGCCCGGTGGCGAAAAGCGGGTGCGGGGCCGGAGGGGCGGCTGTTAGCGTCCGCTGGTCCGAGGAATGCCCGCGGCCTCCCGCCGCCCGGCTGAAGCAGGTGCATTGTTTGACGGTCCGACCGAGCTCCTCCGCATCCCCTTTCTCCCTCAAGGACTCAAGGAGCCCGTCCACCGATGTCGGACATCACTTCCCGGACCTCGAACGACCCCCTCACTGACCGTGTGAGCCACCCCGGCTACCCGCGCAGCAACGGCTACGACGCCCGCTGGACCATCGACAACCAGATGGGCCCGCACGCGCTGTGGCTGCTGGAGTGGCTGGCCCCCGCCCTGGGGCTCGACACCCTGAGCCCCGGCTCCCGCGTGCTCGACCTGGGCTGCGGCCGCGCCATGACGTCGGTCTTCCTCGCCAAGGAGTACGACGTCCAGGTCACCGCCGCCGACCTGTGGGTCAAGCCCGACGAGAACGCCGGGCGCATCGCCCAGGCGGGCGTCGCCGACCGCGTCCTGCCCGTGTTCGCCGAGGCGCACGACCTGCCGTTCGGCGAGAGCGGCTTCGACACGATCGTCTCGATCGACGCCTACCAGTACTTCGGCACCGACGACCTGTACCTGCCCCACCTGGCCCGGCTGCTGAAGCCCGGCGGGCGGATCGGCGTCGTCGTACCGGCGCTGCGCGAGGAGATCGACGGCGTCGAGCCGCCGGAGCACCTCAAGCCGTACTGGGAGCCGGACTTCTGGTGCTTCCACACCGCGGCCTGGTGGCGCCGCCACTGGACCCGCAGCGGGGCCGTGGAGGTCGAGACCGCGGACTGGCTGGAGGACGGCTGGCGCGACTGGCTGCGCTGGTGCGAGGTCGTGGCCGAGGAGCACACGGACGAGTGGCACGTCCGGATGGCCGGCCAGTGCGCCGAGATGCTGCGCCTGGACCGGGGCGAGACGCTGGGCTTCGTCCGGGTCGTCGGCCGCCGTGTGTGAGTGACGAGGGGGGATGCACCGGGTCCGGTGCATCCCCCCTCGTCGGGTCCGCCGGGGTCAGCCTTCGGTGACGCCCAGCTTCTCCAGGATCAGTTCCTTGACGCGGGCCGCGTCGGCCTGACCCCTGGTCGCCTTCATGACGGCGCCGACCAGCGCTCCGGCCGCGGCCACCTTGCCGCCGCGGATCTTGTCCGCGACGCCCGGGTTGCCGGCGATGGCCTCCTCGACGGCGGTGGTGAGAGCGCCCTCGTCGGAGACGACCTTCAGACCGCGCTTGTCGACGACCTCGTCCGGGGTGCCCTCGCCCGCGAGGACGCCCTCGATGACCTGCCGGGCCAGCTTGTCGTTCAGGTCGCCCTTGGTGACGAGCTCGGTGACCCGGGCCACCTGCGCCGGCGTGATCGCCAGCTCGTCGAGGGCCTTGCCCGACTCGTTGGCGCTGCGGGCCAGCTCGCCCATCCACCACTTGCGGGCGGAGGCGGCGTCCGCCCCGGCCTCGATCGTGGCGACGATCGGCTCCAGCGCACCGGCGTTGAGGATCGCCTGCATGTCGGTGGCCGAGACGCCCCACTCCTCGCGGAGCCGGCTGCGGCGGACCAGCGGCAGTTCGGGCAGTCCGGCCCGGATCTCCTCGACCCACTCGCGGGACGGGGCCACCGGGACGAGGTCGGGCTCCGGGAAGTACCGGTAGTCCTCGGCCTCCTCCTTCACACGGCCCGAGGTCGTCGACCCCGTGTCCTCGTGGAAGTGGCGGGTCTCCTGGATGATCGTGCCGCCGGACGACAGCACGGCCGCGTGCCGCTGGATCTCGAAGCGGGCCGCGCGCTCCACGGACCTGAGCGAGTTGACGTTCTTCGTCTCCGAGCGCGTGCCGAACTTCTCCCGGCCGTGCGGGCGCAGCGACAGGTTCACGTCGCAGCGCATCTGGCCCATCTCCATGCGGGCCTCGGAGACGCCGAGCGCCTTGATGAGCTCGCGAAGCTCACGGACGTAGGCCCGCGCGACCTCGGGGGCACGCTCGCCGGCGCCCTCGATCGGCTTGGTGACGATCTCGATGAGGGGGATGCCGGCGCGGTTGTAGTCCAGCAGCGAGTGCGAGGCGCCGTGGATGCGGCCGGTGGCACCGCCGACGTGCGTCGACTTGCCGGTGTCCTCCTCCATGTGGGCGCGCTCGATCTCCACGCGGAAGGTCTCGCCGTCCTCCAGCTGCACGTCGAGGTAGCCGTTGAAGGCGATGGGCTCGTCGTACTGGGAGGTCTGGAAGTTCTTCGGCATGTCCGGATAGAAGTAGTTCTTCCGGGCGAAGCGGCACCACTCGGCGATCTCGCAGTTCAGCGCGAGGCCGATCTTGATGGCGGACTCGACGCCGGTCGCGTTGACGACCGGGAGCGCGCCGGGCAGGCCGAGGCAGACCGGGCAGGTCTGCGTGTTGGCGTCCTGGCCGAGGGCGGTCGAGCAGCCGCAGAACATCTTGGTCTTGGTGCCGAGTTCGACATGGACCTCAAGGCCCATGACGGGGTCGTACGACGCGAGTGCGTCCTCGTACGACACCAGGTCGGTCGTGGTGGTCACGGTGAGTACTTCCCTCTCAGCCCAGCAGAACGTCGTCGTCGCCCAGCTGCTTCAGCTCGCGATAGAGAATGGCCAGGTTGGTGACGACCGCGGCTCCGGTCACGACGGCGTCGAGCAGCCGCAGCGTGTCGTTGTCTCCGCGGGCCTTCTTGATCTGCTTGTAGACCCCGACGGCGCCGAACGCCGACGTGGCCATCGAGATGTACAGACCGGACTTGGACTTCTTGAAGCCCTTGGCCTTGGACAGTGCGCTCACAGCGACGGAGCCTCCTCGATCAGCGGGTGCCCCCACTTTTCCACGAAGGCCGCCTCGACGGCTGCTCCCACCTTGTACAGGCGGTCGTCCTTCATGACGGGGGCGATGATCTGCAGGCCGACCGGGAGGTTGTCCTCCGGGGCGAGACCGCACGGCAGCGACATGGCCGCGTTGCCCGCCAGGTTGGTCGGGATGGTGCACAGGTCGGCGAGGTACATCGCCATCGGGTCGTCGGCGCGCTCGCCGATCGCGAAGGCGGTGGTCGGGGTCGTCGGGGAGACGATCACGTCGACCTGCTCGAACGCCTTGTCGAAGTCCTGCTTGATCAGCGTGCGGACCTTCTGGGCGCTGCCGTAGTAGGCGTCGTAGTAGCCGCTCGACAGGGCGTACGTGCCGAGCATGATGCGGCGCTTGACCTCGGGCCCGAAGCCGGCCTCGCGGGTCAGGGAGGTGACCGCCTCGGCGGAGTTCGTGCCGTCGTCGCCGGTCCGCAGCCCGTAGCGCAGGCCGTCGAAGCGGGCGAGGTTGGAGGAGCACTCCGAGGGCGCGATCAGGTAGTACGCCGACAGCGCCAGGTCGAAGGACGGGCAGTCCAGCTCGACGATCTCGGCGCCCAGCTCCTTCAGCAGCGCGACGGACTCGTCGAACCGCTGGATGACGCCGGCCTGGTAGCCCTCGCCGCGGAACTGCTTGACGACGCCGACGCGCATGCCCTCGACGCTGCCGTTGCGGGCGGCCTCGACGACCGCCGGGACGGGCTCGTCGATGGACGTGGAGTCGAGCGGGTCGTGCCCGGCGATGACCTCGTGCAGCAGCGCCGCGTCCAGGACCGTACGGGCGCAGGGCCCGCCCTGGTCGAGGGAGCTGGAGAAGGCGACCATGCCGTAGCGGGAGACCGCGCCGTACGTCGGCTTCACACCGACCGTGCCGGTGACGGCGGCGGGCTGGCGGATGGAACCGCCGGTGTCGGTGCCGATGGCGAGCGGGGCCTGGAAGGAGGCGAGCGCGGCGGACGAACCGCCGCCGGAACCGCCGGGGATCTTGGTCAGGTCCCAGGGGTTGCCGGTCGGGCCGTAGGCGCTGTTCTCGGTGGAGGACCCCATGGCGAACTCGTCCATGTTGGTCTTGCCGAGGATGACGACGTCGGCGGCCTTGAGCCGCTGGGTGACCGTCGCGTCGTAGGGCGGGATCCACCCTTCGAGGATCTTCGAACCGACGGTCGTGGGCACGCCCTCGGTGGTGAAGATGTCCTTCAGGGCCAGGGGTACGCCGGCCAGCGGGCCGAGCTTCTCGCCGCGCTCGCGCTTCTCGTCCACGGCACGGGCCTGGGCGAGGGCGCCCTCGCGGTCGACGTGCAGGAAGGCGTGCACCTTCTCGTCGACGGCCTCGATGCGGGCGAGGTGGGCCTCGGTGACCTGGACCGCGGTGAGCTCGCCGGAGGCGATCTTCGCGGCGGTCTCGGCGGCGGTGAGCTTGATGATGTCCGTCATGACTTCTTAGTCCTCCCCCAGGATCTGCGGCACCTTGAAACGCTGCTGCTCCTGGGCCGGGGCGCCGGAGAGCGCCTGCTCGGGGGTGAGCGACGGACGGACCTCGTCCGCGCGCATGACGTTCGTCAGCGGGAGCGGGTGCGAGGTCGGCGGTACGTCTTGGTCGGCGACCTCACTGACGCGGGCGACCGCGCCGATGATGTCGTCCAGCTGTCCCGCGAAGTGCTCGAGCTCTTCGGGCTTCAGCTCCAGACGCGCCAGCCGGGCGAGGTGGGCGACCTCCTCGCGCGTGATGCCAGGCATGCAGCGATCCTCAGGGGTGAGTGAATGTGGTTTGGCCCAATCCTATGGGGCGGGAGGGCGTGCCCGTGAAACGGATTCCCTGCCTCGGGCGCCCTGGCGGTTCAGGCGCCGGGCGCCGGGCGCCGGGGGCAGGCCGGTCCGGCCGTTCGGCAGGGGCGGTCCGGGTGGGGATGCCGTCGAGGGTGGAGTGCGGCCCGGTAGGCGATTCGCCGGCTTGCCGGGTTCGCACCGCGGCGACGATCCGGGCTGTTCACCGGGAGGTTCGCCCGCATGTGGGCGCGCCGGTCCCGGGGCGGCGCTCTGGAAGATCGTCCCGGCGCCTCGGTATGGGCCGGCCACGGGCCGGGGCGTGGGTGGCGGCCAGGTAGTTCTGGAGCTCCACCGCGCGGAAGCTGTAGAGGGGGCCCTCCTGCCGGAGGATCTCGCCTGCGTGCAGGAGGGCGAGGAAGCGCATGAAGCGCCAGGGCAGTAGCCGCCGGACGGCGAACCAGGTGATGCACAGGACGTGGTTGGGCCATGCTGTGTTGTAGGCGGCGAGGACGATGCCGACGTGCAGTCCGTGCTGGAGCCCCTGGGTGGCGGCACCCACGAAAGCGCCGCCCAGCCCCGCGGCGGAGGCCGCGCACGTGGCGGTGAACACCGGGCGCAGCGGCAGACCCGGGCTCTCTCGGGGATGCAGGCTCGCTGTCGAGGGCCGCAGCGGGCCGCCCGGCCTGGTCAGCAGACGCGCCGCGAGGGTGGCGATGGCGATGGCCGGTGACCACGGCCAGCAGGACGCCGGCCGGGGTCCTGCCGGGCGCGGAGCCCGGTGGCAGGACCGCCTTGGCCGTGTACACGGCGAACGCGCTGGCACTGCCCGTGAGGAGGACTGCGCCGACGCAGGCCGGCCACCGGCCGCACAGCGGCGACGTGAGGAAGAAGACGAGGCCTATCGCCGCGCCGATCCCGGAGGCGTCGACGATCGCCTGCCGCACGTCGAGCAGCCGGGCGCTTGTGAAGCGTGCAGGGGGCTCACGGGAGCGCGGTCCTCGGGATGAGGGCCCCGCGCGCGTGAACACACGTGAACGCAGCGGCGCGGAGCACGACGGATCACCGGGCCCAGGCGGTGCCCGGCCGGGGCAGAACCTAGCCGATCCGGCCCGAGTCGTCCGTGGCCGCCGCCGGAAGGGCGGCCCGGGGGCGCTGCCAGCCCCGGGAGCCCCGGGCGCGGAGCCAGGCCGTGGTCTCGTCCGGGGGCATCGCGGCGGCGACCAGCCAGCCCTGGACCGCGTCGCAGCGGAGGTCGCGCAGGCGCTCCCAGGTCTCGTCGTCCTCGACGCCCTCGGCGACGACGAGCAGGCCGAGGGAGTGGGCCAGGTCGACCGTGCAGCGCACGATCTCGGCGTCCTCGGTGTCGACCGCGAGCCGGGCCACGAACGAACGGTCGATCTTCAGCTCGCTGACCGGCAGCCGGCGCAGGTGCACGAGCGAGGAGTAGCCCGTGCCGAAGTCGTCGAGGGACATCTTCACGCCGTGCGCGGTCAGCTGGTTGAGGGTGTCGGCGGCGCGCTGCGGATCCTCCAGGAGGACGTGCTCGGTGATCTCCAGTTGGAGCGCTCCCGCCGGGACGCCGTGGCGGGCCAGCCGGGCGGCGACGGAGCCGGCGAAGCCGGGGGTGTGCACGTCGCGTGGGGAGACGTTCACCGCGACCGGGACGAACAGGCCCTGCTCCCGCCAGCGCGCGACCTGGCCGAGCGCGGTCTCCAGCACGTACTCGGTGAGGTGGGGCATCAGGCCCGAGGACTCGGCGATCGCTATGAACTCGTCCGGCGGCACCTTGCCGCGCTCGGGGTGCACCCAGCGGACCAGGGCCTCCAGGCCCGCGACCTGCCCGTCGAAGCGGACCTTGGGCTGGTAGTGCAGATGGACCTCCTGCGCGTCGAGGGCGCGGCGCAGATCACCCAGCAGGCCGAGGCGGTCGGGGGTGTTGGAGTCGCGCTTGGACTCGTAGACCTCGACGCCGGTGCGGTCCCGCTTCGCCTGGTACATCGCCACGTCCGCCCGCCGCAGCAGCCCTTCGGCGTCCAGGGCGTGGTCGGGGAAGACGGCGACTCCGGCGCTGGCCTCCAGGACGAGGGTGAGGCCGTCGAGGTCGAGGGGGGAGCTGAGGGCGGCGACGAGGCTGCGGGCGATCCGGGTCGCGGACGTCGTGGAGTCGGCGACCGGCAGTAAGACGGCGAATTCGTCCCCGCCGAGCCGGGCGGCCTCCGCCCCGCGCGGCAGCGCCACCCGCAGCCGGTCGGCGATCTGCAGCAGCAGCCGGTCACCGGCGAGGTGGCCGAGCGTGTCGTTGACCGACCGGAACCGGTCGAGGTCGATCAGCATGAGGGCGGCGCGGGCGTCGATCCGCTCCGCGTCGTCCAGCGCGGTCCAGATCCGCTCCAGCAGCCACTGCCGGTTGGGCAGCCCGGTGAGCGGGTCGCGCAGCTGTTCCTCCGCCCGGGCCCGGGCTATCCACAGGGTGGAGTCCAGGGCGATCAGGGGGATGGAGAACAGCGGCAGCAGGATCGGCTTGGCCACGGCGACCACGCAGACCAGCGGCGCGATGCCCAGCAGCGCCACGGCGACGAGGCCTTGTCTGACCAGGGCGGTGCGCGCCACGGTGGGCAGCCCGGGGCGCGGGGCGTGCAGGTACCAGAGCAGGACGCGGGTGACCATCAGGTAGGCGACGGCGACCAGAGCCACCTGAGGTGCCGTGGCGAGCGTCCAGGCGGCGGGATCCGCCGGGGACTCTACGGACGGCACGGTTCCGAAGACGCCCAGCACGAGCGCGCCGGCGCCGATGCCGAGGAGGTCGACGGCGCCGTGCAGCACGCCCTGGCGCCAGCGGTTGCGGCGGGCTATGCCGACGAGCACGACGACGGTGAGGCTGACCATGCCGGCCGGAACCCAGCCGTAGAGCAGCAGCACGGCGAGGGTGAGGGCGGCGCCCGAGCCGGTTCCGCCCCACCAGCGGGAGCGGCCCAGCATGACGAGGTGGCCGACGATGATGCCGGTCAGCACGGCCAGCGACCAGCCGGCCGTGCCCGACGGGAAGAGCGCGTGGCCGCCGGTGAAGGCGCGGTAGAAGCCGGCGCCCAGGACGAACCCGGCCGCCGCGACGACGGCCGCGGGCAGCGCGGGCCAGGACTGGTGTCGTTCGCCGTCCGGGTCGTCCGCGCCGGCGGGCAGGGGCGTGTGTTCGGTGATCGGCTGTGCGCCGGGGCCGTCAACGGCGCGCCCCCCGTCACCCCGCCCGTCCGGGGTGTACTGTCCGACGGCGCGCACCTCCGTACCCGGACGCCCCGCCGGCCGCACGGCCCCACGGACTGCACGCCATGCGACCGCCACACGGCGCAGCCGCGAGCCCGGCACGGCGCTCTCGGTCGGTTCCATTCCCGTCCCTCTCACAGCCGGCGGTGCCCACGCCCCGCGGCCCGGTGCCCGACATCCCTCAACGGCCCGCGCCCGAAAACCCTTCCCCGCGCTCTGTGCGAGCACGAAGATGCCCCGACCGCAGCTGGGCACGGCAGGCGCACATCTCAACAGTAGGCCGCAGAAGGCTTCCACGGGCAGCGGTCGCCGACGGTTGCCCGAATGCGCCCCGGCCACCCGTATGCATCTGGTATGCGCCGAACGGGTGGCCTTCAACCGCTACTCCTCGGCCGAAAGGGCGACTTCGGCCGCGGCTTCCGCTCCCTGCTCCAGCAGGACGCCGAAACCCTCCTCGTTCAGGACCGGAACCTTCAGCTGCATCGCCTTGTCGTACTTCGATCCGGGGCTGTCCCCCACGACGACGAACGACGTCTTCTTCGAAACAGAGCCGGTCACCTTCGCTCCGCGGCTCTGCAGCGCCTCCTTGGCGCCGTCCCGGGTGAAGTGTTCGAGGGTGCCGGTGACGACGACGGTGAGGCCTTCGAGCGGGCGCGGCCCCTCGTCCTCGCCGGTGCTCTCGGCCTCCATGCGGACGCCCGCGGCCTTCCACTTGCGGATGATGTCGCGGTGCCAGTCCTCGGCGAACCACTGCTTGACGGAGGCGGCGATGGTCCCTCCGACGCCCTCGGTGACCGCCAGCTCCTCCTCCGTGGCCTGGTCGATGCGCTCGATCGAGCGGAACTCGCGGGCCAGCGCCTCGGCCGCGACGGGTCCGACGTGACGGATCGACAGGCTGGTGATGACGCGGGCCAGGGGGCGCTCCTTGGCCGCCGCGATGTTCTCCAGCATGGCGACCGCGTTCTTGCGGGGCTCGCCCTGCTGGTTGGCGAAGATCGTGGCGACCTTCTCCTCGCCGGTCTTCGGGTCGCGCTTGGGCAGCCCGCTGTCCGGGTCGAGGACGTACGCCTTGATGGGCAGCAGCTGCTCGATGGTGAGGTCGAACAGGTCGCCCTCGTCGGCCAGCGGCGGGTCCTTCGGCTCCAGCGGGGCGGTGAGGGCCGCCGCCGCCACATAGCCGAAGTGCTCGATGTCCAGCGCCTTGCGGCCGGCGAGGTAGAACAGGCGCTCGCGCAACTGGGCCGGGCAGGTGCGGGCGTTCGGGCAGCGCAGGTCGACGTCGCCCTCCTTCATCGGCCGCAGCGCCGTGCCGCACTCGGGGCACTCGCTCGGCATGACGAACTCGCGCTCGGTGCCGTCGCGCAGGTCGGCGACGGGGCCCAGGATCTCCGGGATGACGTCACCCGCCTTGCGCAGCACGACCGTGTCGCCGATGAGGACGCCCTTGGCCTTGACCACGTCCTGGTTGTGGAGCGTGGCGAACTCGACCTCGGAGCCCGCGACCGTGACCGGTTCGACCTGGGCGTACGGGGTGACGCGGCCGGTGCGGCCCACGCCCACGCGGATGTTGACGAGCTTGGTGTTGACCTCCTCCGGCGCGTACTTGTAGGCGATCGCCCAGCGCGGGGCGCGCGAGGTGGAGCCGAGGCGGCCCTGCAGGGGGATCTGGTCGAGCTTGACGACCACGCCGTCGATCTCGTGCTCGACGGAGTGGCGGTTCTCGCCGAAGTAGGCGATGAACTCCCGTACGCCTTCCAGGCCGTCGACCACCTTGTTGTGCCGGGAGGTGGGCAGGCCCCAGGTCTTGAGCAGGTCGTAGGCCTGGGAGAGGCGGGTGAGTCCGGTGAAGCCCTCCAAGGCGCCGATGCCGTGGACCACCATGTGCAGGGGGCGGGTGGCGGTGACGCGCGGGTCCTTCTGGCGCAGTGAACCGGCCGCCGCGTTGCGCGGGTTGGCGAAGGGCTTGTCGCCGGCCTCGACGAGGCGCGCGTTGAGCTCCTGGAACTTCTCCATCGGGAAGTAGACCTCGCCGCGGATCTCCACGAGGTCGGGGACGGAGTCGCCCTTGAGGCGGTCGGGGATCTCGGCGATCGTGCGCACGTTGGGTGTGATGTCCTCACCCGTGCGGCCGTCGCCGCGGGTGGCCGCGCGGGTGAGGCGGCCGTGCTCGTAGGTGAGGTTCACGGCGAGGCCGTCGACCTTGAGCTCGCACAGGAAGTGGTACTCCTGCTCGCCCAGTTCCCTGGCGATGCGCTCCGTCCAGGCGGCCATCTCCTCGTCGTTGAACGTGTTGTCGAGGGAGAGCATGCGCTCGCGGTGCGCGACGGCCGTGAACTCCGTCTCGTAGGAGCCGGAGACCTTCTGGGTCGGCGAGTCCGGGGTGCGCAGCTCCGGGTACTCCTCCTCCAGCGCCTCCAGGGAACGCAGCAGCTGGTCGAACTCCGCGTCGCTGACGACGGGAGCGTCGTTCACGTAGTAGCGGAAGCGGTGCTCCTCGATCTGCTCCGCGAGGCGCGCGTGCTTCTCCCGCGCCTCGGCGGGCACCGTCGTCGTCTCCGCTTGCTTGTCGCCGGCCACCGTGTCGTCCTCCCGTTACTCTGGGTTGTCCGCGAGGGATCTCGCCGCCCGGGCGCAGTGCGCGAGAGCCGTGCGCGCGTACCCCGGGGAGGCCCCCGCGAGTCCGCACGCCGGGGTGACCGTGACCGCCTCCGCGAGAAGCCCCGGAGACAGCCCCAGCCTGCGCCACAGCGTCCTGACACCCATGACGCTACCGGCAGGGTCTGACAATGGGCCCTCCGCGGACGGGACGACGCCGGTGAAGAGCCGGGTGCCGCCCTCCACGGCCTCCCCGATCGCCTCGTCGTCACGCTCGGTGAGCAGGGAGAAGTCGAAGGAGACGGCGGCGGCGCCGGCCCGGCGGAGCAGGGCGAACGGCACGTCGGGGGCGCAGGAATGGACCACGACCGGGCCGGACGTGTGCACCCCGACGAGGTCGCGCAGCGTCTGCTCGACGACCTGCCGGTCGACGGCCCGGTGGGTGCGGTAGCCGCTGGCGCTCTTCACCTGCCCGCGCAGGACGGACGTGAGGGACGGCTCGTCGAGCTGGAGGACGAGCTGCGCGCCGGGGATCCGACGCCGCAGTTCGGCCAGGTGCTGGCGCAGTCCCTCGGCGAGGGAGGCGGCGAGGTCGCGGCAGGCGCCGGCGTCGGAGAGGGCGGCCTCGCCGTTCCTGAGCTCCAGGTTGGCCGCGAGGGTCCAGGGGCCGACGGCCTGGACCTTCAGCGGCCCCTCGTACTCCTGCGTGAACTCCTCCAGCGCGTCGAGGTCCTCGCCGAGCCAGGAGCGGGCCCGTTTGGTGTCGCGCCCCGGCCGGTCCCCGAGCCGCCAGCCGCTGGGCTCCACGCGTGCGTAGAGCTCGACGAGCAGGCCGGCGGTCCGTCCGATCATGTCCGCGCCGGGGCCCCGGGCGGGCAGTTCGGGCAGGAAGGGGAAGTCCTCGAAGGTGCCGGTGACGGTTTTGGCGGCCTCTCGGGCGTCGCCGCCCGGCATGGATCCCACGCCGGTGGCCGCGCCGAACCTGAACTGGCTGTTTTCGCTCACCGGAGAAGCCTACGCAGCCCCTTCACCGGGGTCAGCCTCCCGGGCGCACCGTGAGGTCGTTGACCTCCGCGTCCCTCGGCAGGTCCAGGGCCATCACGATCGTCGTGGCGACCGACTCGGGGTCGATCCACTTCGAGGCGTCGTACTCCTTGCCCTCCTGCTGGTGGACCTTGGCCTGCATGGGGCTGGCCGTGCGGCCGGGGTACACCGAGGTGACACGGACCCCGTGGCCGTGCTCCTCGTGGCGCAGGGAGTCGGCGAGGGCCTTCAGGCCGTGCTTGGAGGCGGCGTACGCGGACCAGCCGGCGTGCGCGTTGAGGCCTGCGCCGGAGTTGACGAAGAGCACGTGCCCGCGGGCGGCGCGCAGTTGGGGCAGGAAGTGGCGGGTCAGCTCGGCCGGGGCGATCAGATTGACGTTGAGCTGGTGGCGCCAGGCCTTCGGGGTGAGCTCGCCGACCGGGCCGAGGTCGACCACGCCGGCGATGTGCAGCAGTGAGTCCACGCGGTCCGGCAGCGACTGGTGGGAGAAGGCCCAGGAGAGCCGGTCGGGATCGGCGAGGTCGCCGACCAGGGGCCGCGCCCCGGGGAACTCGGCCGCCAGTTCCTTCGCGCGGCCCGCGTCTCGCGCGTGCAGCACGAGGTCGTCCCCGCGCGCGTGCAGGCGGCGTGCCACGGCAGCGCCGATGCCGGAGCCGGCTCCGGTGATCACATGAGTAGCCATGCCCGCCATGCTCGCATCAGCACCGCGTGACTCGACGCCCCGGTCCTCCCGCCACGGCGCATCACTGACGGCTCACAGACGGCTCACTCGATGCCCCGGCTCTCCTCCAGGTAGGCCAGCGCACCCACCGGCTCCTCTGCGAAGAACACCAGGTCGGTGAGGGGCCGGGGCAGGAAGCCCTCGGCGTCCATGCGGCGGAACTGTTCCTTCAGGCCGTCGTAGAAGCCCGCGGTGTTGAGCAGGACCACCGGCTTGTCGGTGTGCCCGTGCTTCTTCAGCTCCAGGATCTCGGTCGCCTCGTCGAGCGTGCCCGTTCCGCCGACCATGATCACCACGGCGTCGGCCCTCTCCAGGAGCAGCTTCTTGCGCTCGGCGAGGTCCTTCGCGACGACCATCTCGTCGACGCCCGGGCGGGCCTTGGCGGCGAGGAACTGCACGGAGACGCCGGCCAGCCGGCCGCCCGCCTCCTGCACCCCGTCGGCGACCACCTTCATCAGGCCGACGTCGGAGCCGCCCCACACGAGCGTGTGACCGCCCTTGCCCAGCAGCTTGGCGAACTCCCGCGCGGGGCGGGTGTAGCGCTCGTCGAGATCGGCGGCGGACAGGAAGACACAGATGTTCATGGACCCACCGTACGGGCCCGGTCCGCCGCGACGACGACCCGCATTTTGGACTGCCGGTGGGGCAGGCGCTCCCAGTCGTCCATGAACCGGGCGTCCAGGCCGTGCTTCGCGGCGAGGCCGGTGAGGGTCCGCGTCCGGTAGTAGAAGTCCTCGTGCAGGACCTGGTGCTCCTCGCCCTCGGTGCGGTCGAAGGTGAAGTCGAAGAACCCGCCGGGCGCGAGGATCCGGCCGACGTTCGCGAAGCACTCCTCGATGACGTGCAGCGGGGAGTGCGAGAAGACGCTGTGCGCGTGCACGACGTCGAAGTGGGCGTCCGGCAGGAAGGCGAAGGTGAGGTCGCCGGCGAGCGCCAGGTAGGGCAGTTTGGGCTGGAGCTTCTCGACGACGAGGGTGTCCTGGGCGGCGAGCAGGATGTGCGGCGAGATGTCGATGCCGTAGTAGTGCCCGGTGTCGAGGTGGTCGATGAACAGCCGCCCGGCGCGCAGGTTGCCGCAGCCGATCTCCAGCATCCGGTGGTGCGGCTTCAGGCCGTGGCCCACCAGGTAGTCGAACTGCATGCGGCCGATCCGCGCCCACTGCTCGCGCGAGGGGTTGTGCCCCACCGCCGCCTCGGTGCTGCGGGCCGCGTCCGAGGCCATGACGGCCCGGTAGTACGCGATGTGGTCGGGGTGGCGCAGCCGTAGCCAGGCGTCCCGCACCGCGCGCCGGGCGTGCGCGGGCACGCGCTCCGGGTGGCGCAGGGCGTACCGGACCTGGTGGAGCAGGCGGGAGCGGTTTCCGGCAGCCGGTTCCTTGGCGCGCATGGGGCCTCCTGCGGCGAGGGAAGAACTCCGCTTCAGCCTGCGCTGTACGGGAGGAGTCGGCTACCCAAGGAGGGGCGATCGTGACGACAGGGCATCGCATCACCATCCAGCGCAGCGACCGGCACGTGCGCGTGGTGCACGGGGGGCAGGTGCTGGCGGAGAGCGACCGGTCGCTGGTGCTGCGCGAGACGGGCTGTCCCGAGCGGTACTACATCCCGCCCGAGGACGTGGCGCTGGACCTGCTGACGGCGTCCGACGCGCAGACGTACTGCCCGTTCAAGGGCACCGCCTCCTACTGGTCCCTGCCGGACGCTGAGAACCTCGTCTGGGCGTATCCGGACCCCAAGCCGGACGTCGCCGAGATCAAGGACCACCTGTGCTTCTACGAGGTGGAATTGTTCTGATCGGCTGACGCGCCGCCCGCCTCATCGATGAACACGGCGGCGTGCGGCAGTCTGCATGAGCATGGACAAGAAGATCCTTTCGCGCGACGGCACCCGCATCGCCTACGAGGGCACCGGCCGCGGCCCGGCGGTCGTCCTGGTGAGCGGTGCCATGTCGACGGGCGGCACCCTGGCGCCGCTAGCCGTGTCGCTCTCGGAGCGTTTCCAGGCCGTGGTGTACGACCGCCGGGGCCGCGGCGCCAGCGCGGACACCGCGCCGTACGCCGTGGAGCGTGAGGTCGAGGACCTGGCCGCGGTGATCGAGGCGGTGGGTGGCGAGGCGCTCCTGTACGGCATCTCCTCGGGCGGCGCTCTGGCGCTGGAGGCGGCGGCGAGCGGACTGCCGGTGCGGCGAGTGGCCGTCTACGAGACGCCGTTCGCGATGTCCGAGGAGGGCGCCAGAGAGCGTGCACAGTACACCGAGCGGCTGACGGAGGCCCTCGGCGAGGGGCGGCGCGGAGACGCGGTCGAGCTGTTCCTGCGGCTGACCGGTCTGGCCGAGGGGGTGATCCAGGGCGCCCGCCAGTCCCCCATGTGGGCCGGGATGGAGGCGATGGCCCCGAGTCTCGCCTACGACGACGCCGTGATGGGCGACGGCCGGGTCCCCCGCTCCCGGCTGGGCTCGGTCGGCGTCCCGGTCCTGGCGGTCGCGGGCGACGCGAGCCCCTCCTGGCTGCGCGAGGCGGCCCGGGCGATCGCGGACTCGGTCCCCGAGGGCACGTACCGCACGCTCCAGGGACAGACGCACATGGTCGAGACGAACGTGCTGGCACCGGTGCTGACGGAGTTCTTCAGCCGGGACTGACGGAGTTCCTCGGCCTGGAGTGACGGGGTGCCGGGTTCCGGGGCCGAGGCGGGCGGCACGGGGGCACGCGCGCGTGGAGCCCGCCCCCGGGTGCCGCGGCGGGCTCAGGCCACGCCCGCCGTCGCCCGGGTCGTCGCCGAGATCGTCGCCGAGCCCACCACGCGCGTGCCGTCGTACAGCACGATCGCCTGGCCGGGGGCGACGCCGCGGACGGGCTCGGCGAACGTGACCTCCAGGGAGCCGTCGACGAGTTCGGCGGTCACCTCGGTCTCGCCGCCGTGGGCGCGCAGCTGGGCCGTGTAGGTGCCGGGGCCGGTGGGGGCGGCACCGCACCAGCGGGGCTTGATCGCGGTGAGGGCGCTGACGTCCAGGGCGGAGGCCGGGCCGACGGTCACGGTGTTGTCCACCGGCGAGATGTCGAGGACGTAGCGCGGCTTGCCGTCGGGGGCGGGGGTGCCGATGCGCAGGCCCTTACGCTGGCCGATGGTGAAGCCGTACGCGCCCTCGTGCGTGCCGAGCTTGGCGCCGGACTCGTCGACGATGTCGCCCTCGGACCTGCCGAGCCGGTTCGCCAGGAAGCCCTGGGTGTCGCCGTCGGCGATGAAGCAGATGTCGTGCGAGTCGGGCTTCTTGGCCACGGCCAGGCCCCTGCGCTCGGCCTCGGCGCGGATCTCGTCCTTGGTGGTGACGGTGTCGCCGAGCGGGAACAGCGCGTGGGCGAGCTGCCGGTCGTCCAGCACGCCGAGGACGTACGACTGGTCCTTGGCCATGTCGGAGGCGCGGTGCAGTTCGCGGGTGCCGTCCTCGCGCACGATCACCTGGGCGTAGTGGCCCGTGCAGACCGCGTCGAAGCCCAGCGCGAGCGCCTTGTCGAGGAGGGCGGCGAACTTGATCTTCTCGTTGCAGCGCAGGCAGGGGTTGGGGGTGCGGCCGGCCTCGTACTCGGCGACGAAATCCTCGACGACGTCCTCGCGGAAGCGGTCGGCGAGGTCCCACACGTAGAACGGGATGCCGATAACGTCCGCGGCGCGGCGGGCGTCGCGTGAGTCTTCGATGGTGCAGCAGCCCCGCGCGCCGGTCCTGAAGGACTGGGGGTTGGCGGAGAGCGCGAGGTGGACGCCGGTCACGTCGTGGCCCGCTTCGGCCGCGCGGGCGGCGGCGACGGCGGAGTCGACACCGCCGGACATGGCGGCCAGGACGCGGAGGGGGCGGGGGCGCTGCGGGGTCTCAGTCATAACCCTTCCAGGGTAAGGGGGCGCGGGAACCAGGACCGCCGGGTATCCGTTGACGATCACATGGGACAGCGGAAGGCTTCGAGGGACGGCGACCGGAAGGTCGGCCGCCGCGCGCTGCTGATCGGTGGCACGGTGGCCGCGGCGGGCTCCGCCGTGCTGGCCCGGGACGAGCTGGCGAGGCTGTGGTGGCGCACTCCGGGCGTCGAGAAGCCGCGCGAGGCGGGCGCGGTCGACTACAAGGGCGCACGCTGGGTGGCGGCGTCGGATGCGAACTGGCGCCGCGCGGACCGCCCGGACGACTTCGGCATAGACATGGTGATCGTGCACGTCACGCAGGGCAGCTTCGACAGTGCGGTGAAGGCCTTCCGGGACCCGGGCCACAAGGCGGCCACGCACTACATCGTCCGCCAGGACGGGCATGTCACGCAGATGATCCGCGAGCTGGACGTGGCCTACCACGCGGGCAACCGCGACTACAACGAACGCAGCGTCGGCATCGAGCACGAGGGCTTCGTGGACCGCCCGGAGGACCTCACGGACGAGATGTACGAGGCCTCGGCCCGTCTCACGGCCCGGATCTGCGCCCGCTACGACATCCCCGTCGACCGCGAGCACATCATCGGCCACGTGGAGGTCCCGGGCACGGACCACACGGACCCCGGGCCGCACTGGGACTGGGACAAGTACATGCGCCTGGTGCGCCGGGCGCGCACGACACCGGCCTGACCCGTCAGAACGCGCACGACGCCGGCTTGACCGTCAGAACGCGCACGACACCGTCCTGACCGGTCAGAACAGGGCGGCGACGAGCGCGACGGCCGGTGCCAGCCCCTGGCCGAGGGCCCCGCGCCACAGCCGGGGGAACGACAGGGCGAAGACGGCGGCGGACACCACGAGGAACCCGCAGAGGTAGAGGACCAGAGCGCGCCCGGCGGCCTCGTCCCCGGTGTGCAGGGCCACCGTGCCGGCGGCGAGCCCGAGTCCGATCAGGATGTTGTAGACGGCCACCCCGGACCGCCACAAGGTCACCTCGGGCGCGTCCGCCGCCGACGTGGTGAGGAAGACCCGGATCGCCGGGCGGTCGTAGAAGAAGCGCTCCAGGGTGCCCACCACGATGTGGATCACGGCGGCGAGCAGAGCGAAGACCTGCGTGACGACGTTCACGTGCGGAGTGTCCGCCCGGGCACGGCCCCCGGCAAGGGCACGCGCCGAACACACCGCGCGCCCGTCGCGCGCCGGGCGCTACGTCAGCCCGGCCGCCCTGGCCCGTTCCACCGCCGGGCCGATGGCCTTCGCCAGGGCCTCGACGTCGGCCTCGGTGGAGGTGTGCCCGAGGGAGAAGCGCAGGGTGCCGCGGGCCAGGTCGGGGTCGGTGCCGGTGGCGAGCAGGACATGGCTGGGCTGGGCGACGCCGGCGGTGCAGGCGGAGCCGGTGGAGCACTCGATGCCCTGGGCGTCGAGGAGGAGCAGCAGGGAGTCGCCCTCGCAGCCGGGGAAGGTGAAGTGCGCGTTGGCGGGCAGGCGCCCCTCCGGGTCCGGGTCGCCGCCGAGGATCGCGTCCGGCACGGCGGAACGGACCGCGCTGACGAGGGAGTCGCGCAGGGCGCCGATCTCGCGGGCGAACCACTCGCGCTGCTCGGCGGCCAGCCGCCCGGCTACGGCGAAGGAGGCGATGGCGGGGACGTCGAGGGTTCCGGAGCGCACATGGCGTTCCTGACCGCCGCCGTGCAGGACCGGTACGGGGGTGTGCTCACGGCCGAGGATCAGCGCGCCGATGCCGTAGGGGCCGCCGATCTTGTGGCCCGAGACCGTCATCGCGGCGAGGCCCGAGGCGGCGAAGTCGACGGGGATCTGGCCGAAGGCCTGCACGGCGTCGGAGTGCAGCGGGACTCCGAACTCGGCTGCCACGTCGGCGAGTTCACGGACGGGCAGGATCGTCCCGATCTCGTTGTTCGCCCACATGACGGTGGCGAGGGCCACGTCGTCGGGGTTGCGGGCGATCGCCTCGCGCAGGGCGTCCGGGTGGACGCGGCCGTGGGAGTCGACCGGCAGGTACTCGACGGTGGCGCCTTCGTGTTCGCCGAGCCAGTGCACGGCGTCGAGGACCGCGTGGTGCTCGACGGGGCTGGCGAGGACGCGGGTGCGGGCCGGGTCGGCGTCACGGCGTGACCAGTAAAGGCCCTTGACGGCGAGGTTGTCGGCCTCTGTGCCGCCCGAGGTGAGGACGACCTCGCTGGGGCGGGCGCCGAGGGCTTCGGCGAGGGTCTCGCGGGCCTCCTCGACGGTGCGGCGGGCCTGCCTGCCGGATGCGTGGAGGGAGGACGCGTTGCCGGTGGCACCCAGCTGCGCGGTGAGCGCCTCTGCCGCCTCCGGGAGCATCGGGGTGGTCGCGGCGTGGTCGAGGTAAGCCATGGTGAGCCCGATTCTACGGCTCCCCTTCGACCGGCCTCAGAGCAAGGCTGGCCGAACGTGGACCGCCGTACGGCGCTGCGACGGCCCGTCGTCCTCGGGCCCGGCCGCGGCGTACCGGCTCACGGTTGTCCGACGGCGGCTCAGAAGCTCCACGAGATGGTGCTGTCGAACTCCATGAAGGCGGCGAGGACCAGTAGGTCGGCGACGCCCAGGCCCAGGCCCAGGAGGGCGCGGCCGCGGCGTTCGGTGCCGCGCCACAGGGCGACGCTCGCCAGCACGATGGCGATCGGGCCGAGGAAGAGGTTGAGCACGAGCAGGCCGAGCAGGCCGAGGATGAAGGACGCGACGGCCATGCCGTCGGTGTCACGGACACCGGTGCGGCGCGAGGCCGGAGCGGTGAGCTGCATGATGATCGACTCCCGAATTCGGTTCGGAGGGGCGGCGGACGGTGTCAGTGGGCCTGCGTGTGACGCCGGCGGCCGCGCTCGCGGACCGCGAAGACGCCGAGCCAGACGGCGATGACGGCGCCTGCGGCCACGGAGAAGGTGAGCGGCGCGTGGGCCACGGTGCCCAGGACGACACCCAGCAGCAGGAGTGCGGCGACGATGAACAGCATGGGAAACAGCCCCCAGGGTTTCGGTGAACGATTGTGGTTACAGTTGTTCACTGACTTCCCAGTCTAGCGCTTCTCATGACTTTCCAATTCCAGAGAACAGTTGTTAACTGCATGGTATGAGTCACACCCTCGGCATCCGGCAGGCCCAGAAGCAGAAGACCCGGCAGGCACTCCTGGACGCGGCCCTGGCGCTACTGGAGGAGCAGAGCCTGAGCAGCCTGGGACTGCGGGAGGTCACCCGCGCCGTCGGCGTCGCCCCGACCGCCTTCTACCGCCACTTCCGCTCCACCGCGGATCTGGGCGTGGCCCTGGTCGAGGAGGCGCTGGGCAGCCTGCACCCGATGATCCGGACGACGGTGTCCACGACGGGCGACCCCGAGGAACGCGTCGCGCGCGCCATCGACCTGATCGCCCGTCACGTCGACGGGTACCCCGCCCATGTCCGGTTCATCGCCCGGGAACGACATGGCGGAGTCCAGCCGGTCCGGGAGGCGATACGGGACCAACTGGCCCGCTTCGCCCAGGAGGTCAAGGCCGAGCTGGCCAAGGACCCGGTGTCGCGCGGCTGGAGCGAGGACGACCTGCTGATGCTCGCGCACCTCTACGTCGATCAGATGCTGAGCACGGCGTCGCTGCTCCTGGAGGCCCTGGAGGGACCGGAGGAGGAGCGCGCGGACCGGACCCGGCACGTCACACAGCTGGCGACCCGCCAGATGCGGCTGATCGGCCTCGGCCGGCAGCACTGGCTGGACTGACCCTCTCGCGCGGCGCACGCACGCGCACCCGTACAACGCGCAGGGGCGGCGCGCCCGTTCGCCGGACGCGCCGCCCCTGCCGTGCCCGGGCGGACCCGGGCCTTCCGTACGCCTACTGCTCCTTCCGTACCTTCCGCACGCCTACTGCTCCTTCTGCGACTGCTGCCCCTGCCCGCCCGCGGCCTGACCACCGCCACCGCCACCCGGGCCGCCGCAGCCGCCACCCGGGCCGCCACCGGGACCACCCTGACCGCCCTGGCCGCCCCCCGGCGCGCCGCTGGGCATCCCCGAAGGAGCCCCGGACGGCGTGCCCGTGGGCTTGGCCCCCGCGGAGGCGGCACCCGAGGGAGCTCCGGAGGGTGCGCCGGACGGAGCACCGGAAGGGGCACCGGACGGAGCACCGGACGGGGCGCCGGAGGCCGCCGCTCCCGACGGCGCCCGGCAGGCCTGCTGCTGCCCGGACCCGCCCCCGCTGCCCGAGGACGACGAGGAGTCACCCGACCCGCAGGCCGCCAGGGCCAGGGGCGAGAGCGCCAGCAGGGCCACGGCGGGAAGGAGACGCGCACGCTTCATGGGAAACACTCCAGGGAGGGTGGAAAAGTCCTGAGGCGAGAACCCAACCAACCCCGCTTAGGCCTCCCTTGGGGCCGCCCTGTGACCCGCCTGTCAGCGGGGCAAAGTTCAGCCCAGCCGGACCCGCGCCAGCTGCCGGGACTGCGCGACCAGCCGGTCCGCGCTGTCCCACACCTCGGCGTCCTCCTCCAGGAAGCCGCCGGCGAGGTTGCGCGTGGTGATCGACACCCGCAGGGGACCCGGCGCCGGACGGCAGCGCACGTGCACGGTCAGCTCGACCGTGGGGACCCAGCCCTTCAGCCCGATCTCGAAGGCGGTGGGCGGCAGCGCGTCCACCGCGAGCAGCAGGGAGAGCGGGTCGGGTTCACGGCCGTCGGCGAGGCCGAACCAGGCCCGCATCTCGCCCTTGCCCGAGGGCTGCCCGAGGGCCCAGCCCAGGGTCGAGGGGTCGAGCTTGAGCATGAGCCGGTCCGCGATGGCCGAGCTGCCGTCGACGGGGGCGGGCCCGTCCTGCGGGCCGAAGCAGTGCTCCATGGGCGGGATCGCGGGGGGCCGGGCCGTCGTACGGACGTCGTCGGGCAGGGTGTCCAGGTCGCCGTAGGAGGCCAGCACGCGGATGCGTTCCACCTCGCGGCCCTCGTCGTCGTACTGGAAGAGGGAGGCCTGGCCGGTCGACAGGGTGCGGCCGGTGCGGACGACGTCCGTGCGGACGACCGCCGGGCCGGGCTGGGACGCGGTCAGGTAGTGCGCCGAGATCGTGAAGGGGTCGGCGTGCGGCAGGGCGTCCGCGAGGGCGCGGCCCAGGACGGCCAGCAGGTAGCCGCCGTTGACGGCGCTGATGATCGTCCAGCCGGCGGAGAGGTCGATGTCGTAGACGCCGGGTGCGCGGCGGGTGAGCGCGGTGTCGCGGTCGAACTCGCTGTCGCCGATCGTGGCCCGGGTGGCCGGGGCGGTGGCTGCTTCTGACATGGCTGAACAGTACAAGATGTTGCTACTAAGCGGTAGCTTTGCCGCTGGCCAGGCGCCGCCCGGGTCACGCCTTGGTGAGACACGGGCAATTTCTCGGTAAGTGTCCGACTCGTCCGTAAACCCGGGAACCGGTCCCGGCCTCTGTAGGGGCATGAGCCTCACCGGGACACCGTTTCTCTGCACGCTGGTCGTGTTGTCCGTCGCCGCCCTCGTCACTCCGCTGGTCCTCTGGTCGCGCATCCGCGGGCCCCGGGCCCTGCGCACCGCGGCCCGGGCGCTGATGCTGCTGTTCGCGCAGGGGACGGCCGTGGCCCTGGTCTTCACACTGGTCAACAACGCCAACGACCTGTACGACAACTGGGCCGACCTGCTCGGCACCGGCGACCATGTGCAGCAGGCCGCCGACCTGGGCGCCGACGGTACCGGCGGCATCGCGCTCACGAAGCTGCCCAAGGTGCGGCAGACCTTCGCGCCGGCCACCGGACCCGGGATGAGCGCGGCCGGCGGGGTGCGGGTGACCCAGCTGCGGGGCCGGGTGTCGGGGGTGAACGCCGAGGTCTACGTCTGGCTGCCGCCCCAGTACCGCGAACCGGCCTACCGGCACTACCGGTTCCCGGTCGTGGAACTGCTGCCCGGCTACCCCGGTTCGGCGAAGGCATGGTTCGGCTCGCTGCACGCGCACGAGCAGTTGGAGCCGCTGATGCGTGACGGCCGGGTGGCCCCGTTCATCCTGGTCGCGCCCCGCACCAACCTGCTGGCCGGGGTGGACACCGGCTGTGCCGACATCCCGGGCACGGTCAACGCCGACACCTGGCTCAGCGTCGACGTGCCGAGGATGGTCATGGACAACTTCCGCGCCCAGTCCGCCCCGCGGGGCTGGGCCGTCGCCGGCTACTCGGCCGGGGCGCACTGCGCGGCCCGGCTCGCCATCGCCCACCCCGGCCGCTACCGGGCGGCCGCCGGCCTGTCCGGCTACAACGACCCGATCGGCGAACGCGACTCGCTCACCGCGCAGAGCCCCGCCCTGCGCACCGAGAACAACCCGTATCTGATGCTGCGCAGGTCGCCCGTCCCGCCGCGCGTCGCGCTGTACCTCTCCGGCCAGCCGCACGACGGCTACGAGGCCGCCGTGGCCCTGGAGCAGGCCGCGAAGGCCCCGACGACCGTGCACGTGGTGTACATCCCGAAGAGCGCGGGCGGTCACAACATGGCGCTGTGGCGGCCGCAGGTGGTCCCGGTGTTCCGCTGGCTGACCCAGCAGATGGGCGCCCGGCCCGTCACGGCAGGACGGGCTGCTCCTCCTCGCTCACCGTCGAACGCCGGTGCCACGCCCGCGGAGCTCGCCAGTGGTACCGCATCGCGAGCAGACGCAGTACGAAGGCGGTGATCACCGCGAGAGAGCTGGTGAGCGGGTTCAGGACGTCGTAGCGGATGCACAGGGCGACCAGGGCGGAGCCCACGATCGCCGGGACCGCGTACAGGTCCCGGTCCCAGCGCAGCAGTGAGGGGACCTCGTTGGCGAGCACGTCCCGCAGCACGCCGCCGCCCACGGCGGTGGTCAGCCCCAGACCGGCGGAGGCGGTCAGGCCGAGCCCGTACTCGTACGCCTTGATCGTGCCGGCGACGCAGAACAGGCCGAGGCCGGCCGCGTCGAAGACGTTCACCGCGACCTGGATGCGCTCGACCTGGGGATGCAGGAAGAAGACCAGGAGGGTGGCGAGCAGCGGGGTGAGGAAGTACCCCAGGTCCGTGAAGGCCGCGGGCGGTACGGCTCCGATGACCAGGTCCCGGAAGAGCCCGCCGCCCAGCGCGGTGACCTCGGCAAGGACGGCCATGCCGAACACGTCGAAGTTCTTGCGCACGGCCAGCAGGGCGCCGGAGATCGCGAAGACGAAGATGCCGATCAGGTCGAGCGTGTGCTGGACGGACGGGCTGAAGAGTTGCTGGAGCACACGGGCATTTTCCCCCACGGGTGAGCCCCCGCCCTGATGTGCGAGGGCGGGGGCTCGTGGTGGGTCACTTCTCCACGGGGGTGGCGGCGTTGCCGGCCGCCTCCTTGGCCGAGGACAGCAGCTTGGTGTCCTGCGGCTGCTGGTCCTCGAAGTTCTCCGGGTGGTGACAGGCGACCTGCTGCCCGGCCCGCAGCTCCTTGAGCGGCGGCTCGGTCGTCTTGCAGATCTCCGTCGCCTTCCAGCACCGGGTGTGGAAGCGGCAGCCGCTCGGCGGGGCGATCGGCGAGGGCACGTCGCCCTTGAGCAGGATGCGCTCGCTCTTGACGCCCCGGCGCTTGGGATCCGGGACCGGCACGGCCGACAGCAGCGCCTTGGAGTACGGGTGCATGGGCGACTTGTACAGCTTGTCGCGGTCGGCCAGCTCGACGATCTTGCCGAGGTACATCACCGCGATCCGGTCGGAGACGTGCCGGACCACCGACAGGTCGTGCGCGATGATCACATACGTCAGGCCCAGCTCCTCCTGGAGGTCGTCCAGCAGGTTCACCACCTGCGCCTGGATCGACACGTCCAGCGCGGAGACCGGCTCGTCCGCCACGACCAGCTTGGGGTTGAGCGCGAGCGCGCGGGCGATGCCGATGCGCTGGCGCTGGCCGCCGGAGAACTCGTGCGGGTAGCGGTTGTAGTGCTCGGGGTTGAGACCGACCACCGACAGCAGCCGCTGGACCTCCTTCTTCACGCCTCCCTCGGGGTTGACGCCCTGGAGCCGGAAGGGGGCGCTGACGATCGTGCCGATGGTGTGGCGCGGGTTCAGCGAGGAGTACGGGTCCTGGAAGATCATCTGCACGTCGCGGCGCATCGGGCGCAGCTCGCCGGTCTTCAGGTGCGTGATGTCCTGGCCCTCGAACTCGACCCGTCCGCCGGTCGGTTCGAGCAGGCGGGTGATCAGCCGGCCCATGGTGGACTTGCCGCAGCCCGACTCACCGACGACGCCGAGCGTCTCGCCCTTGCGCACCTCGAAGTCGATGCCGTCGACGGCACGCACCGCGCCGGTCTGCCGCTGGAGCAGGCCCTTGCGGATCGGGAAGTGCTTCTGAAGGCCGGTCACCTTCAGCAGGACCTCGCCGTCGGCGGTGGTGCCCTTGGTGAGGGTGCTCCCGCTCGTGTCCGGTGTGCTCACCGTTTTGTCGTCGCTCACAGCTTCGGCGCAATCTCTTCGGTCCAGATACGCTCCCGCTGCTCCTGCGTCATGTGGCAGGCGGCCCAGTGCGAGCCGCCGACCTCGGTCAGCTCGGGGCGGACCGTGCGGGTGACGTTGTCCTTCGGGATGTCCGCGTACGGGCAGCGCGGGTGGAAGGCGCAGCCGGACGGGAGGTTGATGAGGGAGGGCGGCGCACCCTTGATCGGGATGAGCCGGTCGGTCTCCTCGCGGTCCAGTCGCGGCATCGAGCCGAGCAGGCCCCAGGTGTAGGGGTGGCGGGGCTCGGAGAACACGTCCTCGGCCGGGCCGCGCTCCACGCACCGGCCGCCGTACATGACCAGCAGGTCGTCGGCCATCTCGGCGACCACGCCCAGGTCGTGGGTGATCATGATGACCGCGGAGCCGAACTCCTTCTGCAGGTCCCGGATCAGGTCGAGGATCTGCGCCTGCACGGTGACGTCCAGGGCGGTGGTCGGCTCGTCCGCGATGAGCAGCTCGGGGTTGTTCACCAGCGACATGGCGATCATGGCGCGCTGGCGCATACCGCCGGAGAACTCGTGCGGGTAGCCGTCGACGCGCTTGGCGGGCTCGGGGATGCCGACGCGGTCGAGCATCTCGATCGCCCGCTGCTTGGCGGCCTTCTTGCTGACGTCGTGGTGGACGCGGTACGCCTCGACGATCTGGTGCCCCACCGAGTAGTAGGGGTGCATCGCCGACAGCGGGTCCTGGAAGATCATGGCCATCTTCCGGCCGCGCAGCCGCCGTACGTCGTCGGGGTCGGCCCCGATCAGCTCCTGGCCGTCCAGCCAGACCTCGCCGGAGACCTTGGCGCGCGCCGAGCGGTGCAGGCCCATCACGCCGAGCGAGGTCACCGACTTGCCGGAGCCGGACTCGCCCACGATGCCCAGGGTCTTGCCCTTGCGCACGTCGAAGCTGACGCCGTCGACGGACTTGACCAGGCCGTCGTCGGTGTCGAAGTGGATGCGCAGATCACGGACGGACAGGAACACGTCGTCCGGGACGGACGGGGCGGTGGAGTCCGGTTCGCCGAGCGCGGCTTTGTCGAGCTTGCTCACGAGTACCTCACCCGGGGGTCGATGGCTGCGTACACCAGGTCGACGATCAGATTGCAGAAGACGATGAAGAACGCGGCGACCATGGTCACGCCCATGATGATCGGCAGGTCGTTCGTCTGGATGGACTGGATGGCGTAGGCACCGATGCCCTGGAGCGAGAAGACGGTCTCCGTGAGCACCGCGGAGCCGATGAGGATGCCGAAGTCCATGCCGAAGATCGTGACGATCGGGGTGAGCGCGGAGCGCAGGCCGTGCTTGGCCACGACCGTGGTCTCCGTCAGGCCCTTGGCCCTGGCCGTTCTGATGTAGTCCTCGCTCATCGTCTCCAGCATGCCCGCCCGGGTGAGCCGGGCGTAGAGCGCGGAGAAGAGGAAGGCGAGGCTGACCCAGGGCAGCACCAGGTGCCAGGCCCAGTCGGCGGGGTTCTCGGTGAACGGGACGTAGTCGACGCTGTCCCAGATCGGGATCTCGTAGACGAAGAGCGCGAGCAGGATCTGGCCGGTGAAGAAGATCGGGAGCGAGACGCCGGCGAGGGCGATGAACATGGCGGCGCGGTCGATCGGCTTGCCCTTGCGCAGCGCCGAGACAACGCCGGTCAGGACACCGAAGACCACCCAGATCACCGCGGCACCGACGGCCAGCGAAAGGGAGACGGGGATCCGCTCCAGGAGCTGGGGCCACACCTCGACGTGGTTCTTGAAGGAGTACCCGAAGCAGGGTGCGTCGCAGTGCGTCGCGTCAGGCCCGAACTTGTAGTCGGCGCCCACCACGATGCCCTTGATGAAGTTCCAGTACTGCTCGTAGACGGGCAGATCCAGCCCCAGGTTCTGCTTGATCGCGGCGACGGACTCGGGGTTCGCGTCCTTGCCGACGTACTGGGTGGCCAACTGGTCGGCCGTCTGGCCCCCGAGGCGGGGCACCAGGAAGAAGATGGCGAAAGTGACTGCGCTGACCACCAGCAGCAACAGCACGGCGCCCATGACGCGTCGGAGGATGTACGCAGCCACAGCTGTACGGCCCCGGGTGGCCGCGGCGGGGTCGTCCGCCGCGGCCACCCGGTGCCTTCACCTGCCTTTCGAAAGGATCCGGCCTGCTGACTTACTTCGAGGAGCTCATCAGCAGGTAGTCGTACATGCCGAGGTAGGCCTGCGTGACCGTGACGTTCGTCGCGGACGTCGGCCGGAGCAGCAGGTTCTTGCGGTAGATCAGCGGGACGACCGAGGCGTTGTCGAGCACCATCTTGTCGATTTCACCCCAGGCCTTGGTGCGGGCCGCGTCGTCGGTGTTGGCGATCGCGTCCGTCAGGGCCTTGTTGATCTTCGGGTCGTCCAGCTCCATCAGGTTGTTGCCGCCCGAGGGCTTGATGGCAGCGCCGTTGACGATCTGGTCGAGGAAGCCGTAGCCGGTCGGCCAGTCGGCGCCCCACGCCATCGAGAGCATGCCGAGCTTGTTGTCGTGGACGTAGCTCGGGACACCGGCGAAGTTGGAGAAGTACTTGCCGGAGGGGAACTGCTTGATCTCGACGTTGATGCCGATCTTCTTCAGCGACGCCTGGGTGGCGGTCGCCGCCGCGATCTCGGCGGGGCGGTCGGAGCGGGCCGTCAGGATCGTGTTGAAGCCGTTCGGCTTGCCGCACGCCTTCAGCGCCGCCTTGGCCTTGGCGACGTCACCCTTGTGACCCTCGGTCGCGTAGGTGTCGAACTTGGTGTAGCCGTTCACCGACGGCGGCAGCAGCGTGGTCGCCACGTCGCCCTTCGGGGAACCGCCCATGGCGTCGAGCACCGACTGCTTGTCGAGGCCCCACTGCACGGCCTTGCGGCAGTCGGCGTTGTCGAACGGCTTCACGTTCACGTTGAGCGCGATGTACTGCGTCGCGCCCGCGTAGGAGCTGTCGGTCTGGTCGGCGAGCTTGCCGCGCAGCACCTTCGGCTGGGTCTGCGGCTGCACACCCGTGCCGGCCGCGTCAGCCGTGATCTTGTCCGAGATCAGGTTGTTGTCGACCGTGACCGGGTTGACCTTGAACTTGATCGTGATCTTGTCCGGCAGGGCCTTGCGGATCGGGTCCGTCTTGGCGTCCCACTGCGGGTTGCGCACGAGGGTGGCGCCGCGGCCCTCCTCGTAGGACTCGAACTGGTACGGGCCGGAGGACTGGATGGCCTGGACGTACTTCGCACCGGTGTCCTTCGCCTTCGGCACGGGGGCCGTCTGCGAGAACGTCGCCAGGTAGTCGAAGTCGGCGAACGGCTGCTTCAGCTTGAAGACGATCGTCCGGTCGTCCGGCGTCTCGATGGACTTGATGCCCTCGGCGGACTTGTCCTTGTAGGGGCCCTTGTACTTGTCGCCGCCCTCAAGGTACGCCTTGAAGTAGGTCGGGCCGTTGGAGAGCGCCTCGGGCGCGAAGTTGGAGCGCTCGATGGCGTACTTCACGTCCTTGGACGTCACCGGGGTGCCGTCCTGGAACTTCACACCCGCACGCAGCTTGTACGTCCAGGTCTTGGCGTCCGGGCTGGACTTGCCGAGGCCCTCGGCGAGGTCCGGAACGACCTCCAGGCCCTCCTTGCCCGCCGCTGGCTTGAACGTGGTGAGCGTCCGGCCGTAGAGGCGGGAGAAGTTCTGGACCCAGCCGTAGTACGTGTTGCCCGGGTCGAGGGAGTCCGGCACGTCCGAGTGCTCGTACGTGGCCGTCCCTCCCTTCTTGTCCGACGCGTTGACGATCGAGTTCAGCGCGGCGTCCTTCTTGCCGCTGCCTCCCCCGTCGTTGTCGTCACCGCCGCCGCCGCACGCGGCAGCACCCAGCGACAGTGCCAGGACCGACGCAACGCCGGCGGTCACCCTTCTCGTCTTCACCTGAGGAAGCCCCCTCATTCGATGGATCACTTGCTGCGAGGGTCGAGGGCGTCACGCAGCCCGTCACCCAGCAGGTTGAAGGCCAGGACGGTGATGAAGATCGCCAGTCCGGGCACGAACATGTACTGCGGATCAGCCGTGTAGAGATCCACAGCGTTGCTGAGCATGCCGCCCCAGGAGGCCTGCGGCGGAGCGATACCGACGCCGAGGAAGCTCAGCGCGGCCTCGAACAGGATGTTCGTCGGGATGATCAGCGTCGCGTAGACGAGGATCGGTGCGACGAGGTTCGGGAGGAGCTCCCGGAACAGGACGTACGGACCGCGCGCCCCGAGGCTCGTGGCGGCCTCGATGAACTCCCGCTTGCGCAGGGTCATCGTCTGGGCGCGCACGATGCGGCCGATGTACGGCCAGCTGAAGAAGCCGATCACGAAGATCAGCACGCAGATGCGCAGCGGCAGGCCTTCGAGGCCGAAGAACCCGTCCTGCACCGCGGCGGAGATCGAGATGGCGAACAGCAGCAGGGGGAAGGCCAGGAAGGTGTCCATCAGCCTGCTGATGACGCTGTCGATCCATCCGCCGTAGTAGCCGGCGACGACACCGAGCACGGTGCCGATGCACACGGACAGCAGCGTGGCGCCGCCCGCGACCAGCAGGGAGACCCAGGAACCGTCGATGATGCGGGCGAGCATGTCCCGGCCGTACTGGGGGTCCACGCCGAGCGGGTGGTCCCAACTCATGCCTCCCCAGCCGCCCTTGGGGGCGAGCAGCGCGGGGTCGATGAGGTCCTGGTTGAACTTGTTGGGATCGAGGTTGAAGATCCACTGGATCGGCTTGGAGAACACCGCCATCAGCGTGAGCAGGATGACGACGACGCCTCCCGCCATCGCCACCTTGTCCCGCTTGAAGCGCATCCAGGCGATCTGACTGAGCGAGCGCCCTTCGATCTGGCTCTTCTTGACCCCGGAGAGCACGGCCTCGGGCTGTGCTCCGGCTTCCGCCCCGGTGGTCTCGATCGGTGCGGTCACGGTGCGATTGACCCCTCTCGGGCCGGCGATCGCCGAGCCCCTGGCTGCCGCTGTAGCGGTTTTGTTTGTCTCGTACACGCGACCGACCCGGCCCGTGTCTTGCGGGGAGTCTTCAACGCTTTGGCGATCAGTTGCCAGACTTGGCGGTGAAAGGATGCGTAAACGTGATGCTGTCTGCGAGGTTCCGTTATCCGGACAGCGGGTAGCAGGGGTCGGACACGTGAGGACAGGGGTATTTTAGGGCATAAGCGATCAATCTCCCTCTATCTACGCGCGGAGAGCAGAGTGATTGTCGCGTTCGGGAGAGGCCGCGGAGGGCGTTTTCCGGCCGGTCAGTACCGGCCTTGGGCCGGGGGGTATCCGTAGCCGGAGGCCGGGGCGGCCGGGGCCTGGACGGGGGCGGTGGCGTGGGCCTCGCGGTCGTAGAAGGGGCGCGCTGTCGCGCGCAGCCACATCGCGACCGGGTCGTGCTCGTCGGACATGGCGACGGTCGACACGGGGAGCCCGTCCGGCACGGCGCCGAGGGACTGCTGCATCATCGCGCGCACGGAGTCCACGGCCGGCGGCGAGGTGTCGTACACGTCCAGTCCGATGGCGAGGTACGGCGCCCCGAGCGCGGGCTGCACCCAGGCGCGGCGCAGCGAGCGGACCGCCGGGGTGCGGTGGGCGTTCTGCGCGAGCAGGGCGTAGAACTGCGGGATCTCGATGGCCGGTTCGGACAGCCGCAGGGGGCCCGCGGGCTGGCGGTCCAGGCCGGTGGCGATCCGGCGCAGATCGAGCCAGGGGATCCCGACGCCGCCGCCGGGGGCGTGCGGGTTCAGCCAGAGGCCGTAGTGGTCGGGGTAGAGCGCACGGGCGACGTCGACGCCGTCGACCACCTCGTAGGAGCGGTTCCAGCCGCTGGCGGAGAGCTCCTGGGCGGAGGTCACGCAAGGGGCGTAGCCGAAGCCGTCGACGTCCATGTTCCCGTACTGGGCGTCCGGGGAACCGGCCTGGCCGTGCCACAGGAGCATCCAGATCTGGCCGGTGTGCGGGGTCGCGAGCGCGCGCAGGAGAGCCTCGTAGGCGTCGTAACGCCCGGGCGTGACCTGGCGCAGCATGTGCTCGACCTGTCCGGCCGCGGCCGTGCCGCTCGCGCTCACCTTTACCGCCCCTTCGTACAACGCCTCGACGGTGCCCTAGCTTAAGCCCGCAGGGGAGCCCGGGGATTGACGCCGTCGGGCGAGTGCGGGTCGTGTGTGGTTGATCGCGCCGTTCCTCGCGCCCCTGAGTGGGCTGCCCTACCGCTGGAAAAAGGGCCGGACCCGGTCCCGCATCCAGGCGCCCACCGGGTCCTCTGCCACGTCCAGGAGGACGAGGTTGACCGGCCAGGGGGCCGGGACGGCGCTGACTGCGCGGGTGAGGGCGTCCAGGGGGAGGGCGCGCAGGTCGCCTTCCCACTGGGAGAGTTCGACGCCGACGAACATCACGGGGGCGGCGGTCTCGATGGCCGCGAGGCAGCGGCGGGCCGTGACGACGACACCGGTCGCCTCGAACTCCGCGGAGGCGGCGGCGAGGAAGTCCACCGGGTCCTCCTGCCAGTCCGGCTCGAAGAGGCGGACCCGGCCGCCGCTCGCCGGGCCGTCCAGCGGGGTCCGGCCGGCCCGGCACAGCTCGGCCACCGCGGGCGGCGGGAGCGGGATGCCGACCACGCCACCCGGGTTGACGGCGATGCCCGCGTGCGGGGGCAGACCGCGGGCGAACTCCACGGCGGGCGCGATGGTGTACGACATGTGGGAGCCGACGACCTGGCGGAACTGCTCCTCGGAGCTGAACACCGGCACGAACGCCTGGCCGTCGATCTCGATGCCGGGCAGGTCGAGGGGGCCGCTGTGCGGGCCGCCGCCGCTGGGCAGCGGAATCCACACGAAGCTGCGGCCTAGCACCTCGACGATCCGTCCGCCGGCCGCCGGTCCGGCGCCGAGGGAGGCCGAGAGCACCTCCTCCAGCTCGTTGCCTGGCCAACCGCCGTGCGGGTGGGTCTGCGTCTGCGCCGGGAAGTCCGCGGAGAAGCCCGCCGGGATGTCCATCTGCCTACCGCCTGCCTGGAACCACTGCTGTGGCTCAAAGGCTAACGGCTGCGGGACGCGGGGAGGCAGGGCCGTGTTGGACCCGACGGGACGGGGAGGGCGTGGCGGATGCGGAGGCCGGTCCGTGGACCGGGGCGCGGGACCGGGTCGGCGCCCCGCCGGCGCGGGACCGGACCGCGGACCCCGGGCCGGCCTCCGCCCGGAGGGGCTGCGACGGACGGGGCTGCGACGGGTCCGTCGCCTGGGCCGTGCGCCCCCCGGGCCGGGGCCCGGAGCCGGGACAGCGGACGAGGCGGTGTGCACGACCGCAGGGGGAGGCTCTTGAGTCCGGGAACGCCGTCCGGGACCGGTGGCAGGGGGCCGCGCTCCGGCGCCCGGGGGCGACGCCCCGGCCCGGCGGGCAGGCGTCAGGTCGCCGACGTCCCCTGTCCAGCGGCAGGCGTCACATGGCCGATGGCAGGTGGCCGATGCCCCGGCAGCCGGCAACCGGCATGCCCGATCCGGCGTCAGGTCGCCGATGGCAGTGGCCAACGCCCCGACAACCGGCATCCCCTGTCCGGGGGAAGGCGTCAGGTCGCCGATGGCAGGTGCCCGACGCCCCGGCAGCCGGCAACCGGCATGCCCGATCCGGCGTCAGGTCGCCGATGGCAGTGGCCAACGCCCCGACAACCGGCATCCCCTGTCCGAGGGAAGGCGTCAGGTCGCCGATGGCAGGTGCCCGACGGCCCGGCGGCCCGACGGCCGACGGCCCGACGGCCCGGCGGCCCGACGGCCCGGCGGCCGGCGGCCGGGTGGCCGACGCCCCCGGTCCAGCCGCAGGCGTCAGGTCGCCGACGATCAATGGCAGGTGACCGCACTCCAGCGTCCGGCGCCCCGGAGTCCAGCGGCAGGCGTCACGTAGCCGGCCCCGGGGTCCAGCGGCAGGCGTCAGCCGACCCCCAGGGTCCAGCGGCAGGCGTCACATGACCGCCCCGGCAACCGGCGGCAGGCGTCACCTGGCCGGCGCCCCGGCAACCGGCAGCAGGCGTCACCTAGCCACCACCCCGGCAACCGACGCCCCGGCAGCAGCCCGGCACTCGGTATCCCTGCGGTACGCAGAAGCAGCCTGCCGCCCCGTCGCCCTCTCCCCCTGCCCTTCCCCCCGCCCCGGTCCCTCAGCCCGTGAAGCCGATTCTCTGGAGCGCGTTCGCCGCGTCGCGGTCGGCGAGGACGGCCGAGCCGCAGCCCGAGGGGAGGTCGCCGCGTTCCACCGCGTGCAGGAGGCGGGTGCTGGCCGCGCGGTGGCGCAGGAACGCGTAGCGCGAGACGCCGCGGCCCCGGTCGCGCTGGCCGGCCAGGGCCTGCTCGGCGGGGACGTCGAGGAGGAGCAGGTGGAGCGTGCCGCCCCGGCGGCGGGCCTCGCGGGCCAGCCAGCGGCGGACCCAGGCCTGGGTGCCGCAGTCGTGCACGACGACGCCCTCGCCGGTGCGCAGGGCGCGGCGCAGCCCGGCGTAGTGGGCGAGGCGGACGAGCGGGCGGTAGAGCGCGTAGGGCAGGGCGCGCGGCATGCGGCGGGCCCAGCGGTCCCGGGTGTCCTGGGAGTCGATGCGCCGGCCCGGCACGGTGCGCCGCATCAGCGTGGACTTGCCGCTGCCGGGCAGGCCCGTGACCACGACGAGGTCGCGGGGGCCGAACAGCAGCGCGTGCGGGCTGCGGCCGGCGCGGTCGCGCAGGTCACGGACGACCGGTGCCGGCGCCGGGGCGCGGACCGCCCGGGCCGGAACGGCCGGCTGCTCGGGCAGCGCGATGCCCGTCGTCGCGTACGCGGTGGTCCTGTTCACCGTGATCGTCCTCCCCTGGGGCCAGGTACGGAGTCCCATCCCCGCCGAGTGTAAAGAGAAGGTAATGCCGCAGGCCTCTCATTTACGTTCTCGTCCTGCAACAGGGCTGCTACAGGTCGCCGTGTCCGGCGGGCGGGACTCGTGCACTCCCTGTGAAAGGTCCCCCTGCCGCGCCGGAAGGATGCGTGCAATGATGTGCGCGCCAACTGCATACCGGCCGTTTGAATCCGCGCGGGAGAGTCCCCAGCAGCAGCTGTCGCTGGGGCGCCGAAGGAGCAAGTCCCTCCCTTGAATCTCTCAGGCCCCGTTACCGCGCGGGCGAGGCACATCTGAAAAGCGGGCCCTCCCCTGCCCCGGCAGGCCGGCTCCACCCAAGGTGCAAGCCATGGACCAGCGCGGTCATGGCGAACCTCTCAGGTTCCGATGACAGATGGGGAGGAACGACCTCGCCCGTCATTGCCCTGGGAGACGACCGACCGTGAGCAGTACAGGAGAACTCCGTCACACCGCGCTCGATGCCCTGCATCGTTCGCTCGGTGCGACGATGACCGACTTCGCCGGCTGGGACATGCCCCTGCGCTACGGCTCCGAGCGCGACGAGCACATCGCCGTGCGCACGAAGGCCGGCCTCTTCGACCTCTCCCACATGGGTGAGATCACCGTCACCGGCCCGCAGGCCGCCACGCTGCTGGACTTCGCCCTGGTGGGCAACATCGGCGGCGTGAAGCCGGGCCGCGCCCGCTACACCATGATCTGCCGCCCCGACGGCGGCATCCTGGACGACCTGATCGTCTACCGCCTTGGCGAGACCGAGTACATGGTGGTCGCCAACGCCTCCAACGCCCAGGTCGTCCTGGACGCGCTGACCGAGCGCGCCGCCGGCTTCGACGCCGAGGTCCGCGACGACCGGGACGCCTACGCGCTGATCGCCGTCCAGGGACCGGAGTCGCCCGGGATCCTGAAGTCCCTGACCGACGCCGACCTCGACGGCCTGAAGTACTACGCCGGGCTGCCCGGCACCGTCGCGGGCGTCCCGGCCCTGATCGCCCGGACCGGTTACACCGGCGAGGACGGCTTCGAACTGTTCGTGAAGCCCGAGCACGCCGTCGAGCTGTGGCAGGGCCTGACCAAGGCCGGCGAGGGCGTCGGCCTGGTCCCGTGCGGGCTGTCCTGCCGCGACACGCTGCGCCTGGAAGCGGGCATGCCGCTGTACGGGCACGAGCTGTCGACCTCCCTCACGCCCTTCGACGCCGGGCTCGGCCGGGTCGTGAAGTTCGAGAAGGAGGGCGACTTCGTGGGCCGCGAGGCCCTGCGCGAGGCCGCCGCCCGCGCCGAGCAGAACCCGCCGCGCGTGCTGGTCGGGCTGGTCGCCGAGGGCCGCCGGGTGCCGCGCGCCGGGTACGCGGTCGTCGCCGGCGGCGAGGTGATCGGCGAGGTCACCTCCGGAGCCCCCTCCCCCACCCTCGGCAAGCCGATCGCGATGGCGTACGTCGACGCCACGCACGCCACGCCCGGCTCGGCCGGCGTGGGCGTGGACATCCGGGGCAGTCACGAGCCGTACGAGGTCGTGGCGCTGCCGTTCTACAAGCGCCAGAAGTAGACACTGGCCGGAGGGCCGCGCCAGCGGCCGCGGGCCCGTCGTCCCAGCTCACCAGTAGTCCCCCCTTCCACAGCACTCCCGCGCGTACAGGAGAATCCAGGCCATGAGCAACCCCAAAGAGCTGCGCTACAGCAAGGAGCACGAGTGGCTGTCGGCCGCCGAGGACGGCGTCTCGACGGTCGGCATCACGGAGCACGCGGCCAACGCGCTCGGCGATGTCGTGTTCGTCCAGCTTCCCGAGGTCGGTGACTCCGTGTCCGCCGGCGAGACCTGCGGCGAGCTGGAGTCGACCAAGTCGGTGTCCGACCTGTACTCCCCCGTCTCCGGTGAGGTCACCGAGGTCAACGAGGACGTCGTGAACGACCCGTCGCTGGTGAACTCGGCCCCCTTCGAGGGCGGCTGGCTGTTCAAGGTGCGGATCTCGGACGAGCCGGCCGACCTGCTCTCCGCCGACGAGTACACCGCGTTCTCCGCGGGCTGAGGAGTCGTATGTCCGTCCTGAACACACCCCTGCACGAGCTCGACCCGGCGGTCGCCGCCGCCGTCGACGCCGAGCTGCACCGCCAGCAGTCCACGCTGGAGATGATCGCGTCGGAGAACTTCGCTCCGGTCGCGGTCATGGAGGCGCAGGGCTCGGTCCTCACCAACAAGTACGCCGAGGGCTACCCGGGCCGCCGCTACTACGGCGGCTGCGAGCACGTCGACGTGGTCGAGCAGATCGCGATCGACCGCATCAAGGAGCTGTTCGGCGCCGAGCACGCCAACGTCCAGCCGCACTCGGGCGCCCAGGCCAACGCCGCCGCGATGTTCGCGCTGCTCAAGCCGGGCGACACCATCATGGGTCTGAACCTCGCGCACGGCGGGCACCTGACCCACGGCATGAAGATCAACTTCTCCGGCAAGCTCTACGACGTCGTCGCCTACCACGTGGGCGACGACGGCCGGGTCGACATGGCCGAGGTCGAGCGGCTGGCGAAGGAGTCCCGGCCGAAGCTGATCGTCGCCGGCTGGTCGGCCTACCCGCGGCAGCTGGACTTCGCGGAGTTCCGCCGGATCGCGGACGAGGTCGGCGCGTACCTGATGGTCGACATGGCCCACTTCGCCGGTCTTGTAGCGGCCGGGCTGCACCCCAACCCGGTGCCGCACGCGCACGTGGTCACCACCACGACCCACAAGACCCTCGGCGGCCCCCGCGGCGGTGTGATCCTCTCCACGGCCGAACTGGCCAAGAAGATCAACTCCGCCGTCTTCCCCGGTCAGCAGGGCGGCCCGCTGGAGCATGTGATCGCCGCCAAGGCTGTCGCCTTCAAGGTCGCCGCCTCGGAGGACTTCAAGGAACGCCAGCGCCGTACGCTGGACGGTGCCCGCATCCTGGCCGAGCGTCTGGTGAAGGACGACGTCCGGGCCGTGGGCGTGGACGTCCTGTCCGGCGGCACGGACGTGCACCTGGTCCTGGTCGACCTGCGCCATTCGGAGCTGGACGGACAGCAGGCCGAGGACCGCCTCCACGAGGTGGGCATCACCGTCAACCGGAACGCGATCCCGAACGACCCGCGTCCGCCGATGGTGACGTCCGGTCTGCGGATCGGCACACCGGCCCTGGCGACCCGGGGCTTCGGCACCGAGGACTTCGCGGAGGTCGCGGACGTCATCGCCGAGGCGCTGAAGCCGGCCTACGACGCGCAGGCCCTCAAGGCCCGGGTGAAGGCCCTGGCCGACAAGCACCCGCTGTACCCGGGTCTGAACAAGTAAAGAAGAAACCTTTCGGGTGCCGCCGCCCGTCACGAGCGGGCGCGGCACCCACCCCCTCTGCACCACCCCCGTAGTCAGGAGTTCCCCCGTGGCCATCTCGGTCTTCGACCTGTTCTCGATCGGCATCGGCCCGTCCAGCTCCCACACCGTCGGCCCGATGCGGGCGGCGGGCCTGTTCGTCCGGCGGCTGCGCAACGAGGAGCTCCTGGGGTCCGTCGCCTCGGTCCGCTCGGAGCTGTACGGCTCGCTCGGCGCGACCGGCCACGGCCACGGCACGCCCAAGGCGGTGCTGCTCGGCCTGGAGGGCGACTCGCCCCGCACGGTGGACGTCACGAGCGCCGACGACCGGGTGGAGGCGATCAGGACCGGCGGGCGGCTGAACCTGCTCGGCGAGCACGAGATCGCGTTCTCCTTCGACGACGACATGGTCCTGCACCGCCGCAAGGCCCTGCCGTACCACGCCAACGGCATGACGCTGTGGGCGTACGACGCCTCGGGCGCGGAGCTGCTGACGAAGACGTACTACTCGGTCGGCGGCGGTTTCGTCGTCGACGAGGACGCGGTCGGGGCGGACCGCATCAAGCTCGACGACACCGTGCTGAAGTACCCCTTCCGCACGGGCGACGAGCTGCTGCGCCTGACCGAGGAGACGGGCCTGTCCATCTCCGCGCTGATGCTGGAGAACGAGCGGGCCTGGCGCACCGAGCAGGAGATCCGCGAGGGGCTGCTGGAGATCTGGCAGGTGATGCGGGACTGCGTGGCGCGCGGACTGTCCCAGGAGGGCATCCTGCCGGGCGGTCTCAAGGTGCGCCGCCGGGCCGCGAACACCGCGCGCAAGCTGCGCTCCGAGGGCGACCCGCTGGCCCTCGCCATGGAGTGGATCACCCTCTACGCCATGGCGGTCAACGAGGAGAACGCCGCCGGCGGCCGGGTCGTCACCGCCCCCACCAACGGCGCCGCCGGCATCATCCCGGCGGTCCTGCACTACTACGTCAACTTCGCGGCGGGCTCCGCCTCCGAAGAAGAAAAAGAGGAGGGCGTGGTCCGCTTCCTGCTCGCCGCGGGCGCCATCGGCATGCTCTTCAAGGAGAACGCCTCCATCTCCGGCGCCGAGGTCGGCTGCCAGGGCGAGGTCGGCTCCGCCTGCTCGATGGCCGCGGGGGCCCTGGCCGAGGTCCTCGGCGGCTCGCCGGAGCAGGTCGAGAACGCCGCCGAGATCGGCATGGAGCACAACCTCGGCCTCACCTGCGACCCGGTCGGCGGCCTGGTCCAGATCCCCTGCATCGAACGCAACGGCATGGCCGCGGTCAAGGCCGTCACCGCCGCCCGGATGGCCATGCGCGGCGACGGCTCCCACAAGGTGTCCCTGGACAAGGTCATCAAGACGATGAAGGACACCGGCGCGGACATGTCGGTGAAGTACAAGGAGACGGCCCGGGGCGGGCTGGCGGTGAACATCATCGAGTGCTAGGGGGTTCCTGTCCGGCGCGGGGTGCCTTCACGTCTCGGCGCGGCGGTACCTACGGTTTGTGGGTCACCCAGAGCAGTTCCGCCGGCCAGCGGTGTGCCCAGTCGGGCGGGTCGGTTTCGTTGTAGCCGTTGGGTGTTCCGGGTCCGGGCCGCGGCTCGATGAGGTCGTCGATGACGAGACCCGCGCCGCGCAGGACCTTGACCCAGTCGCCGTAGGTGAGCTGATAGCTGGTCGCGCCGTCGTCTTCGGCGATGGTGTTCAGCCCGAAGTAGTCCTGCTGCAGCGTCGTGGTCACGCGGCCGGCGGCTTCGTCGTAGCACGCTTCGAACCATGGGCTGGCGACGTTGAACACCAGGCGCCCGCCTCGGCGCAGGACGCGTGCGGCCTGTGGGACGGCCAGGTGCGGGGGCGCCCAGCTGAGCCCACCGAAGTCGCAGAACACCAGGTCGAAGCTGTCTGCGGCGAAGGGGAGTTGTTCGGCGGCGCCTTGCACCAGCCGGTAGCGGGCCGCTCCCATGGCGCGGGACGCTGCGGCGAGTTGGGCCTCGGACAGGTCGAGCCCGACCACGGTGGCGCCCTCGGCGGCGAGCGCCCTGGACCACTGTCCGGCGCCGCAGCCGAGTTCGAGGACGCGCTTGCCGGTGACGTCACCAAGGGCCCGCAGGTGCGCGTCGGGGATGGAGTACATGCCCCACAGCCGCGGCGCGGCGCCGATCTGCGGGTCGTGCTCGTGCTGGTAGGCGCTGCTGATCCGGTTCCAGAGCCGCCGGTTGGCGGGGATGCTGTCCACCCCCCGACTCCAGCACCGACTGCCGGAGGCGGTCAACACGATGAGGGCACTGGTCGGCCCTCGCCGTGCGTCACCGCCGTCGGGTCAGCACGAGGACGCGGGAACCGCGGTGGCGGGACCCCGGCCGTCGCCGCCCGGGGCGGGCCGGGTGAAGCGGTAGCACTGGTCGACCGCCTGCCCCGAACTCGACACGACGGCGGAGACGGTCGTCATGTCGCCCTCACGCACCACGCTCTTGACGTCGAAGGAACCCCGCCCGGTGGGGTCGAGGGCATTCTGTACCCCGGCGCGCGTCAAGTCCCCGGCGTACATGCTCGAGATGCGCTGCAGCGCCAGACGGACCCTGTGGCCGATCTCTGTGCCCGGACGGCACACGTCGTCGTCCCGCTCGGAGATCCTCGACGTCCAGGCCTGGCCGGGGCGGTAGGTGTAGGTGAAGACGAAGCACCGGGTCACCTCGACGGGCCCGCCACCGGGGAGCAAGAGCCTGTTGTCGTACTGGGCGGTTCTCGCGTCCGTGGCGGTGAACTCGCGACGGGACGCGTCGTAGGCGATCACGGGAGCCTCGGTGTGCCGCCAGACCACCTCGGTGAGGGCGTCGGCGTCGGTGGTGCCGCTCGTGCCGAGTGCGCGGGCCGTGTCGTGAGCCGTGGCACGGGCCTGCTTCCCGATGGAGGCGAACGCCTTCTCGTCGCGCTCCCTGTTGACGTTCCCGTCGTGCCAGGCCCGGTACCACAGCCAGGAGACGACGATGCCGAGAACGACGATCAAGGCCGTCAGCATGGTCAGGCAGCCGGTGGTCACGAGGCGGTTCGCCCGCCCCGTGACCACCGCACCGCCGGTTGTGTCAGGTCCCACTAGCTGCCTTTGTATCCGATACCGGCCAGTGCCTGTTCCATGACCCGGGCGTAGCCCGCGGTACCGGCGTTCTTCGGGTGGAACGACTCCAGGCTGGCACAGACGTTCTCCCCGGGCCAGGGCAGGCACGGGACCTGGTTGGCCGGGTCGCCGTCGTGGAAGTCGCCGTCACCGTTCGGGCCGGCGACGACACGGTTGATCCACTCGTCGCTGTCACAGATTCCGTGGCCCTGGAACGCCGGTATCGGATCGGCGAAGGCCACCTTGGTCCCGGCCTTGCTCAGCTCGGCCACCTTGGCTTTCTGCTTGTCCCGGACGTGGTCGGCCAGCTGGTTCAGGGCTTGGTTGCCGGCTGTCACGCACACCGCGTCATTGACCAGGCGCGGATAGCCCATGAGGACGATCTGTGCCTTCGGCGCGGCGACCGCGATGGCGTCGATCAGGCCCCCTGTGTCCAGGACCGCTTGGTCGACTTTGCCCGTGTAGTCGTCCGCGTCGCACACGAAGGTGACGACGTAGCAGTCCGTGATGGCCTTGGTGAAGTTGTCTCCGTCGTTGCCGCCGATGGTCAGCATGACCAGCGTGGTGTCCGGGCTGAGGACTCCGGAGTCGATCTGACTCTTCTCGCGGTAGTTGCCCATCCCTCCCCAGGGTGTGGGATCTCCCGGGGTCAGCTGCGAGGTCTTCGCGCCGGAGCAGCTGACGTCCAGGAAGCTGACGGTGGCACTTCCCTTGTGCGACACATCGCCGATGCTGGTGCTCTGACCGGGCAACTTCATCTTGCGCGGCCAGGAGTTGTCGCTGCGCCGGCACGCGTTCCAACTGCTCTTCCCGTGGCCCCTGTCGGACTCGGGTGAATAGGACCCGGCACCTTCACCGGAGGTGTAGGAGTCGCCCATGGCCACGACCATGTGCTTCGGCTTGCCCGACAGCGGCTGGAAGGCGACGGCGTCCCAGGCGACGTCCTCGTCCGCGGTGCCGTCGTCGGTGGTGTTCGTCAGCTCCACCCGAGGGGTGCCGGTGAAGCGGTAGACGCCGAGTTCGACCCAGGTGTTCTTACTGAAGTGGGTGTTGACGTAGCGGTGGCGCTCACCGCCCGCGACTCCCTTGATCACGTAGTGGGCCTGCTGGGTGTGCGCCCCGGTGTCCGGCAGGTGCGCGTAGACGCGGGCCCACTCGACGCTGCGGTCCAGGGTCCAGGTGCCGTCGATGGTCATCCGGCCGCCGGGGCCGCCGAGATGACCGGCGTCACGGGTGTGCGTGTACCAGAAGTGGCCGCCGTGCCCACCACCGATCTGGTGCAGGTCTCCCTTGGCCTCGTACGGGCCCAGACCCGGGCCGGTCGCCGCGGGGTTGGGATGGAACGTGAACTGGAAGTTCCCTGTGTCGGTGCCCGAGGATCCGCAGGAACTGTGGGTGTCGAGGTTGTCCGGGACGGACTCCACGATCAGCGCCCCGGCCGGGGCGGCACCGCACTCCGGCGTGCCGTGCTTCAGCCGCGTGCCGCGGCCCGGCTCCTCGCGCAGCGTGACGTACTTGATGCTCTCGTTGCCGCAGTCGGCGTCGCAGTTCTTCTTCCACGTCACGTTCGATCCGCGCCACCAGTACTTCTCGTAGCACTTGGCGTCGGGACAGTCCGGCGGGCTGGCGGAGTTGCAGTTGTTGGTGGCGTTGCAGAACGCGTCCAGAGGCGGCTTGACCAGGTCGCGCTGGCCCGGGTTGATCCACCAGGCCGGCCGGAAACCGGCGCTGGAGAACCCGGACTCGCCGGGCCAGTCCTGCCGCCCGTCGGTGGCGTAGGAGTAGCCGGTGTCCATGGACCAGGCGGACCAGCCCATCACCTTCTCCTGGTACGGCCAGTTCTGGGGCTTGGCGGCGTCACGCGGGCTGGACATGAACGGGTGCCGCGAGGCGGGGTAGGACGGGTTCGCGGGGTTGTTGTACCAGCCCAGGCCCCACGGCTTGCCGTCGCCCTTGTTCTCGTTGAAGCCGAGGTTGTAGTTCCACAGCGCGGCGAACCAGTTCTCCGGCTTCGACGGGTCGTCGTTGTTGACGGTGATGGTCTGCCCGGCGGTGTGCACCTGGTTCCACTTGTCCGCCAGGATGTACATCGACGCGGCGATGTTGACCGAGTAGTCCAGAGCAACGGCCTTCTGCTTCGCCGGAGGCAGGGAGGTCTCACCGGGCTTCTCCAGGCCGGCGAGGCGCATGCCGTCGGTGACCTGGCCGACCCCGTAGCCGCAGTCGGACAGGTTCCAGTTGATCCTCCAGTACGCCTCGGACGTCTCCCCCTTGTGCCCGTAGAAGCCCGCGATCGCGGCCTGCGGGTTGCCCATCTGGCCGGGGATGGCACCGCCTTCGGCCTGCCACAGGTTCGACTCCTGGGCGAGTACGCCCAGCAGCACCTGGGCGGGGATACGCGCGCCCGTCTTGCCCTTCAGCGTCGGGGCCGGGAACAGGCCCTGCGGGTCCACGGTACCCAGGCCCGCGCGCCAGCCTCCCTGCTTGATCCACTTCGAGCGCAGCTCGCCGCGGATCGCCATGTTGACGGCCCACTCGACCTGGTTGGGAGTCGGCTGCAGCGCCAGTCCCTTGACGTCGTTACGCGGGATGGAGCACCAGCGGTCCGTGTCGACCGGATTGTGCGGGTCGGGCGCCTGTGCCGCCCGCCCGCTCCTCTCGGGCGCCCGCCCGCTCTTGCCGGCCGCGCCCAGGGCGGGCGAGAAGGACTCCTTGCCCGTGCCGCTGGTGGTGTCGGCGAGCGTCAGGGTGATCTTCTCGCCGGTCGCGGTCGCGACACTGGTCACGGTCGGCGGCGCGGGATCCGAGTCGGTGGGGTCCTGAGACGTGCGCGCCCGCGACGAGGGTTCGGCCTTGGTGAAACCCTTGCCCGCGTTCCCGATCCGGTCCAGGCCCGCACGCACGCCGGGCATCAGCACGGGGTCGACGGCCAGTCGGCCGTGGCTCGACACGTCCGTGTCCGCCGGGACGTCCAGGCGCGCCACCGCGGTACCCGTGAGCTTCGCGTCCGTGGTGTCGCCGGTGAGGAAGGCCCGGCCCTCGGCGCCCTGTTCGAGCGCCAGGTCGCCGAGCTTCCCCGAGCCGAGCGTCGACGGTGTGCCCTGGCCCTTCCACAGCTTGGCGCGCGCCGTGCCGCCACTGTGGTCGAGGAAGGCGATCCCCTCGCTGGTGGGCCGGATGTCGAACGGCACGCTGTCCGCGGCAGCCAGCTTGCGGAGGCTCTGGTCCACGGGGTCGACGTGGACCAGGTGACGGCCGTGGGCGGCGACGAGGCCGTCCTTCACCGGGACGGCCGAGGTCACCTGCCCCGTGACCGTGGTGTCGCCGGTCGTCCTGCCGCCGGTGTCGACGGTGACGAGCCGGGTCTTGCTGTCGCGCGACGCGGTGAACGCGGCCGTGCGCGTCTCGGGGTTGCACGACGGGTCGAAGTAGGCCAGCGAGCCGGTGAACGGCAGCTTCGTGACCCGGCCGGACTTCAGGTCGACGACCGCGGTGAACGCACCGCCCTGCATCAGGTCCGGCTTGTTCGTGAACGTACGCGGCGCGTACACGACCGCGGCGTGATCACGGTCCATGACGCAGGAGTTGCCGATCCACGTGTCCGCCGGCATGCCGGGCTCCGCCAGCGAGGCGACGGTCCGCCACCGGTAGGCGTCCTCGCTGTCCGCCACGAGGACCTTGAAGCCGCCGCTGTCCGCCGCGGTGGTCACGGCCCGGTCCGCCGACGTCTTCCAGCCCTTCCCCAGCTTCTCCCCGGGATCCGGCACCCGCGTGGGCGGATCGGACGACGGCTTCCCGGACGGCTTCGGGTCGGGGGGACCGGTCTCTGCGAACGCCGGCGCGGCTTGTATGAGTCCGGTCAGGACCGCGGTGGCCGCAAGGCCCGCGATCCCGGCACGGCCCGGTCTGCGAACTTTCAACTGCCATCCTCCAATGGGGACTTGTCGAGCACGACTGAGATACCGGCGCGGCCTTCAGGGACACGGAGGCCGCGCCGGTCGACGAACGGCATGCGAATGCCGGTCAGGAGCTGGTCCACTTGAAAGAGGCGTTCTCGTTGTAGACCTTCGAGAACTTGCCGATGGTCTCGTTCGGGCTCAGCACGTCCTGCGCGCCCTTGTAGCCGCTGCGGTAGTAGACGCGGCCGATGTACTTGTAGTGGTCGTTCCTCGCGGATGCGGCGTTGTTCTTGATCTTCTGGTTGGAACCGGGCCACGGAGCGGACGCGCCCATCTGGCAGAACCGCAGGGGGTAGTGGTTGGGGTCACCCGCGCCCGCCTTGAGCGAGCCGAAGTCGTAGACGGAGTAACCGATGTTGCGGTACGAACCCTTCAGGTTCGAGTTGAAGAAGATGTGGAAGGAGAACGCCGACCTCCAGTGATCGTCACATGCGGACGGGGAGTAGAGGTTGTGGTGGTCACCGTCCAGCGCCTGGGCGTTCGGGGACATGGTGAACACGGCGGCGAGGGCGGCACCGACGACTGCGGCCCGCTTGACCGGATGGGACATGATCTGTGATCTCCTGACGTCGTTCGGTGGTCAGTCGAGGGCTCGTGCCTTGGCCACGGCCGTCTTGATGCCGGCCAGCTGCTCATCGAGTGCCGCTCGGCTCTTGCTGATCTCCTGCTCCTGGATGCGGGCTTCGGCGTCGAACCACGTCTTCTCGACGTGGACCTTGTCCCGGCACGCGACATCCGCCACCGCGGTGTCCTTCTCCAGCTCGGTCGCCTCGTCGGCGGTGAGGAAGCGGGAGTCCTCCGCGGCGTCCATCGGCTGGGCGTAGGCGAAGCCCTTGGTCTTCATGCACTCCGACCACTGCTGGAACGCCTTCTGCACTTCGGGTGCCTCACGCGCCGTCTGGTAGGAGTAGCCACCGATCTGATTGACCAGGGGGGACACGGCGAGGCGGGGAACACCGCCGTCCGCCTGGTCGACGCAGGAGCGCAGGACAGCGCGGTCGGTGTCGCCGGACTTGTCCCGGGCGAGGGCGTCGTCGTACGCCTTCTGTGCCGCCGGGTCCGGGTGGTAGCCGTGCGCCTGAGCGTCTTGGGCGTCGTGGATGCCGTACCGCCAGTCGGTCAGAGTCGTTCCGCCGAGGTCCGGGAGATCAGGGGCCGGGGTCCACTCGGGGAAGCCCTTGCCGTCCATGCAGGCGTCGATCAGCTCGTCACGGGTGGCGCCGACCATGCGCGTCTGCGCCTTGGTCGGCGCGAACGTCTCCACGGGCAGCCGCCATGTGGCCGGATCCTCCGGGTCTCCGACGAACGCCTTCGCCACCGGCGCGGCGGTCTCGGCCCGCGTTCCGGAATCCCCCTGGGCGAGGCTGGTGCCCGCGACGGCTACCAGGATCCCGCCGGCCACGGCGAGGGCCGGCAGGGCCAGTTTGGTCATCGGCTTCACGTCTCTGTTCCTTTCTGGTCAGGACTGTTTGCGGGCCGGCCGTTCGGCAGGTCCTTGCAGCACTGTGGTGGGAATGAGGCGATGCGCTCTTGCGCGCGCCTTGCCGGGTCGGCCCGCCACCCGTCGGACGACACCGGGAGTCGGCGAGGGGTGGGGAAGGCTCATGAGGTGATGGGGGAAGGACCCGCTGCGCTGCCCGGAGCAGGGAAGCGGGGCGGGGAAGCGGGCGGTATCCGCACCGCCCGCACCCGGGCGGCGACGCGCGAGTCCCCTGCGGACGGCCGGCGTGCCGCCGGCCGATACGCCGCCGTCAGCGGCGGCCGACGTGGGCGATGCCGCCGCTGTCGGAGATCTTCCCCCTGGCCCATCCGCTTCCGGACGGCGTCCCCACGTGGACCCGGGTCGGCACCGAAGGCGACTGCCGGCATCGTGGCATGACGAACTCCCCTCCCCCGTAGCGGCGCCGGTTCCCCCGGGCGCTCACTGAAGTCGTGCCGTAGCGGGTGGTCATGTCCCGCCGAGCACAGCAGTCACCATAGCCACAGGCCGGCAGCCCGAAACAAGGGTTTACGCCGGGCTCACGCGCCGACTGGCGTGAAGCGGTTGCACAAGAAAGCGCACATTCCGACGCGCTACCTGTGTGATTCCTGTGAACCGTGTGATGCAGGTCGACCGAAAGTCGTCCCTGGAGGTATGGGGTCCGATTGTGAGCGCCACGAGCCGGGACGGCTCTCCCTCGCGGACCTGGCGGACCGGATCACGGCGACCGCGGCGGACACCCGTCCCATGGTTCACCCAAGTTGACGTTTCCACGTCATCCCCCGGCAGGCCGTGCCAGGGTGGTGGACACCAACTCCCCTCCCCCACAGCACTTCAGGGAGCCCCCCATGCTGCGCGGCATCGATGTGAGCGCCTATCAGTCCTCCTCCTACAGCACCGACGGCCTCTCGTTCGTCTTCGTCAAAGCGACGGAGGGACGCTCCTACGTCAATCCCAAACTCGCCGCCCAGACCAAGCGGGCCCGGGACGCCGGGCTGGTCGTCGGCTTCTACCACTTCCTGTGGCCCGGCAACCTCACCGCCCAGGCCGAGTACTTCGTGAGCAAGGCCCCGGACCGGGCGGGCGACATCCTCGCCGTCGACTGGGAGACGACCAGCAACGGAACCCACGCGAGCAACGCCGAGAAGGACCTGTTCATACGGAAGCTGAAGGATCTGCGGCCGGACAACCAGGTCATTCTCTACGCCAACCGCAACTTCTGGCTCCATATGGACACGACGTCCTATGCGGGCGACGGCCTGTGGATCGCCGACTACGTCGCAGCGGGCAAGCCCCGCATCAAGGCCAAATGGCGCTTCCACCAGTACACCGACGACCCGCTCGACAAGAACGTGGCCGACTTCGAGAGCAAGGCGGCGCTGCGGAGGTGGGCGGAGGACGCCTGATCCGTCCACCTCAGAGGTCACGTGTGGGACCGGGGGGCCGCAGCGCACCCAGCCGTTTGCGCAGGCCGCCCGTTCACAGTGCCTGGCCGCGGAACTCCGGCGTGCGCTCCGGGGAGGCCTCCGCCAGGGCCTTCGTGACTCCCTCGACGCCGTCGCGCAGGCCGTAGACCGGGGTGCCGGGCTGCTGGCGCCAGGAGGCGTCGAGGCCGCCCGCGTCGACGGTGTCGAAGCCGAGGGCGTCGATCAGGTCCCGTACCGTGCGCTTGGCCACCTCGTCGTCGCCGGCCACCGGCAGGGCCATCCGGCCGGGGTCGCCGACGGGGAGCGGGCGGTCCAGGATGTCCTGGGCGAAGGTGCCGTTGAACGCCTTGATCACCGGGTGGCCGATGTGCCGTTCCGTCCAGCGGCTCTCGGTGAGGCCGTCGTCCTCGATCCCCGCGATCCTGCCGTCGCGCTGCCGCGGGTAGTAGTTGCCGGTGTCGATGACCGCGACGCCGTCCGCCGCGCCGTCGAGGAAGCCGGAGGGGAGGTCGGGGACCGCCTTGAGCGGGACGGTGACGACGACGATCTCGGCGCCGCGCGCCGCCTCCCCGACCGTCACGGGCGTCGCGCCGGTCTCCTCCGCCAGGGCCGTGAGCGTCTCGGGGCCCCGGGAGTTGGCGACGGCCACGTCATGACCGAGGGCGGTGAGCCGCCGGGTCAGATTGCCGCCGATGTTGCCCGCGCCGATGATGCCGATCTTCATGTCCTCGCCTAGCCCTTCCGGAGCTGGACAGCGCCTCGTGGAGCCTCGTGACCAGGGTCAACCCGAGGGACGGAGGGGCTATTCCGCGCCTGGAGACGGGACCGGCGCACGCCCCTCCGGGCACGGCGAGGGGCCCGGTCCGGCGGTCGCGGACCGGGCCCCTTCGCCGGGCTGTGCCTGGACGGGCTACTTGCTCAGGTAGGCCCAGAACTCGTCGAAGCTCAGCTGCTTGTCGCCGTCGAGGTCGCGGGTCTTGATGACGACCTCGGCGACCGACTCGGTGACGTTCCAGTCGCCCGACTTGGCCAGGGCGCTCTTGAACTCGGCAGCGGTGATGAAGCCGTCACCGTCCGTATCGATCCGCTCGAACTGCTTGCGTGCTTCCTCGATGTCCGCCACCGATCCGCCCCTCATCTCGTGCTGTGCTTCCTGCTGACGCAGGTCTGACGCAGGTCAGGTTAACCGGCCGTGCGGGCCTCCAGCGCGGCGACCACCCAGACGAACTCGTCGCGGTAGGCCGACTCGGGCCCGGCGCCCTTCACGAGGGCCAGCAACTCGCGGTAGCGGGCGACCTGGTGGGTGGCGTGCGACCGCAGCCGGTTCAGCACGGCGGCCGGGTCGGCGTCGCCCAGCAGCTCGTCCAGCACCTCGGCCGCCTCCGGGGAGCCGGGGTCGATGCCGCGCTCGCGGGCCTGTGCTCCCAGCTGCACGAGCCGCCGGGAGAACCACATGGACGCCCCGGCGGGTGCGTCATGAGCGCGATCGGCCGCGTTGAACTCGGCCACCTTGCGCATCTCGGCCCGGAAGCCCGGGTCCTGGAGCATCTCGGCCAGCTCCAGCCAGGCGTCGACCTGCTCGGGGGTGGGGTCCTCGGGCAGGTCGGCGGCGGTGCTCCGCATGCGTTCACGGATCACCGGATCCGCGGTGTCCAGGCCGTGGAACACCTCGTCCACGAACTCCTCCACGATCCGCCGCCGCTCGGCCGCCGACAGCCGCGCCAGTCTGTTCACGAGCGTCATCTCCTCCGCGTCCGAGCCCCGCTCGGCCACCGTCGACAGCACCGCGCGGGTCACCTTGAGCGACCGGATCTGCGCGTCCAGCGCGACCACGTGCGCGGCCGCGACCTGCGCGACGGTGGTCTCACCGGACAGGACCCGGCGTACGTCCGCCAGGCCGAGGCCCAGCTCGCGCAGGGTGCGGACCAGCTCCAGCCGGGCCACGGACGCCGCGTCGTACAGCCGGTAGCCGCCCGCGGACCGGGCCACCGGGGGCAGGGCGCCCTGGTCGGACCAGTAGCGGATGGTGCGCACGGTGAGTCCGGTCACCCGGGCCAGTTCCCCGATGGTGAGCAGTCCGGTGCGGTCGTCGATCATGTCTGCGAGTCTGGACCCTCCATCGGGTGGAGACTCAAGGAGTGCGACGGTGGCGGACGGCCTGCGGGACATACTCGACGCGGCGGCGCACGGCGTCTTCCCGCCGGCGGACGGCGGGACGACGATCGTGCCCCAGCCCTCGCCCCGGGACGCGGGGGTCCTGGCCTTCACGGCCCATTCGGTCGTCTTCACGGACGAGGACCCCGACTGGGTACGCGGCGTCCTCGCCCGCACCGGGTGCGACGTCCTCGCGGCCACGATGAACGCCCGCTTCCTGACGGCCCTGATGGACCGCACGGGGCGTACGTCCGACACGATCGACGTGCTGCTGACGGGCGCGGCGGTGCCCGGGGAGCCGCCGGTCGCGCTGACGGAGGTCGACGACCCCGGGCATCCGCGTGTGGTGTCCGCGATGCGGCGGCGGGACGGCGTGCGGGTGTGGACGACGGACGGCGGAGTGCTCGTGCTGGGCCGCGGCGTGGCCGGGCGCTGGGAGGTCGCCGTCGAGGTGGAGGAGGGGGCGCGGCACCGCGGGGTCGGGCGGCGGCTGGTGTCCGCGGCACGGCGGTTGACCGGGGGCGCGCCGGTGTGGGCGCAGGTGTCGGCGGGGAACGCCCGCAGTCTGCGGGCGTTCCAGGCGGCCGGCTACCGGCCGGTGGGCTCGGAAGCGCTGCTCGTCCCCGGAGCCGTACGTCACCGGAAGACGCCCGTGTGGCCGAGCGAGTAGCGGCCGGGCTGCGGGTAGACCGCGAGGCCGTGCGGGCCGCTGCCGACCGGGATCCGGGCGAGCTGGACCCCGGTGCGGGTGTCGACGGCGTACACCTCGGCGTCGTAGCGGCCGGACAGCCACAGCACCTTGCCGTCGGCGGAGACGCCCCCCATGTCGGGGCTGCCGCCGTCGGGCAGCTTCCACTTCTTGGTCAGCCTGCCCTGGGTGAAGTCGAAGACGGAGATGGTGCCCTCGCCGCGGTTGGTCACGTACATCTCGCGGGAGTCGCGTCCGACGTAGAGGCCGTGGCAGCCCTTCCCGGTGGGCATCAGGACGGGCTCGGTGAACGCGTCGCCGTTCAGCACCCACATGCCGTGGGCCATCATGTCGGCGATGTAGAACCTCTTGCCGTCGGGTGAGATCTTCACGTCCTGCGGCATGGCGCCCTCGAACGGAAGCCGCTGCTGCCCGACGACCTCCATCTTCTCGGTGTCGACCTTGAGCAGTTCGCCGCTGAACTCGCAGGAGACGATGAAGTAGCGGCCGTCGAGGGAGAAGTCGGCGTGGTTGACGCCGTAGCAGGAGACCGGGACGGTCTTCTTCACCTTCATGGTGTGCGGGTCGCGGAAGACCAGCTCGCGGTCGAGGGAGGCCATGACGACGGCGTACCTGCCGTTGGGCGTGAAGTAGAGGTTGTAGGGGTCGTGGACCTCGACGTCCTTGCCCGCCTTGCCGGTCTTCGGGTCGATCGGGGTGAGGGTGTGGCCGCGGTTGTTGTTGACCCAGAGCGTCTTCAGGTCCCAGGAGGGCACGACGTGCTGGGGCTGCCGGCCCACCCGGATCGTGTCGGTGACCTCGTACGTCTTCGGGTCGATGACGGTGACCGTGTCGGACTCGGTGTTGGGGACGTAGACCCGGGACGGGAAGTCCTCGACCACGGGGGACAGCTTGTCGGGGCGGTCGGCGGCGTACACGTCCTCGGGGTCCAGGACGGGCGGCATGCCCGGCAGGCCCTTCACGGGCTTCTTCTCGGGCGGGGCGGGCACGGCGGCCTTGGTGCCGCGCGCCTCGGAGGTCCGTTCCCCGCTGCCGGTGCCGCAGGCAGAGAGGACGGCGAGGGCGGCACCCGCGACCAGGGCGCTCTTGACGAGATGGCGGTGCATTGCACCATTTAATGGGCGGCCCGGAGAGAATCGGGCGATTCGTCCGTCCGGCGACCGGGTGAGGCATCGGGCGCGATCAGCGGTCGGCGACCCGCATCTCGAACCAGGTCGTCTTGCCCCGGGGCAGCAGATCGACCCCCCAGCGGTCGGCCAGCTTGTCGACGAGGAACAGGCCCCGGCCGCTGATGTCCATCTCCTGGACCGGCATCAGGCACGGCAGCCCGCGGGAGGGGTCGCGGACCTCGACGCGGATCCAGCCCCGGCGCCGGTGCAGGCGCAGCCCGAAGACGCGGGCGCCGGTGTGGCGTACGGCGTTGCCGACCAGTTCCGAGACGAGCAGGACCGCGTCCTCGGTGGTCTTGGGGGTGAGTCCCCACTGACGCAGGACCACGACCTGGGTGAGCCGTCTCGCGGTGGCGGCGGACTCGGGGCGGGACGGCAGTGGAACCTCTGCCTCCGTCGGGTTGCCGTACAACTCCAGCGCCTTGAGCGCGTGTTCGTCCTCGACGGTCGGCGACCAGCGCGCCGCGGCCGCATGAGCGTGTCCCCGCGGCTGTTCCATACCCTCCAGCCCCGCCATGCCCCCATCATGGCCGCCCGGAGCGCCACACGGGGCCGTTCCCGGGGAATACGCCCCGGTGAACGGGCGGTGAAACGGCGGTCCTCTGTCATATGCCGGAGACACTTCGAAGCCGCTCGAAGTTCTCCTGACCTGCTGGAACATCCCCTTCCGGAATGACCGGCGGACTCCCTCGACCAGGCGGGCTTAAGGTTGCCTTAAGGCTGGCATAAACCGCCCCATCGAGGGACCCCGGGTCAGACACCGTGTCAATTGCAAGCCTCTGGAGGGAGGTTCAGAGGAACTTCGCCTTGCCCGGCCCCTCCGCCACGAAGCTGCGCATCCCGCGCTCGCGGTCCTCGGTGGCGAACAGACCCGCGAACCAGTTCCGCTCGATCGCGAGGCCGGTGTCGATGTCCGTCTCCAGGCCCGTGTCGATCGACTCCTTCGCGGCGCGCAGCGCGAGCGCCGGGCCCTGTGCCAGCTTGGCGGCCCAGGCGTGCGCCTGCGCGTACACCTCGCCGGCGGGGACGACCCGGTCCACCAGGCCGATCTCACGGGCCTCCTCGGCCTTCACCATCCGGCCCGTGAAGATGAGGTCCTTGGCCTTCGAGGGGCCGACCAGGCGGGCCAGGCGCTGGGTGCCGCCGGCGCCGGGGATCAGGCCGAGCAGGATCTCCGGCTGGCCGAGCTTGGCGTTCTCGCCTGCGATACGGAAGTCCGCGCACAGGGCGAGCTCGCAGCCGCCGCCCAGCGCGTAGCCCGTCACGGCCGCGACGACCGGCTTGGGGATCCGGGCCACCGCCGTGAACGAGTCCTGCAGGGCGCGGGCGCGCAGGACCATCGCGGTGTGGTCCATCTCCTGCATCTCCTTGATGTCCGCGCCGGCCGCGAACACCTTCTCGCCGCCGTAGACCACCACGGCCCGGACGTCCTCGCGCCGCGCGGCCTCCTCGGCGAGTTCCTTCAGCCGGTCCTGCGTGGCGATGTCCAGCGCGTTCATGGGCGGGCGGTCGAGACGGAGCGTGCCGACGCCTTCAGCGACTTCGAGAGAGACGGTCATAGGCAGCAGGTTAACCACGACTAACGGGTGAGGCCCCGGTGCGGTCCGTCACACCGGGGCCCTCTTGTCAGCGGCGGAAAACTACTTCTTCCACTTCTCCCACGCCATGTTCCAGCCGTTGAGCCCGTTGTCCGGGTCGACGGTCCGGTCCTCGGAGTTCTTGACGACCACCACGTCGCCGACCATCGAGTGGTTGAAGAACCACGCGGCGGCCACCTTCTTGTCCCAGCCGCCGCGCACGTCGCGCAGGCCGATGCAGCCGTGGCTCGCGTTGTAGTTGCCGAAGGCGCCGCCGGCCCAGTAGTTGCCGTGCAGGAAGGTGCCGGAGGTGGTCAGGCGGACGGCGTGCGGGACGTCCTTGATGTCGTACTCGCCGCCGTAGCCGACGGTCTCGCCGTTCATCCGGGTCACCGTGAGCATCTCGCTGATGACCATCTGGCCGTTCCAGGTCTCCATGCCGGGCTTGCCGGTGGTGACCGGGATGGTCTTGACGACCTTGCCGTCGCGCATCACCTTCATGGTGAGCTTCTTGGCGTCGACGACGGAGACCTGGTTGCGGCCGATGGTGAACTCGACCTTCTTGTCCTGCTCGCCGTAGACGCCGGAGCGGCCTTCGACGCCGTCGAGGTTCAGGTCGACGGTCACCTTGGTGCCGGGCTTCCAGTACTTCTCCGGGCGGAAGTCGAGGCGGTCGTTGCCGAACCAGTGGCCCTCGACGTCGACGGCCGGCTCCGTCTTGATGCGGATGGCCTTCTCGACGTCCTCCGGGTGGGTGATGCCCCGCGAGAAGCGGACGGAGAACGGCATCCCGACGCCGACCTTGGAGCCGTCCTCGGGGGTGAAGGTGCCGATGAAGGTGTTCTTCGGGGTCAGCGTGGTGAAGCCGGCGTCCTCCGCGGCCGTGCGGCCCTCGGAGTCCTTGGCGACCGCGTGGACCGTGTACTTCGTGGCACCTGCCAGGTGGGTGGACGGCGTCCAGCTGGCGCCGTCCTTGGATATCTCGCCGTCGACCTTCTTGCCCTCGGCGTCCTTGACCTCGACCTCGGTCAGCTTCCCCTTGGCGGCGGTGACCTTCAGCGCACCGCTCGTGTCGACGGACTTGGCGCCGTCCTCGGGGGTGATACCGACGACCGCCTCGGACTGCTTGCTCTGCGCGGCCTCCGAGTCCTTGCCCTTGCTGTCGCTCCCGCCGGAACCGGAGCCGGTGCCCCCGCCGCCGCACGCCGTGACGGCGAGCAGCAGCACGCCGAGTATCAGCGCGAGCACTCCGTTCCTGCGCCCAACCGACGCCCCCGATATCGGTCGCCCGTTCAAGTGGTTCTCCCCTCCCCGGGCCTGGTCAGGCCCGCACGCGCACCCGCGCGTCCCCCGCGCGTCGGCGAATAGTAACCACAGGTCGGACGGCACCGGAGGCCCGCGATTGTCACCGTTCGGTCCCAACAGATCACCGGGTCAACCGGCCCCCCTGTCCGGCTACTTCACGGCACTGCCCGCCTTCCATGCGTTCCAGTCCATATTCCATCCTCCGAGCCCATTGTCGGGAGAGACCTTTTTGTCATTGCTGTTGACGACTTCGACGACGTCCCCGATGAGGCTGCGGTCGAAGAACCAGCCGGCCGGGGTGTCCGAGCCGCCGCCCTTCACATCACGCAGTCCGATGCATCCGTGACTGACGTTGGTGCGGCCGAAGACGGTGTGGTGCGCCCAGTAGTTGCCGTGCAGGAAGGTGCCGGAGCCGGTCAGGCGCATCGCGTGCGGAACGTCCGGGATGTCGTACTCGCCCTTGCCGTCGCGCTTCTTGAAGCCGACCGTGGCGCCGTCCATCCGGGTCACGTCGAGCATCTCGGTCACCACCATCTTGCCGTTGTACGTGGCCGTCCTCGGGGCGCCGGCCGTGACCGGGACGGTGGCGAGGGTCTCGCCGTCGCGCCGGACCTCCATGGAGCGCGCGGCGACGTCGACCACGGAGACCTGGCTGCGGCCGACGGTGAAGGAGAACGTCTTGTGCTGCAGGCCGTAGACGCCGGGCGCCCCCTCGACGTCGCGCAGGCGCAGGGCGACGGTGACCTGGGTGCCGGGTTTCCAGTAGTCCTCGGGGCGGAAGTCGAGGCGTGTCCTGCCGAACCAGTGCGGGCGGATCTCGACGGCCGGGCGGGCGGTGACGCGCACCGCACGTTCGACGGCGGCGCGGTTCGCGATCTGCCGGTTGAACTCCAGGGAGACGATCATGCCGGTGCCGACCGTGGCACGGTTCTCCGGGGCGACGTAGCCGATGAAGCGTTCCTCGGGGACGTAGGTGGTGAAGGTGGTGCGCCGGGCCGAGCGGCGGCCGTCGCCGTCCACGGCCACCGCGTCGACGGTGTACTTGGCGGCCAGCGCGAGCCGCTGCTCGTCGGGTTCCCAGGTCAGGCCGTCGGCGGAGAGGCGCCCGGGCACCGGGGACTCCTGCGCGTCCTGTGACCTGACGACCTTCACCTTCTCCAGCCGGCCGTCGGGCACGTGCACGCGCAGCCGCTTGCCGGGGCGCACTCCCCTGCTGTCGTCGCCGGGCGAGACCTTGATGACGTCCTCGGGCGCCGGGGGCGCGCCGAACGCCCCGGCAATCCATCCCGCGTCGTCCGAGGTACAGCCCGTGGCCCCGGCGAGGAGCCCTGCCCATGTCACTACGGCGGCCAGCGCGGCCCTCGCGCGCCGCGCGCGCCCTTGTACGTGCCTCACGAGGTGCCCAACGACCGGCCGTGTCCCCGGAAACGACCATGCCCGCCCCCGGGGAAACGTGAGTGCGAGCCACGCTCTGGGCAGAACAGTGGGGAGGACGACGCGCAGGGGAGCCGCGGCCCGGGCCGCAGACGGGGCCGCACCCCTCTGTCCCCCGTCGTCCCACGAGCCGCGGGAGGCTGACAGGTGTCCAGCGCAGCCGAGCAGGAGGCGGTGGCCGGTCGTCAGGCCACCGGGAACGGGCGCCAGGCCGCCGCCGTGAACGGGGCACGGCGGGCCGCGCCGCCGCCCACCGTGCCCGCGTGGCCGGGCGCGCCGACACCGCTGGGCGCCCGGTTCCGGGTCGGCCCGGACGGAGTGGCGGGCACCAACTTCGCGTTGTGGGCGGGCGGGGCCGAGGGGGTCGAGCTGTGCCTCTTCGACGAGTCGGGCAGGGAGTCGCGGGTCCGGCTCGCCGAGCTGACCCACGAGATCTGGCACGGCTTCGTCCCCGGCGTGCTGCCGGGGCAGCGCTACGGCTACCGGGTGCACGGCCGCTGGGACCCGTGGACGGGCGCCCGCTGGAACCCCGCCAAGCTGCTGCTCGACCCCTACGCCCGCGCCGTGGACGGGGACTTCGGCCTGCCGCCGGAGGTGTACGGGCACGTCCGCGACTGGCCGCAGCAGCATGTCGCCGACACCGTGCGCGACGACCGGGACTCGGCGCCGCACGTCCCGAAGGGCGTCGTCGTCCACGATGACGACGACTGGGCCGACGACCGCCGCCCGAAGACGCCGTGGGCGGACTCGGTGATCTACGAGCTGCACGTCAAGGGCTTCACGCAACTCCACCCGGGCATCCCCGAGGAGCTGCGCGGCACCTACGCCGGCCTCGCGCACCCGGCGGCCATAGAGCACCTGGTGAGGCTGGGTGTGACGGCGGTGGAGCTGCTGCCGGTGCACCAGTTCGCGCACGAGGACCATCTGCTGCGCCGGGGCCTCAAGAACTACTGGGGCTACAACTCCATCGGCTACTTCGCCCCGCACGCGGCCTACGCGGCCTCCGGGACGAGGGGCCAGCAGGTCGGCGAGTTCAAGCGGATGGTGCGCGCCCTGCACGCGGCCGGGATCGAGGTCGTCCTCGACGTGGTCTACAACCACACCGCCGAGGCGGGCGAACTGGGCCCGACGCTGTCCCTCAAGGGCATCGACAACCGCGGCTACTACCGCCTCCAGGACGACGCCCGCCGCTACGCCGACTACACCGGCTGCGGCAACACCCTGCACGTGGTCCAGCCGCACGTGCTGCGCCTGATCACCGACTCGCTGCGCTACTGGGTCACGGAGATGGGCGTGGACGGCTTCCGCTTCGACCTGGCGGCGGCGCTGGCCCGCTCCATGCACGACGTCGACATGCTCTCCCCGTTTCTCGCGGTCATCGCCCAGGACCCGGTGCTGCGCCGGGTGAAGCTGATCGCCGAGCCGTGGGACGTGGGCTCCGGCGGCTACCAGGTGGGGGCGTTCCCGCCGCTGTGGACGGAGTGGAACGACCGGTACCGCAACGCCGTTCGGGACTTCTGGCGGCACGCCCTGCCGGACGTCCGCGAGATGGGCTACCGGCTGTCGGGCTCCAGCGACCTGTACGCCTGGGGCGGGCGCAGGCCGTACGCGTCCGTCAACTTCATCACCGCGCACGACGGGTTCACCCTGCGCGACCTGGTGAGCTACGAGCGCAAGCACAACGAGGCCAACGGCGAGGGCAACCGGGACGGCACGGACGACAACCGGGCCTGGAACGGCGGCGCCGAGGGCGAGACGGACGACGCGGACGTACGCGCGCTCAGGCGGCGGCAGCTCAGGAACCTGCTGACCACCCTGCTGCTGTCGACGGGCGTGCCCATGCTGGTCGCGGGCGACGAACTGGGCCGCACCCAGCGCGGCAACAACAACGCCTACTGCCAGGACAACGAGATCGGCTGGCTGGACTGGGGACTGCTGGAGGATCCCGGCTGGCAGGCCCTGTTCGCGCTGACCTCCCGGCTGATCGCGCTGCGCCACCGCCACCCGGTGCTCAGGCGCCGGGCGTTCTTCTCGGGCCGGGCCCAGACCGCGGACGGGCTGCGCGACCTGGCCTGGTTCACGTCCCGGGGCACGGAGATGACGGAGCAGGACTGGTACGCGCCCGCCGCCACTCTGGGCATGTACCTGTCCGGCCGGGACATCCCGGGGCGCGACGAGCGCGGGGAGCAGATCCTCGACGACAGCTTCCTGGCCGTCCTGCACGCGGGCGAAGGGCCGGTGGACTTCACCCTGCCGGGGCCGCCGTGGGCCGAGCGGTACGAGGTCGTCGTCGACACGAGCCGGGAGGAGCAGGGGGAGGCGCCGGGCGTGGAGCACCGGGCGGGGACGGAGATCACGATGCCGGCGCGGGCCGTGCTGCTGCTGCGGGTGGCGGGGTGACCCCGGCGGGGCGGCCGGCGGGTGCGGACGGGCAGCACGCAGCAGGCGGGTGAAGCCTGAGCCACTGTCACCTTCCCGGGGCATGCATGAGGATCTCCGCCGCATCCGGCCGGGTCGGCGGTATCGATGCGCTGGAGGCGACAGTGATGAACGAACGAGGCGGGCAGACGGGTCCGCACACCATCAGCGTCCCGGTCCTCATCGTCGGCGGCTCCCTGGTCGGCCTGTCGACCTCGCTGTTCCTGGGACGGCTGGGCGTGCCGCACATGCTGGTGGAGCGCCACTCAGGCACCTCCATCCACCCGCGAGGCCGTGGCAACAACGTCCGCACGATGGAGCTGTTCCGGGTGGCGGGCGTCGAGAAGGCGATCCAGGACGCGGCCGCCACCCTGGCCGTCAACAAGGGCATCCTCCAGACGCCCACGCTGACCGGTGACGCGGGCGAGTGGCTGTTCAGGGAGATCGACCCGGGGGGCGGCCTGGCCCGCTTCAGCCCCAGCGCCTGGTGCCTGTGCAGCCAGAACGACCTCGAACCGGTCCTGCTCGACCACGCCCGCGGACACGGCGGGGACCTGCGCTTCTCCACCGAGCTGATGTCGTTCGAGGCCGGCGCCACCGGTGTGACCGCCGTGGTCAAGAGCCGCGAGACGGGTGAGCACACCACCATCCGCGCGGACTATCTCGTCGCCGCGGACGGCCCGCGCAGCCCCGTGCGTGAGCAGCTCGGCATCGGTCAGAGCGGTCCCGGCGACCTGTTCCACAACGTCAGCCTCACCTTCCGCTCCCGCCGCCTCGCCGACGTCGTGGGTGAGCGCCACTTCATCGTCTGCTACCTGACGAACCCGGAGGCCGACGGCGCCCTGCTGCCGGTGGACAACCGCGAGAACTGGGTCTTCCACGCCCCCTGGCACCCCGAACACGGCCAGACCCTGGAGGAATTCACGGACGAGTGGTGCGTCGAGCACATCCGCCGGGCGGTCGGGGTCGCCGACCTCGATGTGGAGATCACCGGCAAGGCGCCGTGGCACGCCGCTCAGCGGGTGGCCCGCAGCTACCGGTCCGGACGGGTGTTCCTGGCCGGTGACTCGGCGCACGAGATGTCTCCCACCGGGGCCTTCGGTTCCAACACCGGTATCCAGGACGCCCACAACCTCGCCTGGAAACTGGCCGCGGTGCTCGACGGCTGGGCGGGGGAGCGCCTGCTGGACACCTACGACGCCGAGCGCCGTCCCGTGGCCGAGGCCACCAGCGCGCGTGCCGCGGCCCGGTCGGCCGAGCACAGCCATCCCGGATTCGCCGCGCCGGCCGGAGGGGGCGGCGGCCCCCAGCGCGGCATCCTCAACGTGGCCCTCGGGTACCACTACCCGCAGGGCGCCGTCGTCGGCGCCGATCCCGCGGCCCCCGTGGTCCCCGAGAGCCTCGACCTGACCGGCGGCCCCGGCAGCAGGGCCCCGCACCTGTGGGTGCGTCACGGGGACGAACGCATGTCGACGCTCGACCTCTACGAGCGGTCCCTGGTGCTGCTCAGTGACGCCGCCGAGCCGAACGGATGGCACGAGGCCGCGCTCCGCCTCGCCGACGATCCGGCCCTGCCGCTCAGGTCGTACCGGGTGGGCACCGGGCCTCAGGCCGACCTGGTACCGGAGGACGCCGCCGACTGGGCGGAGCGCCACGGCACGGGGCCCGGGGGCGCCGTGCTCGTCCGGCCCGACGGGTTCGTCGCATGGCGGTCGCCGGGTCCGGACCCGGCCGCCGAGGACACGCTGCGCCAGGTCCTGAGGACCGGGCTGGCCGTCGGCTGAATCCCGGGCTCCGAAGCGGCGAGTCCCCCGACGGGTGCTGAGGGGCGGGCGGCCACGCCCGCATCACCCGGACGGGGGACCGCGACCGGCAGGCCGCGGACCACGCGGACGGCCCGGTTGTCCTGACCCGTCCCGTCCGGCGGCCACTCGACCCGGTCACCCGCGGACGCCGTCCGAGTCGCGCGATGTGCGGGGACGGCCACAGGATCGAGGAACGCCGACGTCGCATCCCTGCGGCCGGCGTTCACGTTCCCCGCCGCGAAGGAGATGTGCGCAGGATGAACACCACGTCCGAACGGGGGGCAGGTTCGCGGGCGCGACAGGCCTCGCACCATGTCTCCCAGTCCGTGTTCGACGGTTCCCGGCTCCGCGTCGTCCTTCTGGTCGACGTCCACGACGGGGCCCAGCAGGAGTTCCTCGAGGCTTACGAACAGTTGTGCAACCAGGTCGCGTCCGTCCCCGGGCATGTCAGCGACCAGCTGTGCCAGTCGATCGAGAATCCCTCCCAGTGGCTCATCACGAGTGAGTGGGAGAGCGCCCCGCCGTTCCTCGCCTGGGTCAACAGCGAGGAGCACGTGCGGATGGTGGAGCCGCTGCACAGCTGCGTGCGCGACACGCGGTCGCTGCGCTTCCACGTCGTCCGCGAGACCGGCGGACCGGCGAAGGGCGCCGACCAGGCGGAGCGCCGCCTCCAGACGGCGCCCCGAATCGGTGACGGTGTGATCCGGCACGCGCTCACGTTCACCGTGAAGCCGGGCAGCGAGGAGATCGTGGCCAAGATCCTCGCCGACTACGACTCGCCCGAGCCGAAGGTCGACGACAGCACCCGGCTGTGCCGCACCTCCCTGTTCATGCACGGCAACCGGGTGGTGCGGGCCGTCGAGGTGCGGGGCGACCTGCTGGCCGCGCTGCGCCACGTCGCCCGGCAGCCCGAGGTGCGGGCCGTCGAGGAGGCGATCAATCCCCACCTCGAACAGGACCGGGACCTGGGCGACCCCGAATCCGCCCGGGTCTTCTTCACCAGGGCCGCGCTGCCGGCCGTCCACCATGTGACGGCGGGGCGGCAGGAGCCGCAGGGCGAGCGGTACGCCCTGTACTACCCGGCGCGGCCGGAGCGCGGCATGCAGCTCGCCGAACTCCTGGCCCATCGGGACGAGACGGCCGCGGACGACCCGCGCAGCCCGGTCCTGCGCAGCACGATCTTCCAGCGCGACGACGTCGTCGTACGGCTGATCGACGTGCACGGCTCGATCGAGGAGGCCGGCCCCGGCCACATCCTCGGTCTGTCCGACTCGGCGCAGGTGACCGAGCTGACGACGCTCCTGGACGACGTCGCGGACATGGACGTGGCCATGTCGAAGGACGGCAGCCTCGCCCGCCTGCTCGAACTGGCGCGCATGGATCTCGTCACCGACCGCCGGTCGCCCGACGCCTGATTCGCCATCCGGCGGGAGGGGCGACGCCGCCTCTCCCGCGGTGGCGCAGCACCTCAACGGAGGAACGCGTGATCACATCTCGTCCCAACATCGTGAGCCTGAGCGACGTCGAGCCCAACCGCCGCCGAGGCGGTGACCTGCGCGCCATGCTCACTCCGGCCGCGGTGGGCGCCACCAGTGGATTCATGGGCGTGGCGCTCATCGAACCCGGTGACCGAATCGGTGAGCACTACCACCCGTACTCCGAGGAGTTCGTGTACGTGGTGTGCGGGCAGCTCGAGGTGGACCTGGACGGCGAGCCGCACCCGCTCCGGCCCGAGCAGGGGCTGCTGATCCCCGTCAACGTGCGCCACCGCTTCCGCAATGTCGGCAAGGAGGAGGCCAGGCTGGTCTTCCACCTCGGCCCCCTGGCGCCGAGTCCGCCGCTGGGCCACGTCGACACCGAGGAGACCGACGCCGAGTCCGCGGTGGTGGGAGCGGAGGCTGCCGCACGACGTCAGGTCCACTCATGACCAGGCGAGTGGCGGTCACCGGCATAGGCATCGTCGCTCCCGGGGGCATAGGCGTACCGGCGTTCTGGAACCTCCTGGCGGCCGGGCGCACCGCGACACGGGCCATCACGTTCTTCGACCCGTCCGGTCTGCGGTCGCGGATCGCCGCCGAGTGCGACTTCGACCCCACTGCCCACGGCCTGGACCCGCGGGACGTGGAACGAAGCGACCGCTACATCCAGTTCGCCATGGTCGCGGGCGACGAGGCGGTACGGGACGCCGGTCTCGATCTCGCCGCCGAGGACCCCTGGCGCGTCGGCGTCTCGCTCGGCACCGCGGTCGGCGGCACCACCCGGCTGGAGCACGACTACGTGCTGGTCAGCCACGGCGGGCAGCGCTGGGACGTGGACCACCGGGAAGCGGGCCCCGACCTGCACCGGGCGTTCACGCCCGGCGCCCTCGCCTCGACGGTGGCGGAGCGGTTCGGAGCGCGCGGCCCGGTGCAGACCGTGTCCACGGGCTGCACCTCCGGGCTCGACGCGGTCGGCTACGCCTTCCACACCGTGGAGGAAGGCCGGGCCGACATCTGCATAGCCGGCGCCTCGGACTCGCCGATCTCCCCGATCACCATGGCCTGCTTCGACGCGATCAAGGCCACCTCCCCGAACAACGACGACCCGGCCCACGCCTCGCGTCCCTTCGACGCCGACCGCGACGGATTCGTCATGGGCGAGGGCGGCGCCGTACTCGTCCTGGAGGAGCTCGAACACGCCAGGGCCCGCGGTGCGCGCGTGTACTGCGAACTCGGCGGCTACGCCACCTTCGGCAACGCCTACCACATGACCGGCCTCACCAGCGAGGGCGTGGAGATGGCCCGCGCCATCGACGACGCCCTCGACCACGCGCGGCTCGACCCCACCGCGATCGACTACGTCAACGCGCACGGCTCGGGCACCAAGCAGAACGACCGCCACGAGACCGCAGCGGTCAAGCGGGTCCTGGGACCGCACGCCTACGAAACCCCCATGAGTTCCATCAAGTCGATGGTGGGCCACTCCCTGGGCGCCATCGGAGCGATCGAACTCGTCGCCTGTGTGCTGGCCCTGACGCACCAGGTGGTGCCGCCGACCGCGAACTACGAGACCCCCGACCCCGAGTGCGACCTGGACTACGTCCCCCGCGAGGCGAGGGAGCGCAAGCTCGACAGCGTGCTCTCGGTGGGCAGCGGATTCGGCGGCTTCCAGTCCGCGGTGGTCATGAACCGGCCGAGGGAGACGTCACGATGAGCGAACCTCGTCCACAGCGCGTGGCCGTCACGGGTATCGGTGTGGTCGCGCCCAACGGATCCAGTACCGAGACCTTCTGGAAGTCCACCAGGGAGGGCATCAGCGTCCTGGACCGCGTCACCCGGGAGGGCTGTGAGCATCTGCCGCTGCGGGTGGCGGGCCAGGTGCGCGGCTTCGACCCGTCGGCGGCGATCGAGGAGCGCTTCCTGGTCCAGACCGACCGGTTCACGCACTTCGCGATGGCGGCGGCCGACCTCGCGCTCGACGACGCCCGGCTCCCCCGGTCCGTGACCGACGAGGTGCCGTTCTCCGTCGGTGTGGTCACCGCGGCCGGTTCCGGCGGCGGCGAGTTCGGACAGCGCGAGCTCCAGCAGCTGTGGGGCAAGGGCAGTCGCTTCGTCGGTCCGTACCAGTCCATCGCCTGGTTCTATGCCGCCAGCACCGGCCAGATCTCCATCCGCCGCGGTTTCAAGGGCCCCTGCTCGGTCGTCGCCGCCGACGAGGCCGGCGGCCTGGACGCCCTCGCCCACGCGGCACGAGCCGTACGGCGCGGCACCGATGTGATCGTGGCCGGGGCGACCGAGGCGCCGATCGCGCCCTACTCGGTGGTCTGCCAGCTCGGCTACGAGGAACTCAGCACGGTCGACGACCCGACCCGTGCCTACCGCCCGTTCACGTCCGCGGCCTGCGGGTTCGTGCCCGCTGAGGGGGGCGCCATGGTCGTGGTGGAGGCGGAGGGCACAGCCCGGGAGCGGGGCGCGCCCGTGCGGGCCCACCTGGCCGGACACGCGGCGACCTTCACGGGGGCCTCCCGCTGGGAGGAGTCCCGGGAAGGACTCGCCCAGGCCGTCCGGGGTGCTCTGGCGGAGGCCGGCTGCGCCCCCGAGGAGATCGACGTGGTGTTCGCCGACGCCCTCGGCGTACCGGAGGCGGACCGGGCGGAGGCCCTGGCCATCGCCGACGCTCTCGGGGCCCATGGCACCCGGGTGCCCGTCACCGCGCCGAAGACCGGCATCGGCCGGGGCTACTGCGCGGCGCCGCTGATGGACGCCGCGGCGGCGGTGCTGTCGATGGAGCACGGTCTGATCCCGCCCACCCCCAACGTCTTCGACATCTGCCACGACCTCGACCTCGTGACAGGCCGGGCCCGTACCGCCGAGGTACGCACGGCGCTGGTGCTGAGCCGGGGACTCATGGGGTCGAACTCGGCGCTGGTGCTGAGGCACGGCGCCGCCGACGCCTCGTCGTGAGGCGCCGTGGAACCGGCAAGGAAGGGAATGGCATGAACGACCGCATCTCGGTGGAAGAGCTGTCCGAACTCATGAAGAAGTGCACCGGTGTCACCGTCGCCCCGGAGGAACTCCGCCGCGACGGGACGGCCTTCGAAAGCCTCGGCGTCGACTCGCTGGGCCTGCTGGGCATCGTGGGCGAGCTGGAGAACCGGTACGGCACGCCGATGCCGACCGACGCCGAACGCTCCAAGACGCCCCGGCAGTTCCTCGACCTCGTCAACGGTGCCCTCCTGGCAGGAGCGTGACATGACCGGACACACACAGAACGAGATCACCATCGCCGCGCCGGTGGACCTGGTCTGGGAGGTGACCAACGACCTGGAGAACTGGCCGCAGCTGTTCAGCGAGTACGCCTCCGTCGAGATCCTCTCCCGGGAGGGCCACAGGACGACCTTCCGGCTGACGATGCACCCGGACGAGAACGGCACCGTGTGGAGCTGGGTCTCCGAGCGCGAGCCGGACCGCGACGCGCTCACCGTCAAGGCCCGCCGCGTCGAGACGGGACCCTTCGCCCACATGGACATCCACTGGCGGTACGAGGAGGTCCCGGCCGGCACGCGGATGGTCTGGACGCAGGACTTCGCGATGAAGCCGGACGCGCCGGTCGACGACGCGTGGATGACGGACAACATCAACCGGAACTCCAAGGTGCAGATGGCCCTGATCCGTGAGCGCGTCGAGAAGATCGCCGCGGAGCGCGGTGCGAGTGCCGGTCTGACCGACTGAGCCGGACGGAGAACAGTCCCATGCACCAAGCCCTGATCGTCGCCCGCATGGCCCCGGGGTCGGCGCCCGACATCGCCAAGGTGTTCGAGGAGTCCGACCGGGGGGAGCTGCCGCACCTCGTCGGTGTGACCCGGCGCAGCCTCTTCCAGTTCGGCGATGTGTACCTGCACCTGATCGAGGCCGAGCGCGACCCCGGGCCGGCCATCGCCAAGATCACCGGCCATCCCGAGTTCCGGGACGTCAGCGAGCGCCTGTCCGCGTACGTCAGCGCGTACGACCCCGCGACCTGGCGTTCCCCGAAGGACGCCATGGCGCAGCGCTTCTACCTCTGGGAGCGCGAGCCGGCCGGCTGACCGCCGCCGGCACGAGACGGCCGCCGGGTCCGCAGCGTCGCGGACCCGGCGGCCGTTTGTGCATCTGCACCGGGGAGTCCCGGGATCACCGGGTCCCCCGGGAAGCGGTCGGATCAGCCGGGGATGTGGCAGTCGAACGCGTGCAGATAGGGGTTGACCGGGCTGATGTCGTCGATGACCAGGCCGGCCTCGGTGAGCCGGTCCACCATGCTCTGCCGGGTGTGCTTGGCCCCGCCGACGTTGAGGAGCAGCAGCAGGTCCATCGCGGTGCTGAACCGCATCGAGGGCGAGTCGTCGACGAGGTTCTCGATGACCACCACGCGCGTCCCGGGGCCGCCGGCCTCGCGGACGTTGCGCAGCGTGCGGGTGGTGCTCTCGTCGTCCCACTCCAGGATGTTCTTGATCACGTAGACGTCGGCCTTCACCGGGACGGCCGTCCGGACGTCGCCGGGCACGACGTGCGCGCGGTCCGCGAGGTCGCCGCCCGTGCGCAGTCTCGGGACGGCGTTCTCCACCACCCGGGGGAGGTCGAGCAGCGTCCCGCGCAGGTCCGGGTACTTGTCGAGCAGGCTCGCCACGACGTGCCCCTGGCCGCCGCCGACGTCGGCCACCGAGGTGCATCCCGTGAGGTCGAGGAACGCGGCGACGTCCTGCGCCGACTGCACGCTGGAGGTCGTCATGGCGCGGTTGAAGACGTCCGCCGACTCCGGGGCGTCCTCGTTGAGGTAGGGGAAGAACTCCTTGCCGTACAGGTCCTCCACCACGTTGCGGCCGGTGCGCACCGCCTCGTCCAGCTTCGGCCAGACGTCCCAGGTCCACGGCTCGGTGCACCACAGCGTGATGGCGCGCAGGCTGTGGGGGTCGTCCTCGCGCAGCAGCCGGGAGACGTCGGTGTGCGCGAACGTCCCGTCCGGGCGTTCCGTGAAGACGCCGTGGCAGGACAGGGCTCGCAGGAGCCGTCGCAGCGGTCCGGGTTCGGTCTTCACCGCGGCCGCGATGTCCTCCGCGGCCATGGGGTCCTCGCCGAGGACGTCGGCGATTCCCAGACGGGCGGCCGCGCGCAGGGCGGCGGCGCATGCCGCACCGAAGGCGAGTTCCCGCAGCCGCATGGACGGCGGAGGCGCGGGCTGGGTGGTCGTCATGTGCCGCCTTCCTACTTCGATCACGTCAACGGTGGAGGGTGGTCAGCACAGGCCGGCGGGCTGGGACAGCCGGCAGGTGTTGCCCTGGAAGGTGTTGCCCTGACCCGGGTCCGTGTTGACCAGGTCCGCCGGAGCGTTGCCCTGCAGCAGGTTGTCGCTGACCCGGTTGCGCTCGCTGGTGGTGCCGACGAAGCTCTTGAACACGACGATGCCGCCCGACAGCGGGGACGTGCCGACGTTGTCCCTGATCACGTTGTGGGTGACCAGGTTGTCCTCGGTGCCCGTCAGGACGATGCCGGATCCCTGCAGGGCGTCCAGCCGGGCGGTCTTCGGGCAGGACTTGTTGTTGCGTTCGATGCGGTTCTCGCGCACGGTCACGAGGCCGGCCTTGGGCTTGTTCTCGTCGCCGACGACGAACAGGCCCGCGCAGTTGCCCGTGAGGTGGTTGTCCGAGACCGTCAGGTTGCGCAGCCGGCGGACGGTGGCGCCGATCCGGTTGCCCTGCAGCCGGTTGTGCTCGACCACCGTCCCCCCGGTGTCCATGGCCCCCAGTTCCTCCGTGACCGTGTTGGCGAGGAACAGGCCCGCGTCTCCGTTGTCCCGGGCGGTGTTGCCGCGGAACGTCCCGCGGGCCGACTGCTCCGTGGCGATGCCCCACACCCCGTTCTCGACGGCGTGGACGTTCTGCACGGTCAGTCCGTCGGCCTCACGGGCGTGGATGCCGGACTTGCCGAAGCCCCTCACCGTCAGGGAGGCGATGGTGACGCCGTCGACGTTGTGGTCCCGCGTGCCCTCGACGCAGATGCCGTTGCCGGCCGCGGCGCAGCCGGCGGCGGCCCCCCCGGCGTCCGGTGCGGTCGCGGCGCCGGCCCCCGCCTGCGGGCGGAGGACCGTGCCGCGGCCCATGCCGCGCAGGGTGAGTCCGGGCGTGCTCACGCTGACGCTCTCGCGGTGGGTGCCGCGGGCGAGCAGAACAGTGTCGCCCGGCCGGGCGGAGTCGACCGCCTTCTGGATCGACTCCCCCGGTCTCACCAGATGGACCGTGTGGGTGGCGGTCGGCGCGGCGGCGCCGAGGCCCGTCCCGAGCAGCGCCGCCGCGCATGCCAGAGGTGCGATATGACATTTATTCATATCGCGCAGATTAGGGGGCAAAGGTCGTAAATCGGCGGGATGGGCCATCCGGCGGCGTGGCACCCGGGGCCCGGCCTGCTGTCCTCGACCGCCCGTCTCCCGACCGCGGCGGCCGTCCGGGGGCCGGCCCGGAGCCTGCGCTGGGAGGGATGCCCTGGCCGTCGATCGCCAAGGCAGCCTTCTCCCGGACCGGCCCACCGATCGAGGTCAGTTCTTGACCGGCCACTCCAGCGGCGGCTTGTAGTAGCCCTGGGTCAGTTCGACGGCGGCCGGCGTCTGGCTCGCGGGGATGAGGAACGCGGTGCAGACCGTCTCGGACTGTCCGGCGCCCAGCTGCTTCTCGGTGTCCGGCGCGGGGCAGTTCGGCCACGTGGCCTGGCCCAGGATGACGAGGAGCGCCTTGGTGCGCTGGTTCGCGCTCGTCCTGACGACCAGGTCGTCATCCATGTCCCCCAGCAGCATGGCCTTGCCGCTCTCGTGGGCGTACTTGACCGTCACGTACACGGGCACCTGTGGGCCGTCGCTCTTGTCCAGCTTCACGCCGGACTTCTCCACGTCGGCCTTCGTGCCGGTCTCCACCTTGACGGGGGTGACCGTGAACGTGCTGCCCTTCGACCGCGTCATGCCGGACTCCTGCGGCGGACTGGCCTCGCCCAGACGGTAGACGGTCCGGGCGTTGGTCGCCTTGCCGTCCGCCTCCGGTGTCCCGGTGCTCTTGGCCTTACCCGTCGCCGAGTCGTTGCAGCCCGTCAGTGCGGCGGTGAGCGCCAGGGCTCCCACCGCAGCCGGTACTGCGCGAGTCGTCCACGTGCGCATGTTCCCTCTCCCCGTTGGTTGTTCTGTAGCCACATTCGATCGTTTCTGACCGGTCATCATCGGCTACCGGATCAGTTCCAGCGGACCAGCGTCTCGATGTGGTCGCGGGCGCCGTCGAGGGGCGCCTCCAGGTCGGCGACCTTCACCGGCTGAGCGGTACCACCGGCCGCGAAGGCCACGCGGAACAGCGCCAGTTGGTCGCCCTCGCCCTCAGAGATGAACGCGAAGGCCTTGCCGTCCGGGGACGCGACCGGGATGCCGTTGGTGCGGTCGTTGGCGGGGACCAGTTCCTCGTCCTTCTCAACCGACGTGTAGTCGGACGTGAAGGTGATTTCCCGCAGGCTGCATACCAGGGACGTGTTGGTGCGCCAGAACGCGGGCTCGCAGGCGAGCCCGTCGTCGAGCCCCTTGGCCTCGATCAACTCGGTGTCCTTGCCCGGCGGCGTGACACGGCTCAGCCCGATTCCGCTGGTCCGCAGGTCGTCATCGTTCCACCAGGCCTCCACGCTGCCGTTGGGCGTGAGCGCATGAGGGTTGCCGGTCGCCGCCTGTGCGGTGGCGGTCGTGGTGGCGTCCTGGCTGAAGGCGGCGTTGTCGCTCAGGGTCTTCTCGGTCGAGTAGCCCTTCCTGGCGTCACGCACGCTGTAATCGGTCTCGCCTTCGTAGACGCCCTGTCTCACCCAGAGCAGCCCGGTCGTGGGGTGGAAGGCGGCACCTGCGTTGTCGGGGCGCTCGGTGAATTCGTCTGCGGGCGGCGGAGAGACCTCCTCGCCGCCGGCGAGGTCGTACGCTCCGGCCCGCTTCTTGAGATCCGCCTCCTTGATACCCGCGACCATCGAGAAATCCTTGTCGAAGGCGAAGCCGGCCCCACCGTTGTCGCTCTCGCACACCCTCTCGGGTACCACGTCGGCGGGCAGGACCGTCTGGCGCTCCGCGACCACGGACCCGTCCTTCACCGAGTACGAGCGCAGGGTCAGCCCGTACAGGACATCGTCCTCGCCCTGCGGTATCTCGTGGCACCACGCCACCGTCAGGGAGCTCTTCTGTGCCAGCGACGCGGCCGCGGCGTCCGCGGGCTTCTTCATACTGCCGCCGTCGGCCGCGCTCTCCCCGTCTTCCTCAGCTCCACCGCCGCACGCGGTGAGCAGCAGCGCGGCTCCAGCCGCTATTCCGGCCTGGACAAGGCGTCCCACGAACATTCCCCGTTCTCTTGATCATGCAGCGCGCCGAACCCGGGTGAAAGTCCTCGCTCTTGGCACGCCGTTCCTGTGTCGTGACCGACCTGCAGTCGGCCGAGATCATTCTGCCGTCAGGCCCGGGCTCCGCTGCGCGCGAGGTCGGCGGGCGGGGAGGGTGGGGAGCGATGAGCATGATCGCCGGGGCCGGGATCACACTCATGGGTCTTCTAGCCGAGGATCCCCCGGTCGTAGGCGACCGCGACCGCCGCCGCGCGGTCGTTGGCGCCGAGCTTGGCGTAGAGGTGGGTGAGGTGGGTCTTCACGGTCGCCTCGCTGATGAACAGTTCGCGGGCGATCTCGCGGTTGGAGGTGCCCTTGGCCACCAGGGCCAGGACCTCGCGTTCCCGGGCGGAGAGCGGCTCGTTGCCGGGGGCCCTGGGCGTACGGACCGCGGAGACCAGGCGGGAGGCCACCGCCGGGGAGAGGACCGTGTGGCCTTCCGATGCCGCCCGGACCGCCGAGAACAGCTCCTCGCGCGGGGCGTCCTTCAGGAAATAGCCGGTCGCACCCGCCTCGATCGCGGGGAGGGTGTCGGAGTCGGTGTCGTAGGTGGTGAGGACGAGGACCTTGGCGCGGGCGCCGGTGCGGCCCAGTTCGCGGATGGCGTCCACTCCCCCGCCGCCCGGCATGCGCAGATCCATCAGGTTCACGTCCGGGTCGAGGCCCGCGGCGAGCGAGACCACCTCGACGCCGTTCGGTGCCTCGCCCGATGACGGGTGCGGTCGGCATACGAAGAGGGTCCCGGCGGGGCGGGGTCCGCCACATCGGCCGTCGCGCTCGAACGGACATCAGCCGATCGGTTGATGCGGCCCTACGACCCGGCCGGTGCGGCCGTACGACCCGTCGCCCCTCAAGCTCTCGGCTTCGCTCGGGCAGGGAGGTACCCCCAGGTCGTAGGACCAACGGCCGACCCGGGTCCGGCGGAAACTCGGTGGGCAGTGTCAGTGGCGAACCGTAGGCTCGCTGCTGATGGCCACGACACCAGCCCCCGCCCAGGACCGTTCCGCCGTGCGTACGCTGCTGCGCCTGTGGCCGTACGTGCGGCCCGTGCGGGCGCGGCTGTTCGGTGCCGCGTTGGTCGCCATAGTCGCCTCCTGCGTGGGCCTGGTGATCCCGCTCGCCCTGAAGTGGATGGTGGACGGGCCGATCGCCGACCGGGACCCGGCGGGCGTGTGGCTCGGCGCGCTGTTCCTGCTGCTGCTCGGCTTCACGGAGGCCCTGTTGTTCGGGCTGCGGAGGTGGCTGGTGGCCCGGCCGCTCTCGCATGTCGAGGCGTCGATGCGGGCGGCTCTGTACGGGCACCTCCAGCGGCTGCCGGTGGCCTTCCACGACCGGTGGGCCTCGGGGCAGTTGCTCTCCCGGGGGACGACGGACCTGATGCTGCTGCGCATGTTCCTCGCGTTTCCGCTGACGTTCCTCCTGGTCAACGGGGTGACGATCCTGGTCGGCGTGATCATCATGCTGCTCCAGGACTGGACGCTGGGGCTGGTCATCCTCGGGCCCGCCGTCCCCGTCATGGTCACGTGCGTGATCTTCGAGAGGCGTTACGCGAAGCTGGCCCGCCGCGCCCAGGACCAGGTCGGCGACCTGACGACGGTCGTCGAGGAGAGTGTGCTCGGCATCCGCATCATCAAGGGCTTCGGCCGCCACCGGAGCCAGGAGCGGGCGTTCCGGGACCTGTCGAAGACGCTGCGCGGCACGGAACTGCGCAAGGCGCGGCTGCTGGCGACGATCTGGGGCGTCATCGTGACGCTGCCGGAGGTGGCGATCGGGGCGGCTCTGGTGGTGGGGGTCGTCCAGGTGGCCGACGGTGTCCTGTCGGCCGGGACGCTGGTGGCGTTCCTGTCGACGGCGCTGGCGCTGCGGTGGCCGGTGGAGTCGATCGGTTTCCTGCTGGCGATGAGCCAGGAGGCGGCGACGGCGACGGAGCGGTACTTCGAGGTGATGGACGCGGAGGTGGAGGGGGCTGGCGGCACCCCGGCCGCGGCCGCGACCCCGGGCCCGGGCACCGGCTCCGCCCCGGACGCCGACTCGGGCTCCGCCCCCGGCACCGGCTCCGGCTCCGGCTCCGGCACGGGCTCCGCCCAGGGCCCCGGCTCCGGTTCCACCCCAGGCCTCGGCTCCGCTTCCGGCCCCGGCACCCGCTCCGCCCCGGGCTCCGGCAACGGCTCCCGCTCTCGTTCCGGCTCCGGCCGCGCCCCGGCCTCCGACGCGGGCTTCGCCCCGGCCTTCGGGTCTGGCTCCGGCTCGCCCTCCGGCACCGGACCCCGCCCCGGCTCGGCGACCGTCCAGGAAAAGGGGCTCCGTTTCCACGACGTCCGGTTCCGCTACCCCGACGCCCCGTCCGACAGCCTGCCCGTCCTTCAGCACATCGACCTGCACATCCGTCCGGGCGAGTCCATGGCGCTGGTCGGTGCCACCGGCAGCGGGAAGACCACCCTCACCGCGCTCATCCCCCGCCTGTACGAGCTGACCTCGGGCCGCATCACCCTCGACGGCGCCGACATCACCGGCCTGTCCAGGGAGGCGCTGCGCGCCAAGGTCGCCGTGGCCTTCGAGGAGCCCACGCTGTTCTCCGCCTCGGTGGGCGACAACGTTCTCATGGGGGCGAAGGACACCGCCGGCCATGCCGACCTGGAGCGCGCGCTCGCCGTCGCCCAGGCCGGCTTCGTGCACTCCCTGCCCCAGGGGACGGACACCCCGGTGGGCGAGCAGGGCCTCAGCCTCTCCGGCGGCCAGCGCCAGCGCCTCGCGCTCGCCCGGGCCGTCGTCGCGCAGCCGGAGTTCCTCGTCCTGGACGACCCGCTGTCGGCCCTGGACGTGCACACGGAGGCCGCCGTGGAGGCCGCCCTGCGGCAGGTCCTCGCGGACACAACCGCCCTGATCGTGGCGCACCGCCCCTCCACCGTGCTGCTCGCCGACCGTGTCGCGCTGCTGTCCGGCGGGAGGATCGCCGCGGTCGGCACCCACCACGAACTGCTGCGCACGAACGCCGAGTACGCGTATCTGATGTCAGGGGAAGAGGAGGGCGCCCGATGACGGTGGCCACCGGCGCACCGGCCGGCGACAAACCCGACGACCGGCCCGGCCGGCAACCGGACGACCGGCCCGCCACAGCCGGCGACCCCTTCGACCGGGACGTCCTGCCCACTCCGCCGGGCGCCACCGGAGCCCTGCTGCGTTCCCTGCTCGCGCCCATGAAGGCCCGGGTCGCGGTCACCACGTTCCTGCTGCTGCTCCAGCAGGCGGTCGTACAGGCGGGCCCGCTGCTCGTGGCGTACGCCATCGACCGTGCCGTACCGGCCTTCCGGGCGCAGGACCACGGTCCGCTGATCGCGGTGGGCGCCGGCTATCTGGGGTGCGCACTGGCCGCGGGCGGGCTGCAGTTCGCGTTCGTCGCCGCCGCGGCCCGGGTCAGCCAGGACGTGCTGCTCGACCTGCGCGGCCGGATCTTCCGCCACGCGCAGGCGCTGAGCGTCGACTTCCATGAGCGCTACACCTCGGGCCGGCTCATCTCCCGCTCCACGGCCGACGTGGAGTCCCTGCGCGAGCTGCTGGACGAGGGCCTCCAGGAGCTCGTGACGGTCATCCTCTCCTTCGTCTACATCTCGGCGATGCTGCTCTGGCTCGACCTGGGTCTCGGGGGCGTGGCGGTGGCGTCCCTGGTGCCGCTGTACGCGCTCGTGCGCTGGTACCGGCGGCGGGCCGCCCGGGTGTACCGGGCGCGGTCGACGGCCATCGCGGCCGTCATCGTCAAGTTCGTCGAGACGATGAACGGCATCCGGCCGGTGCGCGCCTTCCGCCGCGAGGCCGCCAACGACACGGACTTCGGCGTGCTCAACCGGCGGCACGAACGGGTCAACGGCGACGCGCTGCTGGAGATGGCCCGCTACGTCACCGGCTCGCGGCTGGTCGCCAACACGGCGGTCGCATCGATCGTGCTGTGGGGCGGCTACCGGGTCGCGGACGGCACGCTGGCCCTCGGCGTGCTGGCGGCCGCGGTCCTGTACCTGCGGCGGCTGTACGACCCCATCGACCGGCTCGGGATGTTCCTCAACTCCTACCAGTCGGCGGCGGCCTCGCTGGAGAAGATCGCCGGCCTGCTCGCCCAGACCCCGTCGGTCCCCGAGCCGGCCACCCCCCGGCAGCTCCCGCCGCTCGAAGGCGAGCACCCCGGCCGCGCGGTGGCCTTCGACGGCGTCCGCTTCGGCTACCGCACCGGCGGCGAGGTGCTGCCCGCGTTCGACCTCACCCTGCCGGCCGGACAGACGGTCGCGGTCGTGGGCTCCACCGGCGCCGGGAAGTCGACCCTGGCCAAGCTGCTGGCCCGGTTCTACGACCCCTCCGGCGGCCGGGTGCTGCTGGACGGCGTCGACCTGCGCGACCTCTCCGTGCCCGAGCTGCGGCGCGGGGTGGTCATGGTGACGCAGGAGGCGTTCCTGTTCTCCGGCACGGTCGCCGACAACATCGCGATCGGCCGCCCGGACGCCACCCGCGAGGAGATCGAGCAGGCCGCCAAGGAGATCGGCGCACACGACTTCATCAGCAGCCTGCCCGACGGCTACGACACCGACGTACGCAAGCGGGGCGGCCGCATCTCCGCCGGGCAGCGGCAACTGGTGGCGTTCGCCCGGGCGTTGCTGGCCGACCCGGCGGTGCTGATCCTCGACGAGGCGACCAGCTCGCTGGACGTCCCCGGGGAGCGTGCGGTGCAGCGGGCCATGACGACGGTGCTGAAGGGCCGTACGGCGGTGGTCATCGCGCACCGGCTGTCGACCGTCGAGATCGCGGACCGGGTCCTGGTGATGGAGCACGGCCGGATCGTGGAGGACGGCGAACCGTCCGAACTCATCGCGGGCACGGGCAGGTTCGCGGATCTGCACCGGGCATGGCGGGACAGTCTGGCGTAGGGCGGCGGCGGGAGGCGGCCCGCCGACCGAACCGGGCAGGCACGACGAGCGGGTGGCGGCCGCGGGACCTGCGCGGCACTGTGGCACTCCTGGCACGGGGCCTGCCCGACGACGGGGAAGCGTCCGTATAGCGAACATGAACTTCCGGACAACGGACCGTTTCCGGCCATACTTTTGACGCGGTCCTGACAGAAAGCGCGCTCCCCTGACACGCTTCCCACGACTGCTCCACAGGAACCCCACAGCAACACCTTCACCTCCCCAGGCCGGGCGACCCCCGGTCCCGCAGAAGGAGTCAGTGTTGAGAAGCAGTTCCTCGCGAAGAGGCACCTCCCACAGACGCACTCCCCACACCCCCCGCCGCACCGCGGCCGTGGCCCTCGCCGGCGTCGCCGCGCTGATCGCCGCCGCCGTCCAGGGCGGCACCGCCAGCGCAGCCCCGGAGAAGGCACCGTCGGCCGCGAGCAAGGCGAAGCCCGGCTCCGAGTCGGTCAGGCTCACTCCCGCCCAGCGCGCCGCGCTGATCCGCGAGGCCGACGCCGCCAAGGCGGAGACGGCCGAGGAACTGGGCCTCGGTGCCAAGGAGAAGCTGGTCGTCCGCGACGTCCTCAAGGACCGCGACGGCACCGTGCACACGCGCTACGAGCGCACCTACGACGGCCTGCCGGTCCTCGGCGGCGACCTGGTCGTCGAGAGCACCGAGGCGGACGCCACCGCGGCCGTCGCGAAGGCCACCCGCGCCGCCATCAAGCCGGCGACGACGAAGACCGCGGTGTCCGCCGCGAAGGCCCGGCAGCAGGCCCTGAAGGCCGGCGAGGCCGACGAGGCCAAGGGCGCCGGCATCAACCGCGCGCCCCGCAAGGTGATCTGGGCCGCGAACGGCAAGCCGGTCGTGGCCTATGAGACGGTCGTCGGCGGCTTCCAGCACGACGGCACCCCGCAGGAACTGCACGTCGTCACCGACGCCACCACCGGCGAGAAGTTGTTCGAGTGGGAGGCGATCGAGACCGGCACCGGCAACACGGTGTACTCCGGCACGGTCGACCTCACCACCACCCAGTCCGGGTCGACGTACAACCTCACCGACGGCGCCCGCGGCAATCACAAGACGTACAACCTCAACCGCGGCACCTCCGGCACCGGCACCCTGTTCTCCGGACCGGACGACGTCTGGGGCAACGGCACCCCGTCCAACCTGGAGTCCGCGGGCGCCGACGCGCACTACGGGGCCGCCCTCACCTGGGACTACTACAAGAACGTGCACGGCCGCTCCGGCATCCGCGGCGACGGCGTGGGCGCCTACTCCCGGGTCCACTACGGCAACAACTACGTCAACGCCTTCTGGTCGGACAGCTGCTTCTGCATGACCTACGGCGACGGCTCGGGCAACGCCAACCCGCTGACGTCGATCGACGTGGCCGCGCACGAGATGACCCACGGGCTCACCTCGAACACCGCCGGCCTCAACTACAGCGGCGAGTCCGGCGGTCTGAACGAGGCGACCTCGGACATCTTCGGCTCGACGGTCGAGTTCTACGCGAACAACTCCTCCGACGTCGGTGACTACCTCATCGGCGAGGAGATCAACATCAACGGCGACGGCACGCCGCTGCGCTACATGGACAAGCCGAGCAAGGACGGCGCGTCCAAGGACAGCTGGTACTCGGGCATCGGCTCGATCGACGTGCACTACTCGTCGGGCCCGGCCAACCACTTCTTCTACCTGCTGAGCGAGGGCAGCGGCACCAAGACCATCAACGGTGTCACGTACGACTCGGCCACCTCGGACGGCCTTCCGGTCACCGGCATCGGCCGGGACAAGGCGGAGAAGATCTGGTTCCGCGCGCTCACCACGAAGTTCACCTCGACCACCAACTACGCGGGCGCCCGCACCGGCACCCTCGCGGCCACCGGTGAGCTCTACGGCACCGACAGCGCCGAGTACAAGGCGGTCCAGCACGCGTGGGCGGGCATCAACGTCGGCACCCGTCCCGGCGACGGAGGCGGCGGCGGCACGTCCTTCGAGAACACCGCCGACGTGGCGATCCCGGACCGGGGCGCGGCGGTCACGTCGTCGGTCACCGTCTCCGGCCGGACGGGCAACGCGCCGTCCAACCTCCAGGTCGCGGTGGACATCGTGCACACCTACATCGGTGACCTCAAGGTGGATCTGGTCGCCCCCGACGGCACGGCGTACACCCTGAAGGGGTACGGCACCGGCGGAAGCGCGGACAACCTGAACACCACCTACACGGTGAACGCCTCCTCCGAGGTGGCCAACGGCGTCTGGAAGCTGCGGGTCCAGGACAACGCGGCCGTCGACACCGGCTACATCAACAGCTGGAAGCTGACGTTCCCGTAGATCGCAGGCCCGTAGGCCCGTAGGCCCGCGGATCACAGGCCCGTAGGCCTCTCCAGTCAGGTCGTCGCCCCGGTGGGTTCGAATCCCCCGGGGCGGCGTCCGTTTGACGTGCCCTCGCGCACATCTGGTCGTCGAATTCCGGCCAACATCACGCCCACTCCTGACATGTACGCGTCTCAAGTGCCACTCTTCCCCCACGCCGCACAGCACCACAGCGCCACAGCACTTCCCCCACACCTAGGAGCTTGTGTGACCTCCCCTCTCTACGCGCGTCACAAGCGCGCCACGCTGGCCATCGCCACCGCCGTCGCCGCCGGCGCTCTGCTCACCACCGGCCTGACCCCAGGCAGCAGCGTCGCCGCGGACTCCGCGGGCAAGCCGGCGCTCGCCGCCGCCCCCGTCCTGCTCTCCGCGCCCGCCCGCACCGCGCTCATCCAGGAGCAGCAGGCGGACGCCACGCGGACCGCGGACGAGATAGGCCTCGGCGCCCAGGAGAAACTCGTAGTCAGGGACGTCGTGAAGGACGCCGACGGCAGCGTCCACACCCGCTACGAGCGGACCTACGCCGGTCTGCCGGTCCTCGGCGGCGACCTCGTCGTGCACGAGTCGAAGTCCGGCGCGGCCAAGGGCGTCACCAGAGCCACGAAGGCCACGCTCAAGGTCGCCACGCTCAAGCCGGCCGTCACCGCGGCCAAGGCGGAGAAGCAGGCCGTGACCCTCGCCAAGGCGGCCGGCTCGGAGAAGACCGAGGCGAACTCCACGCCCCGCAAGGTGATCTGGGCGGCCGACGGCAAGCCCACCCTCGCCTACGAGACGGTCGTCGGCGGCCTCCAGGAGGACGGCACGCCGAACGAACTCCACGTCGTCACCGACGCCGCCAGCGGCAAGAAGCTGTACGAGTACCAGGCCATCGAGACCGGCACCGGCACCACCACGTACAGCGGCAAGGTCGACCTCACCACCACCAAGTCCGGGTCGACGTACAACCTGACCGACGGCACGCGCGGCGGCCACAAGACGTACAACCTGAACCGCGGCACCTCCGGCACCGGCACCCTCTTCTCCGGCGCGGACGACGTCTGGGGCACCGGCAACCCGTCCAACGCGGAGACGGCCGCCGCCGACGCCCACTACGGCGCCCAGGTCACCTGGGACTTCTACAAGAGCACCTTCGGCCGCAGCGGCATCCGCAACGACGGCAAGGCCGCCTACTCGCGCGTCCACTACGGCAACAACTACGTCAACGCCTTCTGGTCGGACAGCTGCTTCTGCATGACCTACGGCGACGGCTCGGGCAACACCCACCCGCTGACCTCGCTCGACGTGGCCGCCCACGAGATGAGCCACGGCCTGACGTCGGCCACGGCGGGCCTCAACTACAGCGGCGAGTCCGGCGGTCTGAACGAGGCCACGAGCGACATCTTCGGCGCGGGCGCGGAGTTCTACGCGAACAACACCTCCGATGTCGGCGACTACCTCATCGGCGAGAAGATCGACATCCGAGGCGACGGCACCCCACTGCGCTACATGGACAAGCCCAGCAAGGACGGTGACTCCGCCGACGCCTGGTCCGCCGGCCTCGGCAGCCTGGACGTCCACTACTCCTCCGGCCCCGCCAACCACTTCTTCTACCTGCTGTCCGAGGGCAGCGGGAAGAAGACCATCAACGGCGTGGCCTACGACTCGCCGACGTCCAACGGCTCCACGGTCACCGGCATCGGCCGGACCAAGGCGCTGCAGATCTGGTACAAGGCGCTGACGACGTACATGACGTCGACGACCAAGTACGCGGCCGCCCGCACGGCGACCCTGAACGCGGCCTCGGCGCTGTACGGCGCGAGCAGCACCGAGTACAAGGCGGTCGCGGCCGCCTGGTCGGCCGTCAACGTCGGCTGACCGCGGCATGACCGTAGGGCGGTACCCGGAACGAAGGCAGCTCCGGGTACCGCCCTACTCTTGGGGACCGTGTCTTCTACGGATTCGCAGGACTTCACCTACGCCGACGTCGGCGCCACCCGCGACCAGGGCTTCTGCCCGCCGGGCTTCCACCCCATGAACGTGCGCACCCGCCTCGGCGAGGGTGAGGAGGTCTTCCGCCGGGCCTCCGACGCCGTCCTGACCTGGGAGATGCACCGGGCCATGGGCGTGGGCATCGACGCGACCGCCGACCGCGCCGCCCCCGGCGTGGACGTCACCGTCACCCTCGCCGGCATGATCAAGGCCCCCTGCCGCGTGGTCTGGACGGTCGAGGAACCCCGCCGGGCGGGCTGGGCCTACGGCACGCTGCCCGGCCACCCGGAGACCGGCGAGGAGTCCTTCGTGGTCGACCGCACGGGCGACGGCACGGTGTGGCTCACCGTGAACGCCTTCAGCCGGGCGGCCAAGTGGTACGCGAAGGCGGGCGGCCCGGCGACGAGGGGATTCCAGCACGCGTATGCCCGCAGGTGCGGCACCGTGCTGCGCAACTTGGCAGCGCCGGGACCTGAGTCCGCGTAGGGGCGCGGGGAACCGCGCGACAGGCCCTGTGGAGCCGTGGGCAGCGCCATAATCGATCTCCATGGGGACGGTGACGGCGTTGTGGCGGTATCCGGTGAAGTACACTCCGATCACGGCCACCGCGGCGCGCACGAGGCTCACGATGTGAAGAACCGCGGACCGTCGCCCCGCACCGCAATCACCGCATCAGCAACCCCGCAGCCGCCACCAGCTCCTCGGACGGTCCGGCCACCAGCCCCAACTCCGCGCTGGAAGCCATCAGCCGGTGCGCGGGAAGGATCCGCACCGTGTACCCGAAAGGCCCGGTGCGATCCAGCGACAAGGGCCCCTCATAGACCCAGCGCCCGTCCTGGTCGGGAGCGCCCACCGGCTTCAGGGGCACGACCGTCGCGTCACCGATCCGGTCCTCCTCGTCCACCCGCCCCGAGACGACCTGCACATCGACGTCGTCCGGGCCGAGATCGCCGAGGGCGACCCGCACGCGCAGCCCGAGCGTCGTACCGAGCTCGGCCAGCGCGTCGGACGCCGACGTCTCCACGTGGTCGACGGTGACCCCCGGCCAGGCAGCCCGCACCCGCCCCTTCCACTCGGCGAGATCCCGGGCCGCGTCCGGCCCCATGGACCGGTGGGACAGGGCCGCGGGCGCGTAGAGCCGCTCCACGTACTCCCGGACCATCCGCCCGGCCAGCACCTTCGGCCCGAGCAGGCTCAGCGTGTGCCGGACCATCTCGATCCACCGGTCGGGCAGCCCGCCCTGCCCGCGCTCGTAGAAGCGGGGCGTCACCCGCTGCTCCAGCAGGTCGTACAGCGCCGCGGCCTCTATGTCGTCGCGGTGGTCGGGGTCGGTCCCGGCACCGTCGGCCGTGGGGATGGCCCAGCCGAAGTCGGGCTGGAACCACTCGTCCCACCAGCCGTCGAGGACGGACAGGTTGAGACAGCCGTTGAGCGCCGCCTTCATGCCGGACGTGCCGCAGGCCTCCAGCGGCCTGAGCGGGTTGTTCAGCCAGATGTCGCAGCCGGGGTACAGCTTCTGTGCCATGGCCATGCCGTAGTCGGGCAGGAACACGATCCGGTGCCGCACCCGCGGATCGTCGGCGAACCGCACCAGCTCCTGCACCAGCCGCTTCCCGCCGTCGTCGGCCGGGTGCGCCTTGCCCGCGACGACGATCTGGACCGGCCGCTCGGGGTGCAGCAGCAGGTCCATCAGCCGGTCCCGGTCGCGCAGCATCAGCGTCAGGCGCTTGTACGACGGGACGCGCCGGGCGAAGCCGATCGTGAGGACGTCCGGGTCGAGGACGCCGTCGATCCAGCCCAGCTCGGCCGTGTGGGCGCCGCGCTGCCGCCAGGAGGCCCGCAGCCGCTCCCGCACCTCCTCGACGAGCTGCTCGCGCAGCACCCGCCGCAGGTCGAAGATGTCCTGGTCGGGAATGTCGGCCACCGTGTCCCAGCGGTCCGAGCCGCCGACGGTCAGAGCGTCCTCGGCGCGCTGGACACCGATCTGCTGCGCACCGAGCCGGAACACCTCGGGGGCGACCCAGGTGGGCGCGTGCACGCCGTTGGTCACGGACGTGATCGGCACCTCGTCGGCGTCGAAGCCGGGCCACAGGCCGGCGAACATCTCGCGGCTGACGTTGCCGTGCAGCAGGGAGACACCGTTGGCGCGCTGGGCCAGGCGCAGGCCCATCACGGCCATGTTGAAGAGGTTGGGCTCGCCGCCGGGGTAGCTCTCCATGCCGAGCCGCAGGATGCGGTCGACGTCGATGCGGGGCAGCTCGGCGTCGGGGCCGAAGTGGCGGGCGACCAGTTCGCGGTCGAAGCGGTCGATGCCGGCCGGGACGGGGGTGTGGGTGGTGAAGACGGTCCCGGCGCGGACCGACTCCAGTGCGGAGTCGAAGTCCAGCCCGTCGGCGCAGAGTTCGGCGATGCGCTCCAGGCCGAGGAACCCGGCGTGTCCCTCGTTGGTGTGGAACACCTCCGGCGCGGGGTGGCCGGTCAGCCGGCAGTACGTCCGTACCGCCCGGACACCTCCTATGCCGAGGAGCATCTCCTGGAGCAGCCGGTGCTCGCTGCCGCCGCCGTAGAGCCGGTCGGTCACGCCGCGCTCGCCGAGGTCGTTCTCCTCGACGTCGGAGTCCAGCATCAGCAGCGGGACCCGGCCGACCTGCGCCAGCCAGATCCGGGCGTGCAGCTGCTTGCCGCCGGGCAGGGCGAGGGAGACCTGGGCGGGGCTGTCGTCGGGCTCCTCCAGCTGGACGACGGGCAGCTCGTTGGGGTCGAGGACCGGGTAGTGCTCCTGCTGCCAGCCGTCCCGGGACAGGGTCTGGCGGAAGTAGCCGTGCCGGTAGAGCAGGCCGACGCCGATCAGCGGGACGCCGAGGTCGCTGGCCGCCTTGAGGTGGTCGCCGGCCAGGATGCCGAGGCCGCCGGAGTACTGGGGCAGGGCGGCCGTGATGCCGAACTCGGGTGAGAAGTAGGCGATCGCGGCGGGCAGTTCCTCGGGCTGGGTCTGGTACCAGCGCTCGCCGGTCGTGTAGTCGCTCAGATCGCCCGCGACCTCGGCGAGGCGGCGCAGGAACGGGCCGTCCCCGGCCAGCTCCGCGAGCCGCGCGGGCGGCACGCTGCCGAGCAGCCGGACGGGGTCGCCGCCCGAGGCGGCCCACCGCTCGGGGTCGACCGACCGGAACAGGTCACGGGTCTCCGCGTGCCACGACCAGCGCAGGTTGCGGGCCAGATCACTGAGGGGCCGGAGGGGTTCGGGGAGAACGGGTCGGACGGTGAATCGACGGATCGCCTTCACGGGTTCCACCTCGGCGCGTTCGCTGGATTTCGCAGGGCTTCGACGACGTCTCCTACGACAGTACCGGCGTCGGTGCCTCCGCCGCTGAGGCTCCGCCACCCGCCGCCCGATCGGCCTGAACAGCACCATCCGCGAATATGGCCGATTCCGCACCCATAGGCGTCCTTGTGGTGCTTCACACGTCACGAGAGGCTGCCCCTGGCGTACCGGCCCGTGCCCGCCGTACGCGGTGCCGCGCGGCAGCCGTACGCCGAGTCGAGGAGGGGAACTCGGACCATGGCACGGACGCGCGAGCGGCGTCTGCGCCGGGCGGGGGGCCTGACGGCGGCGATCTGCGCCGCGGCGTTTTCGGCCACCACCCTGCCCGCGCACGCCGTACCGGAGGGGCGGATACTCGGCGCCGGATCACCCGGCTCCGTGCACGGAAGTTACCTGGTGACGCTGGAGGAGGACACGGTTGCCGGGTCGGCGGCCGGAAAGGGGCTCGCCGGACGGTACGGGGTGGAGATCAGCCACACCTACGGCACGGTCCTGAACGGCTACGCGGTCCGCGCGGACGCGAGACAGGCCGGGCGGCTGGCCGCGGACCCCCGGGTCGCCTCGGTCGTCCAGGACACCCGCGTGCGGCTCGACGGCACCCAGAAGAACCCCCCGTCGTGGGGGCTGGACCGCGTCGACCAGCCGAAGCTGCCGCTGGACCGGAGCTACACCTGGCCCGGGAAGGCCGGCGCCGGGGTGACGGTCTACGTGATCGACACCGGCGTCCGGACCACCCACCGGGACTTCGCCGGCCGGGCGGGCCACGGCTGGGACTTCGTCGGGGGCGACCCGGTCGCCGCGGACGGCAACGGCCACGGCACCCACGTCGCCGGCACGGTCGCGGGGACGGCCCACGGCGTCGCCAAGAAGGCCCGGATCGTCTCCGTGCGTGTCCTCGACGCCGCGGGCGGGGGCACCACGGCCCGGGTGATCGCCGGGATCGACTGGGTGACCCGGCACGCGAGGAAGCCCGCGGTGGCCAACCTCAGCCTGGGCGGCCCGCGCAACGACCGGCTGGACGCCGCCGTCCGCGCTTCCATCGCCTCCGGCGTCACCTACACGGTCGCCGCGGGCAACGACGGCATGCCGGCCGGCCTGTACTCCCCGGGGAGCGTCGAGCAGGCCGTCACGGTCGGGGCGACCGACCGGGGGGATAGGAAATCGGCCTTCTCCAACCACGGTCCGGCGCTCGATCTGTTCGCCCCGGGCGTCGGCATCACCTCCGCGTCCGCCGCGAGCGACACCGCGCGGGCCGCCTACTCGGGTACCTCGATGGCGTCCCCGCACGCCGCGGGCGCGGCCGCGCTCTATTTGGCCGATCATCGACAAGCGACTCCGGCCCAGGTCGGGAGGGCCTTGACGGCCGGAGCGGCGACCGGGAAGGTCTCCGGCCGGGGCGTCGGTTCGCCGGACAAGTTACTGCGGGTGCCGCGCGTGTAGGGCGAAGGAGCAGCCATGCCAGGGGGCCGGCCTCGTCCGTCGCGGACGAGGCCGGTCTTGTGTGTCGACATACGCGTGAGTAGTTAACAAAGTGCCGGATTGCCCACCCGAATAGGGTGGGAAGGCTCCTGCGGGTACCCATCTCAGGAGCACCACGCAGGACCCACCTCCCCACAGACCTCCGCCCACCCACGTTGACGCGGACAGGAGCGGTCATGCCCGCCAAGCACCATTCGCCAGCACCCCCCAACCGCCGCACCACCGGGGCGCGCGCGCCCGGCGGCGAAGCACGCCCCGCGCGCCCGGCCGATGCCGGCCCGCCGGCCTCGCCACCACCACCTGGCGACGCGACCGCCGTCGGGCGCATACCCGTACTCGATGTCCGTCCGGTGGTCCAGCAGGGACGCCGGCCGGCCAAGGCCGTCACCGGCGAGACCTTCGAGATCTCGGCGACCGTGTTCCGGGAGGGGCACGACGCGGTGGCGGCCAACGTCGTCCTGAAGGATCCCGAGGGCCGGCCCGGCCCGTGGACGCCCTTGCGGGAGCTGGCCCCGGGGACGGACCGCTGGGGCGCCACGGTCACCGCCGGGGAACCCGGCCTGTGGACGTTCACCGTCGAGGCTTGGGGGGACCCGGTCGGTACCTGGCGTCACCACGCCGAGATCAAGATCCCGGCCGGCATGGACGCGGACGTCGTCCTGGAGGAGGGCGCCCGTCTGTACGAGCGGGCGGCCGCCGGTGTGCCCGAGGAGGAGGGACTGCGCGACGTGATCCTCACCGCCGTCGACGCCCTGCGGGACGAGGACCGCCCCGTGGCGGCCCGTCTGGCGGCGGCGCTGACGCCGGAGGTGGACGCGGTCCTGGCGCGGCATCCGTTGCGGGATCTGGTGACCAGCAGTGAGCCGTTGCCGTTGCTGGTGGAGCGGGAGCGGGCGCTGTACGGCTCCTGGTACGAGTTCTTCCCGCGTTCGGAGGGCACCCGCGAGCAGCCGCACGGCACGTTCGCCACGGCGGCCCGCAGGCTTCCGGCGATCGCGGCGATGGGCTTCGACGTGGTCTACCTGCCGCCGATCCACCCCATCGGCACCACCTTCCGCAAGGGCAAGAACAACACCCTCTCCCCCGGCCCCGACGACGTCGGTGTGCCCTGGGCGATCGGTTCGCCCGAGGGCGGCCATGACGCGGTGCACCCCGGCCTGGGGACGCTGGAGGACTTCGTCGCCTTCGTGCGGCGGGCGCGGGAGCTGGGCATGGAGGTGGCGCTGGACTTCGCGTTGCAGTGCTCCCCGGACCATCCCTGGGTGCAGAAGCATCCGGAGTGGTTCCACCACCGCCCCGACGGCACCATCGCCTATGCGGAGAACCCGCCGAAGAAGTACCAGGACATCTACCCCATCGCCTTCGACGCGGACATGGACGGTCTGGTCGCCGAGACGGTGCGGGTGCTGCGGCACTGGATGGACGCCGGCGTGCGGATCTTCCGGGTGGACAATCCGCACACCAAGCCGGTGGTGTTCTGGGAGCGGGTGATCGGGGAGGTCAACCGCACCGACCCGGATGTGATCTTCCTGGCCGAGGCGTTCACGCGTCCGGCGATGATGCACACCCTGGCCCAGATCGGTTTCCAGCAGTCGTACACGTACTTCACGTGGCGCAACACCAAGCAGGAGCTGACCGAGTACCTCACGGAGCTGTCGGGTGAGGCCGCCTCCTACATGCGGCCGAACTTCTTCGCCAACACCCCCGACATCCTGCACGCCTACCTCCAGCACGGGGGCCGGCCCGCCTTCGAGGTCCGGGCCGTGCTCGCGGCGACGCTGTCGCCGTCCTGGGGCATCTACTCCGGCTACGAGCTGTGTGAGAACACCCCGCTGAAGGAGGGCAGCGAGGAGTACCTGGACTCGGAGAAGTACCAGCTCAGGCACCGTGACTGGGCCACCGCCGAACGCGAGGGCCGCACCATCACCAGGCTGCTCACCCGGCTCAACACCATCCGGCGGGAGAATCCGGCCCTCCAGCAACTGCGGGACATCCACTTCCACCACGCCGACCAGGAAGCGGTGATCGCCTACTCGAAGCGGAAGGGTTCGAACACGGTTCTGGTGGTCGCCAACCTCGACCCCCACCACACCCAGGAGGCCACGGTCTCGTTGGACATGCCGCAACTCGGCCTGGACTGGCACGAGTCGGTGCCGGTGCGCGACGAGCTCACCGGCGAGACCTACCACTGGGGCAGGGCCAACTATGTGCGCCTCGAACCGGGCCGCAGGCCCGCGCACGTCTTCACGGTTCTGCGACCGTCCACCCCGGAGATCGGAGGGTCACCCACAACATGATCGTCAACGAACCCGTTCCGGACACCTTCGAGGACACTCCCGCCCGGGACCGTGACCCTGAGTGGTTCAAGCGCGCCGTCTTCTACGAGGTGCTCGTCCGCTCGTTCCAGGACAGCAACGGCGACGGCGTCGGCGACCTCAAGGGCCTGACCGCCAAGCTCGACTACCTCCAGTGGCTCGGCGTCGACTGCCTGTGGCTGCCGCCGTTCTTCAAGTCCCCCCTGCGCGACGGCGGCTACGACGTCTCCGACTACACGGCCGTGCTGCCGGAGTTCGGCGACCTCGCGGACTTCGTGGAGTTCGTCGACGCCGCCCACCAGCGCGGCATGCGCGTGATCATCGACTTCGTCATGAACCACACCAGCGACCAGCACCCCTGGTTCCAGGAGTCGCGCAAGGACCCCGACGGGCCCTACGGCGACTACTACGTGTGGGCGGACGACGACAAGCAGTTCCAGGACGCGCGGATCATCTTCGTCGACACCGAGGCCTCCAACTGGACCTACGACCCGGTCCGCAAGCAGTACTACTGGCACCGCTTCTTCTCGCACCAGCCGGACCTCAACTACGAGAACCCGGCCGTGCAGGAGGAGATGATCTCCGCGCTGAAGTTCTGGCTGGACCTGGGCATCGACGGGTTCCGGCTGGACGCGGTGCCGTACCTGTACCAGCAGGAGGGCACCAACTGCGAGAACCTCCCGGAGACGCACGACTTCCTGAAGCGGGTGCGCAAGGAGATCGACGCGCAGTACCCGGACACGGTGCTGCTGGCGGAGGCCAACCAGTGGCCCGAGGACGTCGTCGACTACTTCGGCGACTACCCGAGCGGCGGCGACGAGTGCCACATGGCGTTCCACTTCCCCGTCATGCCGCGCATCTTCATGGCCGTACGGCGGGAATCCCGCTACCCGGTCTCCGAGATCCTGGCCAAGACCCCGGCCATTCCGTCGAACTGCCAGTGGGGCATCTTCCTGCGCAACCACGACGAGCTGACGCTCGAAATGGTCACGGACGAAGAGCGCGACTACATGTGGGCCGAGTACGCCAAGGACCCCCGCATGCGCGCCAACATCGGCATCCGCCGCAGGCTCGCTCCCCTGCTGGACAACGACCGCAACCAGATCGAGCTGTTCACGGCCCTGCTGCTGTCGCTACCGGGCTCGCCGATCCTGTACTACGGCGACGAGATCGGCATGGGCGACAACATCTGGCTCGGCGACCGGGACGCGGTGCGCACACCGATGCAGTGGACGCCCGACCGCAACGCGGGCTTCTCCTCGTGCGACCCGGGACGGCTGTTCCTGCCCACGATCATGGACCCGGTCTACGGCTACCAGGTCACGAGCGTCGAGGCGTCCATGGCCTCGCCCTCGTCGCTGCTGCACTGGACCCGCCGCATGATCGAGATCCGCAAGCAGAACCCGGCGTTCGGGCTCGGCTCGTACACCGAGCTGCCCTCCTCCAACCCCGCGGTGCTGGCATTCCTGCGGGAGTACGAGGACGATCTGGTGCTGTGCGTGAACAACTTCTCGCGGTTCGCGCAGCCCACGGAGCTGGATCTGAGCGCCTTCGAAGGGCGGCACCCGGTGGAGCTGTTCGGCGGGGTCCGCTTCCCCGCCATCGGCGAGCTGCCATACCTGCTGACCCTCGGGGGGCACGGATTCTACTGGTTCAGGCTCCGCAAGGAGACCATGTGAGGCCTGAAAAGGCCTGTTGAGGCCTGATCCACGGGGCGGGCGGCAAACCCCCGCGGCGGGGCGTTTCCTCCGCCCCGCCGGGGGCACGCATCAGTAACACCCCGCCCGCCCGCGTGAGCCGGAGGGGCGCCCACCGGAGCCGGCCACAGGCCCCGGAGGCGCACCGAGAATGGGTGAAAGGACGCGACGCCATGTCGGAAGCCGTCACACGCACCGTCACCACCCCGCCCGGCCTCCTTGCCTCCCTCGACCCGTTGCTGCGGGAGTGGCTGCCGCGGCAGCGGTGGTTCGCGGGCAAGGGGCGGCCGGTCACCGGGTTCACGCTGGTCGAGGCCACCGAGCTGCTCCCGGCCACGTCCAAGCTCGGCCTGTACCACCTGCTCGTCCGCGCCCATCAGCCCGCCGTGCCGTCCCACGGTGCGCCCGGCCACCCCGGTGACTGCTACCAGCTGCTGATAGGCGTGCGCGAGGCGCTGCCGCCTCGGCTGGCGCCCGCGCTCATCGGACACGTGCCGACGGGGCCGCTGGCCGGCCGGACGGTCTACGACGCCCTGCACGACACCAGGCCCGCCGAGCTGCTCCTGGAGGCGCTGCGCACCCGGGCCCGCATCGGCAGGCTGCGCTTCGACCGGGACGCCGGCCAGGACATCCGCTCGGGTCTCGTGCCGCGCGTGGTGACGGCCGAGCAGTCCAACTCGTCGGTCGTCTACGGAGATACGTTCATCCTAAAGCTGCTTCGCCGGATCGTGCCCGGGGTCAACCCCGATCTGGAACTGCCGCTCGCGCTGGCCGGCGAGGGCTGCCCCCGGGTGCCCGCGCCGACGGCCTGGCTGGTCGCGGACATCTCCCCCACGGCGGACCCGGTCGTCCCGTCGGGTTCGGTGGACCTCGCCGCCCAGCCGTACGTCCTGGGGGTGCTGCAGCCGTTCCTGCAGGGCGCCTCGGACGGCTGGGAGCTGGCGCTGCGCGAGCTGGCCAAGGGCGAGGACTTCGGCGCCGAGGCGCGGGCTCTCGGCCGGGCCACCGCCCAGGTGCACACCGCGCTGGCCCGCGCGTTGCCGACGGTCACGCTGGGTCACATGCAGCTCCGGCTCATGGTCGACGGCATGATCGAGCGGCTGGACGCGGCCGTCCAGGCGGTGGCCGCGCTGCGGCCGTACGCCGGCGGGCTGCGCTCCGCGTTCACGGCGCTGGGCGACCTGGCCGCCGAGGGCCGCACCTGGACCGCGCAGCGGGTGCACGGCGATCTGCACCTCGGCCAGTGCCTGCGCTCGCCGTCCGGCGAGTGGTGGCTGATCGACTTCGAGGGCGAGCCGGCCCGGCCGCTGGCCGAGCGGCGCATGCCGCAGCCGGCGGTGCGGGACGTCGCCGGCATGCTGCGGTCCTTCGACTACGCGGCCCGCTCGGCCGACCCGCCCCAGGCGGACTGGGCCGACACCTGCCGCGCCGCGTACTGCTCCGGCTACGCGGAGGCCTCCGGCCGCGATCCGCGCACCGACCCGGTGCTGCTGCGCGCCTACGAGACGGACAAGGCGATCTACGAGGTGGTGTACGAGGCCCGGCACCGCCCCGACTGGCTGCCGGTGCCCCTGGCCGCCATAGACCGGCTCGCCTCGACCGGCCACCTGACCTGACCGACCACCCCTCGTCCTGGAGGCTCCGCCCGTGACCCCCCGCCCTGAGTCCAGCGGTTCGCGCCCCAAGGGGACCGCCGGGGAGAAGATCCCCGAGCAGCCCACGGCCGCCCAGCAGAAGAGCGCCGCGAAGAAGACGGCGGTGCCCAAACAGGCAGCGGCGAAGAAGGCGGCCCCCGCGAAGGCGACCGCCAAGAAGGCCGCCGCCGCGAAGACCACCGTCGGCAAGACGGTGGCCAAGAAGGCGGCGGCGAAGAAGGCCGCAGCCGAGAAGACGGCGGTCGAGCTGCCCGCGGCCGGGACGGCCACGGCGAAGAAGGCCGCGGCGAAGAAGACGGCCGTCAAGAAATCGGCCGCCAAGAAGGCCACGACGGTCAAGGCGACGGCGGCCAAGACCACTGCCGTGAAGGCCGCGTCCTCGACGTCCACGGCCGCGGAAACCGTCGCCGGCAAGGCGGCCGCCGCGAAGTCCCCCGCGGCGAAGAACACCGCGAAGAAGGCTCCGGCCAAGAAGGCCGGCACCGCCAAGAGCGCCGCTGCGACGACCACGGCCGCCGAGGCCGTCGCGAAGAAGGCCACCCCCGCCAAGGCCACCGCCAAGAAGGCCGCCGCGAAGAAGACCGCCACCGCCAAGAAGACCGCCACCGCCACGAGCACGGTCGCCGAGAGCCCCGCGAAGAAGACCACCGCCGGCAAGGCGCCCGCGGGCAAGGCCGTCGCGAAGAGGGGCGCAGTCAAGAAGGCCCCGGCCCGGAGGGCGGCTGCCCGGAAGGCCCCTGCCGGACAGGCCCCCGCCCTGGAGGCCGCCTCCGCCCAGGTGGTCCCGCCGGAGGTGGAGGTCGCCGTCTCGCCCGCCGTCGACGCGGCGGACCGGGAGCGGCTGCTCGGCGGCACGCATCACGACCCGCACTCCGTGCTCGGCGCGCACCCGGTGCCCGGCGGCATCGCCTTCCGGGCGTTCCGGCCGTATGCCCTGTCGGTGACCGTCGTCGCCGGGGAACTGCGGGCCGAGCTGCACGACGACGGGGAGGGCTTCTTCTCCGGCCTGCTGCCGCTGCGGGAGGTCCCGGCGTACCGGCTGGTCGTGGAGTACGAGGGGACGGTCCTGGAGACCGAGGACGCGTACCGCTTCCTGCCCACGCTGGGCGACCTCGACCTGCACCTGATCGGCGAGGGCCGGCACGAGGAGCTGTGGACGGCGCTGGGTGCGCACCCGATGACCCACGAGGGCGTGACGGGCACCCGGTTCGCGGTGTGGGCGCCGAACGCGCGCGGCGTGCGCGTGGCCGGCACCTTCAACTTCTGGGACGGCACCGGGCACGTCATGCGGTCGCTGGGCTCGTCCGGGGTGTGGGAGCTGTTCCTGCCGGACGTCGGTGAGGGCGAGCTGTACAAGTTCGAGATCACCCGCCCCGACGGTTCGAGGACGCTGCGCGCCGACCCGCTGGCCCGCCGCACGGAGGTGCCGCCCGCGACCTCGTCGGTCATCACGTCCTCGGCGTACGAGTGGGGCGACGCCGAGTGGCTGGCCCGGCGCGCCGAGGCCCCGGCGCACGAGGCGCCGTTCTCGGTGTACGAGGTGCACCTGGCGTCCTGGCGGCCCGGGCTGACCTACCGTCAACTGGCGGAGCAGCTGCCGGGGTACGTGAAGAACCTGGGCTTCACGCACGTCGAGCTGATGCCGGTCGCGGAGCATCCGTTCGGCGGCTCCTGGGGCTACCAGGTGACCGGCTTCTACGCGCCGACGGCCCGGCTGGGCACGCCGGACGACTTCCGGTACCTGGTCGACAAGCTGCACCAGGCCGGCATCGGCGTCCTCATGGACTGGGTGCCGGCGCACTTCCCGCGTGACGCGTGGGCGCTGGCCGAGTTCGACGGCCGTCCGCTGTACGAGCACGAGGATCCGCTGCGGGCCGCGCACCCCGACTGGGGCACGCTGGAGTTCGACTTCGGGCGCAACGAGGTGCGCAACTTCCTCGTCGCCAACGCCGTGTACTGGTGCGAGGAGTTCCACATCGACGGGCTGCGCGTGGACGCCGTCGCCTCGATGCTCTACCTGGACTACTCGCGCGAGCCGGGCCAGTGGACGCCCAACGAGCACGGCGGCCGGGAGAACCTGGACGCGGTGGCGTTCCTCCAGGAGATGAACGCGACGGTGTACCGCAGGGTGCCCGGCGTGGTCACGATCGCCGAGGAGTCCACCGCCTGGGACGGTGTCACCCGGGCCACCCACCACAAGGGCCCGAGCGGCTTCGGCGGGCTGGGGTTCGGGCTGAAGTGGAACATGGGCTGGATGCACGACTCGTTGCAGTACATGAGCCACGAGCCGGTGCACCGCAAGTACCACCACGGGGAGATGACCTTCTCGATGGTGTACGCGTACAGCGAGAACTACGTGCTGCCGATCTCGCACGACGAGGTCGTGCACGGCAAGCGGTCCCTGGTGTCGAAGATGCCGGGCGACTGGTGGCAGCAGCGCGCCGGGGTGCGGGCCTACCTCGGCTTCATGTGGGCCCACCCGGGCAAGCAACTGCTGTTCATGGGCCAGGAGTTCGCGCAGGGCGCCGAGTGGTCGGAGGCGCACGGCCCGGACTGGTGGCTGCTGGACCCGGGCTACGGGGCGGAGCCCGACCACCGGGGCGTGCGCGACCTGGTCCGCGACCTGAACACCGTCTACCGGGCGACCCCGGCGCTGTGGCGGCTGGACACCGACCCGGCCGGTTTCGAGTGGATCGTCGGGGACGCCGCGGACGACAACGTCCTCGCGTTCCTGCGGCTGGACCCGGAAGGCGTCCCGGTGCTGGCGGTGTCCAACTTCGCGCCGGTCACCCGCCAGGACTACCGCCTGGGCGTCCCCGAGGACGTGCCCGCCTGGCACGAGGCCGTCAACACCGACGCGGCGCGCTACGGCGGCAGCGACGTCACCCACCCCGACCCGGTCAAACCGGAACCCCAGCCCTGGCACGGCCGCCCGGCGAGCATCCGCCTGACCCTGCCACCGCTGGCGACGGTGTGGCTGCGGCCGGCGTAGGGGGCCCGGGCCTCCTGTGACACGGCTGTGACCGGAGGAGTGGCCTCCGCCACAGCCCGGCCGGTCCGGCCCTGGTGGGGTGGCCGCATGGATGCCATGCGGTTCACCTCGCCGGGCCTGCCGTGCTGATGGGCTTCGGAGTCTCGACGGCCTGTGCCGTCGGTGCGCTCGTCGCGGGTGCCGGGGTCGTCGCGATGGCGCTGCCCGGGCGGCCCGAGCCGTGGCCGGTGCACCTGCTGCGCCGGGCGGCGGCGACGGCCGCGTGGGCGGCCGCGGCCGTGTACTCGCTGGGATTCTTCACCGTCCTGCTGTCGGAGCAGGCGTTCGGAGACGGCGCGAACTCGGTCCCGGCCCCGGCCTGCCGCGACGGCTTCGACGAGGCCACGCGGGAGGGGCTGTCCCATCACCGGTCCTCGTACCTGCCGCTGCGCTTCGACTGCGTCCGCGAGGACGGCTCCGTCTACTCCAGTGATGCGGCCTACGGGTGGATGAACGGGGCGAGCGCCTCCCTCGCCCTGTCCGCCGCCCTGTTCGCCATCGGCGCGGGCTACGCGACCGAACTGCGCGCCCGCAAGGCGGCCCTGACGTCGTGACGGTGCTTCCCGTCTTCGCCGTGCTGGTGGTCGGCCAGGTCGCGCTCCGCGGGCTGCTGGCGCATCCGCTGCTGCCGCTGTGGGTGAGGACGTCGGTCTTCTGGACGGTGCCGCTCACCGCGGTCACCTGGGTGTTCATCATGGCGGCGGACGATCCCGTCCTGTTCCCGGAGACCGCCCCCTGCCCCCGTGAGCCGTACCGGGAGGGTGTCATCGGGAGCGGGAAGGTGTCGGGAGTCTCGGTCCCGTTTCCACCGCGGGCCTACTGCGAGTGGGAGGACGGCACCGTCTACGAGCTCGCGCCCGGGGCCGAGTTCCTGTTCTGGGTGTTCTTCGCCTCGGCGGCCGTGGCGCTCGCCGCGGGGCTGTGGCACGCACTGCGGGATCCGGAGTCGCTCCTGCGGTAGGCGGCCCCGCACCCGGGCGGGCGGGTGCGGGGCCGCTCCGTCATCCGAAGGCCTCCGCCAGGGCCTGGGGCAGGGGCCCGGTGTGCAGCACGCCCAGCCGCTGGGTGGCCCGGGTCAGGGCCACGTACAGGTCGCTGGTGCCGTAGCGGCCGGGCTCGACCACGAGGACGGAGTCGAACTCCAGGCCCTTGGCCTGGCGCGGGTCGAGCAGGACGACCGCCTGGGTGAGGTCGGGTTCGGCGCCCGCCGTGACGCCGTCCAGCCGTGCCGCGACGGGGCGGTGGAGGTCGCGCGGGGCGATCACCGCGAGCCGTCCCTCGGCGGGGGTGAGTTCCCCGACCGCCTTGGCGACGGCGCCGGGGAGGTCGTCGGTGGCGCGGGCCCAGGGACGTACGCCCGTGGAGCGGACCGAGCTGGGCGGCTCGAAGCCCGGCTGCTCGGCGCGGACCACGGCCGCCGCGACGTCCATGATCTCGGCCGGGGTGCGGTAGTTGACGCCCAGCCGGGTGTGCTCCCAGCGGTCCTCGACGTACGGGGAGAGGATGCCCGACCAGGAGCCGACCCCGGCCGCCTCCGCCGTCTGGGCCGGATCGCCGACCAGGGTCATCGAGCGGGTCGGGCTGCGCCGCATCAGCAGCCGCCACGCCATCGGCGACAGTTCCTGCGCCTCGTCGACGATGATGTGCCCGAACGCCCAGGTGCGGTCGGCGGCGGCGCGCTCGGCTGCGCTGCGGTGGTCGTCCTCCTCGTGCCGCTCGGCGAAGCGCTCGGCGTCGATGATGTCGTGCGCGGACAGCACCTCGGAGCCCTCGGGGTCGTCCTCCTCCTTGTCCTCGAACTCGTACGTGCGGGACGCGTACGACACGTCCAGCACGCCCTGCGCGTAGGCGATCTGCCGCTGCCGCTCGCGTTCGGCGCGGTCGCGGGCGAGCCGGTCGTCGTCGCCGAGGAGTTCGGCGGCCTCGTCGAGCAACGGCACGTCCGCGACCGTCCAGCGCCGGGTGACCGGGCGGCGTACGGCGTCGGCGTCCTCGGCGGGCAGGAACTCCTCCGGCGCGGCGAGGAAGTCCGCGACGAGCCGCTGCGGGGTCAGCAGCGGCCACAATTGGTCGACGGCCGACCAGACCTCGGGGTTCTCGGCGAGGTCGTCGCGGATCTGGGTGATGTCGCTGGGGTCGAGCAGGCTGGACCCGTCGAAGGGGTCGGTGCCGATCCGCTCGGCGTACAGGTCGGTGAGGGCGTTGAGGATGTGGCCCTCGAAGTGCTCGCGGGCGGCGTTGTGCGGCAGCTTGACGGCACGGGTGCGTTCGCGGGCGACGTTGACCAGGCCGTCGTCGAGCATGAGGACCTCGCGGTCGTGCTCGATGGTGATCACCGGGTCGGGCAGCGCCTGCCGGCTGCGCACGACCTCGGCGAGCACGTCGGCCATGCCGGCCCGGCCCTTCACGGCGGCGGCCTCGGGCGTGTCGGTCGCGGTGGCCTTGACGCCGGGGAACAGCTCGCCGACGGTCGCGAGGAGCACACCCGTCTCGCCGAGGGAGGGCAGCACCTCGCCGATGTATCCGAGGAACGCCGGGTTGGGCCCGACGATCAGCACGGCCCGCTTGGCGAGCAGTTCCCGGTGCTCGTAGAGCAGGTAGGCGGCGCGGTGCAGGGCGACGGCCGTCTTGCCGGTGCCCGGGCCGCCCTCCACCACCATGACGCCGCGGTGCGGGGCACGGATGATGCGGTCCTGGTCGGCCTGGATGGTCTGCACGATGTCGCCCATGCGGCCGGTGCGCGCGGAGTTGAGGGCGGCGAGCAGTACGGCGTCGCCCGTCGGGTCCTCGTGGCCGGTGCGGGTCTCGTCGCCGAGGTCGAGGATCTCGTCGTGCAGGTGGGTGACCGTCCGGCCGTCGGTGGCGATGTGCCGGCGGCGCCTGAGGCCCATCGGGGTGTGGCCGGTGGCCAGGTAGAAGGGGCGGGCGACATCGGCACGCCAGTCGATCAGGACGGGGGTGCGCTCGGCGTCGTCGGTGCGCAGGCCGATGCGGCCGATGCGGTGGGTGACGCCCGAGGTGAGGTCGATCCGGCCGAAGCACAGGGAGCCGTCCACCGCGTTCAGCGCGGCGAGCAGCCCGGAGCGCTCGGCCACGAGGATGTCCCGCTCAAGTCTGGCCTGCATGGGGGTGTTGCCCTGCGCGAGCGCGTCCGTGACGGAGGTCTCGGCGTCGCCGCGCAGCGCGTCCACGCGCGCGTACAACCCGTCGATGAATTCCTGTTCCTGTCGCAATTCATCGTCCGGAAATTCGGTGTTTGACAATTCCGCTCCCGCCCGGATATACTGTGCTCACTGAACTTCACCGCGGCTTCAATCGACTTGAAGTCACGAACAAACAAATATACGCAAGGAAATCCCCCGAGCGCAATTGCTCGGGGGATTTCCTGTTGTCCGGGCGGGTCGCCTAGATCACGTCGGCGAGTTCCTCCAGCAGCTTCCGCTTGGCCCGCGCTCCCACCATCGCCTTCACGGGCTCGCCACCGCGGAACACCAGGAACGTCGGCATGGACAGCACCTTGTAGGCGTTGGTCGTCGCCGGGTTGGAGTCGACGTCGAGCTGCACCACCTTCAGCCGGTCGCCCTCCTCGGCGGCGAGGGCCTTGAGTACCGGGGCCATCTGCCTGCAGGGAGGGCACCAGCCGGCGGTGAACTCCACCAGTACCGGGAGCTGCGCACCGAGCACCTCCGCCTCGAAGTCCGCGTCCGTCACGTCGGTCACTCCCGCCACTCCGGTCACCATGGGTTTCCTCCCAGCTCGCATGCGGGCTCCGGACCGCCCGGAACCTCCGCCTCGGCAGCCAGCTCGGCCCGCGCCAGCTCGGCCCGCTCCAGCTGCCGGGCCACGGTGTCCCGCACGCCGGTCAGCTGGCCGATGAGCGCGTCGAGTTCGTCCAGCTTGCGCCGGTAGACCGCGAGCGACGCCGGGCACGAGTCGCCCTCGGGGTGCCCGGCCCTCAGACACTCGACGAACGGCCGCGTCTCCTCCAGGTCGAACCCGAAGTCCTGAAGCGTCCTGATCTGCCGCAGCAGGCGCAGGTCGCTCTCGTCGTAGCTCCGGTACCCGTTGCCCGTGCGCCGCGCGGGCAACAGCCCCCGCGACTCGTAGTACCGCAGCGTCCGCGTCGTGGTCCCGGCCCGTGCGGCCAGCTCGCCGATTCGCATGCGCTCGAACGTAAGCCTTGACCCCGGCGTCAAGGCAACAGTGGTTTCCGCTCCACCGGGGAGGTCAGCACGATCGACGTGGTGGTGCGGCCCAGCGCGGAGACCGCCTCCAGGACGTCCTCCAATTGGACGGTGTCCCGGACGGCGACCTTGAGGATCCAGCAGTCCTCCCCCACCACGTGGTGCACCTCGGTGATCTCGGGGCGCTCGATCAGCTCCAGGGTCCTGGGGTGCTTGAGGGTGTAGCCGCCGTGCGGATTGACCCGGATGAACGCCTGGATGCCGTAGCCGAGCCGGGCCGGCGCTACGTGGGCGCCGTAGCCGCTGATCACGCCCGCGGCCTCCAGCCGTCGCACCCGCTCGGTGACGGCCGCGGGGCTGAGCCGGACCCGGCGGCCCAGCTCGCTGAGCTTGATCCGGCCGTCGATCTGGAGCAGCTGGAGGATCTGCCGGTCCAGCGCGTCGAAGGCCACCGATGTTTCGTCGGCGGCGGTCCGCAGATGCCGTGGTTCTTTCGGTGCGGCGGCCTGAACTCCCATGGTTCCCCCTTCAGAGCGTGGATGTACGCCGGGAGAATTATGGCCATGGAAAAGGCCCTGGAAGTACTGGTCATCGGCGGCAACCGATACGTCGGAAAGCGTCTCATCACACGGCTCCTCGCCGAAGGCCACCGCGTCACCGTGCTGAACCGCGGGTCCTCCCCGCCGCCCGCCGGGGTGGAGCACCTGCGCGCCGACCGGGACGACGAAAGGTCGCTGACCGGCGCGCTCGGCTCGCGGGAATTCGACGTTGTCGTCGACCAGGTCTGCTACACCCCGCGCCAGGCCGCGATCGCCCGCCGTGTCTTCACCGGACGCACCCGGCGCTATGTGATGACCTCCACGGTCGAGGTGTACGAGTACGAGGACTCCGAGGTTTTGGTGCGGGAAGAGGCCGTCGACCCGTCCACCGTCCCCGTCGACGCCGGACTGCCCTGGGACGATCCCGCGTTCCTTCAGGCCCAGTACGGGGAGGGCAAGCGGCAGGCCGAGGCGGTCCTCGCGGCCGGACCCGGGTTCGCGTCCACGGTGGTGCGGGTGGCCCATGTGCTGGGCGGGGACGACGACTTCACGGGCCGGCTGGCCCACTATGCCGAGCGGATACGCACCGGCGAGCCGATCGCCGTGCCGACGGCGAACCGGCCGGCCACGTACGTCCACGTCGAGGAGATCGCCCGCTTCCTGGCCTGGGCGGCGGGTGAGGACTTCACCGGGCCGGTGAACGCCGCCTCCTCCGGGGCGCTGAGCACCGAGGAGCTGTGTGCGGCGGTGGCCGCTCATGTCCCGGGCGGCCGGGCCGAGTTCCGGCCCGTGGAGGTCGGTGAGGTCTCGCCGTTCTCCTTCCGCCGCTTCTACGGCATGGACAACGCCCGGGCCGCCCGGCTGGGGTTCACCTTCAGCGAGGCCCGGCAGTGGCTGCCGCGTGCCGTCGCGGAGACGCTCGGGAAGGGCGACTGACGTGCGTTACAGGACTCTTGGCGGGCTGCGGGTGAGCGCGGTCGGGCTGGGCGCGATGCCGCTGTCCATCGAGGGACGGCCGGACGGGGAGCGTGCCGTGGCCACCGTGCACGCCGCACTCGACGCGGGCGTGACCCTCCTGGACACGGCCGACTCGTACCACCTGCCGGGCGCGGAGCCCGGGCACAACGAACGTCTGGTGGCACGCGCTCTGGCCTCCTACGGCGGTGACACCTCCTCCGTCCTGGTGGCGACGAAGGGCGGCCGCGGCCGCCCGGCGGGCGGCGACTGGACGGTGAACGGCCACCCCCGGCACCTCAAGTCCGCCGCCGAGGCGTCGCGCAAGCGGCTGGGCGTGGAGGCGATCGGCCTTTACCAGCTGCACAAGCCCGACCCCGCCGTGCCCTTCGAGGAGTCGGTCGGCGCGCTGCGAGAGCTGCTCGACGCGGGCACGATCCGGCTGGCCGGTCTGTCCAACACGGACGCGGATCAGATCCGCCGGGCGCACGAGATCCTCGGCGACCGGCTGGTGTCGGTGCAGAACCGGTACTCCCCGGCTGTCCGGGACAGTGAGCCGGAGCTGCGGCTGTGCGAGGAACTGGGGCTGGCGTTCCTGCCGTGGAGCCCGCTGGGCGGGTTGGCCCGCAGCTCCCTGGACGGGCCGTCGCGCACGGAAGGGGAACAGCGCTTCGCCGCCTTCCACGCGGTGGCGGCGGAGCGCGGTGCCAGTCCCCAGCAGGTCGGGCTGGCCTGGCTGCTGGCCCGGTCCCCGGCGGTCATCCCGATCCCGGGAGCGAGCCGGCCGCGGACGATTCTGGACTCGGCGGCCGCGGCGGACCTGCTGCTCACCGAGGAGGAGCGGGTACGCCTGGACGAGTCCGCCGAGCCGGCTCGCGCGTAGGCAGTTTCGTTTTGTGGATGACCGGGCGGACCAGGGGAGGATGCGCGTGATGTGGAGTCCGGCCAGGCAGATGATGGGCGGTCTTCTCGTAGCGGAGGCTCTGTCGGGGCGGCGAGATGATGCCCTGATGCCTCGAACGAGCGAGCCTCGCACCCGACAGCGGAGTACGGTGGCCGCCGCCGTACTCCGCCGAGTGTCCGGGAGCCTGAAGCGGTCGGCCGAAGCATGACCGGGTTCGGGGGCGGACAGGGGGGAGGCGTGGTCGGTCTTCGCGGCCGGCCGGGGGCCGGTTACGGGATGACGGTGAAGCCGTGCCGTCTGCCGAGCCGGGTCAGGGAGTCGAGGCCCGGTGTTCCGTCGGCGTCTCCGCCCCGGTAGGAGCCGCCGGCTTCGCTGCGCTGCCAGGCGGCGTAGGCCTCGATGCTCTTGGTTCCGAACGAGCCGTCGGCGTAGCGGGGTTCGAGGAGGCCTTCGATGACGAGAGCGTTCTCCACTGTCTGGACCTCGGCTGGGTGGGTGCGGTGGCCGTCGGGACCGGGAGGGTCTTTCCTGGCGGCCGCGACGACGTGGGCGAGACTGACCTGCCGGGACGGGCCACCGGGGCTGGGCCGGACCCTGGCGGACAGCACTGTGGCGGTGTCGATCGCTCCGGGATCACCGTGGTCGTTGCCCGGGACATGGCAGTGGCCGAAGTGGCCGCCCTCGGACTGCCAAACGGAACGTGAGCGGGTTGCGGAGCCGCCCGGGTAGGTCACGGGTGGGCCGGCTGGCCACAGGCCGGGTACGTCCCAGGAGCGGAGGGCGGTGAGGATCCGTTGCCAGCCGGGTCTGTCCCGGGGATCCCATCCCGCGGTCCACGGTGTGGCGGCGCGGCCGAGGACCTCGATCTGTATGCAGACCCGGCCCTCCCGGTTGGTCCGGCGGGAGCCGTCGTTGCGCAGGGCGCGCGCTGAGTGGTGCAGGGGGCCGAACTGCCCGACGCGGTCGGTGACCGGGCAGTAGATCAGATGCGGTTCGGCGGACACCTTGATCAGGTAGGAGGCGACGGCCTCCAGGTACTTTCCGCCGGCCGGTGACTCGGTGGTGTGGTGGACCACGCGGGGTGGGTTACCGGGAGTGTCCATCGGGCCGCCGATCACTCCGTCGCCGCATCTGATCGCGTGGCCGATCCACAGGGCGCCCTGGTCCCGAGTGGCCACGGTGGCCGTCGCCGTTCTTCCGGGCTCCATGCGAAGTGCGGGCTTTTCACGGTGCCTGGCCCCGGACGGGGCTGGGGCTGTGCGGACGGGCTGGTACCACTCGAGGTCTCCGTCCTCGCGCAGGACGAACACCGAGCCCGGGTGACGCGGATGCTCGATGACATGGCGCGGGGTGGAGGGCAGCGCGGCAACCGCGCGGACGTCCCCGAGGTGATGCTGGTCGACGGTGCCGCGGTAGGTGATGGACCGGTCGGGGTGGATGACGGTGGCGTGAAACAGGGGCATCGGATATCTCCCTGGGTGGTGGCTGGTCGTCGTGGCCTCCGCAGGCAGGCAGGGCCTGGACGCTCATGGACGCCGCACAGCAGGGGCTCATCGCAGGTGCACCGCGCGCCGGGTCAGATGGCCGGGGCGTCGGTCCGCGTGCAGGACAGGCCGTTGCTGGTGCCGGCGGGGGTGGTCACGGTGACCGCGGCGGCACCGGCCGCATGGGCGGGGCTGACCGCGGTGATCTGGGTGCTGCTGTCGACGGTGAACGGTGTCGCGGTTTTGGTCCCGAAGCGGACGGCTGTCGCGCCGGTGAACCCGGTCCCGGTCACGGTGACGGTGGTGCTGCCCGAGACGGACCCCTGGTTGGGACTGCCCGAAGAGACCACAGGGGCAGCCATGGTTGTACTCCTTCAGACAAGGCAGATCGCGGATTGATCACACATGAGGGCCGGATCGTGGCGTGGCCAGGGTGAGACCCGTCCGGGCGGGGGGGGGACTTCCGCCCGGACGGGGGTTCACCGCCTCCCTGCCACGGAGGCAGAGGGGTGGGTCAGGTGCCGGGGCCGGCGACGTAGGGGAAGGCGCCGACCGCCGTGGCGGATCCGGTGGGGTTGGTGACGACCACGTCGTCTGCTCCGGCGGTGCCGGGCGGCGTGGCCGCCGACAGCGTGGTGGTGTTGATCACCGAGAACGGGTGCCGGGGTGCCGTCGAAGGTGACCGAGTCGGTGGTGCCGAGGTTGGTTCCGGTGATGGTCACCGCGGTGCCGCCGGAGGCCGGGCCGGCCGTGGTGATCGTCGGGTTCTCGATGTACGTGTAGGACAGGCCGTTGGTGGTGCCGCCCGCGGTGGTCACGCTCACCGAGACGGGGCCTGCGGCGGCTCCGGCGGGCACCGTGACGCTGAGGGAGCTGTCGGAGGTGACTGTCGGAGTGGCGGTCACGCCGCCGAAGTCCACGCTCGTCGCGGTGGACAGGCCGGTTCCACCCGGACGGGGAGACGGCGGTGACCTGGGTGGGTGAGACCTGGGTGGGTGAGACCTGGGTGGGTGAGACCTGGGTGACGCTCGTGGCCGGCTTGCTGCCGAACTTCACCGCGCTGGTGTTGGACAGGTTCGTGCCCGTGATGGTCACCAGCGTGCCACCGCCGGTGGAACCCTGATGGGGAGAGATGGGCATGGCTGTACTCCTCGCTCTTGGTGGGGACATGCGAGGAACCGGTGCAACGGGCCGGCCGGCCCGCCGACGGCAGCGTCACAGGTACACGACCTCACACGGTCAACGCCGCAAGGGGCCAGGGAGAACGAGCAGGGGCGACGCACCGCCGTGGCCACGGCCAGGCGCGCTGCAGCCTCCCGGCCTCTCCCGTGGGCAAAGAGAAAACCGGCACACAGCTGCCCGTCCAAGCGTTCCCCCGGCACGGGGATGGGCAGCCCGCCGGTTCACACTCTCAGTGACCCACACAGCCAACCGGGTGACAAGACGCCCCCACCACCAACCACCCGAACGGAGTAACCGTCACTGGGACGCCATCCGCTTTGATCGTTTGGTTCGGGCTGAGCGGGCATGGACTCCGGTCGGCGGCGGGAGGGTGGAGGTGGTTCGGCCGTTCCTGCCCCCGCGCCAAGGGGCCTGCCCGGCCTGTCCTTCACATGCCCGCCGGCACCGGGATCCCCCCCTATACCGTGTTCGCGTCACCTGTGAACGATGTTCGTCGACCGGTATTCAAATCCTTTGACGCATCGGCGATTTGGCGATTCGCGTCGGGCTCACGACGATACCTTCGCTCGAAAAGATGTCACGTTCCCTGATGGTGGGGGGCGCACATAACGCGCTGGGCCGTTCGGGTGAGGTGCTCTGATTCACATTGTTGTTGCCGAGGTGTAAATGGATTATTGGAGGCGGATCCAACCGGTGGGCAGCCCTTCTCGCCGGGGGGTGCGGCAGTCGACTACCTGTAGCTTTCCCGGGAAAGCCTAGGTGATCGCATCGGCATACCGCGATGGGCACCCTGGTGGAGAATATGGATCCCGTCAGCCGGTGCTGCTTGCAGCACCGGCTGACGCACCAGCATTGATGACACCGCATTCCCGCCATTGCACTTGGCGCGCCTGTGGGGCTGGCAGCGAAGGCGACTTTAGAACCCAACGTCATGAGACAGCCTTTAATGGAAAGCCTCGTTGACGTGACCCGCTAACGGTAGCTCCGGTGGATTGGTTGCTCTGAGGCGGAGAATCGGCGCAGGCGGACCTGGATGCTTGTCCGGACGGAACACGGTGCAGGCCACAGACCCGGTGGCGGCTCAGGCTCCTGCCGGGGGCGCGGGCAGAGCAGCCGACGGCGACGCAGGCGATGCTTTTGCCGAACAGCGGCGTTGATTATTCGATGGCGGCTTGGAGGACTTCCGAAGTCACGTCGAAAACGGTTCCCTCACAGGGGCACAGCCAACATCCGGCGAGCTCACGCATAGCGGGCAGATCTGGAGCTGTTTGCTCATGCAGCCGTAAAGCCGGCAGGTGCGACTGGTGTGATGATTCCGCCAGTTGCCGGGGTGCGTGCAGGCAATGATATGGAGGTCCCGTTGCGGACAAGACGAACCACACCCGCCACGGTGATCTGGTGGCTCAGGGTTGTCGGAATGACCCTGCTCGGAGTAATCCTCGTGGCCGGACTGTCGACGTCGATGGCCGTGTCGTCGACTACGTCACGGGTTCCGGGTCGGACGGGACCGTCTGTCGACGTCTCGAACGTCAACGATAATCGCTCGGAGAACGTCAACAGCAATCGCTCCGACAGCGCGGCGGGTGCCGGAAGCAGGCTGACGGAATCGACGGTCGCGCCTCCCCCAAGCCAGACTGCAGACGCTTACGTCGCCAATGCCGGCTCGGACACCGTGTCGGTGATCGACACCGTCACCGCCACCGTCCTCGTCGGCAGTGCCCCGGTGGGCGTGGCCGTCGCACCCACCACCTGACGAGAGCGACGAGCCGGAGGAAACGTTCACAGCCAGTCCGGGCGGACTCGACCGGCTGCAACGCCACGACCGGACCAGCCCCGCGGTCGGTCAACGGGACCGCCGGCACACCCACTCAGTTCCTTGAGCGTCGGCACCCACCCCATCACCGTCTCCTACACCGGCAGCTCGGGCTTCGCCGGCTCCAGCGGCACGGACACCCCTACCGTCGCGCCCTGACCTGGTACCAGTCACGAACTGCCCCGGCCACAGGCCTGTCGTTCGGATCAGGCCGCAGGAAATCGACGGTGCTGTTCAGCGCCGGTGAGCGGGGCCTGATCTACGACCGGCCCTGGCGGGCCCCGGCCGGCTCCAGTTCCTTGTCCTCCTCGGCGGGCTCGTCCACGGGCTTCGCACTGCCGGGCAGCAACAGCGCCACCACCACCGTGCCGACGCCCAGGATCACGGCGCCGATCAGGCTGGTGTGCGCGACCGCGTCGGAGAAGGCGGATCCCACCGCGTCGGCCATCTGCCGCGCGCCGTCGCCGAGTTGGCCGGCCTGCGCGCGCAGTCGCTCCGCCTGCTGCGGGTCGCCGGTGTGGGCGGCCTGCTCGGTCAGCTGCCGGGCCTTGTCGCCGAGGCCCCGGGCGACGGCGTACCCGGCGCCGACGGAGTCCTGGGCCGTGGACAGGGCGTCGGCGGGGAGCTTGCTGCCGGCCGTGGCGTCCGAGAGGTGGCCGGAGTAGGACGTCGCCAGCAGCGAGCCCAGGATGGCGATGCCCAGCGAGCCGCCGAGCTCCAGCGACGTGTCGTTCACCGCGCCGCCGACGCCCAGCTCCGACTCCGGGAACGCCCCCATGATCGCGTCCGTGCAGGGCGACAGGGCGAGCCCGATCGAGAGGCCGAGGACGACCAGGGGCGCGACGAAGTCGCCGTACGACGAACCGGAGCCGACCTGGGTGAGCAGCGCCAGAGCCGCCGTGCCGCCGACCATGCCGGCCGTGACGGTCCACTTCATGCCGACCCGGGGCGTGAGGAGACCGGTGAGGGCCGCTCCGGCGAACACGGCGCCCGCCAGCGGCAGCATGCGCACGCCCGTGTCCAGGGCGTCGTAGCCGAGGACGAACTGGAGGTGCTGCGTCAGGTAGTAGAAGGCACCGAAGACCGCCAGGAAGAACAGGGCGACGGCAAGGTTGGAGCCGGCGAAGCCGCGGTCGGTGAAGCGGCGGACGTCGAGGAGCGGGCGCGGGTGGCGCAGCTCCCAGAGGACGAACGCCAGGAGCCCGGCTCCGGCGACGACCGCCGCCGTGACGGCGTTGACGCCCCAGCCGAAGTGCGGCCCTTCGATGATCATGTAGACGAGCGCGGCGATCCACACCACCGAGAGCAGTCCGCCGCCGTAGTCGATGCGCCCGCGGTCCGCGGCCCTGGACGGCGGTACGAGGACGAGCGCGCCGACGAGGCCCAGGAGCGCGACGGGGACGTTGATGAGGAACGTCGAGGACCAGCCGTGGTCCTCCAGCAGCGCTCCGGCGACCAGCGGCCCGGCCGCGATGGCGAGTCCGGCCGTGGCGGTCCACAGGGTGATGGCCTTGGCGCGTTCGGCGCGCGGGAAGGTCGCGGCGAGCAGCGACAGCGTGGCGGGCATGATCATCGCGGCGCCGGCGCCCATCACGGCCCGTGCGGCGATGACCGTCGTCGCGCTGTCGGCCAGGTAGCCGAAGACGGAGCCGCCCGCGAAGACGACCAGCCCGAGGACGAGCGCGCCGCGGCGGCTGTACTTGTCGCCTATCGCGCCGAGCAGCAGCATCAGCGCGGCGTAGGGGACGGTGTAGCCGTCGATCACCCACTGCAGGTCGGCGCTGGTCAGGCCGAGGTCCTCGGTCATGGCGGGCGCGGCGACGGTGAGGGCGGTGTTGGCCATCACGATGATCAGCAGGCTGAGGCAGAGCACGAGGAGCGCCCACCAGCGGCGTGCGTAGGGGCGGTCCATCCTCTCGGCCGGTTCGTTCATGACGAGTCGCATGGCAGGGGTTGCCTTCCTCGCTGTCTTGCACATGGGCGTGCATTTACACAACGCTGTGCAATCTACGCCGTTGCACAGCACTGTGCAAATCGCTGCGGGAAGGGGCACAATGACGACCATGACCACGGGAACCAGCCGCGCCGACGCCAACCGCCGCCGCATCCTCGACGTCGCCCTCGCCGAGTTGCTGCGTGACCCCGACGCGTCCATGGACCAGATCGCACGGGCCGCGGGCGTCGTCCGGCGGACGGTGTACGGGCACTTCCCGAGCCGTGAGGCGCTGATCAGCACACTCGTCGACGAGGCGGTCCAGGCACTGTCGGCCGCGCACGCGGCGGGCCGCGAGGATGTGCGGGAACCGGCCGAGGCGGTGGCGCGCTCGGTGCTGGCGGTGTGGGCGATCGCCGACCGCTACCGGCTGCTGGTCGCCCTCGCCCAGCGCACGGTCACCATGCAGGGCATCCGGGAGCGGCTCGCCCCGGTCCGGGAAGCGAGCATCGGGCTGCTGCAGCAAGGGCTGGACGAGAACGTCTTCAGCTCGCCGCTGCCGGCTCCGGCCCTGGCGTATGTGCACGAGCAGATGCTGTTCGCCGTGATGGAGGCCGTGAACGACGGACTGCTGGCAGCGCAAGAGGCGGGCCGCTGCGCCGCGGTCACCGTACTGACCGCGGCGGGCGTGCCCGCCTCGAAGGCCACCGGGCTGGTGGCGAAGCTGAACGTGTGAACTTCTCGATGTGTGAACCGGGCGGCTGAGCGACGGGGGGACACCCAGCCGCCCGGATTCTGTGGGGGCGGTGCGGCCGTCAGGCCTTCGCCAGCTCCTTCTCGCCGCCCTGCTCGGGCACCTCGACCTGCTCCTCGGCCGGGCCGCCGTGGGCGTCGTCGAGCAGCGTCTTCTCGTCGAAGGGCAGCTGACCGGCGAGGACCTGGTTCACCCGCTCCTTGTCGATCTCCTTGGTCCAGGTGCCGATCAGCACGGTGGCCACGGCGTTGCCGGCGAAGTTGGTCAGGGCGCGGGCCTCGCTCATGAAGCGGTCGATGCCGACGATGAGGCCGATGCCGTCCACCAGGGCCGGCTTGTGCGACTGCAGACCACCGGCCAGGGTCGCGAGACCGGCGCCGGTGACACCGGCGGCGCCCTTGGAGGCGACCAGCAGGAAGAGCAGCAGCGGGATCTGCTCGCCGATCGACATCGGGGTGCCCAGGGCGTCGGCGATGAACAGCGAGGCCATGGTCATGTAGATCATGGTGCCGTCGAGGTTGAAGGAGTAGCCGGTCGGGACGGTGATGCCGACCACCGGCTTGCTGACGCCCAGGTGCTCCATCTTCGCGATGAGCCGCGGCAGCGCGGACTCGGAGGAGGAGGTGGACAGGATCAGCAGGAACTCACGGCCGAGGTACTTGAAGAGCGTGAAGACGTTCAGGCCGGAGACGACGCGCAGCAGGATGCCGAGCACGATGAAGACGAACAGGAAGCAGGTGACGTAGAAGCCGAGCATCAGCACGGCGAGGCTCTTGAGCGCGTCCAGGCCGGCGGAGCCGGTGACGGCTGCGATGGCGCCGAAGGCACCGATCGGGGCGGCCCACATCACCATGGCGAGGATGCGGAAGACGAGCCGCTGGATGTGCTCGATACCGCGCAGGATCGGCTGGCCGGCCGAGCCCATGCCCTGGAGCGCGAAGCCGGCGAGCAGGGCGATCAGCAGGGTCTGGAGGACCGACTCGTTGGTGAAGGCGGAGATCATCGTGGTCGGGATGATGCCCAGCAGGAAGTCGGCGGTGTTCGCGCTGGCCTCGGGGTCGACCTGTGCGTGACCGGCGTCCTTGACCGCGTCGGTCATCGCAAGGCTCGAGCCCGGGTCCAGGATGTTGCCGACGACCAGGCCGATGCCCAGCGCGATCAGCGACATCACCATGAAGTAGCCGAGGGCGATACCGCCGACGGCACCGACCTTGGCGGCCTTCCGCACCGAGCCGATGCCCAGCACGATCGTGCAGAAGATGATCGGCGAGATCATCATCTTGATCAGGGCCACGAAGCCGGTTCCGATGGGCTTCAGCCCGACCGCGAAGTCGGGTGCGGCCAGACCCACCGCGATACCGGCGGCGACCGCGATGATCACCGCGATGTAGAGATAGTGCGTGCGGTCCCGCTTGGCCTTGGGTGCGGCAGGTGCCGTATCGGCTGCGCTGGTCACGGCGGCCCTCCTTGACGACGTCGTCGGCATCACCGGCGTGCGGCTCACGTCCGGGGGAAAAGGGAGCGGGGAGCTCCCGAGATGCGTTATGGGGAATGCCGTGACTATGTCCTGCTGTGTGAGCGCGGTCACCCTTCCGTTCATATAGTTCACAATCAGCCACGAGGCAGACTGACGGCATGCGTCTCTCCGTCCCCGGCCCCCGCAGTCTGGCGGGCCAGCTCTTCGCCATGCAGGCCGTCCTGATAGCGGTCGTCGTGGCCGGATACGCGCTGTTCTCCTACGTCAGCGACCGCAGCCAGGCCGAGGAGGCCGCGACGCGCCAGGCCAGGGCGGTGGCGCGGTCCGTCGCGGACTCCCCCTCCGTGCTCGCGGCGACCCGCACCGAGGACCCGTCGGCGGAGCTCCAGCCGTACGCGCTGAAGGTGATGCGGGACACCGAGGTCGACTTCATCACGATCATGGATCCGCGGGGCATCCGCTGGACGCACCCCGACCCGCAGCAGATCGGCCAGACCTTCCAGGGCCACACCGAGAAGGCGCTGCGCGGTCAGACGTTCACCGAGACCTACACGGGCACGCTCGGACCGTCGGTCCGCGCGGTCACCCCGATCCAGGACGGCCCGCGGGTGGTCGGCCTGGTCAGCGCCGGCATCAGGGTCGAGGAGATCACCCAGCGGGTGCAGGACCAGCTGACGGCCCTGCTCGGCGTCGCGGCCGGCGCGCTGGTGCTGGGCGCGGTCGGCACGTACGTCATCAACGCCCGGCTGCGCCGCCACACCCACGGCATGAACGCGTCCGAGCTGAGCCGGATGCACGACTACCACCAGGCCGCGCTGCACGCCGTGCGCGAGGGGCTGCTGATGCTGGACGGGCAGTACCGTGTGGCGCTGATCAACGACGGAGGGCGCGAATTGCTCGGCGTGGCCGGGGACGTGGTGGGCAGGTCGGTGGCGGAGCTGGGGCTGCCGGCCCCGCTGACGGGTGCCCTGCTGGCGTCGGAGCCGCGGGTGGACGAGGTGCATCTGACGGCGTCCCGGGTCCTGGTGATCAACACCTCGCCGGTGTCGGGCGGCGAGCGGCGCGGTACGGTCGTCACCCTGCGCGATGTCACCGAACTCCAGTCGCTGATGGGTGAGTTGGATTCCGAGCGGGGATTCACACAGGCGCTGCGCTCGCAGGCGCACGAGGCGGCGAACCGGCTGCACACGGTCGTCTCACTGATCGAGCTGGGCCGGGCGGAGGAAGCGGTGGAGTTCGCGACGGCCGAGCTGGAGCTGGCGCAGGCCCTGACGGACCAGGTCGTGGCGGCGGTGAGCGAGCCGGTGCTGGCGGCGCTGCTGCTGGGCAAGACGGCCCAGGCGAACGAGCGGGGCGTGGAGCTGATGGTCTCGGAGGAGAGCAGCCTGGACGACGGCCTGCTGCCCGAGTCGCTGCCGGCGCGGGACCTGGTGACGATCCTCGGCAATCTGATCGACAACGCCGTGGACGCGGCGCAGGGCAGCGTACGGGCCCGGGTGACGGTGGCGGCGTACACCAGGACGTCCGACGCCACCCCGGAGCTGGTGCTGCGGGTCTCGGACACCGGCCCGGGCGTGGACCCGGAGCACGCCGAGGCGGTCTTCCAGCGCGGCTTCTCGACGAAGCCGGCGGGCCCGGGCGGCCGGGGCCTCGGACTGGCGCTGGTACGGCAGACGAGCCAGCGGCACGGGGGCTCCCTGACGGTGACGGAGGCCGACGGGGGCGGGGCGGAGTTCGAGGTACGGCTGCCGCTGCGGGAGCCCGGAACGGCGGCCGAGGGCGTGCCCTCCGAGGTCCCGGCGGCCAGAGGCGCTGGAGGCGACGCATGACGAGCAGCGAGAAGGCCATCCGTGTCCTGGTGGTGGAGGACGACCCGGTCGCCGCCGACGCCCACGTCCTGTATGTCGGCCGGGTGCCCGGCTTCGTGGCCGTGGGCAAGGCGCACACGGGCGCGGAGGCCCGCCGGGCCCTGGACCGCACGCCGGTGGACCTGCTCCTGCTCGATCTGCACCTGCCGGACGTGCACGGGCTGCACCTGGCCCGGTCGCTGCGGGCGGCCGGTCACCACGCGGACGTGATAGCGGTGACGTCGGCGCGCGATCTGGCCGTCGTCCGCGAGGGCGTCTCGCTCGGGGTCGTCCAGTACGTCCTGAAGCCCTTCACCTTCGCGACCCTGCGCGACCGCCTCGTGCGCTACGCCGAGTTCCACGCGGCGGTCGGCGAGGCGAGCGGCCAGGACGAGGTGGACCGGGCACTCGCGGCCCTGCGTGCACCGGGCCCGGCCGCGCTGCCCAAGGGGCTGAGCGCTCCGACGCTGGAGCGGGTGACGGTGGTCCTGCGCGACAGCGCGGAGGGCCTCACGGCCGCCGGGGTCGCGGAGTCCGTGGGCATCTCCCGCATCACGGCCCGCCGTTACCTGGAGCATCTGGTCGACGCGGGACGCGCGGCGCGCCGCCCGCAGTACGGCACGGTGGGCCGCCCGGAGTTGCAGTACCGCTGGGTCACGGGCCAGTGACGGCCCATCAGCCACCGGTCCCCGCATTTCCGCTCCCGCTTCAACCGCCCGTTCCTGCCGACGATCCTCTTCGCCACGAGCCTGCCCATCACCGCGATCATGGTGGTGATCCTCCTGTACGTACTGATCGCACGGCGGCTGGGAGGGGGCTTCGCCCTGGGCGGGGCGGTCGAGGGCTGACCGGTGGTTGCCCCCGCGCGGGCCGGGCCGTGGTTCAGTCCGGCGTGCCCTCCGGGAGCACGCCCGCCCGGAACGGCTCGACCCCCTCCTGCCTCCGCACCCGCGTCGGCTCGATCAGGAGCATCACCCGGCACTCGCCCGGCAGCAGCCACGGGTAGCGGTCCTCGCCGAGGTACTTGCGCGCCAGCCGGTCCATCGACCGCTCCGCCGCCTCCCCCTCCACGAACCGCACGACCTTCCCTCGGATCTCGGCGCGGTCGTAGGGGTTCGCGGGGTCGTGGTGCGACAGCGAAACGTACGGATTGCGCCGCAGGTTCTCCTCCTTCACCCGCCCCATCGAGGTGTTGACCATGACGTACTCCCCTTCGATGTCCGCCCACATGGGCGACACCTGAGGCGCCCCGTCCGCCCCCACCGTCGCGAGATGCCAGAAGTTCGGCGCGAGGAGCCGCTCGCGCATATGCCCGTTGAGCTTGCCGTTCATGTGCGTCACTGCCTTTCCGGGCCCGCGATCACCGGACCCGGCGCCATCCTCGCCCCGCTTCCGCCCCGGCCGGAAGACGATCTTCAGCCCTGGTCGAACCCGCCGGTAGCCGTAGGTTCCTACAATCCGTGATCCTGGCCGAACAGACCGTAGTCAGCCCACCCCCGCCGCCCTAGCTTGTGGGCCGTGCGCCGACCTTCAGCCCGCCCCAGCCACTCCCCTCCCTCTCCCCCGGCCCCGTCCGCCCCCACGACCCCGCCCTTCAACGCCCCCGCCGCCCGCCGGCTGCGCGCAGCTCTCGGGATGGCACCCGAGCACGTCGCCTACGGCATGCGGGTCTCGTACGGGCATCCCCACATCACCCCGGACCACGTGATGGCCTGGGAGCGCGGGGCCGCCGCCCCGACCGGTTCCGAACTCACCGCACTCGCGGGCGTGCTGTGGTGCTCGCCCGCCGAACTCATCGGCAGACCGCGCACCCTGCGCGAACACCGCATCGCCCGCTGCCTCGCCCCGGAGGACGTGGCCCGGGCCGTGGGGCACGAGGTGCAGGCTTACCTGCGCATGGAGGAGACCGACACCTGGCGCGGCACGGACCGCCAGTCCGCCGCCCTCGCCGATCTGCTCGGGCTCGGCCTGCCCGACTTCGTCGCCGTCACGGGCCGGGACGCCAAGCTCGGCGACCTGCTGCGCAGCGCCGCCACCACCCGCTGGCAGGCCTACGTCCGCCCGGTGGCCAGACTCGTGCCCCTGGACCGGCGGTTCCTGGAGGAGGCCTTGCAGGGCCTGCACGAGGACTACCAGGGGCACATGGCCGCGACCCTGAGCTGGGGCGGCGGCAGCGGTGACGCGGGCGGTGCCGGCCAGGACTTCCTCGACCGGATCGTGGAGCACTTCTGGACGAAGCTCCAGGACGACACCGGCCTGGAGGCCGGCTAGAGGACAGAGTCTTGGAGGACCGGGTCCTAGAAGACCGACTCCGCCTCGTCCATCCGGTCCTTCGGCACCGTCTTCAGCTCGGTCACGGCCTCCGCCAGCGGGACCATCACGATGTCCGTCCCGCGCAGGGCCGTCATCCTGCCGAACCGTCCCTGATGCGCCGCCTCCACCGCGTGCCAGCCGAAGCGCGTGGCGAGCACCCGGTCATAGGCGGTCGGCACGCCGCCGCGCTGGATGTGGCCGAGGATGACCGGCTTGGCCTCCTTGCCGAGGCGCCGCTCCAGCTCGTGGGCGAGGGCGGCACCGATGCCCTGGAAGCGCTCGTGGCCGAACTTGTCTATGGCGCCCTTGCCGTAGTCCATGGTGCCGTCGGCGGGGTGGGCGCCCTCGGCGACGCAGACCACGGCGAACTTCTTGCCGCGGGAGAACCGCTCCTCGACCATCTTCACGAGGTCGGCGGGGTCGAACGCCCGCTCCGGCAGGCAGATGCCGTGCGCACCGGCCGCCATGCCGGACTCCAGGGCGATCCAGCCGGCGTGGCGGCCCATGACCTCCACCACCATCACCCGCTGATGGGACTCGGCGGTGGTCTTCAGCCGGTCCATCGCCTCTGTGGCGACGCCCACCGCGGTGTCGAAGCCGAAGGTGCGGTCCGTGGAGGAGATGTCGTTGTCGATCGTCTTCGGGACCCCCACGACGGGCAGGCCCGCGTCGCTCAGCATGCGCGCGGCCGTCAGCGTGCCCTCGCCGCCGATCGGGATCAGCGCGTCGATGCCGAACTCGTGGATCATGTCGGAGGCGTTCTCACAGGCCTCACGGAGCCGGTCGCGCTCCAGCCGGGACGACCCGAGGATCGTGCCGCCGCGGGCGAGGATGCCGCTGACGGACTCCAGGTCGAGGGAGCGGTAGCGACCGTCGAGCAGGCCCGCGTACCCGTCCTCGAAGCCGATGACCTCGTCGCCGTAGTTGTCGACCGCCCGGTGCACGACCGACCGGATCACGGCGTTCAGGCCGGGGCAGTCGCCGCCTGCGGTGAGAACTCCGATACGCATCGTGCTGTGTCTCCTGCTCGCTGTTGACACCGGTGAGCCACTGCCGATTGTTTCACGCTCCACAGCCCGGTGCGGCACCCCGAGTCTGATGGGCGCCTTATATACCGGCAGAGGTATTGTCAAGAGGGTTCTGCTCACCTCGGTGGGCGATTTTTGTGCCCCTGGCTGGATAGCAGTGGGGCAAGAGACGTACCCCCATCCGAGACGAAACGGAGAGCGCGCGTGACCCGCAGCGTGTACGTGACCGGCATCGACCGAGGCGACGGACGCCAGGTCGTCGAACTGGGGGTCATGGAGCTCCTCACCCGGCAGGTCGACCGGGTGGGCGTGTTCCGCCCTCTGGTCCACGACGGGCCCGACCGCCTCTTCGAGCTGCTGCGTGCCCGCTACCGGCTCACCCAGGACCCGGCGACCGTCTACGGCATGGACTACCACGAGGCGTCCGCTCTCCAGGCCGAGGCCGGCACCGACGAGCTGGTCTCCGCCCTCGTCGACCGCTTCCACCTGGTCGCCCGGGACTACGACGTCGTCCTGGTCCTCGGCACCGACTACGCCGGCACCCAGCTCCCGGACGAGCTGGCGCTCAACGCCCGGCTGGCCAACGAGTTCGGCGCGTCCGTGATCCCGGTCGTCGGCGGCCGCAAGCAGACCGTCGAGTCGGTGCTCGCCGAGACGCGCAACGCCTACCGCGCCTATGACACCCTCGGCTGCGACGTCCTCGCCATGGTCGCCAACCGGGTGGCCCGCGAGGACCGCGACGAGATCGCCGGCCAGCTCGGCGCCAGGCTGCCGGTGCCCTGTTACGTCCTGCCCGACGAGCCCGCGCTGTCCGCGCCGACCGTCTCGCAGATCGGCCACGCCCTCGGCGCCAAGGTGGTGCTGGGCGACGACTCGGGGCTCGCCCGGGACGTGCTCGGCTTCGTCTTCGGCGGCGCGATGCTGCCGAACTTCCTGGGCGCCCTGACCCCGGGCTGCCTCGTGGTCACCCCGGGCGACCGCGCCGATCTGGTCGTCGGCTCCCTCGCCGCGCACAGCGCCGGCACCCCGCCGATAGCGGGTGTGCTGCTCACCCTGAACGAGGTGCCCGGCGACCACATCCTCACCCTCGCCGACCGCCTCGCCCCCGGCACCCCGGTGCTGTCGGTGGCCGGCACCAGCTTCCCCACCGCCGAGCAGCTGTTCTCCCTGGAGGGCAAGCTGAACGCCGCCACCCCGCGCAAGGCCGAGCGGGCCCTCGGCCTGTTCGAGCGCTACGCCGACACCGTCGACCTCGCGCGCCGCGTCTCCGCGCCGAGCAGCGACCGCGTCACGCCGATGATGTTCGAGCACAAGCTGCTGGAGCAGGCCCGCTCCGACCTGCGCCGGGTCGTCCTGCCCGAGGGCACCGAGGAACGCGTGCTGCACGCCGCCGAGGTGCTGCTGCGCCGGGGCGTGTGCGACCTGACCCTGCTCGGCCCGGTCGATCTGATCCGCAAGAAGGCCGCCGATCTCGGCGTCGACCTCGGCGAGTCCCAGCTGATCGACCCCGCCGCCTCCGAACTGCGCGACGCCTTCGCCGAGAAGTACGCGGCCCTGCGCGCCCACCGGGGCGTCACCGTGGAGCTGGCCTACGACGTCGTCTCGGACGTGAACTACTTCGGCACGCTGATGGTCCAGGAGGGCCTCGCCGACGGCATGGTGTCGGGCTCGGTGCACTCCACGGCCGCGACGATCCGCCCGGCCTTCGAGATCATCAAGACGAAGCCGGACGCCGACATCGTCTCGTCCGTGTTCTTCATGTGCCTGGCCGACAAGGTGCTGGTCTACGGCGACTGCGCGGTCAACCCGGACCCGAACGCCGAGCAGCTCGCCGACATCGCCATCCAGTCGGCGACCACGGCCGAGCAGTTCGGCGTGGAGCCGCGGATCGCGATGCTGTCGTACTCCACCGGCACCTCCGGTTCCGGCGCCGACGTCGACAAGGTGCGCGAGGCCACCGAGCTGGTCCGCGCGCGCCGGCCCGACCTGAAGATCGAGGGCCCGATCCAGTACGACGCCGCCGTGGAGCCGTCGGTCGCGGCGACCAAGCTGCCGGGCTCCGAGGTGGCCGGGCAGGCGAGCGTGCTGATCTTCCCCGACCTGAACACCGGCAACAACACCTACAAGGCCGTGCAGCGCTCGGCCGGCGCGATCGCCGTCGGCCCGGTGCTCCAGGGTCTGCGCAAGCCGGTCAACGACCTGTCCCGGGGCGCCATGGTCTCGGACATCGTGAACACCGTCGCCATCACGGCGATCCAGGCCCAGGCCCAGACCCCCGCCCCGTCCCCGAGCGAGAAGGCGACCGCCCAGTGAGCAGCCCGACCCGTGTCCTCGTCCTCAACTCCGGCTCCTCGTCGGTGAAGTACCAGCTGCTCGACATGCGCGACAGCAGCCGGCTGGCGGTGGGCCTGGTCGAGCGCATCGGCGAGCAGACCTCCCGGCTGAAGCACACCCCGGCCGGGGGCGAGAGCCGGGAGCGCGGCGGTGCGATCGCGGATCACGACGCCGCCCTGAAGGCCGTGGCCGAGGAGCTCGCCAAGGACGGACTGGGCCTGGACTCGCCCGAACTGGCCGCGATCGGGCACCGGGTGGTGCACGGCGGCAAGACCTTCACCGAGCCGACCGTGATCGACGGCGCGGTGCTCGCCGAGATCGAGCGGCTCATCCCGGTGGCCCCGCTGCACAACCCGGCCAACCTCACCGGCATCCGCACGGCCCAGGTGCTGCGGCCCGACCTGCCGCAGGTCGCCGTCTTCGACACCGCGTTCCACACGACCATGCCGGAGTCGGCCGCCCGCTACGCGATCGACGTGAAGACCGCCGACGAGCACCGCGTGCGGCGCTACGGCTTCCACGGCACCTCGCACGCATATGTCTCCCGGGCCACCGCCGAGCTGCTGGGCAAGGACCCGTCCGAGACGAACGTGATCGTGCTGCACCTGGGCAACGGGGCGTCGGCGTCGGCCGTGCGGGGCGGTCGCTGCGTGGACACCTCCATGGGGCTGACGCCTTTGGAGGGGCTCGTGATGGGTACGCGCTCCGGAGACATGGACCCGGCCGTCATCTTCCATTTGATGCGTGTTGGTGGAATGTCCGCCGACGAGATCGACACTCTTCTCAACAAGAAGAGCGGTCTGATCGGTCTGTGCGGTGACAACGACATGAGGGAGATCCGCCGCCGCGTCGACGAGGGCGACGAGCAGGCGGAGCTGGCGTTCGACATCTACATTCACCGGCTGAAGAAGTACATCGGCGCCTATTACGCCGTGCTCGGGCGGGTGGACGCGGTCGCCTTCACCGCCGGTGTCGGCGAGAACGCGGCTCCCGTGCGGGCGGCCGCCCTGGCGGGCCTGGAGGAGCTGGGCCTCGCGGTGGACGGCGAGCGCAACGCCGTGCGCGGCGACGAGGCGCGGCTCATCTCGCCCGACGGCGCCCGGGTCGCGGTGGCGGTGGTGCCTACTGACGAGGAATTGGAGATCGCGACACAGACCTACGCGCTGGTAATTGGTTCGGGGAATCACACCTGAGCGGCAACCCGCCCTTTTGTATTTTCCGCCAGACGGAATATTCCGCCGGGAAACAAACCGATAGGATCGCCCCCATGCGCCGTTCGAAAATCGTCTGTACTCTCGGCCCCGCGGTCGACTCCCACGATCAGCTTGTCGCGTTGATCGAAGCCGGCATGAACGTGGCCCGCTTCAACTTCAGCCACGGCTCGCACGCCGAGCACCAGGGCCGGTACGACCGCGTCCGTGCCGCCGCCAAGGAGACCGGCCGGGCCATCGGTGTCCTCGCCGACCTCCAGGGCCCCAAGATCCGCCTGGAGACCTTCGCCGAGGGTCCCGTGGAGCTGGTGCGCGGTGACGAGTTCACCATCACCACCGAGGACGTCCCGGGCGACAAGACGATCTGCGGGACGACCTACAAGGGTCTGCCCGGCGACGTCACCAAGGGCGACCAGGTCCTCATCAACGACGGCAACGTCGAGCTGAAGGTCACCGCGGTCGAGGGCCACCGCGTGAAGACGATCGTCATCGAGGGCGGCGTCATCTCCGACCACAAGGGCATCAACCTGCCCGGCGCGGCCGTCAACGTGCCCGCTCTGTCCGAGAAGGACGTCGAGGACCTCCGTTTCGCGCTGCGCATGGGCTGCGACCTGGTCGCGCTGTCCTTCGTCCGCGACGCCAAGGACGTCCAGGACGTGCACCGCATCATGGACGAGGAGGGCCGCCGCGTCCCGGTCATCGCCAAGGTGGAGAAGCCGCAGGCGGTGCAGAACATGGAGGACGTCGTGATGGCGTTCGACGGCGTGATGGTCGCCCGTGGTGACCTCGCCGTCGAGTACCCGCTCGAGAAGGTCCCCATGGTGCAGAAGCGCCTGATCGAGCTGTGCCGGCGCAACGCCAAGCCGGTGATCGTGGCGACCCAGATGATGGAGTCGATGATCACCAACTCCCGTCCGACCCGCGCCGAGGCCTCCGACGTGGCCAACGCGATCCTGGACGGCGCCGACGCGGTCATGCTGTCCGCCGAGTCGAGCGTGGGCGCGTACCCGATCGAGACCGTGAAGACGATGTCGAAGATCGTCGCCGCGGCCGAGCAGGAGCTGATGTCCAAGGGCCTGCAGCCGCTGGTGCCGGGCAAGAAGCCGCGCACGCAGGGCGGTTCGGTGGCCCGGGCCGCGTGCGAGATCGCCGACTTCCTCGGCGGCCGGGGTCTGGTGGCCTTCACCCAGTCCGGCGACACCGCCCGCCGGCTCTCGCGCTACCGCGCGGTCCAGCCGATCATCGCCTTCACCACCGACGAGGGCACCCGCAACCAGATGGCGCTGAGCTGGGGCGTGGAGCCGCACGTCGTGCCGTTCGTGAACAGCACCGACGAGATGGTCGACCTGGTCGAGCAGGAGCTGGTGAAGCTGAACCGCTTCAACGAGGGCGACATCGTGGTCATCACGGCCGGTTCGCCCCCCGGCGTGCCCGGCACCACGAACATGGTGCGGGTCCACCACCTGGGCGAGGCCAAGGGCTGATCCGCGCAGGGCCGTGAGGGCCCTGCACGCCACCGAGGGCGCCTCCTGGGATCCAGGGGGCGCCCTCGTCCTGATGCGCTCAGTGGCTTGCGTCGGGTGTCACGCCTCGGCAGCCGCCCTAAGGACGGCATGGGCCAGGGCGTAGAAGTTCTCCCGGTAGAAGCCCAGGCGGATGTTGAACGGCTCCTCCGCGAAGAGGCCGCTGCGCTCGAGGAACAGGGTGGGTGCGGTGCACAGCGCGCTGTGCACCATGTGGAGTTCCTCCATGGTGAGGCGGAAGTCGCATGACTCCGTGCGCCGTCCGGCCAGGCGTTCCACGAGCGCGTCGACGGCCTCCCGGCCCGAGCCGACCAACAGGGTCAGCTCCGTGTCACCGTAGTCCCGTTCGCTCAGATGACTCAGCGCCTCGTACATCGCCGCCACCTGACGGGGTGTGAGCCGCACGATGAACACGTCGCCGTCGCGGGTCAGTTTCAGCTGGGTCCTCAACCTCTCCTCTTTCCCAGTGCACACACGAAGGCCGTGAGGGCCCCTGCACGCCACCGAGGGCGCCTCCTGGGTTCCAGGGGGCGCCCTCGGTGTGTGCGGCTCCCGAACGGGCTCTGAGGGGCGCTCAGTCGGTGACGAAGTTGTGCAGCCCCGGCACGTGCAGGGTCCCGCCGAACTGGCCGGCCTGCTGGACCTTCACGTTGGTGAAGTAGATCAGCGGGATGTTCAGCGGCGGCGGGTGCTCCGGGTCGAACGTGATCGGTATCAGCCCGAGCAGGTTGCCGGAGATGCTCTCCGTGTACATCACGGTGTCGCCGTCGCGGATCGTGGACGTCGAGCCCTTGGCCGCCTGCACGTGGTAGGTCTTGCCGGACTGCTTGTCCTTGACGGTCTGGTGCAGGTCACCGATGTCGGTGCCGCCCGATATGACGTACTTCAGGACCTTCTTGACGGTGCCGTTGGCGGTGCGCACCTCGACGACGCCCTTGTAGTCGGCGCCCTTCAGCGTCAGCGAACTGGCGTTGAGGAACCACGGGTCGTCGGGCAGGGGCACCTTGTTGTCGACGCCGCCCTCGGCGTCGGTGGCGGCCGGGCAGTCGTCGGGGTCCGTGCTGGCGCTCGGGGAGGGGCTCGGCGAGGCGGTGGCCTCCTTCGCCTTCTCCGCCGCGTCCTCGGCGGCCTTCTCGACGGCCTTGGTGGTGTCCTCCACCGTCTTGCCGGTGTCCTGCACCGTGTCGGACGCCTTGCCGGTGGTGTCCTTGACGGTGTCCTCGACCGTGCCGGCGGCCTCCTCGGCCGTGTCCTGCTCGGCCCCGGAGGTGTCCTCGGCCGGCTTCTCGGTGCTCTCGGTCGCCGGGGCGGACGGGGTCGGGCTGGAACTCGCCTCGTCCTTCTCCTCGCCGTTTCCGCCGTCGAAGATGCCGCCGATGGCGTCGCCGATGTCCTCCAGCACGTTGCCGCCACTCTCGGACGGCGAGGGGGACGGCGTGGCCGCCGCGTCGTCGCCGCCCGTGGCGGGCGCGCTCGTGGACGGGGTCGGCGTCGGCTCGGCCTCGTCGTCGGCACCTGAATCCGACGGGGAGGAACCGCCGTTGTTCGCGTCCGTGCCGCCCGAGGGGGACGGCTTCGGAGCCGTGTCGCCCTGGTCGTCCTTCTCGTCCGTGGCGCCTTCGCTCGCCGAGGGGGACGGCGTGGGCGAGGCGGACTCGTCGCCCTTGGAGTCCTTCTCGGAGTCCTCCAGGGCCGCCACGCAGTCCTTGTACTCGTCGGCCGTCAGGCTCTTCGACGTCGGGGCCGCCGGGGTGTCGCTGTCGGCGATGGCGAGCGTCGACGTGAAGCCCATGCCCATGAGCACCGCCGTCGGCATCGCCGCCATGGCTATCGCCTTGCCGGTCGGCCTGCTGAACCTGGTGAACAGCGGCTTCTTGGGTGCCGCGTGGCGCGGCCCGGTTCTCACACGGGACGCCCCCACATCAGCCCCGTGGGTCACCTCGTCAGCCGGCACTGTGCCTCCCGTTCGCCCCGTTGGCCGGGTTCGTTCCTGACAGATCGTTCGGCTCGTCCACCGCGTCCACGGGCCGCAGCACCGTGGTCTCGTGGTCCGTTGCCTCGGGAGTCCCGCCCGTGCCGGTGCTGGCCATGGCGGCGGACTGTCCCGCGGGACGTGCGCCCGGCGCCCATGCCACGGCCATCGCCCCGCCCACCAGGGCGAGGAGGAAGCCGATGAGGAAGCCGCCGAGGTTCGACACGGGGATGGACACCAGCGCCAGCAGGATCGCCGCGACTCCCGCGAAGACGCGGACGTGCTTCTGGAACCAGAGGCTCACGCCCAGTACGACGAGCAGCACGCCGATGATCAGGGACCCGGCACCCGCGGTGGTCGCCATCGCCAGCGTCAGGTGACCGATCTGGAGGTTCGCGTACGGGAAGTAGGCGATGGGCAGTCCACTGAGGAGGACGAACAGCCCGGCCCAGAACGGCCGCTCACCCCGCCAGGCGCGGAACTGCTGCCTCCGGACGGTGAACTGGCCGGTGGCGGCAGGAGTCTCGGCGCTCATGGAAAAACAGCTCCCTGGTACAGCGTTGCTGTGGTGGTGATGTGGGCCCCGCGTGAAGGCGCGGCCGGAAGGTGGACGGGCGGGGGCGCCACCGGCTCCCCCGCCCGTCATCGAGTGCTTAGTAGCACTCCTTGACACCCGTCGACAGCGACATCTTCAGGCCGCTGAGCTTGAAGGTTCCGGCAGTGGTCGCCCACGCCGTCTGCTTCACGTCGGTCAGGGTCGCCTTGTCGGCCTGCTGGGCGAAGCCGTACGGGTTCGCCGTCTCGCCCTTCCTCATGGCCGGACCCTTGTTGGCGTCCTTGGCGGCCACACCGATGTCGATGTTCTCGAACGTCGCGTCGGCGCTCAGGTCGGCGACATCGATGTAGAGGTTCTGCGCCTCGACCGGCTTCGCACCCTGACCCGCACGCAGGATCAGGCTGACGTTCCCGAGCACCGGAATGTTCGGGGTGACGACCGACTGGCACAGGTTCTTGATCGTCGCCTGCTTGAACGACGAGACGGCGACCGGGTGGACGGCCTTCTTGCCGTCCATCGTGTATCCCTCATCGAGGGCGCCGTACTGCGAGAAGCCCGTACCGACGAGCTGGTCGGTCGTGACCTTGAACGACTGCCCGGAGACACTGAACGACGCGGCGAGAGCGCCCTGCGCGAGGGCGACACCTATCGCAGCCGTGGCGGCGACGCTGGGCACCATGACCACAGCGAACCGCTTCCATCTGGTCCCGCCACGCACCTGGGACTCCATATTTCCTCCTTCTCGGACGTACATCTCCTGTCCTGGCTCGCCCCGATGGGCGGCTCAGCCGGGCAGGGATGGGAGAAGTGCTACGTCCTCGGGAAGGAGAGCGCCTGCACTCGGCGGCGCAACTGCGCCCGAATCACCGGCGATCACCCCCGAGCGACAACCACTGGTCGCGCCTGACACGCATCACGCACAACCCTGCTGGACAGGCTTCGCCGGGAGGGCGAAGACCCCCCTGTCCAAGAGCCGGCGCCACTGCCGCCGGCTCTGCTCGGTGGGGACCCAGGTTGTCCCGTGACCCAACCGGCTGCCGGGGTACGGGATTGGACCGAGCGTGGCCGATCGTGGTGCATTCTCGCCGCCCGCACAAGGGGGTTCGTTACTCGCTAGTAACGGCCGGATAACCGAACAACGACCCATCGGTCTCGGCCGACGACACAGGGTGTTGTCGAACGCCGGTACAAAGCTGTTGATCGATGGACAGAATCCGACAGATCAACGCCTACGACTTACTCGTAGTAACAGCGGCCGCGATTACCAAGATTTGGTAAAGCGCGGCCGCAGTGACCTTCTATCGGCAAACTTTTCACGCGGGCACCACATGCCCGCGTGTTTAACGACTGGTCAGAACAGGGCGCGCGCCAGCGCCCTGCGCGCCGCGATCACCCGGGGGTCGTCGGGCCCGACGACCTCGAACAGCTCCAGCAGCCGCATCCGTACGGTGTCCCGGTCGTCACCCACCGTGCGCTGCACGGTCTCGATGAGCCGGCCGAACGCGTCCTCGACATGGCCGCCCACCAGATCCAGGTCGGCGGCGGCGATCTGCGCCTGCACATCGGCCGGCTTGTCGGCCGCGTCCCGGCGCACCTGCTGCGGGTCGACGCCCTGCACCCGCTGGAGCAACTCGGCCTGGGCGAGGCCCAGCTTGGCCTCCTCGTTGCCCGGGTCCTCGTTCAGGACGTTCTTGTACGCCTGGACGGCGCCGGACAGATCGCCCGAGTCGAGCGCCTGCACGGCGGCTTCCAGGAGCCCGTCGTGCGGGCCGGCCGGCCGCTCGGCGGGCTGCGGGGCACCGCCCGGATCGGCCTCGGGGTCGACGGTGAGACCGGTCAGGCCGAAGCGCTGCTCGCCGACCTGCACCAGCTGGTCCAGGGTCTGCCGGATCTGCGCCTCGCCGGCCGCTCCCTGGAAGAGCGGCAGCGCCTGACCCGCGACGACCGCGAACACCGCGGGGATTCCCTGGATGCCGAACTGCTGCATCAGCATCTGGTTGGCGTCGACGTCGACCTTGGCGAGCAGGAAGCGGCCGTTGTACTCGACGGCCAGCCGCTCCAGGACCGGGCTGAGCTGCTTGCAGGGCTCACACCACTCGGCCCAGAAGTCGATGACGACGGGCACCTCGGCGGAACGCTGCAGGACGTCCCTCTCGAACCCCGCCTCGTCGACGTCGATGACGAGATCGGCCGGGGAGATCGCCCCCGCCCCGCCCTCCCGGGCGGACTGCGCGCGCGCCTGCTCCGCCTTCGCCTTGGCCTCCTGGGCCGCCTTCACCGCGGCGAGGTCGACGACTCCGCTCATGGACATGTTCCGTGGCTGCATGCGCCTATCCTCCCCCGTCCTGCGCGCGCGTGTGAAAAACGGTGTGAAAGCCAGGCCGGTCCGGTGCCTTTCGGCGCCGGGTCCCCACCCCACGCCGGTGCGCGAGGCCCGTGCACGTCCAGCACAGGCTTTCGCTACGAGTCGTAGCGTAATGCCCCGCCGGGGCCCCGGGACACCACCCCCCGGTGATCTCCCTCACGGGCTGCACGGGAACCGCCGGGTCTATGGTCGTGAGATGCAGAGCCGCAGCCCAGCCAGCCGAACCGGGCGCCCGCGCAGCGCCACGGCGGACGCCGCGATCCTGGCCGCGACCCGCGAGGCTCTGGTGGAACTGGGCTGGTCCAAGCTCACCCTGGGGGACGTCGCGACGCGCGCCGGGGTTGCGAAGACCACCCTCTACCGCCGTTGGGCGGGCAAGAACGAACTGGTCGTCGACGCGGTCGCGGAACTCTTCGACGAGCTGGAACTCCCCGACCGCGGTTCCCTGGCCGCCGACATCGAGGGCGTGGTCCTGCAGTTCGCCTCGATCCTGGCTCTTCCCGAGGCGAGGAGCGGCCTGATGGCGGTGGTGGCGGAGTCCACCCGGGACGATGCCCTGCGGGAACGCATCCGGGCGTCGGTCGTCGACCGCCAGAAGCGGCTGGTCCTGGAGGGCCGCTCGCGGGCCCAGGCCCGGGGCGAACTCCCCGCGGAACCGGACCCCGCCTCGTCCGCCCGCACGGTCGACCTGATCTTCGACATGGTCGCGGGCGCGGTGGTCCACCGCACGCTGGTGAGCGCGGAACCGGCGGACGAGGAATGGGTCCACCGCTTCACCGGCGTGCTGCTGCGGGGACTGGCGGGAGAGGCCGCCCACCCGGCCGACGGCTGAGCCGCGCCCCCGCCCGCCCCGGTGGCCCGCTCAGGAGGGGCGGCCGCCGATGGTGATGTCGCCGTGGATGTCCCGGCCCTGGATCACCGTGGTCTGAGTGCCACCGGAGATCTCGTTGTGCACGTCACCGGTGGGTGACGCGACCTGCGCGTCCGCCCGCCGCCGCCAGATCTCCAGCGCGGCGGCGAAGTCCGGGTCCTGCCCGGCGCGTTCGTTGAGCAGCGCGGCGAGCTGTCCGGCCCGTTCCTCGGTGCGCGGGGGTTCGGCGGGCACCGCCGGCTCCTCGTCGCCGGCCCGCGAACCCCTTCGGGTGACGAGCTCGCGCAGGGACGCCCAGATCTGCTCCCCGGCCGCACCTGCCGTCCCCGAGGCGAGAGCCACGAGCAGTCCTGCCGTGATGGGCTCCACGAAGGTCCTCCAGTCGTCAGCGGATCGTGCACTGCTGCGTATGGTGCCGCACGACCGTCCGCGCTCACGGCGGCACGGATCCGACTTCCGGCGCCCGACCTCCGGCGACCGGCGACGTCGCCCTGGCCCGGGCGGCGCGGCCCTGCGCATGCGCCGGAGCAAGCCGTCCGGGGACGGTCGGTTCCGGGCGCGTCCCGCGCCGCGGACGGCAAGGGCGCTCCGGTTGCGCTCCGGCCGCACTCCGGCCGGTCGCCCGAGGAGCCACCCGCCCCGGCGGAGCCGAGGACCGGTGCCGGTGCCGGTACCGGCACCCGCGCCAGGACGGCCTCAGAACCCCGCGGGCTCGGTGTACACCCCCCACTCGTCCCGCAGCACCCCGCAGATCTCCCCGAGCGTGGCCTCCGCCCGCACGGCGTCCAGCATCGGCTCGATCATGTTGGCGCCGCTGCGGGCGGCGGCCAGCATCGCGTCGAGCGCGGTGCGCACCGCGGCGTCGTCCCGGGCCGCCTTGCGGCCGCCCAGCGCCCGGACCTGCTCGCGCTCCACCTCGTGGCTGACCCTCAGGATCTCCAGGTCCCCGGTGACCGACCCGTCGTGGCAGTTCACTCCGACGACCCTCTTGTCGCCCTTCTCCAGCGCCTGCTGGTACCGGAACGCCGACTCGGCGATCTCCCCGGTGAACCAGCCGTCCTCGATGCCGCGCAGGATTCCGGAGGTGATCGGGCCGATGGGGTGCCGCCCGTCGGGGTGGGCCCGCAGCCCGCGCTCCTTGATCTGCTCGAAGATCTTCTCCGCGTCCGCCTCGATGCGGTCGGTCAGCTGCTCGACGTACCAGGAACCGCCCAGCGGGTCGGCCACGTTGGCGACGCCGGTCTCCTCCATCAGCACCTGCTGCGTGCGCAGCGCGATCTCCGCGGCCTGCTCGCTCGGCAGGGCGAGGGTCTCGTCGAGCGCGTTGGTGTGCAGCGAGTTCGTGCCGCCCAGCACGGCCGCCAGGGCCTCCACGGCGGTGCGTACGACGTTGTTGTACGGCTGCTGCGCGGTGAGGGAGACCCCGGCCGTCTGCGTGTGGAAGCGCAGCCACTGGGCCTTCTCGGACTTCGCGCCGTAGACGTCGCGCATCCAGCGGGCCCAGATGCGCCGCGCCGCGCGGAACTTGGCGATCTCCTCGAAGAAGTCGACGTGCGCGTCGAAGAAGAAGGACAGGCCGGGGGCGAAGACGTCCACGTCCAGCCCGCGTGAGAGGCCCAGCTCGACGTACCCGAAGCCGTCCGCGAGCGTGTAGGCCAGCTCCTGCGCGGCCGTCGACCCGGCCTCGCGGATGTGGTAGCCGGACACGGACAGCGGCTTGTACGCGGGAATGCCGGCCGCGCAGTGCTCCATGAGGTCGCCGATGAGCCGCAGGTGCGGCTCGGGCTGGAAGAGCCACTCCTTCTGGGCGATGTACTCCTTGAAGATGTCCGTCTGGAGCGTGCCGTTGAGGACGGACGGGTCGACGCCCTGCCGTTCGGCGGCGACCAGGTACATGCAGAAGACGGGGACGGCCGGGCCGCTGATGGTCATCGACGTCGTGACGTCGCCCAGCGGGATGTCCTTGAACAGGACCTCCATGTCGGCCGCCGAGTCGATGGCGACGCCGCAGTGCCCGACCTCGCCCAGCGAGCGGGGGTCGTCGGAGTCACGGCCCATGAGCGTCGGCATGTCGAAGGCGACCGAGAGCCCGCCTCCGCCGTTGCGGAGGATCATCTTGTAGCGCTCGTTGGTCTGCTCGGCGTTGCCGAACCCGGCGAACTGCCGGATGGTCCACGTCCGCCCTCGGTAGCCGGTCGCGTACAGGCCGCGGGTGAAGGGGTACTCCCCGGGCCAGCCGATCCGGTCGAACCCGTCGTAGGTGTCACCGGGCCGCGGCCCGTACACCGGCTCCACGGGGTCGCCGGAGAGCGTGGTGAAGTCGGCCTCGCGCTTGCGTGCGGCGTCGTACCGGGCCTGCCAGCGGCGGCGGCCCTCCTCGATGGCGTCAGCGTCCATACCCTCGAATTTACTTGGACGTCCTAGTAAATGTCGATGGCTGACGGGAGTGACCTGGCGAACGGGTGAGAATCACCGCCGCACGCGTGCGTGCGGCGGTGGTGACGCCTGCGCGGTTACGCCTTGACGGGCGCGGGCGCGTCCTCGGCGATCCGGCCCTCCAGCTCGCGGCTGATCCGGCGCTCCACGAAGAACGCGGCCGTGGGAACGGTCCCGGCGAGCAGCACCCACAGCTGCTTGGCCACCGGCCACTTCGCCTTGGAGCCCAGGTCGAAGGCGAAGATCAGGTACACGACGTACAGCCAGCCGTGCGCGATGCTGACGACGCGCGTGAAGTCGGCCGCGCCGTTCAGGTCGAGCACATACTTGCCGATCATGCCGAAGGTCAGCAGGACCAGCAGCACGCCGGTGACGTAGGCCATCACGCGGTAGCGAGTCAGCACGCTCTTTTTCATGACGTCGAGCGTAACGACCCGTTCCGGCAGATCTTGCCCCGGGTCACTCCTCCTGGAAGTCGCCCGCCGAGAGGCGCAGCGGCCGCAGCATCGCGAAGATCTCCGCGCACTCCTCCGCGTCGTACGCGCCGAGCCCGAAGTCCATCGCCATCAGGTCGCGGGTGGCCGACTCGACGACCTCGCGGCCCTTGTCGGTGATGCTGGCGAGGGTGCCGCGGCCGTCGTTCGGGTTGGGCCGTTTGCCGACCAGACCCGACTTCACCAGCCGGTCCACGGTGTTCGTCACCGACGTGGGGTGCACCATGAGGCGCTCGCCGATCTTGGACATCGGCAGCTCGCCGGACTTGGAGAAGGTGAGCAGCACCAGCGCCTCGTAGCGCGCGAACGTCAGCCCGTACGGCCTGACCACCGCGTCGACCTCGGCGAGGAGGATCTGCTGGGCGCGCATGATCGAGGTGATCGCGGCCATGGACGGCACGTTTCCCCAGCGCTGCTTCCAGCGTTCGTCGGCGCGCGCGATCGGGTCGAAGGAGAGACTGAGCGGCTTCGGCACGAACCCGACCTTACCGGCCGGTCACATCGTGGTCAGCCCTGTCTCGCCCTTCGGGCGGGCGGCATCGGTTCCGGCAGGAGTACGGAGAGGCCATGTCCTTTCCCGGACGTTTCATTGCCGTGTGTAACGATTGGCGTCCCCTTCGTCACTGCACGTCACCCCAGGGAGCGGCATGCCCCGGCTGATCCACGCCTTCGCGGCACTCGCGGTGCTCGCTCTCGCCGCGGGCTGCTCGTCCCCCGCCGCGACGACGTCCGGCACCGACGCCGGGAAGGCCGCCTACGCGGCCGGCTCCTCCCCCTTCTGGACCGACCCCGAGAGCCCCGCGGCCCGGCAGGCTCAGCTCTGGAAGCGGCAGGGCCGCGGGCAGGACGCCGAGCTGATCCGGCGGATCGCCGACCAGCCGGTCGCGCTGTGGCCCGCGGGCGGTACGGACCCGGCGCCGACGGTGAGGGCGGCGGCCTCGGCCGCCGGCCGGGAGGGGAAGACGGCGGTCCTCGTCGCCTACAACATCCCGCACCGCGACTGCGGCGGGCACTCGGCGGGCGGGGCGGCGGACGGGAACGCCTACCGGGAGTGGATCGGGACGTTCGCCGACGCCCTCGGCGAGGCCGAGGCCCTGGTCGTCCTGGAGCCCGACGCGCTCGCGCACGTGGTGGACGGCTGCACCCCGGGCGAGTACCACGCCGAGCGCGAGGAGCTGCTCGGCGAGGCCGTCGCCCGGCTCAAGCAGCAGCCCAACACCAAGGTGTACCTGGACGCGGGCAACGCGGGCTGGATCCGGGAGCCGGCCAGGCTGGTGGAGCCGCTGAAGCGGGCCGGGATCGAGCAGGCGGACGGCTTCGCGCTGAACGTCGCCAACTTCCAGACGACCGAGGTGACCACGGAGTACGGAGTGCGGCTCGCCGGAGCCCTCGGTGGCAAGCACTTCATCATCGACACCAGCCGCAACGGCAACGGGCCCCTGTCCGGGGCGTGGTGCAATCCGCCGGGCCGGGCGCTCGGCACCCCGCCGACGACCGGCACCGGCGAACCCATCGTGGACGCCTTCTTGTGGATCAAGCGGCCCGGGGAGTCGGACGGAACCTGCGAGGGCGGCCCGGCGGCGGGGCGCTGGTGGCCGGAGTACGCCCTGGAACTGGCCCGCAACGCCACGGGCTGACCCGGGCCGGGCCCCGCTCCCGGCGGCTATTCGGCGAGGTGCCGCTCCACGGTGTCCACCTTGGAGGTGAGGCCGTCCGTCACGCCCGGGCGGATGTCCGCCTTGAGGACGAGGGAGACCCGGGGTGCCCGCCGCTCCACCGCGGCGACCGCACGCCGGACGACGTCCATGACCTCGTCCCACTCCCCTTCGACGGAGGTGAACATCGCGTCGGTACGGTTCGGCAGCCCCGACTCGCGGACCACCCGCACGGCGTCGGCGACGTACTCCCCCACGTCCTCACCGACCCCGAGCGGCGTCACGGAGAAGGCGACGATCACGCGCCCACCACGCCTTCCTTGCGGGCCCGCGTCGCGATGACGGCGTCCTCGGCCTCACGCCGCAGCCGGCGCTCGGCGACGAACCCGCCGGCGGGCAGCACCGACAGGACGAAGTACAGCGCGGCGGTCTTCAGCGACCACTTCGCCCGGTTCCACGCGTCGGCCCAGAAGATCACGTACAGGACGAAGAGCCCACCGTGTACCGCACCCATCACCGGCACGGCGTTGAAGTCCGTGGTCCGCTTCAGCACGGAGCAGACCAGCAGCAGCAGGAAGGAGATCGCCTCGGGCGCCGATACCAGGCGGAGGCGGCGGATGGCGGTGGCGGTCTTGAGGTCCACGGGTCACCTTCGGTGGGAGAGAAACAGTTTGTGAACACGCGCACAAGCGTCTGCCCATTGTGGCAAACCGCCTCGACACCCGGCCCCTAGGGGTGCGGTCAGGGTCGTTCTCCACCCACGGGGCCTGTCCGCGGGGCCCGGCCTGCGGCTACCTTCCAGTCGTGGCGATGTTCCGACTTCAGAGCAGCAAGGTGCTCGCCGTCGACATGACCGGGGATGCCGTGAAGGCGAAGAACGGCTCGATGGTCGCGTACGACGGGGAGATGGCCTTCAAGAAGCTCAGCGGCGGCGGCGAGGGCATCCGGGGCATGGTGACCCGGCGGCTGACCGGTGAGCAGATGACGTTGATGGAGGTGAAGGGGCGGGGGACCTGCTGGTTCGCGGACCGCGCCTCCGAGATCAACCTGGTCAGCATCCAGGGCGACAAGCTCTACGTCGAGTCGAGCAACCTGCTCGCGACCGACGGCGGGCTGCGCACGGGCACGGAGTTCACGGGTCTGCGCGGCGCCTCGCAGGGCAACGGGCTGTTCACGACGACCGTCGAGGGCCACGGCCAGGCGGCGATCATGTCGGACGGCCCGGCGGTGGTGCTGCGGGTGAGCGCGCAGTACCCGCTGACCGTCGACCCGGGGGCGTACGTGGCGCACCAGGGCAACCTGCGGCAGTCCTTCCAGTCCGGTGTGACCTTCCGCACGCTGCTCGGGGAGGGCGGCGGCGAGGCCTTCCAGATGCGCTTCGAGGGGGACGGGCTGGTGTACGTGCAGCCGAGCGAGCGGAACACGATCGCGGGAGACGTGTGAGATGGCCTTCCGGGAGATCAACGCGAAGATGATCGAGGCGACGGTCGCGCCGGGGCAGCGGCTGTTCAGCCAGCGCGGCGCGATGCTCGCGTACCAGGGTGAGGTGTCCTTCACGCCCAACACGGCGGGCGGCCAGGGCGGGATCATGTCGATGATCGGCCGCCGGGTCGCCGACGAGGACACGCCCCTGATGACCGTCGAGGGCAGCGGCACGGTCCTGTTCGGGCACGGCGGGCACCACATCCAGGTGATCCGGCTGGCCGGCGACACCCTGTACGTGGAGGCGGACCGCCTCCTGGCCTTCGAGGGCTCGCTCCAGCAGGGCACGATGTTCCTGGGCTCGCAGGGCGGCGTGATGGGCATGGTGCGCGGGCAGGTCAGCGGCCAGGGCCTGTTCACGACGACGCTGAAGGGGCAGGGGGCCGTCGCGGTCATGGCCCACGGCGGCGTCATCGAGATCCCGATCACCCCGCAACGGCCGGTCCATGTGGACCCGCAGGCCTACGTCGCCCACCACGGCGACGTCCGCAACAAGCTGTCCACGGCCCTTGGCTGGCGGGACATGGTGGGGCGCGGCTCGGGCGAGGCGTTCCAGCTGGAGCTCAGTGGCAGCGGTGCGGTGTACGTCCAGGCGTCGGAGGAGAAGCTGTGAGCACGTACGGAAGCCCCGGCGCCGGCCCCGTGGTCTTCGACCCGGCGACACTGCCGCCCGACGACAACGTGAACGCCTACTCCTTCTGCGTGGAGCTCAAGGGGAGCCAGTGGTTCCTGCAGAAGGGGAAGATGATCGCCTACTACGGGTCGATCGACTTCAACGGCGTCGGACACGGCCGGCTGGACCGTCTGGTGCGTACGTCCTTCCATTCGCCACTGCACGCGAGCGACTGGGTCGTGGCGGAGGGCTCGGGCAAGATGCTCCTCGCCGACCGGGCCTTCGACGTCAATTCGTACGACCTCGAAGACGGCAACCTGACCATTCGCTCCGGCAACCTCCTCGCTTTTCAGCCAACTCTGTCACTGAAGCAATCAATCGTGCCGGGTTTTCTGACCCTCATCGGAACCGGAAAGTTCGTGGCCGCGTCGAACGGGCCGGTGGTGTTCATGGAACCCCCGATCCGGGTCGACCCCCAGGCCCTGGTCGGCTGGGCCGACTGCCCCTCCCCGTGCCACCACTACGACCACGGGTACATGACCGGCGTCATGGGCGGTCTACGTGCACTGACGGGCCTCGGCGGGGCCTCCGGCGAGGAGCACCAGTTCGAGTTCGTCGGCGCCGGGACGGTGCTGCTCCAGTCGTCGGAGACCCTGATGGCGGAGCAGGCCACGGGGACCGTTCCGCATCAGGCCGGCGTGCCCGGTGGCGGGGCGCACAGCCCTCAGGCCGGACAGTCCGGCGTACCGCGCCTTCCCGGACAGCTGGGGGACCTCCAGCGTCGCTTCGGGCTGTGAGCGGTAGTCTGCGGAGTGTGACATCGAACGTCTGCGCACTGTTGTTCGCCAGGCGTACGTCGTCACACGCCACCCCTCACTAGTTCGCCTTTCAACCTTTTAGGTAGACTTCATTCATGGAGACCGAGACGGCCACCCGCTGGCTGACCGATGCGGAGCAGTGCGCCTGGCGCACCCACCTGGAGGTCAACAGGCTGTTGACGTACCAGCTCGAGAAGGACCTGCAGCCGTTCGGCCTGACAATGAACGACTACGAGATCCTGGTGAATCTCTCCGAGTCCGAGGGCCAGAGGATGCGGATGAGTGATCTCGCCTCCGCCACCCTCCAGTCCAAGAGCCGCCTCTCGCACCAGATCACGCGTATGGAGAACGCGAACCTGGTCCGGCGGGAGAACTGCGAGTCGGACCGCCGGGGGCTCTACGCGGTCCTCACCGAGCACGGCATGGCGACGATGCAGAAGGTCGCGCCCCACCACGTGGCGTCCGTGCGCAGGCACTTCATCGACCTGCTGTCCCCCGAGGCCCTGACCGAGCTCGACAAGGCCCTCAAGCCCATCGCGGAGCACCTGCGCGGCCAGCGCGGGCGCCCGTAGCCGCAGCCCCCGCTAGACGAGCGGCAGGCGGAGTTCGAACAGGGCTCCGCCTGCGGGCCCCCGTCCGGCCGTGAGCGTCCCGCCGTGCCGGACGGCCACGTCGCGGGCGATGGCGAGCCCCAGCCCGGCTCCGCCGTCGTCGCGGCTGCGGGCCGCGTCCAGCCGGACGAACCGTTCGAAGATCCGCTCCCGGTCGCCGTCGGGCACCCCGTCACCGTCGTCGGCCACCCCGACCACGGCCCGGTCGCCCTCGCTCCGCACGTTCACGGTCACGGCCGACCGGGCGTGCCGCTGGGCGTTGTCGAGCAGATTGGCGAGCACCCGGCCCAGCTGCCCCCGCGAGCCGGCCACCTCCACCGGCTCCGCGTCCACGGTCACACCCGTCCGCCCCTCGGCCGCCTCCCGGGCGAGCCCGGCGAGGTCTACCTTCGCGTCGTTGGGCCGCTCCCCCGCGTCCAGCCGGGCGAGCAGCAGCAGATCGGCCGCCAGCCGCTGGAGCCGGACGGTGTCCTCCACGGCCCCGTCGAGGTCCAGCAGCTCGGGGTGCGCGGCGGCCACCTCCAGCTGGGTCCGCAGCGAGGCGATCGGACTGCGCAGTTCGTGGGAGGCATCGGCGACGAACCGCCGCTGCCGCTCCACGGACGTCTCCAGCGCCGCGAGCGTCTCGTTGGTGGTGCTGGCCAGCCGGGCGATCTCGTCGTGCGTGTCCGGCTCCGGAACGCGCCGGGCGAGATCCTCGGACTGGGTGATCGCGGCCATCTCGCGCCGGATCCCTTCCACGGGCCGCAGGGCCCGCCGGGTCACCAGCCAGGTCACGGCCGCGACGACACCGAGCAGCAGCGGGAACCCGATCAGCATCACCGTCAGCGCGGTGCGCACGGCCCCGTGTTCGGCGGCCAGCGGGGAACCGGCGTAGACCTTGAGGTGCCCGCGGTCGTGGGTCTCCACCTCGACGGCCGCGAAGCGGTAGTCCTGCGCCTCCCCGTCGATGGTCGCGGACCCGTTGCTGAAGAGGCTCTCCCCGGAGATCTCACCGGGTTCCAGGGCCTCGCCGCCCGCGTCATCGGAGTCGTCGTCGCCGTCACCGTCGCCGTCGCCGGAGGGCGTCGCCGCCGGCCGCGGCTTCACCCGGTCGCTGTCCGTCCCGCTGATCCGCTCCAGGTCCTCGCTGGCCGCGACCAGCCGCTTCTGCTCGTCCAGGACCTGCACCGGGCCGTCGTCGCCGTCCAGCCCGGAGAGCTTGTCGTACGGCGTTCCGGCGGCCAGCTCGGAGGCGACGGCCCGCGCGGAGCGCTCCGCCTGCGTGCCGGCCTCGCCGATCAGATTGGACCGCAGGGACAACAGCACGGCGGCACCGGCCGCGACGAGCGCCACCGCGACCACGAGGGTCGCGCCCAGCGTGGCCCGTGCCCGGACGGACCCGAACAGCCGCCTCACGGCGACGTCTCCAGCCGGTAGCCGGCCCCGCGCACGGTCCGGATCAGCCCCGCGCGCAGCTTCCGCCGCAGCGTGCTGACGTACACCTCGACGATGTTCGGATCACCGTCGTACGCGAAGTCCCAGACGTGCTCCAGGATCTCGGACTTGGACACCACCTCGCCGGCCCGCAGCACGAGGTGCTCCAGCACCGAGAACTCCTTGGCGGTGAGGGCGATCTCGTCCGCGCCCAGGAAGACCCGCCGGGCCGCGGTGTCCACCTTCAGATCGCCGTGCACGTGCACGGGCGAAGCCCCGGCCCCCTGTCCGCGCCGCCGCAGCAGCGCCTTGACCCGGGCGACGAGCACGACGTACGAGAACGGCTTGGTCAGGTAGTCGTCCGCACCGGTGTCGAGTCCCTCGGCCTCGTCGTACTCGCCGTCCTTGGCGGTCAGCATCAGGATCGGCACGTCGTGCCCGGCGGCGCGCAGGGCGGCGCAGACCCGGTAGCCGTTCAGGCCGGGCAGCATGATGTCGAGGATGACCAGGTCGTACGTGCCCTCCGATGCCTGGTGCAGCCCCTCCCGTCCGTCGTGGACGACGTCCACGGCGTACCCCTCGGCCGTCAGGCCCCTGGCGAGCGACAGGGCCAGCCGCTTCTCGTCCTCCACGATCAACAGGCGCATGGGTAAAGAGTGGCAAAGGCAAGCTGAAGATCACTTCAGGGGGCTTCAGGTTCCTCTCAGCCTCCGTCAGCCAGAGTCGAAGACGTCGAAAACGAAACGACTCGGGAGGAATCCGCATGAAGCGCAACATCGTGATCGCCGCTGTGACCGCCGCCGCTCTGATCGGAGGCGGGACGGCCACGGCCCTCGCGACCACGGGAGACGACCAGGGCCCGGCGCGGCAGGCGGCGAACACGAAGCTGTCGGACGACGGCAACCGGGACGACCAGGACGACCGCGACGACGACGCCGCCAAGGTCTCCTCCTCCGACGTCACCGCGCCCGAGGCCATCGCCTCCGCGCTGAAGCACACGTCGGGCACGGTCGTCTCCGCCGAGCTGGACGACGAGGACGACAGCGACAAGGTGGTCTGGAAGGTCGACGTCCTGTCGGGCGACAACACCTGGCACAGCGTGAGCGTCGACCCGTCCAGCGGCAAGGTCCTGGGCTCGCAGACCGACGACGAGGACGACACGGCGCAGGTGCGGGCCGCTCTGAAGGGTTCCTCGGTGACGGCCGAGGAGGCCGCGAAGGCCGCCGCCGGCAAGGGCGTAGTGACGTCCGTCGGCCTCGACGAGGACGGCAAGGACAAGTCCTGGGAGGCCGAGACCCGCACGTCCGGCGGAGCCGAGCAGGACTGGAAGATCGACCTCACGTCGGGCAAGGTCACGGCGGACCGCTCCGACACGCAGGACGACGACGCGGACGACGCCGACGACCAGGACTGACCAGAAGGCCCCCTCGACCGCCCCGGCGTCCGTGCTGACGCCGGGGCGTCGCGCGGCTCGGCGCGACGAGAGGTGCCGCCGCGCGGACCCTCGTGCCCTCTCAGCCGGACGGCATGACGGGAGAACACACGCCGAACCACTGCTCGGCGCCGAACTCCTCGAACCGCTCCACCTCGGTGAACCCCAGCTTGGCCGCGAGGCGCATCGAACGGCGGTTCGCGGTCTGGGTGCAGAGCACCACCGGCTCGCCGGGGAGTGCGCCGGCGAACCAGTCGAGCACCGCTGCGCACGCCTCGGTGGCGTACCCGCGTCCCCATGCCTCCGGCAGGAACATGTAGCCGAGCTCGATCTCCCCGGCATCCGGGCTCAGACGCCCGGGGCGCTCTGCGTCGCGCCGTTCGAGCGTGACCGTGCCGATCATCGCTCCATCGACATCGATCACGAAAAGGCCGGGCCGCCGTCCGGGGATCGCGGGAATCGCCCGTTCGAGCTCATCGCGCGGCCGGGGACCACCGAGATAGGTCCGTACCTCCGGCGACGCGAACAGCTCGACGAACCCCGCACGGTCCCGGGCCTCGGACTCGCGGAGCACGAGCCGTCCGGTCCGTATCGGGGCAGGTGGCCATGGCATGAGCGCTGACCCGGTCATGACGGGCAACCTATCGCACACCCGTGCGACGCCGCCCGGTCCACCACCGGCGAGAAGGCGCAAGCACCCGACCCCGCCCCGTTTCCGCCTCACCTCCGGCCCAACCGCCGCAGGCACTGGCGGTCAGGCTTCCGTCAACCCCGCCACCAGCTCGTCAGCCGCCCGGTAGGGATCCAATTCGCCCGCGATGATCCGCTCCGCCAGCGCCCCGAGGCGGCGGTCGCCGTGCAGGTCCCCGATCCGCTCCCGCAGTGCCGTCACCGCGATCGTCTCGACCTCCCGCGACGCCCGGGACCGACGCCGCTCCGCGAGCACGCCCCGCTCCTCCATCCAGGCCCGGTGCTTCTCCAGCGCCTCGACGACCTCGTCGACGCCCTCGCCCCGCGCGGCGACCGTCTTCACGATCGGCGGACGCCAGTCGCCCGGCCCCCGGGACTCTCCCAGCCCCAGCATGTGGTTCAGCTCGCGAGCCGTCGCGTCCGCCCCGTCCCGGTCCGCCTTGTTCACGACGTACACGTCGCCGATCTCCAGGATCCCTGCCTTGGCCGCCTGGATCCCGTCCCCCATCCCCGGCGCGAGCAGCACCACGGACGTGTCCGCCTGGGAGGCGATCTCCACCTCCGACTGCCCCACACCCACCGTCTCGACCAGGATCACGTCACAGCCGGCGGCGTCCAGCACCCGGATCGCCTGCGGCGCCGACCAGGCCAGCCCGCCCAGATGCCCGCGCGTGGCCATCGACCGGATGTACACGCCCGGGTCGGACGCGTGCTCCGACATCCGCACCCGGTCCCCGAGGAGCGCACCGCCCGAGAACGGGGACGACGGGTCGACGGCGAGCACGCCGACCCGCTTGTCCTGCTTGCGGTACGCGGAGACCAGCGCCGAGGTCGACGTGGACTTGCCGACCCCGGGCGACCCGGTCAGCCCGACCACGTACGCCCCGCCCGTCAGCGGCGCGAGCGCTGCCATGACCTCCCGCAGCTGCGGGGACGCCCCCTCCACCAGGGAGATCAGCCGGGCCACGGCCCGCGGCCGGCCTTCCCTGGCCTGGGCCACCAGGGTGGAGACGTCCTGCATCACAGCTCCGTTCAGATAGGGGACGTACCGAAACTCAGGCCTAGGCCTTGGGCACGCGCACGATCAGCGCGTCACCCTGCCCTCCGCCACCGCACAGCGCCGCCGCGCCCACGCCGCCGCCGCGCCGCTTCAGCTCCAGCGCGAGATGCAGCACGAGACGCGCACCTGACATCCCGATCGGGTGACCCAGGGCAATCGCACCACCGTTGACATTCACCTTTTCGGTGGACACCCCGAGGTCCTTCATGGACTGCACGGCCACGGCCGCGAACGCCTCGTTGATCTCGATGAGGTCGAGGTCCGAGACCTCGAGGCCCTCCTTCTTCAGCGCGTGCAGGATCGCGTTGGACGGCTGCGACTGCAGCGAGTTGTCCGGCCCGGCCACGTTGCCGTGCGCCCCGATCTCGGCGATCCACTCCAGGCCCAGCTCCTGGGCCTTGGCCTTGCTCATCACGACGACGGCGGCGGCACCGTCGGAGATCTGCGAGGCGGAACCGGCCGTGATCGTGCCGTCCTTGGCGAAGGCCGGACGCAGCTTCCCGAGCGACTCCGCGGTCGTGTCACCGCGGATCCCCTCGTCCTTGCTGAACAGCACCGGGTCGCCCTTGCGCTGCGGGATCTCGACGGGCGTGATCTCGGCCTCGAACAGGCCGTTCTTCTGCGCGGCGGCGGCCCGCTGGTGCGACAGCGCGGCGATCTCGTCCTGCTCGGGCCGCGCGATGCCCAGACGGGTGTTGTGCTTCTCCGTCGACTCGCCCATGGCGACGCCTTCGAAGGAGTCGGTCAGACCGTCGTGGGCCATGGCGTCGAGCATCTCGACCGCGCCGTACTTGAAGCCCTCGCGGGACTTCGGCAGCAGGTGCGGCGCGTTGGTCATGGACTCCTGACCGCCGGCGACGACCACGTCGAACTCACCCGCGCGGATGAGCTGGTCGGCGAGCGCGATGGCGTCGAGGCCGGACAGACACACCTTGTTGATGGTCAGCGCGGGCACGTTCATCGGGATGCCGGCCTTGACCGCGGCCTGGCGGGCCGGGATCTGCCCCGCACCGGCCTGGAGCACCTGGCCCATGATCACGTACTGCACCTGGTCGCCACCGATCCCCGCACGGTCGAGGGCGGCCTTGATCGCGAAGCCGCCGAGGTCGGCTCCGGAGAAGGACTTCAGCGATCCGAGCAACCGCCCCATGGGCGTACGCGCTCCCGCGACGATCACCGAGCTGTTCGCTTCGGAAGTTCCAGAAGACATGAGCTGCGATCCCCTTACCGGCTGGACAGCCGAGGAGTGAACGAGGGTTTACTTCGAATGTACTGAGTGGCACTCCGTGCCGTCATCGGGCTGTCGGTGTGATCGCGCGCACGTTGCGTAACCACCTCCGGGGCGTTGCACTGAATCCATGCTGACGCGAATCGACCACATCGGAATCGCCTGTTTCGACCTCGACAAGACCGTCGAGTTCTACCGTGCCACCTACGGCTTCGAGGTGTTCCACTCCGAGGTCAACGAGGAGCAGGGCGTGCGCGAGGCCATGCTCAAGATCAACGAGACGTCCGACGGCGGTGCCTCCTACCTGCAGCTCCTGGAGCCGACCCGCGAGGACTCCACCGTCGCGAAGTGGCTCGCGAAGAACGGCGAGGGCGTCCACCACATCGCTTTCGGTACGGCAGATGTCGACGGCGACGCCGAGGAGATCAAGGGCAAGGGCGTACGCGTGCTGTACGAAGAGCCGCGAGTCGGTTCCATGGGGTCACGGATCACCTTCCTGCACCCCAAGGACTGTCATGGCGTACTGACAGAACTGGTCACTTCGGCGCCTGTTGAGTCACCTGAGCACTGACCCTCGTACATAGGGGCCGGTAGGGTTGGGGGCGGTCGCCGCTCAGTCCAGGGTGACCGCGGTCCCGCCGTGCTGCGGCAGGACCACCGGGGTCCGGGTTTCGGGGGACGAGCGTCGGGGCAGCAGCCTCTGCTCCGCCGATGATCTGACACCATTCCCCGGGGGCCCCGTTCGGCGGATGGACGGAGCTCGTTCGGTAAGAGTTTCGACCAGGGGACGGATGGGACCGCGCAGTGCGGGGCTACGAGAGCCAGGAGCGAGAGCCGGCGGCTGACGTCGACCACCTCTCTCGGTTCGAAGCCGAGATGAAGCGGCTGAAGACCGAGCGGGAAAAGGCGATCCAGCACGCCGAGGACCTCGGCTACCAGGTCGAGGTGCTGCGCGCCAAGCTGCACGAGGCGCGGCGGACCATCATGACCCGGCCCTCCTTCGATGGGGGCGACATCGGCTGGCAGGCCGAGCAGTTGCTGCGCAATGCGCAGATGCAGGCCGACCAGATCCGCGCGGACGCCGACCGCGAGCTGAGCGAGGCCCGGGCGCAGACCCAGCGGATCCTCCAGGAGCACGCCGAGCAGGCCGCCCGGCTCCAGGCCGAGCTGCACCAGGAGGCGGTGACCCGCCGCCAGCAGCTGGACCAGGAGCTGGCCGAGCGCCGCCAGACGGTCGAGTCGCACGTCAACGAGAACGTGGCCTGGGCCGAGCAGCTGCGGGCCCGCACCGAGCAGCAGGCCCGCCGGCTGCTGGAGGAGTCCCGCGCCGAGGCCGAGCAGGCCCTGGCCACCGCCCGTGCGGAGGCCGAGCGGCTGGCGACGGAGGCCCGGCAGCGGCTGACGGGCGCCGCCGAGGAGGCCCGTGCCGAGGCCGAGCAGATCCTGCGCCGCGCCCGCACGGACGCCGAGCGCCTGCTCAACGCCGCCTCCACGCAGGCCCAGGAGGCCACCGACCACGCCGAGCAGCTGCGGACGTCGACCGCCACCGAGTCGGAGTCCGCGCGTCGCGAGGCCCAGGAGCTGAGCAAGGCCGCCGAGCAGCGGATGGCCGAGGCCGAGGAGGCGCTGCGCAAGGCGCAGACCGAGTCGGAGAAGCTGGTCACGGAGGCCAAGGAGGCCGCCGCCAAGGCCCTGTCGAGCGCCGAGTCGGCGAACGAGACGCGCACGCGCACCGCCAAGGAGCAGGTCGCCCGGCTGGTCGAGGAGGCCACGAAGGAGGCCGAGAACACCAAGTCCGAGGCCGAGCAGCTGGTCGCCGATGCCCGCGCCGAGGCCGAGAAGATCGTCGCGGAGGCCTCCGAGAAGGCCCGCTCGCTCACCGCCGAGGAGACCGCGACCCAGCTGTCCAAGGCGGCCAGGACCGCCGAGGAGGTCCTGAACAAGGCGTCCGAGGACGCCAAGAAGACGACGAAGGCGGCGGCCGAGGAGGCCGAGCGGATCCGCTCGGAGGCCGAGGCCGAGGCGGACCGGCTGCGGGCCGAGGCGCACGACATCGCCGAGCAGCTCAAGGGCGCGGCGAAGGACGACACCAAGGAGTACCGCGCCAAGACGGTCGAGCTGCAGGAGGAGGCCCGCCGGCTGCGCGGCGAGGCCGAGCAGCTGCGGGCGGACGCGGTCGACGAGGGCGAGAAGATCCGCGCCGAGGCCCGCAAGGAGGCCGTGGCGCAGATCGAGGAGGCGGCGAAGTCCGCCGAGGAGCTGCTCGCCAAGGCCAAGGCGGACGCGGACGAGCTGCGCACGACGGCCCAGACGGACAGCGAGAGGGTCCGCACCGAGGCCATCGAGCGGGCGACGACGCTGCGCCGGCAGGCCGAGGAGACCCTCCAGCGCACCCGGCAGGAGGCCGAGCGGCACCGCGAGGAGGTCGTCGAGCAGGCCGAGGCGCTCCGGGAGGACGCCGAGCGCGCGGCGCGGGAGCTGCACGAGGAGACCGAGCGGGCCATAGAGGTCCGTCGTGGTGAGGCCGCCGAGGAGCTGACGCGGCTCCAGACGGAGGCGGAGGAGCGGCTGACGGCCGCCGAGCAGGCGCTGTCGGACGCCCGTGAGGAGGCCGCGCGGATCCGCCGCGAGGCCGCCGAGGAGAACGAGCGGCTGCGCGCCGAGGCCGCGGAGCGGATCCGTACGCTCCAGCACCAGGCCGAGGCGGAGGCCGAGCGGCTGCGTGACGAGGCCGCGTCGGACGCGTCCGCGTCGCGTGCCGAGGGCGAGGCCGTCGCCGTACGGCTGCGTTCGGAGGCGGCGAGCGAGGCCGAGCGGCTGAAGTCGGAGGCGCAGGAGAGCGCCGACCGGATGCGTGCGGAGGCACAGTCCGCCGCCGAGCGGCTCGCCGCGGAGGCGTCGGAGACGCTGGCCGCCGCCCAGGAGGAGGCCAACCGGCGCCGCCGCGAGGCGGAGGAGCTGCTCGGCAGCGCCCGGCAGGAGGCCGACCAGGAGCGCGAGCGGGCCCGCGAGCAGAGCGAGGAGCTGCTGGCCTCGGCGCGCAAGCGCGTGGAGGAGGCGCAGACCGAGGCCGTACGGCTGGTCGAGGAGGCCGACCGCCGTGCCACGGAGATGGTGTCGGCGGCCGAGCAGCACGCCCAGCAGGTCCGGGACTCCGTCGCGGGACTGCACGAGCAGGCCCAGGAGGAGATCACCGGTCTGCGTTCCGCCGCCGAGCACGCGGCGGACCGTACGCGCCGCGAGGCCCAGGAGGAGGCGGACCGGGTCCGCTCCGACGCCTACGCCGAGCGGGAGCGGGCGAGCGAGGACGCGGGCCGGCTGCGGCGCGAGGCGCACGAGGAGTCCGAGGCCGCCAAGGCGCTCGCCGAGCGGACGATGTCCGAGGCGATCTCGGAGGCGGAGCGGATCCGCGCGGACGTCGCCGAGCACGCCCAGCGGGTGCGCACGGAGGCGTCGGACGCGATCGCCGAGGCCGAGCAGAGCGCCTCGCGCACCCGGGCGGACGCCCGGGAGGACGCCAACCGCATCCGCTCGGACGCGGCGACGCAGGCGGACACCCTCATCACCGAGGCCCGCAACGAGGCGGAGCGGCTGACGACGGAGACGGTCCAGGAGACCGACCGGCTGCGCATGGACACGGTCGCCGAGGCCGAGCGGGTCCGTACGGAGGCGGTCTCCGAGGCCGAGCGCGTCCGCTCCGAGGCGGCCAGCGAGGCCGAGCGGGTGCGTTCGGAGTCGGTCGCCAAGGCCGAGCAGCTCGTCGGGGACGCCACGAGCGAGGCGGAGCGGCTGCGGGCCGAGGCCGCCGAGACGGTCGGTTCGGCGCAGCAGCACGCGGAGCGGATCCGCTCCGAGGCCGGACGGGTGAAGACCGATGCGGAGGCGGAGGCGGAGCGGCTGGTCAGCGCCGCGCGCGAGGAGGCCGACCGCACGCTGGACGAGGCCCGCCAGGACGCCAACAAGCGGCGCTCCGAGGCGGCCGAGCAGGTCGACAAGCTGATCACGGAGACCACGGCCGAGGCGGACAAGCTGCTGACCGAGGCGCAGCAGCAGGCGCACAAGACCACGGCCGAGGCCGAGTCGCGGGCCGACACGATGGTCGGCGCGGCCCGCACCGAGGCCGACCGGCTGGTGTCCGAGGCGACGGTCGAGGGCAACTCCCTGGTGGAGAAGGCCCGTACGGACGCGGACGAGCTGCTGGTCGGCGCGCGCCGGGACGCCACGCAGATAAGGGAGCGTGCAGAGGAGCTGCGGGACCGCATCACCTCCGAGATCGAGGAGCTGCACGAGCGGGCCCGACGTGAGTCGGCCGAGACGATGAAGTCGGCGGGCGACCGCTGCGACGCGCTCGTCAAGGCGGCCGAGGAGCAGCTGGCGAAGGCGCAGGCGAAGGCCAAGGAGATCGTGTCGGAGGCCAACTCCGAGGCGGGCAAGGTCCGTATCGCCGCGGTGAAGAAGGCGGAGGGGCTGCTCAAGGAGGCCGAGCAGAAGAAGTCCACGCTGGTCCGGGAGGCCGAGGAGCTCAAGGCCGAGGCGATCCGCGAGGCCAAGCGCACGGTCGAGGAGGGCAAGCGCGAGCTGGAGGTGCTGGTCCGCCGCCGCGAGGACATCAACGCCGAGATCTCCCGTGTCCAGGACGTCCTGGAGGCGTTGGAGTCCTTCGAGGCCCCCGCCGCGGGCAAGGACAACGGAGTCAAGGCGGGCGCGACGGTCGGCGCACCCCGTTCGGGTGGCAAGTCCTCGGATAGCTAGCGAAACGGGGCGAATCCGGTGTGTGCTGGGGTCTTTGGCCAAGTCTTTGGCAAGCGGTCCGGGGGTTAGCCACTCAAAAGGGGTGTCATTTTCCAGATCAAACGCGCATCCGCTCGATGACACACCGTTTCGGCCCCTAGGATTCCACCTATCACCTCACCGGTCTCATTCGACAGGAACCCCATGAGCGACACTTCCCCCTACGGCTTCGAGCTTGTGCGGCGTGGATACGACCGCGCTCAGGTGGACGAACGTATCTCCAAGCTCGTCTCCGACCGTGACAGCGCTCTCGCCCGCATCACCGCTCTGGAAAAGCGCATCGAAGAGCTCCACCTCGAGACGCAGAACGCCCAGGCCCAGATCACCGACGCCGAGCCGTCGTACGCGGGTCTCGGTGCGCGCGTGGAGAAGATCCTCCGCCTCGCCGAGGAAGAGGCGAAGGACCTGCGGGAGGAGGCCCGGCGCGCGGCCGAGCAGCACCGCGAGCTCGCCGAGTCGGCGGCCCAGCAGGTGCGCAACGACGCCGAGTCGTACTCGGCGGAGCGCAAGGCGAAGGCCGAGGACGAGGGCCTGCGGATCGTCGAGAAGGCCAAGAGTGACGCCGCCCAGCTGCGTTCCGAGGCGCAGAAGGACGCGCAGTCCAAGCGCGAGGAGGCGGACGCCCTCTTCGAGGAGACCCGTGCGAAGGCCGCGCAGGCCGCCGCCGACTTCGAGACGAACCTCGCCAAGCGCCGCGAGCAGTCCGAGCGCGACCTGGCCTCCCGTCAGGCCAAGGCCGAGAAGCGCCTGGCCGAGATCGAGCACCGCGCGGAGCAGCTGCGCCTGGAGGCCGAGAAGCTGCGCACGGACGCCGAGCGCCGCGCCCGCCAGACGGTGGAGACGGCCCAGCGCCAGGCCGAGGACATCGTGGCCGACGCCAACGCCAAGGCCGACCGCATCCGTTCGGAATCCGAGCGCGAGCTGGCCGCCCTCACCAACCGCCGCGACAGCATCAACGCCCAGCTGACGAACGTCCGCGAGATGCTCGCGACGCTCACGGGCGCCGCGGTGGCCGCCGCCGGCACGCCGGCCGAGGACGAGCCGATCTCCCGTGGGGTCCCGGCCCAGCAGTCCCGGTAACACGCGGGCATACGGAGGCTGAATCTCCGCAAAGCCCTCTGCCGCTCGGGTGGCAGAGGGCTTTGTCCCGTTCTAGCGTGGCGGGCATGATTGAGCTGGAGGGGCTGACCAAGCGGTACGGCGAGAAGGTGGCGGTCAACAACCTGTCGTTCACCGTGAGACCGGGCATCGTCACCGGCTTCCTCGGGCCGAACGGCGCGGGCAAGTCGACGACCATGCGGATGATCCTGGGGCTCGACCACCCGACCGCCGGCGACGTCCGTATCGACGGCAAGCACTATCAGCAGCTCAAGGACCCGCTGACGTACATCGGCGCCCTGCTGGAGGCCAAGGCCTGGCACGGCGGGCGTACCGCCTACAACCATCTGCTGTGCCTCGCGCAGAGCAACGGCATTCCGAGCGGCAGGGTGCGGGACGTGCTGGAGACGGTCGGGCTGACGGCGGTCGCGAAGAAGAAGACCAAGGGCTTCTCGATGGGCATGGGGCAGCGGCTCGGCATCGCTGCCGCGCTGCTCGGCGATCCGCGGATCCTGATGTTCGACGAGCCGGTCAACGGCCTCGACCCCGAGGGCATCCACTGGATCCGCACCTTGATGAAGTCGCTCGCCTCGCAGGGACGGACCGTGTTCGTCTCCTCCCACCTGATGAGCGAGATGGCCCTGACGGCAGAGCACCTCGTCGTCATCGGGCAGGGCCGGCTGCTCGCGGACACCTCCATGGCGGACTTCATCGCCCGCAACTCACGCTCGTACGTCCGGGTCCGCAGCCCGCAGCGGGAGCGGCTGCTCGACGTGCTGCACCAGGCCGGGGTCGTGGCCGTGGAGAGCGGGGACGGGGTGCTGGAGGTGGACGGCGGCAAGGCCGAGCAGATCGGTGAGCTGGCGGCGCAGCACCGGATCACGCTGCACGAGCTGAGCCCGCAACAGGCCTCGCTGGAGGAGGCGTTCATGCAGCTGACCGCGGAGTCGGTGGAGTACCACGCTCACAGCGGGACGGGCGCGACGGGCTCCGAGCCGGCGCGGCAGCAGTGGGGCGACGGCTGGAAGAGGGGCTGAGCATGGCGACGACGCAGGTCGTACGGTCGGAGTGGACCAAGATCCGGTCGGTGGCGTCCACGGTCTGGACCCTCTCACTGGTGGTGGTCGTGACGGTCGCCCTCGGCATGCTGATCTCGGCGTTGTCGAAGAACGAGTTCGACTCGATGAACGCGCAGGACCGGGCGGAGTTCGACCCGACGTTCATCAGCTTCGCGGGGATGAGTCTCGGTCAGCTCGCGATGATCGTCTTCGGGGTGCTGGTCGTGTCGAACGAGTACAGCACCGGCATGATCCGCAGCTCGCTGGCCGCGGTGCCGCAGCGCGGCGCCTTCCTGTTCAGCAAGATCGCGGTGGCCGGTGGGCTCGCCCTGCTGGTCGGGCTCGTCACCAGCTTCGCCGCCTTCTTCCTGGGGCAGGCGATGCTGGGCTCGCACCGGGCGGAGATCGGGGACCCGGGGGTGCTGCGGGCCGTGTTCGGCGGGGGCCTCTACATGGCGCTGATCGCGATGTTCTCCATGGGCGTCGCCGCGATGCTGCGCTCGCCGATGCTGTCGCTGGGCATCCTGATGCCGTTCTTCTTCCTGATCTCCAACATCCTGGGCAATGTCGACGCGACGAAGAAGGTCGGCCGGTTCCTTCCCGACCAGGCCGGCAGCAAGATCATGCAGGTCGTCACGCCGATCGACGACGACACTCCGTACGGGCCATGGGGCGGCCTGGGGATCATGGGGCTGTGGGTGCTCGCGGCGCTCGTCGGCGGTTATGTGCTGCTGAAGAAGCGCGATGCCTAGAGGGACGGGCTTGGCCTGACCTTTTACCTCCTCTTGGGTGGAACCGTCAGCGCCTCGATATCCTCCTAACCCTTACGGGGGCGTGTGCCCCGCTGTCCTGAACCTTGCGATGGGTGCGGAGCATGATCGAAGCAGTCGGCCTGACGAAGCGCTACGGCGACAAGACCGCTGTGTACAACCTTTCCTTCCAGGTGCGGCCCGGGGCCGTCACCGGCTTCCTCGGACCGAACGGCTCGGGCAAGTCCACGACGATGCGGATGATCCTCGGCCTGGACAATCCGACGGCCGGGCAGGTGACGATCGGCGGCTATCCGTACCGCAGGCTGCCCAACGCCGCCCGCCAGGTCGGTGCCCTGCTGGACGCCAAGGCGGTGCACGGCGGCCGGTCCGCCCGCAATCACCTGCTCTCCCTGGCCCAGCTGTCGGGCATCCCGGCCCGCCGGGTGGACGAGGTGCTCGGGGTCGTCGGTCTGCAGGACGTGGCCAAGAAGCGGTCCAAGGGCTTCTCCCTCGGCATGGGGCAGCGGCTGGGCATCGCCGCCGCGCTGCTCGGCGACCCGCAGGTGCTGCTGTTCGACGAGCCGGTCAACGGCCTCGACCCGGAGGGCATCCTCTGGGTGCGCAACCTGATGAAGGCGCTGGCGGCGGAGGGCCGTACGGTCTTCGTCTCCTCCCACCTGATGAGCGAGATGGCGCTGACCGCCGACCATCTCATCGTCATCGGGCGTGGTCAGCTGCTCGCCGACATGAGCGTGACCGACTTCATCTCGGCGAACTCCGCGGACTTCGCGCGGGTGCGCACGCCCGACACCGAGCCGCAGCAGCGCGAGAAGCTGTCGGCCGCGCTGACCGAGTCGGGCGGCCACGTGCTGCCCGAGCAAGACGGCGCCCTGCGCGTGACGGGGCTGCCCCTGCCGCGCATCAGCGACATCGCGCACGACCACGACGTACGGCTGTGGGAACTGTCGCCGCACCAGGCCTCCCTGGAGGAGGCGTACATGCGGATGACGCAGGGCGCCGTCGACTACCGCTCGACGATCGACCAGAAGGCAGGGCTCCAGCAGCCGCTGCCGCCCGGCGCGCAGCCGCCGATGCCGGTGCCCGGTCAGGGCCAGCCGGGCTGGTACGCCCCGCCGCCGCCCCAGCAGGGCGGCCAGCCGTTCCCGGCTTCGCCGGCGGGCGCACCCGGTCAGGCTCCGGCGGGCCCGTACGGCGCCCCGGGGGCTCCCAGCGTCGCTCCGAACTCCCCTGGCGCGGGAACGCCCAACCCGTACGCCCAGCCCGCGCCTGAGGCGCCTCAGGACACCCCACAGCCCGCACCGCAGGCTCCCGCGGCCCCCGCCGCCCAGCCGGCCGCCTCGGCCCCCGCGCAGCCCGCCCCGGCGCCGCCGGCGCCCGCCGCCGCCCCGACCTCCGACCTGACCAAGCCCGAGGACGCCCGATGAGCAGCCCCCAGTCCCAGATGCCGCAGGCCGCGCCCGCCTGGCAGGCGGCGCCCGGTTCCGCCCCGTACGCCGGCAGCCCCGGCTACACCTCGCCGATCCCGGTCGTACGCACGCACCTCGGCAACGCCATCGCCTCCGAGTGGACGAAGATCAGGTCGGTGCGCTCCACGATGTGGACGCTCGGCGTGTTCGTCCTGCTCGTCGTCGGCATCGGTCTGCTGACCGGCGTGGTGGTGGCCAACTCCGACCCGGCCCTGGACGGCGAGAGCCCTCTCGGCCTGGGCTTCTTCGGGCTGCTGCTGGGCAGCATGTGCATCATCACGCTGGGCGTGCTGACCACGGCCTCGGAGTACGGCACCGGCATGATCCGCACCACGATGGTCGCCTGCCCGAGCCGCGGACGCGTGCTGGCGGCGAAGGCCATCGTGTTCTTCCTGGTCGCCTTCGTGGTGACGCTGGTGGCCTGCTCCCTCGTCGCCTTCCTGCACGTGGCGATGCTGGAGGGCGACGGCGCCAAGTCGCCGTCCGGCGGTGACTGGCTGAAGGGCACGGTCGGCATCTCGCTCTACATCGCGCTGCTGGGCCTGTTCTCGCTCCTGGTCGGCTCGATCATCCGGCACTCGGCCGGCGCCATCACGATCATGATCGGCGCCGTGCTGGCCCCGCTGGTGATCGCGCTGTTCATGTTCTCGGAGTCCCTGCAGGGCGTGCGCGACGCCCTGTTCGAGTACTCGATCCCGAGCCAGCTGAGCGTCTTCTACGCCAACTCCCTCAACTCGGCCAGCCAGTCCGGCCCGTCCGGCTGGGACCCGCTGTGGATCATCCTCGGCGCCACGGCCGTCGCGTTCGCCGGCGCCTTCGCGCTGCTGGAGAAGCGGGACGTCTGAGTCCGCTCAGAACTTCGGCGCGTTACGGGACCGCTGCACCCCCGGGGTGCGGCGGTCCCGCGCGTTCCAGCAGGCCTTGTGCCAGTGTCTGCGGTCGTCGACGCCCGTGTGCTCCGCCCAGGCCACCACGTGCGGCACCCCGTCCGGGATCATCTGGTCGCAGCCGGGGCAGCGGTACGACTTGCCCTGCGCGCTCGCGCCGGCCACTTGCCGCACACTCCAGTTCTCGCCCTGCCAGTTCTCCGAGGACTGCCAGCCGCCGTAGCGGCCGGGGCGGTCGTCCTCGACGCTCCGGCCGGACGAAGCGGCGCCCTTGGGTCGGTTGCGACGCGGGGACACGGGACACCTCTCGGAGCTATACAGGAAGCACGGACCGCATCCAGCCTACGCGGCGCGCACAGGGGTAGACGTACGCCACCAATCGCCACAAGTCCTCCGCGGGCGCGGCGAGCCGGCCCCGGGCGCTCTCCCCCGGGCTCCCGGTGGAATGCCCCATTCTGCAGACAATCCGCAAAATACTCCGCCCGGCCGTGTCCTCGGCACGTGTCAGACGGTTATGCGCTGTGGGGGAGCTCCGCGTCGGAGCCAAGGAAGCAGGAAAGCAATGCGCGTTGGAAGTTTCGTGTTGGCGGCCCAGTTCCCCGGTCAGGGCGAGGGAGAGGCGCTGCACCGCGCGGTCCGCTCGGCCGAGGTGGCCGAGGAGGCCGGGCTCGACACGGTCTGGCTTGCCGAGCACCACTTCGTGCCGTACGGCACGTGCCCGTCGGCCGTCACCCTGGCCGCCTTACTGCTGGGCCGCACCCGCCGCATCCGGGTCGGCACGGCGGTCAGCGTCCTGCCCACCGTCCACCCCGTGGCCCTCGGCGAACAGGCCGCGCTGCTGCACCACACGAGCGGCGGCCGTTTCACGCTCGGTGTCGGGCGCGGCGGCCCGTGGGTCGACCTGGAGGTGTTCGGCGCGGGTCTGGAGGCGTACGAGAAGGGGTTCCCGGAGTCCCTGGACCTTCTGGTGCGGTGGCTGCGCGAGTCGTCCGTGGCGGCCGACGGGGAGCGCTTCCGCTTCCGTGAAGTCCCGGTGGTGCCCCGGCCGTCGGAGGCGCTGACGGAGGCCGCGGGGCCCGAGCTGGTCGTCGCCTGCACCTCGCCGTCGAGTGTGCGGCTGGCGGCCGAGCGGGGTCTTTCGATGCTGCTCGGGATGCACGTGGGGGACGAGGAGAAGGCCGAGATGGTCGCGCTGTGGCGGCAGCACGCACGGGCCTGCGGCCGGTCGCCGGAGGAGATCCGGGGCGCGTCCCATGTGTCGGCCGGCGTCTGCCAGGTCGCGGACCGGCGGGTCGACGCGGCGGAGACGCTGATGAAGGCGATGCCGGGCTGGCTCAAGCAGGGCCTGGAGGCCCATGTCACGGTCGACGGGCGCACACGCCGGATGCGCGACCCGCTGGCGTACACCGAACTGCTCTGCGGGCTGCACGCGGTGGGCACTCCGCGGCTGTGCGCGGACCGGCTCGCGGCGACCAGCGAGCGCACGGGCATCTCGCGCTTCGCACTGCTCGTCGAGGGCTCGGGGGACCTGGCGGCGACCGAGGAGAACGTGCGGCGGCTGGGCGCCGAGGTGCTCCCCCAACTCGTCTGAGAGCGTGGTGGTTTCCTGGGGGCTTGCCGCTCCGGTACAGAACTGCACCTCCCGCGTACGGAGCGGCAAGCAAGCGGCGCCGCGTCAGCAGTCCCGGAACTCGGGTGACTGGTTCAGCACCTGACTGCGGACCGAGGTGAAACGGTCCAGCTTCTCGTCGACCGAGGAGTCGAGCGGGAACACGGCCACCCGGTGGCAGTTCTGGAAAGCCAGCCGCACACCGAAGTGCCGTTGCAGCGCGCCGCGTATCGCGTCACTCGCAAGCGCACGCAGCAGCTGGCCGCGTGCCTGCTCGTCCGGCGGGGGCGTCTGGTTGTCGGCGAACGCGCCGCCGTCCACCTTCAGCTGGGCCACCAGTGAGCTGATCATCTCCCACGCATAAGGCAGGGAGGTCCGGACGCAGTCGACGAATTCCGCTTCGTCGACCTCGCCTCGCTCGGCCTGTTCGAGTAGGGCCGGTGAGACGTCGAGCGACATGAGTTCTCCTCTCGCACCCCCGTTGAGCAGGGGTTGCCGGACAGACAGGGGGAGTTCGCGATACCGGACACGCTGCGTACACGCCTCGCGACCTCCCGTTCATACGGTAAGCAACGTACGGTGACGGCACCAGGAAAATGCGCAGATGAGACACTCCCGCTGAGCACACCGTGCACACAATCGGCCATTACCGAACATGTGTTTTCCAGGGCGAATCGCGTCGACAGGCGCCCGTCGAGTAGCGTTGCCGACCATGCGTCTCGTCATTGCCCGCTGCTCCGTGGACTACGCCGGGCGGCTCACCGCCCACCTTCCCTCGGCCCCGCGCCTGATCCTGGTGAAGGCGGACGGCAGCGTCTCGATCCACGCCGACGACCGGGCCTACAAGCCCCTGAACTGGATGTCGCCGCCCTGCACCCTGAAGGAGGGCACCGGCGAGGAGGAGGGCGTCTGGACCGTCGTCAACAAGGCGGGCGAGAAGCTCATCATCACGATGGAGGAAGTCCTCCACGACTCCTCGCACGAACTGGGCGTCGATCCCGGCCTGATCAAGGACGGCGTGGAAGCGCACCTCCAGGAGCTGCTCGCCGACCGCATCGAGACACTCGGCGACGGCTACACGCTGATCCGCCGCGAGTACCCGACGGCCATCGGGCCGGTCGACATCCTGTGCCGGGACGCCGACGGCAAGACCGTCGCGGTGGAGATCAAGCGGCGCGGTGAGATCGACGGCGTGGAGCAGCTCACGCGCTATCTGGAGCTGCTGAACCGCGATCCCCATCTCGCCCCGGTGCGCGGTGTCTTCGCGGCCCAGGAGATCAAGCCCCAGGCCCGCGTACTCGCCACCGACCGCGGCATCGGCTGCCAGGTCCTCGACTACGACGCGCTGCGGGGCATCGAGGACGACAAGCTGCGGCTGTTCTGACAGCCGGTCCGAAGACGAACAGACGAACAGGGCCGGGTCCGCGGAACGGACCCGGCCCTGCCGTGTGCACGGCTGTCAGATCACCGTCTCCGAGCCGCTCGGCGTGGCCGGGGAACTCTGTGACGCGCTCGCCGTGGTGCTGGTGGGAGCGCTGGGCGCCGGGCCGCTGGCCGAGTCGGAGGTGGACGGGCTGGTCGTCGGCGGCTCCGAGGTGGGCGGCTGGGACGTCGGCGGCTCCGAGGTCGGCGGCTCGGACGTCGGCGGCTTCGACGTCGTCGGCGGCTTGGAGGTCGGCGGCTTCGACGTCGTCGGCGGCTTGGACGTGGGCGGCTTCGAGGACGTCGGCGGCTTCGACGGCGACGCCGAACCGCTCGGGTCCTGCGAACCGCTCGGGGAGGCCGTCGGCGTCGGGTCGTCCGACGTGCCGAGGGTGCCGTCGGGGCCCGGGTCCGTGGTTCGGGGGGCCGGCTCGCCGTTGTCACCGTCGCCGTCGTTCGCCGCCGGGTCGGCGCCGAGGCTGCCGTCGTTGATGCCCTGGCTGGCGGACGGGTTGACGCCGACCTGGTCGGACGGCGGGTTCTGATCCTTGTCGGAGGTGGCGCCGAGCGTCACCACCGTGCCCAGGACCGCGACGAGCAGGGCACCGGCACCGGCGGCCACGAGGTTGCGCCGGGCCAGGCCCTTGAGGCCGCCGCGCGCCTTGCGCGAGGGCGCGGGCGAGCTGCGGTGGGTGACCAGGGTCGGGGAGGGCGGCTTCTGGAGCGTCGGGAAGGCCGCCGGGACACCGCCGGGCGGGGACGCCGACTCCTCGTCCCGGGCGTCGGGCACCTCCTCCCCCGCGGTCGGCCCGAGCCCGATCGGTGTGCCCGAGCGGTCGGCGACCAGGGCCAGGGCACGGCGCCCGGCGACGGTCCCGCGCTTGTCGGCGAGGGCGCCGCGCAGGCCGATGGAGGCCTCCAGTTCGGCACGGGCCCGGTCGAGCTGGCCCCCGCACAGGGCGAGGACACCGAGCTCGTGGTGGAAGTAGGCCTCCTCGCCGACGTCCCCGGCGAGCCGGGCGGCCTCGGCGCCGGAGCGCAGGGCCCGCTCCCAGGCGCTCCAGTGCAGCCCTGCGGCGAACGCGGGGGCGGCGGTGCGGGCCAGGTGGACGGCCGCGCTCTCCTCGTCCTCGGCGGGCGGGCGGGTGGCGGGCCCGAGGAGGGCCAGGGCGGCGAGGACCGCGTCGGCCTCGGCGCACACCCGCTCGGGGGTGACCGAGGGGTGCCCGGCCCACCAGGAGTAGTGCTGGGCGGCGCTGCGGGCTCCGGCCTCGGCCTCGTCGGCGTACCCGGCGGCCTCCAGCTGGGCCGGCACGCCGGCGGCGAGGCGGTAGCGGGAGCCGACCGGGGAGACCAGGCCGCAGGCGGCCAGTTCACCGAGTGCGGCGTCCGCGTGGGTGTCGCCGACCAGGGCGGGCAGATGCGCCTGGTGCGGGACCTCACCGCCCAGGGCGACGGCGAACCGCAGGGTGGCGCGGGCGGAGGCGCTCAGCCGGGAGGCGAGCAGCGGCGCGGGCGCGGCGGCCTCGCCGAGCGCGGGCAGCGGCACGTCGTCACCGAGGTCGTAGGCGTCGGCGGGGTCGGCCGGGGGCACGTCCTCGAAGACGCCGAACTCGTCGACGGCGCTGGTGCCGGCGCGCAGCCGGTCGCGTTGCCGCAGCAGGGCGCCGGCCTGGACGAAGCGCAGGGGCAGGCCCTCGGACTCGAACCAGAGGTCGCCCGCCCAGTTGGACTCGTCCTCGGTGAGGGTCCGGCCGACGGCGTGTTCCAGCAGGTCGAGCCCGGCCGCGCGCTCCAGCCCGCCGAGGGGGACCTCCTCGACGCCGGCGCCGGCGGAGGGGGCCGGCACGTCCGGGGTGGCGCCGAGTAGGAAGGCGCACTCGGGGGTCGCGGCCAGCAGCTCGTCGAGCGCGGCGCCGCCGAACTCCAGGTCGTCGAGGACGACGACCGCGCCGATCTCACGGACGTAGGTGAGCAGTTCGTCCCGGTCCGGGCGGTGCAGGGGGGCGCTGTACACCGCGTGGAACAGGTCGTACAGCAGGTCACCGGCGGTGCGTCCGAAGCCGTTGAGGCGGACGACGCCGTCGGGGGCGAGGTCGGAGCAGTCCTCGGCGACGAGGTCGAGGAGGCGGGTGCGGCCGGAGCCTGCCGCACCGGTGAGGCGCGTGGAGCGGCCACGGGCGAGCAGGCGCACCAGGCGCTCGCGCTCGTCCTGGCGGGCCAGCAGCGGCAGGACGGGCAGCGCGGGGCCGGGCGGGACGGGCGGACGGGCGGCGCGCTCGGCCTCGGCGCGCTCGGCCGCGGTGAGCTTCACGGGCCGGGCGGGTCGTTCGGCGGGCGGGCAGGCCTCTATCTCGCTGCCGTCGACGGGGTTGACGGTCAGCAGGAAGTCGCCGGAGACGAGCTGGACCGTACGCGCGAGCGCCGGCGCGTGCTGCGCGAAGTCCGGTGTGAGGGATTCCCTGGGAGGGCGCTGGCGCGGCGCGGGGCCGTCACCATCGTGGCCGTACTCCTCGGGTCCCTGGTTGTCAGGATCCATAGGTCAAGCCCCCCAAAAGCGTGTGTGTGCTTGGAAAAGCCCCTCCCGGCCTTGCTGCACACCGCGCTGTCGCTTCTGGTCCGGTCCCGCCGAAGGGTGTCAAGGCAGCGGGCAGCCGAACCCTAAACCTTCGCACAGTATCTACGACAGTCCGGGGTACCGCGCCGTCCGTAACGTCACGGTCTCGTGAGGATTGTGCGCGTCGCACGATGCGACGACGTACGTCCGGGTCTCCCCGGTCGCCCGGCTCACACCCGTACGAGGCGTCACACGCGAGGAAGCGTCTCCACCCCGATGCCCCCCTCGATCGCCAGGATCCGGTGCAGGCGGGTGGCCACCAGCAGGCGCTGCATCTGCGGCGGCACTCCGCGCAGCACCAGGCGCCGGCCGCAGCGGCCGGCCCGCCGGTGGGCTCCCATGATCACGCCCAGTCCGGTGGCGTCCCAGGAGTCCAGTTCGGACAGGTCGAGCACCAGATCGCCGGCTCCGTCGTCGACGGCCGAGTGCAGGACCGTACGGGCGTCCGCCGCGCTCCGGACGTCGAGGCGGCCCCCGACGACCAGCTCGGCGTGGTCGCCCCTGATGTACATATGCGCTCCCCGTGCGTGCGAATGGTGCTCCGCGTTCTGGATGTGGGTGATGCAACCTCTGACTGCGTGGAGGAGTCAGAGGTTGCTTCTTGTGAGCGAACCGATACCGAATTCACCCTGGCGTGTGATGGATCCGGGGCATGTGCGGTTTCAGTGCTTGTAGAAGCCCTGCCCGCTCTTGCGTCCGATGTCACCGGCGTCAACCATCCGGCGCATCGACTCGGGGGCCGCGAACTTCTCGTCCTGGGACTCGGTGTAGATGTTGTTCGTGGCGTGCAGCAGGATGTCGACGCCCGTCAGGTCCGCCGTCGCCAGCGGGCCCATGGCGTGACCGAAGCCCAGCTTGCAGGCCAGGTCGATGTCCTCGGCGCTGGCCACGCCCGACTCCTGCAGCTTCGCGGCCTCGACGACCAGGGCGCAGATGAGACGGGTCGTCACGAAGCCGGCGACGTCACGGTTGACGACGATGCAGGTCTTGCCGACCGACTCGGCGAACCGCCGGGCCGTGGCGAGGGTTTCGTCGCTGGTCTTGTAGCCGCGGACGAGTTCGCACAGCTGCATCATCGGCACCGGCGAGAAGAAGTGCGTGCCGACGACCCGCTCCGGGCGCTCCGTGGCCGCCGCGATCTTGGTGATCGGGATGGCGGAGGTGTTGGAGGCGAGGATCGCCTCGTCCTTCACGATCTTGTCGAGCGCGCGGAAGATCTCGTGCTTGACCTCAAGCTTCTCGAACACGGCCTCGACGACCACGTCCGCGTCGGCCACGGCGTCCAGGTCGGTGGTAGCGGTGATGCGGGCCAGGGCGGCGTCGGCGTCGTGCGCCTCCAGCTTGCCCTTGGCGACGAACTTGTCGTACGACGCCTTGATGCCGTCGGTGCCGCGCGCCAGTGCCTCGTCGGTGACGTCACGCAGGATCACCTCCCAGCCCGCCTGAGCGGAGACCTGGGCGATACCGGCTCCCATGAGGCCGGCCCCGATGACGGCGAGCTTCCCTGCCACTGTGCGACTCCCCTGACGCGCTGCTTATATCTGCCTCTCCGGCGGACACTAGCGCTCGTGAGGGGCCGTGTGACCAGTAAGTAATGCGCGTCACGTCTCACATGACGGACATCACACCGGCACGGGTCATACGGCGCCTCGTACGGCGTAGTTGAGCACCTTCTCGCTCAACAGCTCCTCGATGTCGTCGAGAACGACGAGCATCTCTCGTGACACTTCGTCCGGGTTGCGCCCCTTGGTCATCTCGCAGCCGATCGCGACGAAGACGGTGCCGTGCACCCAGCAGATCTGACCGGCGATCAGCCTCGGCAGCGGGTCGTCGGTCTCGGCACTCACCTCCTCCCGGAGCGTCGCCTCCAAGTTGTCCTGGACCTCCTGCTGGATGCGCCACAGCCGGGAACGCAGCGGCGGGGCCTCGTCGATGCAGCGCATGAAACGGTCATAACCCTCGATCAGACCCATCCGGGGTGAGACGGCCTCGACCTCGGCGCGCAGCTCGCGCAGTACCGCCCGGGCGGCCGACTCCCCCGCGTCCCGGCCCCGCACCCAGCGCGAGAGCCGGTCGACGACGCCCTGGGAGCGGTCGAAGAAGAGGTCCTCCTTGGCCGGGAAGTAGTTGTAGACGGTGTTCACGGAGACGTCGGCCGCTTCCGCCACGTCCGCGATCGTCACCGACACGAACCCGCGCTCCAGGAACAGCCCGGTGGCGATGTCCGAGATGCGCTGCCTGGTCTCGCGCTTCTTCCGTTCCCTGAGCCCCTCAGCCATGTCCGAATCCTAGCTTCCCTGGGGACTCCCAAAACTTGGGGTCATTGCAAACTTTAAGAGACTCTGTTTTTCTGGTGCCATGGCAATCATCAGTACGGCCGGCCTGGCCCGTACCTTCCAGAGCAGGAGCGGCCCCGTGCAGGCCGTGCGCGGTATCGACCTGACCGTCCGGGAGGGCGAGATCCTCGGCTTCCTAGGCCCGAACGGAGCCGGCAAGACGACGACCCTGCGGATGCTGACGACCTTGCTGGAGCCGACCGGCGGCGCCGCCACCGTCGCGGGCCACGACCTGGCGACCGACCCCGCCGGGGTGCGACGGACCTGCGGGTACGTGGCGCAGTCCGGCGGCGTCGACCCGCAGATCACCGTGCGGGAGGAGCTGGTCACCCAGGGGCGGCTGTACCGGCTGCCGAAGACCGAGGCCGTCGAACGCGCCGGGGAACTGGCCCGCGACCTGGACCTCGCCGAGCTGCTCGACCGCAGGTGCGCCGCGCTCTCCGGCGGCCAGCGGCGCCGCCTGGACATCGCGATGGCGCTCACCCACCGCCCGAAGGTGCTGTTCCTCGACGAGCCGACGACCGGTCTCGACCCCGGCAGCCGCGCCGACCTGTGGGACCTGGTGCGCCGGCTGCGCGACGCGTACGGCACGACCGTCTTCCTGACCACCCACTACCTCGACGAGGCCGACGCCCTCTCCGACCGGCTGGTGATCGTCGACCGGGGCGTGGTCGTCGCCGAGGGCACCCCGAGTGCGCTGAAGCTCGAGTACGGCGGGTCGCTCGACGCCTCGCTCCAGGACACCTTCCTCGCCATCACCGGCCGCAGGGCCGCGCCGGCCGACCAGGCCCCCGTCGCCGTATAGACGCCAGAGGACTCACGATGCTGTTGCACGACACCGCGCTCGTCTACGGGCGCTACCTCCGCCAGTCCCTGCGTTCCCGCTTCGCACTGCTCTTCGGCGTCCTGATGCCGCTGCTGTACCTGCTGTTCTTCGGTCCACTGCTGACGGATCTGCCGCTGGGCGGGCGGGGAAGCTCGTGGCAGGTGCTGGTGCCCGGGCTGCTGCTTCAACTCGGTCTGTTCGGGGCTTCTTTCGCGGGCTTCTCGATCATCATCGAGAAAGGCCACGGAGTGGTGGAGCGGATGCGGGTGACGCCCGTCAGCCGGCTCGCCCTGCTGCTGGGGCGGGTTCTGCGGGACGCGACCGTGTTCGTCTTCCAGGCGGTGCTGCTGGTGCTGGCGGCACTGGCGATGGGCCTCCGGGCCCCGCTCGCGGGCGTTCTGATCGGCTTCGTGTTCGTCGCGCTGCTGACGGTGTCCCTGGCCGCGCTGTCGTACGCGCTGGCGATGAAGGTCCGTACCCCGCAGGAGTTCGGCCCGGCGATCAACGCCATGACGATGCCGATGATGCTCCTGTCCGGCCTGATGCTGCCGATGACGCTGGGGCCGAAGTGGCTGGACGTACTGTCCCACTTCATACCGTTCCGCTATCTGGTGGACGCGGTCCGGGACGCGTACGTCGGCTCGTACGCCACGGAGCACATGCTGTACGGCGTCCTGGTGGCCGTCGGCTTCACCGCACTGTCCGTGACAGTGGGCACACGCGTGTTCCGAACGGCCTGAGCGTAACTACGCTGGCCACATGGTCAATCTGACGCGCATCTACACCAGGACCGGTGATCAGGGCACGACCGCCCTCGGCGACATGAGCCGGGTCGCCAAGACCGATCTGCGGATCTCCGCGTACGCCGACGCCAACGAGGCGAACGCGGTGATCGGCACGGCGATCGCGCTGGGCGGTCTGGACGAGGAGGTCGTCAAGGTCCTCACCCGCGTCCAGAACGACCTGTTCGACGTGGGCGCGGACCTGTCGACGCCGGTGGTGGAGAACCCGGAGTTCCCGCCCCTGCGGGTCGAGCAGTTCTACATCGACAAGCTGGAGGCGGACTGCGACCGCTTCCTCGAACAGGTGGAGAAGCTCCGCTCCTTCATCCTCCCCGGCGGCACCCCGGGCGCGGCCCTGCTCCACCAGGCCTGCACGGTCGTACGCCGGGCGGAGCGCTCGACGTGGGCGGCTCTGGAGGTGCACGGCGAGGTGATGAATCCGCTGACGGCGACCTACCTCAACCGCCTCTCCGACCTGCTGTTCATCCTCGCGAGGACGGCGAACAAGCAGGTCGGAGACGTGTTGTGGGTTCCGGGCGGGGAGCGGTAGAAGCGCCCGGAAGGGGCGCGGGGAACTGCGCGAGCGGCCACGACGGACCCGCACTCGGCAGGCGGCACTCAGGTCCCCCGGCGCGCCGCCTGCCACAGACCCACCGCGGCGAGCGCACCGCCCACGTACATCATCACCACCCCCGTCTTCGTGAGGGTCACCAGGGGCACCTCCACATCACCGGCGAACAACCACAGCCCCAAGCCCGCCGCGAAGGTGGCGAGCCCTTCCAGGAGATTCCCGCGCGCCCGGCTCATCGGCGCACCCCTTCCTTCTCCAGTGACACCTCGGGCTCCTCCGCGGGAGCCTTCCGCGGCCAGATCAGATAGCTCAGCGCGACCAGTCCGTGGATCCCGGCCGCACGCCAGGCCACATGGCGCCAGCTCTCCAGGGAGGTCACGCGGCTCGGGTCGTCCACGTACCAGATCGCGAGCTGGAGGAGCACGGTCGCGACGGCGGCGCCCACCAGCGTGCCCAGCCAGACCTTGCCCTCGTGGCGCGCCCGGGCCATGCCGTAGCGCGGTGGGCCGATCGGTTTCGGGGCCCCGCCCAGCCGGTGCGCGGCGTGGCCGTCCAGCCACTTCACCGTGCGGTGGCCGTGCCCGACGGTGTAGCCGATGTACAGCGCGGCCAGGCCGTGCGTCCAGTTCGGCTCGGCACCGTTCTTCAGGTCCAGCGCGGTGGCGACCAGCAGGACGACCTCCAGCAGCGGCTCGCACAGCAGCAGGCCCAGTCCCAGCCGTGGCATGCGCAGCAGGTAGCGGGCGCCCAGGCCGGCCGCCAGCAGTACCCAGAAGCCGATCTCGCAGGCTGCGATCAATGCGACGATCACGGTTCGCTCCTCTCGGTCACCTCTTCAGGCTCCCGTGCGGCGCGCCCGGAATCGTCGTCGCGACTGACGAACCCGCAGTACATCGAAGGATGCAGCCGGGGACCCTCCGCCGGGATCACGCGCAGGGCGCGACGGCCGTGTTGGATGGTGACATGGCCGTACGACTCCCCCGACCCCGCCGTTTCGACGTCTACATCGCGCTGGGCGGGCTGCTCGGCGGGCTGCTGCTGTGGGGCGTCGGCCTGGCCACCCGGCCGCACACCGAGGCGTACGTGCTCCTGCCGGGACGCTGGCCGCTTCTGCTGCCGCTCTTCGTCATGGCCGGCTGCGAGCTGCTGCGCCGGGCCGCCCCCCGCAGCGCGCTGCTGATCGGCACGCCCGCGATCGTCCTGGACACCGTCACCCAGGGCAACCTGGTCACGGTCCTGATGTACACCGACCTGATGTACGCGGCCGTCCTGTACGGCCCGCCCGCATCGGCCCACCGCATCCCGCGGATCACCGGGCTCCTCTCGGTGGCCGGGGCGGTGGTGCCGTTCGCGGTCTGGCGCGAGCCCGAGGCGCTGCTGATCGGTGTGATCACCGGCCTCGTGTCCTTCGGCCCCGCCGCCACGGGTCTGATCGTCCGCAACCACCGTGACGCGGCCGAGGCGGCCCGGCTGCGCGCCGAACAGACCGCGCTGCTCGCCGAGATGGACCGCACCCAGGCGGTCACCGCCGAACGTGCCCGGATGGCCCGCGAGCTGCACGACATGGTCGCCAACCATCTGTCCGCCATCGCCATCCACTCCACCGCCGCGCTGTCCCTCGACGACCCGAAGACCTCACAGGACGCCCTCGTGGTCATCCGCGAGAACAGCGTGGAGGGGCTCGCCGAGATGCGGCGGCTGATCGGCATCCTGCGCGACAGCAGCGGCGACGTGGAACCGTCCGCCGCTCCCACGCTCGACGGTCTCGGTGCGCTGGTGGACGGCGCCCGCACCAACGGCCTCGACGTCACCCTCGACGCCGAACGGAGCGAGGTGCCCGCCCCCGTCGAGCTCGCCGCCTACCGCATCGTGCAGGAGTCGCTGACCAACGCGCTCAAGCACGCCGCCCCGGGCCGGGTCACCGTGTGTCTCGCCCGGCGGGACGGCTCCCTCGTCGTGAGCGTGACCAGCCCCTACGGGGACCGGGACGCCCCGCGCGCCCCCGGCTTCGGCGCGGGTCTGGTCGGCATGAGAGAGCGCGTGGCCCTGCTGGACGGCACGTTCGAAGCCGCCCCCGAGGACTCGTCCGAGGGCAAGATCTGGGTGGTGCGCGCCACCCTCCCCGTCAGCCACAGCCTCGAAGGAGACACCGCATGATCCGCGTCCTGGTTGCCGAGGACCAGTCCGCCGTGCGCGCCGGGCTCGTCCTGATCCTGCGCAGCGCGGCCGACATCGAGGTGGTCGGCGAGGCGGCGGACGGCGAGCAGGCGGTGGCGCTGGCCCGTGAGCTGCGGCCGGACCTGGTGCTGATGGACGTTCAGATGCCGCGGCTGGACGGGGTGTCGGCGACCCGGCAGGTCGTCGCGGAGCGGCTCGCCGACGTGCTGGTGCTGACCACCTTCGACCTCGACGAGTACGTCTTCGGGGCGCTGCGGGCGGGCGCGTCCGGCTTCCTGCTGAAGAACACCGAGGCGGCGGAGCTGCTGGAGGCCGTGCGGACGGTCGCGCGCGGGGAGGGGATGATCGCCCCGGCGGTCACGCGGCGGCTGATCGCGGAGTTCGCCGCGAAGCCCGCCCGGGAGCCCGGGGCCGATCCGGCGGTGCTCGAACAGCTGACCCGGCGGGAGCGCGAGGTGCTGTCCTGCCTCGGCCAGGGTCTGTCCAACGCGGGCATCGCCGAGCGGCTCGACATGGCCGAGGCGACCGTGAAGACCCACGTCAGCAGGCTGCTGGGGAAGCTGGAGCTGCGGAGCCGGGTGCAAGCCGCCGTGCTGGCCCAGGAGTTGGGTGTCTGAGCCGCGTTCGGTGCTGGTGGTCCAGACCTATTGACCGGTGGTCCAGACCTTTCTATTCTCACCGCACCATGAGTGGGCGTGAGGCTCAGTCACGCCCCCCACAACTCCATCAAGGAGGCGCAGCATGCGCTTCAGACACAGAGCCGCGGCAGGGTTCGCGACGCTGTTGCTCCCGCTGGCCGGCCTCGTCGGCCTGGCGAGCCCGGCCCAGGCCGCGACGTCCGCCACCGCTTCCTACGCCAAGACCCAGGACTGGGGCTCCGGCTTCGAGGGCAAGTGGACGGTGAAGAACACCGGTACCACGGCGCTCAGCTCCTGGACCGTCGAATGGGACTTCCCCTCCGGTACGTCCGTCACCTCCTCCTGGGACGCCGACGTCACCTCCTCCGGCACCCACTGGACCGCGAAGAACAAGTCCTGGAACGGCACCCTCGCCCCCGGCGCCTCCGTCACCTTCGGCTTCAACGGCAGCGGCTCCGGCTCCCCCGCCAACTGCAAGCTCAACGGCGGCAGCTGCGACGGCGGCACCACGGAACCCGGCGACCGCGCGCCGAGCGCCCCCGGCACCCCGACCGCCTCGGACATCACCAACACCTCGGTGAAGCTGTCCTGGTCCGCCGCCACCGACGACAAGGGCGTCAAGAACTACGACGTCCTGCGCGACGGATCGAAGGTCGCCACCGTGACGGGCACCTCGTACACCAACACCGGCCTCACCGCGGGCACCGACTACTCCTACTCCGTCCAGGCCCGTGACACCGCCGACCAGACAGGCCCGGTCAGCGGAGCCGTCCGGGTCCGCACCACCGGCGGCACGACCGAGCCGCCCACCGGCGACAAGGTCAAGCTCGGCTACTTCACCGAGTGGGGCGTCTACGGCCGCAACTACCACGTCAAGAACCTGGTGACCTCGGGCTCGGCGTCGAAGATCACCCACATCAACTACGCCTTCGGCAACGTCAAGAACGGCCAGTGCACCGTCGACGACACCTACGCCGCCTACGACAAGGCCTACACGGCCGACCAGTCCGTCAGCGGCACCGCCGACACCTGGGACCAGCCGCTGCGCGGCAACTTCAACCAGCTGCGCCAGCTGAAGGCCAAGTACCCGCACATCAAGGTGCTGTACTCCTTCGGCGGCTGGACCTACTCCGGCGGCTTCGGCCAGGCGGCGCAGAACGCGGCCGCGTTCGCCAAGTCCTGCAAGGCCGTCGTCGAGGACCCGCGCTGGGCCGATGTCTTCGACGGCATCGACATCGACTGGGAGTACCCGAACGCCTGCGGCCTGACCTGCGACACCTCCGGCCCCGCCGCCTTCAAGAACCTGATGTCGGCGCTGCGCACCGAGTTCGGCCAGAACTACCTGGTCACCGCGGCCATCACCGCCGACGGCTCCTCCGGCGGCAAGATCGACGCGGCCGACTACGGCGGCGCCGCCCAGCACCTCGACTGGTACAACGTGATGACGTACGACTACTTCGGCGCCTTCGACAAGGACGGCCCGACCGCCCCGCACTCCCCGCTCACGTCCTACCCGGGGATCCCGCAGGCGGGCTTCAACTCGGCCGACGCGATCGCCAAGCTGAAGGCCAAGGGCGTCCCCGCGAAGAAGCTCCTGCTCGGCATCGGCTTCTACGGCCGCGGCTGGACCGGCGTCACCCAGTCCGCCCCGGGCGGATCGGCGACCGGTGCCGCTCCGGGCACGTACGAGGCGGGCATCGAGGACTACAAGATCCTGAAGAACTCCTGCCCGGCCACCGGCACCATCGCCGGCACGGCGTACGCGCACTGCGGCAGCAACTGGTGGTCGTACGACACCCCGGCCACCATCGCCGGGAAGATGAGCTGGGCCAAGAGCCAAGGCCTCGGCGGCGCGTTCTTCTGGGAGTTCAGCGGAGACACCGCGAACGGAGAGCTGGCGAACGCCATCGACAGCGGCCTGTCGTAAACGAGTTCGGCGGATTACGCCACGTTGACGCGCTGACCGGGCGGGGCTGCCTCAAGCCACGCGAGGAAACCGGTCAGCGCGTCTTCGCTCATCGCGAGTTCGAGACGCGTGCCCCGGTGCAGACAGGCCAGGATCACATGGTCGGAGAGGAGCGCCAGCTCCTCCTCACCCTCCGGCACCCGGCGGCCGGCCACCTCGATGGCGGACCGCTCCAGGGTGCGGCGCGGACGCGGTGAGTACGAGAAGACGCGATACCACTCGACGCGGTCGCCGTTGTAGCGGGCCACCCCGTACGCCCAGCCCTTGCCGTTCCGGTCGCCCTCCTCCGGGGTGTCCCAGCGCAGGCTGGCGTCGAAGGTGCCGCCCGAGCGCTGGATCAGCCGGCGGCGCAGACCGAAGACGAACAGGCCCACCACCACGAGGGCCACCACGATTCCGCACACAGTCAGAGCGAGGACCATCGACACCGACCTCCTCGTCTCCTAGGTAACGGAACGTAAAAATCACCCACATCCGCCTCAGCCGCGGCTGGGTCCGGATCTCTCCGGTACCCAGCCGCGGCTGAGTGACGTCATCACACGGCGGACGGGGTCAGCGCGCCGCCGTGGCAGCCCGCAGACGGACGTCGGCGCGGCGCTGGGCGTCCGCGTCGTCCTCCGCCTTCGCGCGCTCGAGCTCCTGCTCCGCGCGCTGGACATCGATCTCGTCCGACAGCTCGGCGACCTCCGCCAGGAGGGAGAGCTTGTCGTCCGCGAACGAGATGAATCCGCCGTGCACCGCGGCGACGACCGTCCCGCCCTCGCTCGTACGGATGGTCACCGGGCCCGACTCCAGCACACCGAGCAGCGGCTGGTGACCGGGCATGACGCCGATGTCGCCGGACGTGGTGCGCGCGACGACCAGGGTGGCCTGGCCGGACCAGACCTCACGGTCGGCCGCGACCAGCGCGACGTGCAGCTCAGCAGCCAAGGGTGGCTCCTCGGGTCACCACCCGGCGGGAGTGCCGGGTGTTGGTTACAAGTCTAGTAGGCGTGACGGAGGGGGCGGGACGAACCCCGCCCCCTCCGACGAGCACGGGGCTCAGGAGACGCCGAGCTCCTTGGCGTTGTTCTTGAGGTCCTCAAGACCACCGCACATGAAGAACGCCTGCTCCGGGAAGTGGTCGTACTCGCCGTCGCAGATCGCGTTGAACGCGGCGATCGACTCGTCCAGCGGCACGTCCGAACCGTCCACGCCGGTGAACTGCTTGGCGGCGTGGGTGTTCTGGGACAGGAAGCGCTCCACGCGACGGGCACGGTGGACGACGAGCTTGTCCTCCTCGCCGAGCTCGTCGATACCGAGGATCGCGATGATGTCCTGCAGGTCCTTGTACTTCTGCAGGATGTTCTTCACGCGCATCGCGGCGTTGTAGTGCTCCGCCGTGATGTACCGCGGGTCGAGGATGCGGGACGTCGAGTCCAGCGGGTCCACGGCCGGGTAGATGCCCTTCTCGGAGATCGGACGGGACAGAACCGTCGTCGCGTCGAGGTGGGCGAAGGTGGTGGCCGGGGCCGGGTCGGTCAGGTCGTCCGCGGGGACGTAGATCGCCTGCATCGAGGTGATCGAGTGACCACGGGTCGAGGTGATGCGCTCCTGGAGGGTGCCCATCTCGTCGGCCAGGTTCGGCTGGTAGCCCACCGCGGAGGGCATACGGCCGAGCAGGGTCGACACCTCGGAACCGGCCTGGGTGAAGCGGAAGATGTTGTCGATGAAGAACAGCACGTCCTGCTTCTGGACGTCGCGGAAGTACTCCGCCATCGTCAGGCCGGCCAGGGCCACGCGCAGACGGGTGCCCGGGGGCTCGTCCATCTGGCCGAAGACCAGGGCGGTCTTGTCCAGAACGCCGGACTCTTCCATTTCCGCGATGAGGTCGTTGCCCTCACGGGTGCGCTCACCGACGCCCGCGAAGACGGAGACGCCCTCGTGGAGGTTGGCGACACGCATGATCATTTCCTGGATCAGCACGGTCTTGCCGACACCGGCACCACCGAACAGACCGATCTTGCCGCCCTTGACGTACGGGGTGAGCAGGTCGACGACCTTCAGGCCCGTCTCGAACATCTCGGTCTTCGACTCGAGCTGGTCGAACGCGGGGGCCTTGCGGTGGATGGACCAGCGCTCGCCCTCGTGGACCTCGTCGCTGTTCAGCACCTCACCGAGGGTGTTGAACACCTTGCCCTTGGTGAAGTCGCCGACCGGGACGGTGATGCCCGCGCCCGTGTCGGTCACCGGGGCCTGGCGGACCAGGCCGTCGGTGGGCTGCATGGAGATGGCGCGGACCAGGCCGTCACCCAGGTGCTGGGCGACCTCCAGGGTCAGCGTCTTCTTCTCGCCCGCGAGCGCCGGGTCTGCGACCTCGACGTGCAGGGCGTTGTAGATCTCCGGCATCGCGTCGACGGGGAACTCCACGTCGACGACCGGGCCGATGACCCGCGCGACGCGGCCCGTCGCCGTGGCCGTCTCAACAGTGGTGGTCATTTATCGGTCACTCCCCGCGGTCGCGTCGGCCAGGGCGCTGGCGCCACCGACGATCTCGCTGATTTCCTGGGTGATTTCGGCCTGGCGGGCCTGGTTGGCAAGCCGGGTGAGCGTCTCGATGAGCTCTCCGGCGTTGTCGGTGGCCGACTTCATCGCGCGCCGCGTGGCGGCGTGCTTGGAGGCGGCCGACTGGAGCAGCGCGTTGTAGATGCGGCTCTCGACGTAGCGCGGCAGCAGGGCGTCGAGGACGTCCTCCGCCGAGGGCTCGAAGTCGAACAGCGGGAGGATCTCACCCTTGGCGGGCTTGGCCTCCTCGGCGACCTCGTCGAGGCTGAGCGGCAGCAGCCGGGCCTCGATCGCCGTCTGCGTCATCATCGACACGAACTCGGTGTAGACGATGTGGAGCTCGTCCACGCCGCCCTCGGCCGTCTCCGTCTCGATCGCCTCGATCAGCGGGGCCGCGACCTTCTTGGCGTCCGCGTACGACGGCTCGTCGGTGAAGCCCGTGAACGTCTCCGCGATCTTGCGCTCGCGGAAGTTGTAGTGGGCGACACCGCGGCGGCCGACGATGTAGCTGACGACCTCCTTGCCCTCGGCCTCGAGCTTCGCCGTGAGCTTCTCCGCGGCCTTGATGGCGTTGGAGTTGAAGGCGCCGGCCAGACCGCGGTCGCTCGTGAGGAGCAGGACCGCGGCGCGGGTCGGGTTCTCGGGCTCGGTCGTGAGCGGGTGCTTGGTGTTGGATCCGCCGGCGACCGCCGTGACCGCCCGGGTGAGCTCGGTCGCGTACGGGGTGGAGGCCGCCACCTTGCGCTGCGCCTTGACGACGCGCGAGGCGGCGATCATCTCCATCGCCTTGGTGATCTTCTTGGTCGCGGTGACGGATCGGATGCGACGCTTGTAGACCCGGAGCTGGGCTCCCATGAGTCAGGTCCCTTCCGTCGTCACTTACCGGCAGCCGGGGTGTCCTCGCCGAGCAGCTTGCCGTCGGCGGTCTCGAACTGCTTCTTGAACTCCACGATGGCGTCGGCGACAGCCTGAAGGGTGTCGTCGGACATCTTGCCGCCCTCGCGGATGGAGGTCATCAGGCCCTGCTCCTTGCGGTGCAGGTACTCCAGCAGCTCCTTCTCGAAGCGGCGGATGTCGACGACGGGGACGTCGTCCATCTTGCCGGTGGTGCCGGCCCAGACGGAGACGACCTGGTCCTCGGTGGCCATCGGCTGGTACTGCGCCTGCTTCAGCAGCTCGACCATGCGCTGACCGCGCTCCAGCTGCGCCTTGGACGCGGCGTCCAGGTCGGAACCGAAGGCGGCGAACGCCTCCAGCTCACGGAACTGGGCGAGGTCCACGCGCAGACGGCCGGAGACCTGCTTCATCGCCTTGTGCTGCGCGGAACCACCGACTCGGGAGACGGAGATACCGACGTTCAGCGCGGGGCGCTGACCGGCGTTGAACAGGTCCGACTCCAGGAAGCACTGGCCGTCGGTGATGGAGATGACGTTGGTCGGGATGAACGCCGAGACGTCGTTGGCCTTCGTCTCGACGATCGGCAGACCGGTCATCGAGCCGGCACCCATCTCGTCGGAGAGCTTCGCGCAGCGCTCCAGCAGACGGGAGTGCAGGTAGAAGACGTCACCCGGGTAGGCCTCACGGCCCGGCGGGCGGCGCAGCAGCAGCGACACGGCGCGGTAGGCGTCGGCCTGCTTCGACAGGTCGTCGAAGATGATCAGGACGTGCTTGCCCTGGTACATCCAGTGCTGGCCGATGGCCGAACCGGTGTACGGCGCCAGGTACTTGAAGCCGGCCGGGTCGGACGCCGGGGCGGCGACGATGGTCGTGTACTCCAGCGCGCCGGCCTCCTCCAGAGCGCCGCGCACACCGGCGATCGTGGAGCCCTTCTGGCCGATGGCGACGTAGATGCAGCGGACCTGCTTGTTCGGGTCGCCCGAGCGCCAGTTGTCGCGCTGGTTGATGATGGTGTCGACGGCCAGGGCGGTCTTGCCGGTCTGGCGGTCACCGATGATCAGCTGACGCTGGCCACGGCCGATCGGGGTCATCGCGTCGACGGCCTTGTAGCCCGTCTCCATCGGCTCGTGCACCGACTTGCGGACCATGACGCCCGGGGCCTGCAGCTCCAGGGCGCGACGGTCCTCGGTCTCGATCTCGCCGAGGCCGTCGATCGGGTTGCCGAGGGGGTCCACCACGCGGCCGAGGTAGCCCTCGCCCACCGCGACGGAGAGAACCTCACCGGTACGGGAGACCGGCTGACCCTCCTCGATGCCGCTGAACTCGCCGAGGACGACGCAGCCGATCTCGCGCTCCTCGAGGTTGAGGGCGAGACCGAGGCTGCCGTCCTCGAACTTCAGCAGCTCGTTGGCCATGACCGAGGGCAGACCCTCGACCTTCGCGATACCGTCGCCGGCGAAGGTGACCGTACCGACCTCCTCGCGCGAGGCCGCGTCCGGCTTGTACGCCTGGACGAAGTTCTCCAGCGCGTCCCGGATCTCCTCCGGCCGGATCGTGAGCTCCGCCATCTGGGTTCCCTGCTCTCCTTGTTGGGCCCGAAGTTTCACTTTGGGGGTCTGGGGGCGACCCCCAGGATTCTTCTGCACGGCCCAACCAGGGCCGTCGTAAGTACGTACTGCCTATTGAGTTGCTGCTCAGCCGGTGAGCCGGCGGCCTGCGTCCTCGATGCGGTCCGCGAGGGAGCCGTTGATGACCTCGTCACCGACCTGCACCCGGATACCGCCGAGGACCTCGGGGTCCACGTCCAGGTTGAGGTGCATCCGGCGGCCGTAGAGCTTCGCGAGGGCGTCGCCCAGGCGCTGCTTCTGCGGGTCGCTCAGCGGTACCGCCGAGGTCACGATGGCGACCATGCGGTCCCGGCGCTCGGCGGCGAGCTTGGACAGGGACTCCAGTCCCGACTCCAGGCTACGTCCCCGCGGCGCGGTCACAAGGCGCGTGACCAGACGCTCGGTGGCCGGCTGGGCCCGGCCGCCGAGCAGGCTGCGCAGCAGCCCGCCCTTGGCCGAGGTGGTGGCCTTGCGGTCGGTCAGCGCGGCCCGCAGCTCAGTGCTGCCGGAGACGATCCGGCCGAACCGGAACAGCTCGTCCTCGACGTCGTCGAGCTTGCCGGCCTGCTGCGCGGCGGTGAGGTCGGCGGTGTCGGCCAGCACCTCCAGGGCGTCCACCAGGTCGCGCGACTGCGACCAGCGGGAGCGCACCATGCCGGCCACCAGGTCGGCGGCGGGGCCGCTGACCTGGGTGCCGAGCAGACGCTGGGCCAGCTCGGCCTTCGCCTCCGCGGACTGCGCCGGGTCGGTGAGGACCCGACGCAGCGACACCTCGCGGTCGAGCAGCGCGGTGACGGCGGCCAGCTCGTCGGCGAGCGAAGCCGCGTTCACGGACGTCGAGTCCGTCAGCGCGTCGAGACGCTCACGTGCGGCTGCCAGGGCCTCGCGGCTCGCTCCGCTCATCGCCCGGCCTCGGCCTTCTCCTCGAGCTCGTCGAGGAACCGGTCGATCACGCGGCTCTGGCGGGCGTGGTCCTCGAGGGACTCCCCGACGAGCTTGCCGGCCAGGTCGGTGGCGAGCTTGCCGACGTCCTGGCGCAGCGCCGAAGCGGCGGCCTTGCGGTCGGCCTCGATCTGGGAGTGACCGGCGGCGACGATCTCCTCGCGCTGACGCTGGCCCTCGGCCCGCATCTCGGCGATGAGCGTGGCACCCTGCTCCTGCGCCTCCTGGCGCAGGCGCGCGGCCTCGTGCCGGGCCTCGGCGAGCTGTGCCTTGTACTGCTCAAGGACGCTCTGGGCCTCGACCTTCATGGTCTCGGCCTCTTCGATACCGCCTTCGATCGCCGCGCGGCGCTCCTCCAGAACCTTGTTGATGTTCGGAAGCAGCTTCTTCCAGAAGAAGAAGAACACGATGGCGAAGGCGATGGTGCCGACGAGCAGCTCGGGGCCCGGAGGAACGAGCGGGTTCTGCTCTTCCTCGGCCGCCAGCTGCACCAGGTTGGCGATCACATCAGTGCCTTTCGTCGAAACGTGTCGGTGAGCAGGAAATTACTGACCGAACACGAACGGCATAACGATGCCGATGAGGGCGAGCGCCTCACAGAAGGCGAAGCCCAGGATCTGGTTGGCACGGATCAGGCCGGCGGCCTCGGGCTGACGGGCCAGAGCCTGGGTGCCGTTGCCGAAGATGATGCCGACGCCGATGCCGGGGCCGATGGCGGAGAGGCCGTAGCCGATGGAGCCGAGCGAACCGGAGACAGCGGCGAGGGTCTCAGTGGCAGCCATGCTGTTTCTTCCTTCTCTTTCACGGACCGGCGGGGGTTGGCCACCGGACGTTCTTGGGATTTGCGGGGCGGGCGGGGCTCAGTGGTGCTCGGCCAGAGCGCCCTGGATGTACGTGCAGGCAAGGAGTACGAAGACGTACGCCTGGACGGCCTGCACGAAGAGTTCGAAGCCGATCATCGCGACGGTCATCACGAAGGAGACACCGGCCGCCGGGATCATCCAGCTGTTCAGCAGGTACCAGGAGGCGACGGTGAACATCACCAGCATCAGGTGGCCGGCGAACATGTTGGCGAACAGTCGCACGGCGTGCGTGAACGGCCGGACGAGCAGGTTCGAGAAGAACTCGATGACCATGACGAGCGGCAGCACCGGGCCGAGCGACTTGTCGTAGCCGGTGATGTTCTTGAAGAACCCGACGAAGCCGTGCCGCTTGAAGGTCAGCGAGACCCAGGTCACGTAGACGATCACGGCGAGGACAGCCGGGAACGCGATGATCGACGAGACCGGGAACTGCGCGAGCGGGATCACGGACCAGATGTTCATGATCCAGATGAAGAAGAAGAGCGAGACCATCAGGGGGACGTACTTCTCGCCCTCCTTCTTTCCGAGGGTCTCGTAGACGATGCCGCGGCGGACGAAGTCGTATCCGGCTTCACCGACCATCTGCAGCTTGCCCGGCACGACCTTGGCCTTGCCGAAGGCCGCATAGAAGAAGCCGATGACGAGGATGGTGGTGATGAGGGCAAGCAGCATCACCTTGTTGAACTCGAACCCTCCAACCGTGGCAATCGGCTTGAAGAGGAACGAGTGCAGGCCCGGTGCCGGAAAACCACACCCGTCGGACATGATCCGACAGCTCCAGTCAAAGGCGAGCTGGGTCTGGTCAGCACTCACCGCGGGCTCCTTCGGCGTGACGCATAGGTACGGCAACCTCGTTGTGTCGGCGCGGCGCGCAGCCGCGGATCGGCACCGGACTGGTGTTACGGATGTGAGGGCGGCTGGGGGGCATCGAGCCTCGCGTTCGAGCAGGCGTCAGCTCACATGCCCGCGCCCGCGATGCCGCAGTTGGCACCGGACGATAGCAGGAGTTCCTACTGCCCTTTATCGCGCCCCTACTCGTCACGACGACGGTCCGGTCTTCTCGGGCTTCTCACTCTTCTCGGAGTCCGGATCGATGTAGAAGATCTTGGCCTTCATATGCGCACGAGCCTGCGCGGCCATCCACACGACGGTGGCGATGACGAGCCCGAGGGCGAACGTCTTCGCGTTGAAGAGAGAGGTGTCCTTGAAGAGGGCGACGAAGATCAGGAGAAGCAGCAGCTGAGCCACATAGAGCATCAGCCCCATGGCCTGAAACAGCTGCGGGAGCGTTTTTGCCGTCCACTGGAGGATGTACAGGCCAACCCCCATGAAGAGGATGGCCAGCACGGTACCGACGGCCGCTCCGACGGCTCCCTTGCCTCCGGCCACCGCGCCACTGACGGCGACCACGACCACACCGGCAGCGGCTGTGGGCACAGCGCACTGCAAGAGGTTCCGGGCGTCATTGGACGGCATGGCGGCAACTCCGCTTTCGCAGGGGGCAGGGGTGTCGTCATGGACGAGCGTAGTCCCGGGCTGAGTGGAGACCTCACGCCAATGGACCGTCGCACTGCGGTCCTTCGGCTCTATCCGGGGGGTTCTCGTGAACCGTATCACAAACTATTTGATGCAGTCTTTACCTGAAGGTGTGCGGACTCTCACACATGAGAGTGAACCTGCGCGTCTGAGCGAGAAGCGAGCCGAGATGTCTGGTATTGGGTGCTTCGCACCTCCATCGCAACCCCACGACTTGGCAATGCTCTAGTCAGATTCTTACCTTGTCCCGGCCTTGCGCCGGTCGGCCAGGCGCGAACGGGGGCCGATGGCGGTCGCCCCGTTGACGCCGGCCGCCCCGGACACCGCGGGGGTGCGGCTCTCGGCCCCGGCGGGAACGTGCTGGTCCGCCGCGGACGCCGGGGTCGAGGCCTCCGGTGCGAGGGCCGCGACCGAGCCGCGACGCCGGTAGCGCGGCGGGATGAAGCGCTCCATCCAGCGCGGGGCCCGCGGCGTGAAGCGCGGCAGCAGAAGCAGCAGGAGCCCGATGGCGCTGAGGAACACCACACCCAGCACGATCCACATGGACGCCGAGTTGACCGAGTAGGCGAGGGCGCCGAAGGCGATCAGCGCCGACCAGAAGTACATGATGAGCACCGCGCGACTGTGCGAGTGGCCGATCTCCAGCAGCCGGTGGTGCAGGTGGCCGCGGTCGGCTGCGAACGGGGACTGGCCGCGCCAGGTGCGGCGCACGATCGCCAGGATCAGGTCGGCGGCCGGGACCGCGATGATCGTCAGCGGCAGCAGCAGCGGGATGTAGACGGGGACCGTCTGGTGCACGGCCTCCTTCTCGGAGCCCACGTACAGGTTGAGCGCGTCCGGGTCGACCTGTCCCGTGACGGAGATCGCGCCGGCGGCCAGGACCAGGCCGATCAGCATCGAGCCCGAGTCGCCCATGAAGATCCGGGCCGGGTGCATGTTGTGCGGCAGGAAGCCAAGGCACATGCCCATCAGGATCGCCGAGAAGAGGGTGGCCGGGGCGGCGGCCTCGATGCCGTACGAGTACCAGATGCGGTAGGCGTACAGGAAGAACGCCGTGGCCGCGATGCAGACCATGCCGGCCGCGAGGCCGTCCAGGCCGTCGACGAAGTTGACCGCGTTGATGGTGATGACGACCAGCGCGACCGTGAGCAGGGTGCCCTGCCACTGGGTGAGCGCGACCGAGCCGACGCCGGGGATCGGCAGCCACAGGATCGTCAGACCCTGCACGACCATCACACCCGCGGCGATCATCTGGCCGCCCAGCTTGATCAGGGCGTCGATCTCGAACTTGTCGTCCAGCACACCGATCAGCCAGATCAGCGCCGCCCCGGACAGCAGCGCCCGGGGTTCGTTCGACGTCTCGAAGACCTGGTTGAGGTTGGTCAGGTGGTCGGCGACCAGCAGGCCCGCGCACAGGCCGAAGAACATCGCGATACCGCCGAGGCGCGGAGTGGGCTCCCGGTGCACGTCACGTGCCCGGATCTCCGGCATCGCTCCGGCCACGATCGCGAACTTACGTACCGGCCCTGTCAGCAGATACGTCACCGCGGCCGTGATGCAGAGCGTCAGGAGGTATTCACGCACGGGCTTCCCCACAGGTCTCGCTGGCCATCTCAGCCCCACACCCTAGCGATGCGCGCATATGAGTGGGGACTTCCGGGTAGCGACGATGGTTGCACGAGTGGCTGTGCACCCTGATGCGCTTACCCCGACTCAAGCGGGATACGGCGGAAATCGACCGGACAGCTCCCGAACATCTTCACGGGCTCTTGAGGTCTCCGTCACGCCCCCGAGCACCCCGGCGAGCAGCTCGGCGATCCGGACCATCTCCCCCTCACCCATGCCCTGCGTGGTGACCGCGGCCGTGCCGAGCCGCAGCCCCCGGGCGTCCGCGTGCGGCAGCGCGCAGCAGTCCATGACCAGGCCGGACGCAGCCAGACGGCCCCTTGCCGTGCGCCCGTCGACGCCGAGGGGCGCCGGGTCGGCGGTGATCAGGTGGGTGTCCGTGCCGCCGGTGGTGACGACCAGGCCCGCCGCGGCCAGCCGGGCCGCCAGAACCCGCGCATTCGCCACCACCTGATGGGCGTACGCGGCGAACGCCGGTGTTGCCGCCTCCCCGAACGCGACCGCCTTGGCGGCGATGGTGTGCATCTGCGCACCACCCTGTGTGAAAGGGAACACCGCCCGGTCGACCCGCTCGGCCAGCTCCGCCCGGCACAGGATCAGGCCGCCGCGCGGGCCCCGCAGCACCTTGTGGGTGGTCCCGCAGACGATGTCCGCGTACGGCACCGGATTCGGCGCCGCTCCCCCGGCGACGAGCCCGAGGGGGTGCGCGGCGTCCGCGATGAGGTAGGCGCCCACCTCGTCGGCGACCTCGCGGAAGAACGCGTAGTCGAGGTGCCGGGGGTAGGCGATGGAGCCGCACACGATCGCCTTGGGCCGGCGTGTGCGGGCCAGGGTGCGCACCTGCTCGTGGTCGACGAGCCCCGACTCGGCGTCCACCCCGTATCCGACGAAGTCGAACCAGCGGCCGGAGAAGTTGGCGGGTGAGCCGTGCGTGAGGTGCCCGCCATAGGGCAGGCCGAGGGCGAGGACGGTGTCGCCGGGGCGGAGCAGGGCGGCGTAGGCGGCGAGCACCGCCGAAGAGCCCGAGTGCGGCTGGACGTTCGCGTGGTCGGCGCCGAACAGGGCCTTCGCCCGCTCAACGGCGAGGCGCTCGGCGACGTCGGCGATCTCGCAGCCGCCGTGGTGCCGCGCCCCCGGGTAGCCCTCGGCGTACTTGTTGGCGAGCGGGGAGCCGAGCGCGGCCAGTACGGCCGGGGAGCTGAAGTTCTCGGCGGCGATCAGCTGGAGCGTGGTCGACTGCCGCTCCCGCTCGCCGAGCAGGATGTCGGCGAGCTCGGGGTCCTGGCGGCGCAGGACGTCGGCCTGGATGGCAGGGGTGACCGTCATGATGGGCTCCGGGCAGCGTCGACGGTGACGTACGTCCAATGTAGGCCCGGGGCCCCCGGGGCGCTCGGCTGTTACATCTTTGCCGGGACGCCCGTCAGGGCCGTGACGACCGGATCGAGTGCCTGGTGTATCTCGTCGCCGATGGACCGGAAGAACGTCAGGGGCGCCCCGTACGGGTCGTAGACCTCGTCCGCCTCGGCGTTCGGTGCCAGCAGCCACCCGCGTAGAGCCGCCGCGGCGCGGACCAGCGCACGGGCGCGGAGGACCACGCCCTCCTCCAGCGGCGGCAGGGTCGCCGGGTCGATGGCCTTGACCAGGCGGGTGAACTCCTTGAGCGTGAAGGTGCGCAGGCCCGCCGAGTGGCCCATGGAGATGACCTGCGCCCGGTGGTCCCGGGTGGCGGTCAGCACCAGGTCGGCGCGGATCACGTGCTCGTCGAGGAGCTCGCGCCCGGTGAAGCCGGAGGCGTCCGCGCCGAAGTCGGCCAGGACGGTCTCCGCGTGGGACTCCATGGGCGCGCCCTCATGGCCCCAGGTGCCGGCGCTCTCCACGATCAGCCCGCCGCCCAGGATGCCGAGCCGCTCCCGCACGGCATGGCGGGTCAGCCGCTCGGTGATGGGTGAGCGGCACACGTTGCCGGTGCTGACGTGGAGGATGCGGAAGCTGTCGCGCGGAAGTCCCACGAAGGTCGTCGTGATCTCCGCCGCGCTTTCCCCGTTGCCTATGCCACGCCCCGATCCAGGGGCCGTCAATTCGCCACCTCGAGGTCGGGTACGACCTTTCGCAGCTCGTCCGCCGAGATGGCACCCGCGCGCAGCAGCAGCGGCACCTCACGGGTCACGTCGACGATCGACGACGGCACGATGCCGGGGGTCGGGCCCCCGTCGAGGTAGACGGAGACGGAGTCGCCCAGCATCTCCTGCGCCGCGTCGCAGTCCTCCGGCGCCGGGTGGCCGGTCAGGTTGGCGGAGGAGACGGCCATGGGGCCGACCTCGGTCAGCAGCTCGATGGCGACCGGGTGCAGCGGCATGCGCACGGCGACCGTGCCGCGGGTGTCCCCGAGGTCCCACTGGAGGGACGGCTGGTGCCGGGCGACGAGCGTCAGCGCGCCCGGCCAGAAGGCGTCGACCAGCTCCCAGGCCAGCTCGGAGAAGTCCGTGACGAGGCCGTGCAGCGTGTTCGGGGAGCCGATGAGGACGGGCGTGGGCATGTTGCGGCCCCGGCCCTTCGCGTCGAGCAGGTCGGCGACCGCCTCCGAGGAGAACGCGTCGGCGCCGATGCCGTACACCGTGTCCGTCGGCAGCACCACGAGCTCGCCACGGCGGACGGCGGACGCTGCCTCGCGCAGACCGGTCACACGGTCGGTCGCGTCGTTGGTGTCGTATCGCCGTGCCATCTTTAGCTGGCCTCCTCGTACACGTGCTGCTGGGATGAAGTCCGCGAGGAACGCGGGGTGCCCGGTGTGCTCACGGCAGCGCCTTGCGGGCCGTGGCGAAGCGCGGGCGGTTGTTGAGGTCCGGGTGGTCGGCCGCGTCGGCCCAGCCCCGCTCCTCGGTGAAGATCCACGGCACCTGGCCGCCCTGGGTGTCCGCGTGCTCGACGACGACCACACCGCCCGGCCGCAGCAGCCGGTGCGCGGTGCGTTCCAGGCCGCGGATGAGGTCGAGGCCGTCCTCGCCGGAGAAGAGGGCCATGTCGGGGTCGTAGTCCCGCGCCTCGGGGGCGACGTACTCCCACTCGGTGAGCGGGATGTACGGCGGGTTGGTGATGACCAGGTCGACCTGGCCGTCCAGGTCCGGGAAGGCGGTGAGCGCGTTGCCCTGCCGCAGGTCGACCCTGGATCCCTCGACGTTCTTGCGGGTCCAGCGCAGGGCGTCCTCGGACAGTTCCACGGCGTGCACGCGCGAGCGCGGCACCTCCTGGGCGAGGGCCAGCGCGATGGCACCGGAGCCGGTGCACAGGTCGACGATGCACGGCTCGACGACGTCCATGGCCCGTACGGCGTCTATGGCCCAGCCGACCACGGACTCCGTCTCGGGCCGCGGCACGAACACCCCGGGCCCGACCTGGAGTTCCAGGTAGCGGAAGTAGGCGCGCCCGGTGATGTGCTGGACCGGTTCGCGGGCCTCGCGGCGGGCGATGACCTCCCAGTAGCGGGCGTCGAAGTCGGAGTCCTTGACGGAGTGCAGCTCGCCGCGCTTGACGCCGTGCACGAACGCGGCGAGCTCCTCCGCGTCGGTACGCGGCGAGGGCACGCCGGCGTCGGCGAGCCGCTGGGTGGCCTGGGCCACCTCCGCGAGCAGCACGCTGCGGGGGCTTGGGGGTCGCCCCCCAAATGACTGCTGCACGCAAGTCCTCCGTTGTCCTCGTACGTGATCACTCGTACGTGCTCGTGCCGCCTTACGCAGCCGCCAGCTTCGCCGCCGAGTCCGCGTCGACGCAGGCCTGGATCACGGCGTCGAGGTCGCCGTCCAGGACCTGGTCCAGGTTGTACGCCTTGAAGCCGACGCGATGGTCGGAGATGCGGTTCTCCGGGAAGTTGTAGGTGCGGATCTTCTCGGAGCGGTCGACGGTGCGGACCTGGCTGCGGCGGGCGTCGGCCGCCTCCCTCTCCGCCTCCTCCTGCGCCGCCGCGAGCAGCCTGGAGCGCAGGATACGCAGTGCCTGCTCCTTGTTCTGCAGCTGGCTCTTCTCGTTCTGGCAGGAGGCGACGACTCCGGTCGGGATGTGCGTGATGCGCACGGCGGAGTCGGTGGTGTTGACGGACTGTCCGCCGGGCCCGGAGGACCGGTAGACGTCGATGCGGAGGTCGTTGGGGTTGATCTCCACGTCGACCTCCTCGGCCTCGGGCGTGACGAGCACACCGGCCGCGGAGGTGTGGATCCGTCCCTGGGACTCCGTCGCGGGCACGCGCTGCACGCGGTGCACGCCGCCCTCGTACTTCATCCGCGCCCAGACGCCCTGGCCCGGTTCGGTGGCACCCTGGCCGCCCTTGGTCTTCACGGCGACCTGGACGTCCTTGTAGCCGCCCAGCTCCGACTCGGTGGCGTCGATGATCTCGGTCTTCCACCCCACGCGCTCGGCGTAGCGCAGGTACATGCGCAGCAGGTCGCCGGCGAACAGGGCCGACTCGTCGCCGCCCGCGCCCGCCTTGATCTCCAGGATGACGTCCTTGTCGTCGCTGGGGTCGCGCGGGACGAGCAGGAGGCGCAGCTTCTCCGTGAGCCCCTCGCGCGCCTTCTCCAGCTCCTTGACCTCGGCGGCGAACTCCGGGTCGTCGGCGCCCAGCTCACGCGCGGTCTCGATGTCGTCGCCCGTCTGCGTCCAGGAGCGGTACGTGGCGACGATGGGGGTGAGCTCGGCGTAACGCTTGTTCAGCTTGCGCGCGTTGGCCTGGTCGGAGTGGACCGACGGGTCGGCGAGCTTCTTCTCCAGGTCGGCGTGCTCGGCGACGAGTTCCTCGACGGCCTCGAACATCTTGGGCTCCTGTGCGGGACGGGGGTGAAGGGCGGGCGACCAAAAACGCCGGTCCCGGCGCGCCCGGTGAGGGGGCGCGGCCGTGGACCGGCGAATTGAGGCTCGCTACTTCTTGGAGCCGGCGGCCTTGCCGAAGCGGGCCTCGAAGCGGGCCACACGGCCACCGGTGTCGAGGATCTTCTGCTTGCCCGTGTAGAACGGGTGGCACTCGGAGCAGACATCGGCGCGGATGGTGCCGGACTCGATGGTGCTGCGGGTGGTGAACGACGCGCCACAGGTGCAGCTGACCTGCGTCTCGACGTACTCGGGGTGGATGTCGCGCTTCAAGGTGTCTCCTAGGTTCGGGAGGGCGCCGGGTCGCTGCCGCGGGGTGCGGGAGCGTGAACCGGAGCCGACGTACCAGTCTGCCAGGACTGGGGCCTACTCCCAAAACCGGGGGTTGCCGTCGTTTGTTCCCCGCGGGCCGTCGCGGGTTGTTCGCGCCCACGCGGCGGAGCCGCACATCGACACGGCCCCGCGCCCCCAGGGGGCGCGATCTCAGGAGCCGCTCACGACGCCCTTGGCTTCCCCGGTCGCGTTGCCCTTCGTCGCGCTCTTCGGGATCGGCCTGTCGTTCTCCAGGGCCTTCCAGATCTGGTCGGCCTTCTTCTCCTGGAGGAGGACGCGGTTGGGGTCGGCCGGGTCGTAGGCCACCGGCATCGTGACCATGTGCATGTTGGACGGGCTGATGCCCTTCAGGCCGCTCGCGAAGGAGGCGAGCTTGTTGACCGAGCCGAGGTCGGAGTCGGTCGTCACCGTCTTGGTCGCGGTTTCCGCGAGGTCGAGCAGCTTCTTGGGGTTCGAGAAGACGCCGACGTCCTTGATCTGGTTGACCAGGGCCTTGATGAAGGCCTGCTGGAGCTGGATCCGGCCCAGGTCCGAGCCGTCGCCGACGCCGTGTCTGGTGCGGACCAGGCCCAGGGCCTGCTCGCCGTCCAGCGTGTGGGTGCCGGCCTTCAGCTTCAGATGGCTGTCGGGGTCGTCGATGCGCTTGGTCGTGGTGATCTCGACGCCGCCGAGGTCGTCGATGAGCCTCTGGAAGCCGGCGAAGTCGACCTCCAGATAGTGGTCCATGCGCAGGTCGGTGATCGACTCGACGGTCTTCACGGCGCAGGCGGCGCCGCCGGTGGAGTATGCGGAGTTGAACATCACGCTGCGCGCGGCGGGGTACTCGTTGCCCTTGGTGTCCGTGCACGAGGGGCGGTCGATGAGGGTGTCACGCGGGATGGAGACCACGCTGGCCTTCTTGTGCCCCTTGTAGACGTGCACGATCATCGCCGTGTCGGAGCGGGCGCTGCCGTCGTCGGTGCCGCCGCCGAGCTTCTTGTTGCCGCCGGCGCGGGTGTCGGAGCCGAGGACGAGGATGTTCTCCGAGCCGTTGTCGGCCTTCTTGGGCCGGTCCGTGCCGAGGGCCTGGTCGATGTCGACGCTCTTGAGGTTGCCGTTGAGCTTGAAGTAGAGGTAACCGGCTCCGGCGCCGCCCAGCACGACGATGCCCGCGGCCGTCCAGGCCATGATCATCAAGCCCTTGTTGCGCTGCGGGGGCTTACGGCGCCGCCCCTTGCCGCGGTGGCGCGCTCCACTGGTACCGGTATCGCCCGGTATCCCCGGGTCGGGTGTGCTCTCGGCGGACATGTACTCCTCAGCTCTTCTACGGTCGGTTACCCCCTGCGGTCAGTGCCAGGCGTGGCCGGAGAAGACCCTTCCTCGCACTATCGTCGCCCCACCTGGTCAGACGGAGAAACTCGGGAAAGGGTTGCACAACGGACTGTGCCCACCGCGTACGGCGGTGGGCACAGTGCGTGTTCGTCGCAGCGGAGCGGAACCCGCTCACCTGCAATTTCAGCCGAAGATGTCGTACTGCTTGAAATCGGTGCCCACGGACTTCCTTGTGGCAAAGATCTCGCTTGTCCCCTTGCCGGTGCCCGCGTACAGGTACAGCGTGCCGCCGGGGGTGCGGGCCAGGAAGTCGGCCTTGCCATCGCCGGTGACGTCGCCGGGCGCGTCGAAGGCGTTGTAGTCGGCCCAGGTGCGCACCTTGACCCGGGCCGAGAAGGCGCCCGTGCCGGCCTTGCCGGTGCCCTTGTAGAGGTAGATCGCGCTGCCGGACGTGCTGCGGGCGATCAGGTCGGTCTTGCCGTCCCCGTTGAAGTCGCCCTTGCCGCGCACGGAGTTGTACTGGTTCCAGCCGGAGCCGACCTGGACGCGGGGCGCGAAGGTGCCGTTGCCGTTGCCCGGGTAGATCCACATGACACCCGCGGAGTCGACCGAGAGCAGGTCGGGCCGGTAGTCGCCGGTGACGTCACCGGGAGTGATGATCCGGGTGCGGGTCTTCCAGTTGTCGGCGATCTGCTTGGTGGACCAAGTGCCGCTGGAGATGACGTAGTGCGTCCAGAAGAGGTCGCCGTCGCTGCTGCGCCGGTAGACCAGGTCCTGGTAGCCGTCGCGGTCGAGGTCCGTCTGCAGGACGACGTTCACGCCGTCCCAGTTGCCCCAGGACTCGCGGGCGGCGAAGGACGTGCCGTTGGAGTCCTTGGAGTAGCCGGTCTTGGTGGAGGCGTTGCGCACCCAGAGGTCGGCCTTGTGGTCGCCGCTGATGTTGGTGTCGTCCAGGCGCGGGTAGGCGGCGCCGACGTAGGAGCTGACCTTGGCGAAGACGCTGTAGGCGCCCTTCGCGACGCAGTCGGTCACGCCCCAGGACACGACACCGACGATGCGGTTGTTGACGACCAGGGGGCCGCCGGAGTCGCCGTTGCAGGCGGAGACGGTGCCGGTGTCGCTGCCGGTGGCGGGCTTGCCCGCGCAGACCATGTGGCCCTTGACGAAGTCCGCGCCGTACGCGCCGGAGCACGTCGTGTCGGACTGCATGGGCAGCGTGGCCGTCTTCAGCGTCTCGGAGATGTCGTCGCTGGTGGAGCTGGTGCGGCCCCAGCCGTAGACCTTGGCACTGGTGCCGGCCTGGTACGACGTGGTGTCGCCGGAGGTCGTCATGCGGATCGGGGTGACCTTGACCGGGACGGGCAGGGTCAGCACCGCGATGTCGTTGTCGATGGTCGTCGCGTTGTACGACGGGTGGTTCCACTGCCGCCAGACGCCGGTGACGGTGCCGCCGTGCAGGTCGGTGCCGTCGGCCGAGGGCAGCTGGGAGGTGCCGGTGACGACGGCGCCGTTGCCGTTCCAGTTGTAGCCCTTGACGCAGTGCGCGGCGGTCAGGATCTTCGTCGGCGCGACGACGGCGCCGCCGCAGAAGAAGCCGATGTCGTCACTGGTGCCGGAGGTGCCCCGGTCGTCGTAGTAGTGGAGCTGCGCCATCCACGGAGCCGTGCTGATGGTGGTCTCGTTGCCACCGATGATCTTGGGGTCGATGCTGCCGGTGACGGTGCCCGCGCTGAGCGAGGCCTTGCTCGTCTTGCCGGCGACGTCGTCACCGGCCATGGCACCCGCGACGCGCTTCTCCAGCTCGGCGAGCGACGGCGAGCTGACGGCGGGCTTGACCGTCGGCTGCGGCAGCGGGGTGGCCGCGTCGGCGGACGTCGTCAGCAGCGCGCCGGCCACGGCTGCGGCGACACCGGCCGCGGCGACGGGCAGTGCTATGCGTATCCGGCGTCTGTGCCGACCGCCCCCGGGCATGGGTGTACCCACGTATGTCCCCCCTCGGGATCACAAGTTCGAAGAGAGCGTGATCCTACCCGCACACGAACAGCACAAAGGGCCGCCCCCCGTCCGGGGAGCGGCCCTCTTTGTGCAGTCCTTACCTCAGCCGACCGCCTCAGTCGCCGTTGCCCGGCGTCGGGGTGGTCTTCTGGATCTGCATGAGGAACTCGGCGTTCGACTTCGTCTGCTTCATCTTGTCGAGAAGCAGCTCGACCGCCTGCTGCTGGTCGAGCGCGTGCAGCACCCGGCGCAGCTTCCAGACGATGGCGAGCTCGTCGGGGGCGAGCAGGATCTCTTCCTTGCGGGTGCCGGACGCGTCGACGTCCACCGCCGGGAAGATGCGCTTGTCGGCGAGCTTCCGGTCGAGCTTCAGCTCGGCGTTGCCGGTGCCCTTGAACTCCTCGAAGATGACCTCGTCCATGCGGGACCCGGTGTCCACCAGGGCGGTGGCGAGGATCGTCAGCGAGCCGCCGTCCTCGATGTTGCGGGCCGCACCGAAGAAGCGCTTCGGCGGGTACAGCGCCGTCGAGTCGACACCACCGGACAGGATGCGGCCGGAGGCCGGGGCGGCGAGGTTGTACGCGCGGCCCAGACGGGTGATCGAGTCGAGCAGCACGACCACGTCGTGACCCAGCTCCACCAGGCGCTTGGCGCGCTCGATGGCAAGCTCGGCGACGGTGGTGTGGTCCTCGGCGGGGCGGTCGAAGGTCGAGGAGATGACCTCGCCCTTCACCGACCGCTGCATGTCGGTGACCTCTTCCGGACGCTCGTCGACGAGGACGACCATCAAGTGGCACTCGGGGTTGTTGTGCGTGATCGCGTTGGCGATCGCCTGCATGATCATGGTCTTGCCGGTCTTCGGCGGGGCCACGATCAGACCGCGCTGGCCCTTACCGATCGGCGAGACCAGGTCGATGATGCGGGTGGTGAGCACGCCGGGGTCCGTCTCCAGACGGAGGCGGTCCTGCGGGTACAGCGGCGTCAGCTTGTTGAACTCCGGGCGGCCGCGGCCGGATTCGGGCGCCATGCCGTTGACGGAGTCCAGACGCACCAGCGCGTTGAACTTCTCGCGCCGCTCGCCTTCCTTCGGCTGGCGCACGGCACCGGTGATGTGGTCGCCCTTGCGCAGGCCGTTCTTGCGGACCTGGGCGAGGGAGACGTACACGTCGTTCGGGCCGGGCAGGTAGCCGGACGTACGGATGAACGCGTAGTTGTCGAGGATGTCCAGGATGCCCGCGACGGGGATCAGGACGTCGTCCTCGTTGATCTGCGGCTCGGAGGCGATGTCGTCGCGTCCGCGACGGCCCCGGCGGTCGCGGTAGCGCCCGCGACGGCCACGACGGCCGCCGTCGAAGTCGTCCCCGTCGTCGTCGGGCCGCTGCTGGCCGCGGTCCTGGCGGCCGCCGCCCTGCTGGTTCTGCTGCTGGCCGCCGCGGTCCTGACGGCCGCCGCCCTGCTGGTCGTCGCCCTTGCCGCCGCGGCGGTCGCGGTCACGCCCGCGGTCCCGGTCGCGGTCCCGGCGGTCGCGACGACGGCCCTCGCCGTCACCGGCGTCGGACTTGGCCTCGTTGCTCTGGGACTGCTGCTGCGACAGCGCCTCGGCCTTGGTGTCCGTCTTCGCCTCGGCGACGATGGTCTCCGCGGCGGAAGCGGGGGCTCCGGCCTCCGCGGTGGCCCGGCGACGGCGGCGCTCGGGCGCGTCGTCTCCCGCGCGCTCGTTCTCGCTCGACCGGGAGGCGCCTCCGGCGGGCTGGCCGGGGATCTCGATCTGCTGCTGGGCCACGGCCTTCTCGGCCTTGTCCGCGGGGGCCTTGGAGGCCTCCTTCGCGTCCGCCTTCTTGTCCGCCTTCTCGGCGTTGTCACCCGTACGGGTCCGAGAGGTGGCGCGGCGCTTGGGCTTGGTCTCGGCGGGGGCGTCGGCCTTCGCGGCCGGAGCGGCGCCGCCGGACGCCTGCGCCTCCTTGATGACCTCGATCAGCTGGCTCTTGCGCATCCGCGCGGTACCCCTGATGCCGAGGCCGGAGGCGACCTGCTGCAGCTCGGCCAGCACCATGCCCTCGAGGCCGGTACCGCGGCGCCGCCGGGAGCCGGCACCGCTGGCAGGCGCGGAGGCGTCCGTGGCGGGCGCGGCAGCGGTCTCCTCGACACGTGCGCCCATCAGATCGGTGGTGTCGCTCACGAAGGGTCCTTCCCTGGAGCGGACGTCGGCCTGTCTGGCTCGGCGACCGTTTGTGCTGTCCGACTTCGGTTCGTGTGGTGTGAACCGTGCCGGGGCGGTGGTCCGCCTAAGCGGCGGAGGAATCTGGTGATGGCGCTTCCTTGAGCCGTGGCACCCAGTGTCAGTGTCACGCGGCGTGGTCGCACCGGTTCCGGAGCGTGCCCTGCGCCCCGCTCAGCATCCTTGTACGGCGTACGGTCCGACGTACGGAACACAGTGCGGCTTGGGGGGCTCCCGGAAGAATGTCTGTCCCGGACGGGGACACGAGGCACCTCGCCATGGTGGGGTCGGGTGCAGACTTGAGGTTAACACTACCGGATCCAACAAACATTCCCCCTCTCGAAATCCGGCAACCGCGCGGTTTCAGATGTCACCGGAGGCGGCGAGCGGCAGCACGCTCGCGCCCTGCTGATCGAGGCGGAGCCGGTTCGCCGCCCAGTCCGCGCCCGCCAGGGCCTCGACCTTGCCGGCGGTCTCCTCGTCGGCCAGTGCCATGACCGTCGGCCCGGCTCCGGAGATGACCGCGGGGATGCCGTCGCCCCGCAGCCGCTCCACCAGTGCCGCGCTCTCGGGCATGGCCGGCGCGCGGTACTCCTGGTGCAGTCGGTCCTCGGTGGCGGGCAGCAGAAGTTCGGGGCGGCGCGTCAGGGCTTCGACGAGCAGGGCGGCGCGGCCGGCGTTGGTGGCCGCGTCGACGTGCGGCACGGAGCGCGGCAGCAGACCGCGCGCGGTTGCCGTGAGCACCGGCTTCCCGGGCACGAAAACCACCGGAACGATGGAATCCGCGGGCTCCATCCTGATCGCGCGGGCGGCACCGCCCTCCATCCAGGACAGCGTGAAGCCGCCCAGCAGGCAGGCCGCGACATTGTCGGGGTGGCCCTCGATCTCGGTGGCGAGTTCGAGCAGGGCGGTGTCGTCGAGCTTCGCGTCGGCCCCTATGGTCACGGCGCGGGCGGCGACGATGCCCGCGCAGATGGCGGCCGAGGAGGAGCCGAGACCCCGGCCGTGCGGAATGCGGTTGGCGCAGACGATCTCCAGACCGCGCGGCTGTCCGCCGAGCAGGTCGAAGGCGGTGCGCAGGGACCGTACGAGAAGGTGCTGCTCGTCGCGCGGGAGGGTCTCGCTTCCCTCACCCGCGATGTCGATGTGCAGCCCGGAGTCGGCCACCCGGACGACCACGTCGTCGTACAAGCCCAGCGCGAGGCCTAGGGCGTCGAAGCCCGGGCCGAGGTTGGCGCTGGTGGCGGGGACGCGCACCCGGACGGCGGCGGCGCGGAACGCTGGACCGGCCATCGCTCGATGACTCTCCTTGAGCTGCGTGATTGTCGAATGACGTTCAGTGGACATTCGATGGCGTACGAGAACCCTGGGGGGCCGCTGCCGACCGGGCTGGCCGGCGGCTGTCCCGGCCGTGGAGACGGCGCGGCACCGTGCTCCATGCGGAGGCATATGCGGCGGGCGGGTTCAGTACAGCCTATCGAAGGAAGGTTCTGTGGCGACATAGGGCGCACAGGAGGCGCACGATGCGTGTCGTAAGCCCCCTGTGCACCCCCCGTAGGGAATCTCCCCGGGCCGGCGCCGTCTTACGCCGGAACGGTCGGGCGTAAGACCGGCGCTCGGTGCATCGGCGCACGTCAGGCAGGTTCGAGCGCCGTCACACGAGACCCAGGCGCTCCGCCGCGGCCGCGGAGTCGACGGGTACGGTGACCGGCTGCGGGGCACCGGCGACGGCCCAGTCGGGGTCCTTCAGCCCGTTGCCGGTGACGGTGCAGACGATCCGCTGCCCCGGGTCGACCTTGCCCTGCTCGGCGGCCTTCAGCAGACCGGCGACGGACGCGGCGGACGCCGGCTCGACGAAGACACCCTCCTGGGACGCCAACAGCCGGTAGGCGCGCAGGATCTCACGGTCCGTCACCTCGTCGATGAAGCCGCCCGACTCGTCCCGCGCGGCGAGCGCGTACTGCCAGGAGGCCGGGTTGCCGATGCGGATGGCCGTGGCGATGGTCGAGGGGTCCTTGACGACCTCGCCGCGCACGATCGGCGCGCTGCCGGAGGCCTGGAAGCCCCACATCCGCGGCTTGCGGGTCGCCACGCCGTCGGCGGCGTACTCCGTGTAGCCCTTCCAATAGGCCGTGATGTTGCCCGCGTTGCCGACCGGCAGGACGTGGATGTCGGGCGCGTCGCCGAGCATGTCCACGATCTCGAAGGCGGCCGTCTTCTGGCCCTCGATTCGCACCGGGTTGACCGAATTGACGAGGGCGACGGGGTAGTTGTCGCTCAGGCCGCGCGCGAGGGTGAGGCAGTCGTCGAAGTTGCCGTCGACCTGGAGGATCTTCGCGCCGTGCACGAGGGCCTGGCCCATCTTGCCGAGCGCGATCTTGCCCGTCGGCACGAGCACGGCGCAGACCATCCCGGCCCGCACGGCGTACGCGGCGGCGGAGGCCGACGTGTTGCCGGTGGAGGCGCAGATGACGGCCTGCGCGCCCTCCTCCTTGGCCCGGGTGATGGCCATGGTCATGCCGCGGTCCTTGAAGGACCCCGTCGGGTTCGCGCCCTCGACCTTGAGGTGGACCTCGCAGCCCGTGCGCTCGGAGAGCACCTGCGCGGGCACGAGGGGCGTACCGCCCTCGCGGAGCGTCACGACCGGCGTGCTGTCGGAGACGGGCAGCCGGTCCCGGTACTCCTCGATGATTCCGCGCCACTGGTGGGTCATTGCTGGTTACTCTCCTTCAACCCGCATGATGCTGGCGACACCACGCACGGTGTCGAGCTTGCGCAACGCCTCGACGGTCCCGGTGAGGGCCGCGTCGGACGCACGGTGCGTGACGACGACGAGGGAGGCCTCGCCGTCCTTCCCCGACTGGCGAACCGTATCGATCGAGACTCCGTGCTCGGCGAAGACGGTCGCGACCTGGGCGAGAACACCCGGTTTGTCAGCCACGTCGAGGCTGATGTGGTACCGCGTGACGACGTCACCCATCGGCGACACCGGCAGCGCGGCGTAGGCGGACTCGCCCGGTCCGGTCGTGCCGCTGAGCCGGTTGCGGCAGACGGCGACGAGGTCGCCGAGCACGGCGGAGGCGGTCGGGGAACCGCCCGCTCCGGGACCGTAGAACATGAGCTGCCCGGCGGCGTCGGACTCGACGAACACCGCGTTGTAGGCGCCACGGACGGAGGCCAGGGGATGGCTCAGCGGGATCATGGCCGGGTGCACGCGTGCCGTGACGGACGCGCCGTCCTCGGCCCGCTCGCAGATGGCCAGCAGTTTGATGGTGCAGCCCATCTCCTTCGCGGAGGCGAAGTCGGCCGCGGTCACCTCGGTCATGCCCTCGCGGTAGACGTCGTCGAGGCGCACGCGCGTGTGGAAGGCGATACCGGCGAGGATCGCGGCCTTGGCGGCGGCGTCGAAACCCTCCACGTCGGCGGTCGGGTCGGCCTCCGCGTACCCCAGGGCGGTGGCCTCGTCGAGGGCCTCCTGATAACCGGCGCCGGTGGAGTCCATCTTGTCGAGGATGAAGTTCGTCGTGCCGTTGACGATCCCCATCACCCGGTTGATCTTGTCGCCGGCGAGGGACTCGCGCACCGGCCGGATCAGCGGGATGGCACCGGCGACGGCGGCCTCGTAGTAGAGGTCCTTGCCGTGCTGCTCGGCGACGGCGTGCAGAGCGGCCCCGTCCTGGGCGAGCAGCGCCTTGTTGGCGGAGACGACGGAGGCGCCGTGCTCGAAGGCGGTGGTGATGAGGCTGCGCGCGGGCTCGATGCCGCCGATGACCTCGACCACGACGTCGATGTCGCCGCGTTTGACCAGGGCGGTGGCGTCGGTGGTGACCAGCTCGGGGGCGATGCCCTCACGCACCCGGTCGGGCCGCCGCACAGCCACGCCCGCGAGCTCCACCGGGGCCCCGATCCGGGCCGTGAGGTCGTCGGCGTGCGTCGTCATGATGCGCGCCACCTCTGAGCCGACCACTCCACAGCCCAGCAGCGCCACCTTCAGCGGACGCGTACGCATCATCCGACCTCGTTTCCTCTTTACCGTCTACGGTGGAACCAGTCTCACTCACCGGACGGGAGTTTCTGCCCCCGGTCCGGATCGTGAGATGTCTATTTCATTTTCATGGGGGCGGCAGACAGGAGATCTTCCGCCGCCCGCTTGCTTCGGCTTTCGGCCATGGGCCGCTCGGGCTTTCGGCCTTTTGTCGTTCAGCCGACGTCGAGACGCAGCAGGTCCTCCTCCGTCTCGCGGCGGACGATCACCCGCGCCTCACCGCCGTCGACGGCGACGACCGGCGGGCGCAGCACATGGTTGTAGTTGCTGGCCATGGAGCGGCAGTACGCACCCGTGGCCGGTACGGCGAGGAGGTCACCCGGTGCCACGTCGGCCGGCAGGAACGCGTCCTTGACCACGATGTCCCCGCTCTCGCAGTGCTTGCCGACGACGCGGGCGAGCATCGGCTCGGCGTCGGAGGTGCGGGAGACCAGCGCGACGCTGTACTCGGCGTCGTACAGCGCCGTGCGGATGTTGTCCGACATGCCGCCGTCGACGGAGACGTACGTCCGCAGCCCGTCGAGGGGCTTGATGGTGCCGACCTCGTAGAGCGTGAAGGCGGTCGGGCCGACGATGGCCCGCCCCGGTTCGACGGAGATCCGCGGCGTGCGCAGCTTGGCGGCCTCGCACTCCCTCGTGACGATCTCGCTGAGCGCCTTGGCGATCTCGTGCGGCTCACGGGGGTCGTCGTCACTGGTGTACGCGATACCGAGGCCACCGCCGAGGTCGATCTCGGGCAGCTCGACGCCGTGCTCGTCGCGGACGGCCTTCAGGAGCGAGACGACCCGGTGCGCGGCGACCTCGAACCCCGACATGTCGAAGATCTGCGACCCGATGTGGCTGTGGATGCCGACGAGCTCAAGCCCGTCGAGCTGCAGGGCGCGGCGTACGGCCTCGGCGGCCTGCCCGCCGGCCAGCGGGATGCCGAACTTCTGGTCCTCGTGGGCCGTGGCGATGAACTCGTGGGTGTGCGCCTCGACCCCGACGGTGATCCGGATGAGCACCTTCTGCCGCTTGCCCATGCCCTGCGCGATGTGGGCAACGCGCACGATCTCCTGGAAGGAGTCGAGCACGATGTGCCCGACTCCGGTCTCGACGGCCCGGGTGATCTCGTCGACCGACTTGTTGTTGCCGTGGAAGGCGATGCGGTCGGCGGGCATGCCGGCGGACAGGGCGGTGGCCAGCTCGCCGCCGGAGCAGACGTCGACGTTCAGCCCCTCCTCGTGGAGCCAGCGCACGACGGCGCGGGACAGGAACGCCTTGCCCGCGTAGAAGACGTCGGCGTCGGCCCCGAAGGCGGTACGCCAGGCCCGCGCGCGGGCCCGGAAGTCGGCCTCGTCCAGGACATAGGCGGGGGTGCCGTACTCCTCGGCGAGCCGGGTGACGGGGATGCCTCCGACGGTCACGACCCCGTCCTCGTCACGCGTCACGGTCTGGGCCCACACCTTGGGGTCCAACGCGTTGAGGTCGGCGGGCGGGGCTGAGTAGTGGCCCTCGGGGAGGACATCGGCGTGACGGGGCCCGGCGGGGTGTGCGGAACGGCTCATGATCTGTTCGTGTCTCTCAGAGATGGTCGGGAGCGTCGATGCCGAGCAGGGACAGGCCGCCGGCCAGCACCGTCCCGGCGGCTTCGGCGAGCGCGAGCCGGGCACGGTGGGCGGCCGAGGGTTTCTCCCCACCGAGGGGCAGCACGGCGGGGAGCAGGGGCATCGCGGCATCGGCGACAGTGACGAGGTGCCGGGCCAGGCGGTCGGGGGTGTGGTGCGTGGCAGTGGCGGCGAGGACGCGGGGGTGGTCGCCCAGTACGGCGATCAGCGCTTCCGCTTCGCTCACGGGACCGGGCTCGGGGTGGAAGCCGAGGTCGGCGGCGTTACGCAGGAGGGCCCGGGTGCGGGCGTGGGCGTACCGGACGCGGAAGAGGGGGTTGCTCTCCCGCTGGACGAGGTGATCTCCGGGGATCCGGGGCCGGTCGTGGCCGGCGGGGTGCAGCAGCGCCCAGCGGCCGGCGTCCCGGCCGAGGGGCAGCGGGTCGCCGGGGGCGGGGACGGGGCGGACGATGACGTACCGGTCGGCGATGCGTGGCCCCCGGGTGGTGACGTCCGCCCCGAGGACGGACTCCCACTCCGGGGCGGGCCGGCCCTCGCACTCGACACGGACGAAGTCGCCCTGACTGCGCAGCACGCGGGTCACGGCGTCCGCGACCACGACGGCACGCACCTCGGCCGGGCACGAGATCCCGACGGCGGTCCCGCTGAAGCCGCTCGTCGCGTGCCCGTACCGCCGCCCGCGCCGCAGGATCTCCTCGACGAGGCCGGCGGAGGCGGTGCCGCGCAGGCTGAGGTTGAGGAAGCCGGGCCCGGTGACGACGACGTCGGTGAACCGCTGCTCGCCGAGGAGCCGTGCCCGCAGGATCTCGGCCACGTCACGCGGCGGCCGCCCTGCCGCGCGGGCCAGCTGGAGGGCGATGTTGGTGGCGTAGTCGCCGCAGCCCCCCGGCCCAGGTGGAGCGACCACGGCCCGCTCCGGCACGGTCACACTCAGCTCACCCTCGTCGACAGCGCGCCGCACGGCGTGCAGCACGGTGCGGGAGAGCTCGGCGGGGGTCACGGGACAAGCGTATGGGAGGAAGGGGGTGGGTATGCGAGCCGGTTTCCGTACGGTCCGGGATGTGGACGAGACGCCTGCGCAGGAGCTGCGCACGAGTCCCTCGCCTACGGCACGGCGGGGAGATCCACTTCCTTGGCCTGCTCCACCGTTTGCCCCTTCACCTGCCCCTTCACCTGTTCCTCCATGTGGGCGCCGCCCCCGGTGTCGGGGCCACCCCCGTATTGCCGGCCCCCGCCCCGGGCCCGCTCGACCAACTGCCGCACCAGACGGACCAGTTCGGCCGGCTCGAAGGGCTTGGCGAGGAATGCGTCGACGCCCGCTTCGAGTCCGGCCTCGACCTCGTGGTGCCCACAGGCGCTGACGATGGCGAGGGGTGTGTCGCGGGTGCGCGGATCGGCCCGGAGGCGAGCGGCCGTCCTGATCCCGTCCAGCCGGGGCATGACGACATCGAGGGTCACGACATCGGGGCGCACCTGATGAACGACATCAAGACACTCGGCACCATCGGCCGCGGTCACGACCTCCAGCCCCTCCAGCTCGAGGTTGACCCTGATCAACTGCCGGATGACCTTGTTGTCGTCCACAACAAGCACCCGGCCCGACGCGCCTGGCACACCTCGAGAGTAGGTCGACCCCGGCCACCGCGTCCGGGTTTTCCCCACTTCCACCCTGCACAAGCGACCGACACCCCCGCCCCCGGCAGCGAAAACCCGTTCATGACCACCCCGAGGGAGCTGGTAGTGTTCTACCCGTCGCCGCGAGCAACGCGACGAACACGCCCCCGTAGCTCAGGGGATAGAGCAACGGCCTCCGGAGCCGTGTGCGCAGGTTCGAATCCTGCCGGGGGCACCGTGGATTAGGTGCCCAAAGACCCCGTCATCAGCGGAAACGCTGAGTGCGGGGTCTTCGCGTGTGCAGGCGTGTGCCGGTTGGAGCGGCCGTATGTCGGGGTCTGTGGACGAGGCGTGGACGGGATCTTGGGACGTAAGCGCAGGTCATGCCCAGGACAGGCGAAGGCCCCGGACAGGTCCAGGGCCTTGGGGGGTACCGCCTTGAGCGTGTCACTCGCACCAACAGAACCTCGACGGGGAAGTCCCTCAGCCGGTGGCTTTGGCGATGATGCGGCCCATCTCCTCCTGGCCGAAGGCTCGCAGGGTCGTGCTACGGACGTTGCCCAACGCGCCGACCTGTAGGAGCACCGCGGTGGCAGTCTCGTCGTCGGGCGCCTCCACGACAGCCACGATGTCGTACGGGCCGACGGTCCAGAAGAGGTTCAGGACCTTCACCCCGAGCTTCTGAGCCGCTGCCGTGAAGGCTTCGGCGCGTTGCGGGGTGTCCTTGTAGCCGCGGACTCCCTGGTCGGTCCAGTTCAGCAGCGCAACAAACGTCGGCATGATCCTTTACCCCTGTAAGTAGACGCAACTAGTCGTGGTCAACTCTGGGCATCATGCGCGTAATGCGCATGAGAGGCGCCTCTGAACGAGTGATGAAAGCCGGCCTTACTTCATGGCCCGGCCCGACATACACCCCGGAGCCAGCGGCGCGGAATTCCTGAGGACAGGAACGCCCCTCTCGGCCAAGGCATGCCGATGCCCCCGGACAAGTCCGGGGGCATCGGGGCTACGGTCGTCTGCGATCACTCGTACTCGCGCAACAGATCCTCAATACGCCGGTTGGCGACGTCTTGCCGTCCGTCGAGGCACTTGGCGTAGCGGGTCAGCAAAACCTCCACGCTGTTGCCGGCGTGCTCGGCCACCTCAGTGGGGTCGACACCCGCATTGAGCCACGTCGACAGCGCCGAGTGCCGAAGGTCGTACGGCCGACTCGCGAGCGGCGAGGCCGCGACGGCCGGCGGAAGCGCGAGGAGCCGAGCTTCCTGCCACACGCGGTAGTAGGTCGAGGACGGGACGACCGAGCCCTTCTCGCTGAAGAACAGCCGCCCGTCGTCCGCCGTGCCGAAGGTAGCCAGGTGCTCGCGGAGCACGGCTACGAGGTGAGGCGGGATCGGCACCCGCCTCACGTCCTCGGTCGGCCGGTTCTTCAGCCCGCGGTCGTCATGGGTCTCCCCCGAGTCGGTCCACTGCTTGCCGACGGACGGACGGGTCCGGTGGAGCAGCGCCGAGCCCCAGCCCTGCTCGGGAAGCTTCAGGTCCGTCTCGACGAGGCCCACCGCTTCCGCCGGCCGCAGGCCACCGAAGTACATGGCGGCGAACAGACCCACGAGGCGACGACCACGAGCACGCCGGTACCCGCCCACGTAGGAAACCGCCGCCAGGAGGTTCCGTGCCTGCTCCGGGTTGGCGACAACCCGCGGTTCGACATGGTTGGACACCTTTGGCTTCTGCCAGCGGACAGCTGTGATGGGGTTCTCGCGCAGCTCCCCCAGGTCGACGGCGTAGTTCGCGGCGTTGACGAGTGTCCGGCGCTTACGCCGCACAGTCTCCGCCGCTGCTGCCGTGCCGTCGAGCTTGAGCTTCAGCGAGTCGAGGACCGTGCGAGCCGTGGCCGCTTCAGCGAGATCGGCGAGCGGCCGGGATGCCTTGGACACCCAGTGGAGAACGGTCCGAACGTCGTCCGGGACTTCCCGGTCATCGGGCCCTGGCAGCACGAAGGCCCAGTTGCGCAGTGCTCTGCGGATTTCCTCGTCGGACGGTCGTCCGGCACGCTCGTCGAGGAGTTCCAGCGTCACGCTGGTGAGGGATTCGTTGATGCCATCCCTCGTATTCGGGGCGGCATGAGGCCATTTCATGGCGAGGTACCTGAGAGCGAAGGCGTACCACGACACGGCCGACTTCTTCTCTTCCATCGAGGCCGGAAGTCCCGACACAGTGTCGAACTCCTCGCCCTCGCGCATCGCACGCATGAGCTTCGTGCGGTAGTGGTCGGCAAGTGCCTTGGTACGGAAGGACTCCGAGAACACATTGCCTGCGACTGACCAGCGGACACCGTACGAGGGCGTTTTGGTGTCCCGCTTGCGGACTCCCCAGACCTTCACATCGAGAGACTTCACGCCGCCTCCTCCAGCTGTCGCAGCCATGTGTTGAAGTCACTCCGCCAAACCCGCAGCTCTCCGTTGGGCAGCTTGAATGCGGCCGGCCCGTACCCCAGTTCTCTCCAGCGGTAGAACGTCCGACGGGAGACACCGCCCAGCTCATCCAGGACTTGCCGAACGGTCATCAGCTCGTCGCGACGGGCGTCCATGTCGGTTCTCCTTCCGTTCCGCGGGCGGGTTCGAGGGACGCAGCGAGCCAGGCCTCGCCGTTACTCAGGCCGGTTCCGGCGAAGACCCAGTGGGCCAGGACGAGCGTGGTTTCGCCGTCCTGAGGAGCGGCCGTGGGCGCTTGTGCGCGGCGCCATTCGGCGCGGGCGTCGCGGAGGGCGCCGAGGGTGGTGGAGTAGCGGCGGGACTTGGTGGAGAAGTGGCCGCGGAAGCCGAGCATGTGGGCCCAAGCGCGCAGGCGGAGGTGTTCAAGGTGCTTGCGGGCGCCGAGGGTCCAGGCCGTCCGGATCATGCGGCGGGCGTGGTCGGTGATCCGGGCCTGTGCCAGCTCGGCGAGGAAGCGGATCGGCCGGTCCAGGGTGCCGGTCGCTGTCTCGGCGCCTTTGGTGGCGTACTTGGCGATGTACGCGGCGACGGCCCGCTCGGTCAGCTCCTGGCCGCCGTCGAAGTCGGCAGAGCGGATGGTGCGCACGTCGAGTTGGCGGCCGAAGGTGAAGGTGTGGGTGCGGCCGTCGACGTCCGATCCGTTGACGCGGGTGGCGGTGACGGCGGCATGAACGGCGTCGGTCAGCAGTTCGGCGGACGCCCAGGCCGGAGGGGCCGTGTCGCCGCCCTCCGGGCCGTCGAGGCGGATGACCGCGTGGAAGTGGACGGCGCCCCGCTTCTGGTACTCGGCGACCTTAGCGAAGGAGACACGTGCGTGATCCCGAAATGTGCGCTGGGTGAGGCCGGCGCGCTTGGCGATCTCACGGCGCAGGTAGATCGAGAAGCGCCGCCAGAGGGCCCCGGCGTGGGCATTCCAGAGCACGGCCGCTTCGTAGTTGTATGCGTCCGGGTCGAGGGGCGTACCGAGGGCCGGGTCTGTGTCGTCGTGCCGAGCACCGCAGCGGCAGGGCCGCCCGCTGGAGGGGCGGTTGTGGACCGGGCCGAAGCTCGGTGCGGTGAGGGTGGCGAAGACGCGCGGGTGTGTGCCGACCTGTTCGGCGGTGCCCTTGCCGCCACGGAGTCCGGCGGTGATCAGGTGGAAGGTGTCTCGGCGGTAGACCTCCGCACAGGCCGCGCAGCGGGTGGCACGGCGGTTGTTGCAGCGGACGAGGAGACTTCCGGCGGGCAGGGAGGACGAGTCGAGGTGGTGGAGGACGCGCCCGATCTCTCCGGTCGTCCGGTCGACCGCGTACTCGGTTCGGTGGCCGTCGAGGCGCACGGGGTTCGTGCAGCCGCCCAGGCCGGAGAGTTGGCGGGCCAGCTCGGGCATGGTGCCGAGGGAGGCCAGCATGGAGAGTTCCGCCAGCGGGGGCGGAGTCTGCCGGGTGATGATGGGTCTTCCTTTCGGCTGTTTCGGCGGTTGAGAGGGACGGCCCCGGGGCGGCGGGATGCTTGGCGGCGTTTGCCGCCCCGGCGGCCGGTCAGCGCCTGTTGGCGCCAGTGACGAGGGAGCGCAGGACCACGGCGGCGATGGCCACGGACACGGCCGAGACGGCGACCGCCGCCAGGAGCGCGGTGAGGACGACGCCGACGACGACCACGGCGGCCACCGCACCGGCGCCGACCCCGACGAACGGGGCGACCGAGCGGCCGGCGGAAGGAGCCGGGGCGTGATCCTGCGGGATGTGGGTGGTGATGCTCGGGACGTGCGGGGTGTCGGGCAGCTTGGGGCGGAACATCGCGGGACTCCTTGTCGGTCGGGGTGTCATTCGTGGGTGCCGTTGACGACGTCGACCCCGGAGCGGGTGCCGGACTCGATGGCCGGGGCGAGGATGGTGTGCGAGAGCCAGAAGCCGAACAGGGCGATCACGACGGCGACCCAGAGACGGATGCCGAGGAACTTGATCGCGGCCCAGGCGATGACGCCCAGGAGGAAGACGAGCGGCAGCGAGACGGTCACGGGAGCTCCTCAGCGGACGCGGCAGCGGTGGGTGCGCGCGGCCAGCTCGGCGGCGGCGCGGCTGTCGTAGTCGGTGGAGAAGCCGCAGCGCGGAGCCGTGCAGGCGGCGGTGTGCTTCTCGCGGCCCCGGCCGTCGTTGTAGGTGCCGACATGGACGGGGCCGATGCGGACGACGCGGCGGAAGCGGCGGTTGGCGGACATCAGGGGATCTCCTTGTCGGTCTCGCCGGTGAAGTCGGTGACGTGGTCGGCCAGCCAGCGCAAGATCTCTTCGCCCTCGTAGCTGTCGGCGGCGAGGATGACCGGTTCGGCGATCAGCACGGCTTCGGTGAGGCGGTTCTGTCGGGTCAGCTCTGCGGCGCGCTTCAGCGCGCGGAGCGTGGACGGGCGCAAGGGGGAAAGTCCTCCGGGTCAGGTGAGTTGGGTGGTGATGGCTTCGGCGAGCGGCATGGGCACACCGAGCCGGGCGCGAAGGGTCGAGGTGTCGATGTCGGTCCCGGTCCGGGCGCGGTGTTCGTCGGCGACCTTCCGGGCGAGAGCGACGAGCGCGGGCGGTACCGAGGACGGAGGCAATGAAGCCGACTCCGGCGCGGCGGCCGGCAGTTCGGGCGCTGCCGTGGGCGGCTCGACATCTGCGGCGGTCGGTTCCGGCGCCTGAGCTGTCGAAGGCGGTTCCGGTGCCGTCGCCCGATCAGCGCTGGGATTCACTGCTCCGTGAGCGAGCAGCGTGCCGCCGAGGAAGGCGACCGCGGGCCAGCCGGCGACGAGGATGCGGAGCCAGGCCGGTACGTTCTCCAGGTCGAGCAGACCGGCGGTGGCGACGTTGGCGCCCAGTGACGCCATCAGTGCGACAAGGAACCAGCACCACCCGGACGTTTTCGACTCACCGGAGCGCAGGCGCCGCCAGGCCGCGACCAACAGCAGGTCGACGGAGATCGGATAGGCCCACGCCTTCCAGCCGTCTTGTCCGGCAGCGAGCGCTAGGTCGTGCAGGTGAGCGAAGGACAGCGCGGCGGCGATCACCGCTTGAACGAGCACGGCGTCCACGCGGGCGGGCAGGGCGCGCACGGCCACTCCTTCCAGTTCCGGGCATGGGTGGGGTAGGGACTTGGCGCGGGACGGCCGCGCCGACCGTGGAAGCGGGTTGGCTACTCGGTGATCGGTTGAGGAGTGGCCAGAGGGCTGGACTCCTTCACCGGCGCGGGAGGGAGGTAGGACCGGAAGGGCGCGAGCGCCGGAACGTCCGGGGCGAGGTGCGCCGTTTCGCGGCAGGTGGCCGCAGCGTCGGCGAGGGACAGGTGAGGGGTGCGGATGCGGGACCAGCCGCCGGAGGTGTCGCCGACGACGGCGAGGCCGGGCAACTCGGCAGCGATGGCGCAGGAGGCCAGGACAGCCTCAGGGGCGATGTCACCGAGCGCCATCTTCGCGGACGCTTCGTCGTTCACCCGATGGCAGATCCGGCCGGTGAGCTGAGCCCGGAGCATGGTCGCTCCCTTGCCCAGCTCGGCCCCGAAGCGCTGCCCGCACACCTCCAGATAGATGCCGGCCGCACGGCCAAGCTGGGCGAGCCGGATGAGCTGGGTGACCATCTCGTCCCGCCGCTCTTCCTCCTTCCTGGTGGCGACGAGGAAGAGCTCTGCCACTTCGTCTACGAACAGCACGATGGGAGCCGGACGTTCGCCCTCCGGCAGGCCCCAGACGTCCGAGGTGATCAGCTCATCCGGGGTGCCGGGCGCGATGCCCTGCCGCGCTTTGATCAGGTCGTATCGGTCCTCCATTTCCTTGACGAGCACGGGCAGCAGCTCGGACGCCTGCTCCGGGTCGGTCGCCAGCGCAGAGAGCCGGGGAGCGAACGGCGCCAGCTCCACCCCGCGCTTGCAGTCGATCCCGACCAGGACCACCGGCTGAGCGGCCAGCCCGGCGAGCAGGTTCCGCAGGAACATGGATTTGCCGGACAGCGTGGCGCCGAGCACGAGTTCGTGAGGTACGGCCCTGTAGTCCCGCACGAAGGCGGTTGCGTCCTCCCGCAGAGCCACCGGCACGCGGAGCGGACCGGTATCGGTCCGGCGAGGCATCCGCACCTTGCGCAGGACGTCGAAGCCGACGAGCCGCAGTTCCACGACACCGGGCTTGACGTCCCGCACGTACACGGCGTGAACACCCCAGGCATGCCGGAGCCGTTCGGCCGAGGCCGCCACGTCCGCCGGTTCCTGGCCCGGAGCCAGCCGCAGCCGGAGCCGCAGGCCGGTCGAGGTGGGCCGGATCATGCCCCGGCGGGGAGGCACGGGTCGGACCTCACGGCGAGTCGTGGCCTTGACGGCCAGGGCCCGCCACCGGGGCGGCTCGACCGTCAGGCCGCACGCGTCCATGGTGGAGGTGTACGAGGCCAGCAGCCGGGCCACCGAGACGGGCAGCCCGACCGTGGCCCAGTACGCCGCCGGATGGGCATGCCGGGCGTAGGCCGCGCCGCCTATCGCAGCGAGCGACCCGCCCAGCTCGGCCCACGTCACCAGGTCGGTCACGACGATCAGCCCGCCTGCTCCATCGGGAAGGCGCCAGGAGCAACGGCGGTCGCCCGGTAGGCGATGCCGTGCCGCTGCTGCCCGTTGAAGACGCTCTCCCACGGTCGGGCAATGAGCCCCGGCAACGAGACCGGGGCCCCGACGGTCAGGCCCTCCGTCACACCGCTCTCGGGGACGGTGACCTGAAGCAGCGACGACTCGCCCTCGTCGATGTAGACGACGCCGACCGTCATCAGCGCCTCACCACTCACGGCGTCCTTGGCGATCTCACCGGTCTGCCGGTCGCGCACCTTCGGCGCCGGCGCTTCGGTGAGCAGGATCGTGGCGGCCGAGGCGTCAATACGGATCACACGCACAGAGATTTCTCCTTGTCGATCAACCAACTCGCCACCTGACAAGTTGACTTAGCAAGTTCGAAGCTACGGATGCCAGGTTGACTTGTCAAGTGACTTCGCGGTGGTCGGCGAGCGGCCCTGGAGCCCCGAGCGCACCATGGACTCAGCAGCAAGGGAGGGCGCGAAATGAGCAAGAAGCACCGCGCTCCAGAGCCCCAGTCATGGGGACCTCGCACTCCACAGTGGGCGGCACCGCCGCCAGTCACATGGCCGGGACCGCCTCAGGGATCACCCCCAAGTCAGCCCCCGCGTCAGGACAGCACGGCACCGCCGCCGAGGAAGCGGCGCCGGGTCTTCCTATGGGTCTTTCTCGCCGTGCAGATCTTGTTTTTGATCTGGGTCATTTTGGGCGCTTCGACGGCCAGCGGTACGCCCGAAGGTTGCCGCGGTCTGACGGGAGAGGACCTGAAGCTCTGCGAGGACGCGAGCGACGTCGGAACCACGATCGGGGTGGGCCTGATCGTCGCGTTCTGGGTAGCCGCCGACTTCATCCTGGCGCTTACGTACGTGATCTACCGACTTGCCAGCCGACAACCTCGGGCCTGAGTCACAGTGACCGGTTCAACCGTCAGCTGAGCCGATAGGTATCTTCGAGTTCCTGGCGGTCAGCAGGAAGCAGCACGTCAGAGACTTGCAACGCCTGCCCTGACGCGTCGCACGCGATGACGAGGACGCTCAGCACTGGCACGCCATCCGGCAGGCCCAGGAGTCCGGCTTCACCAGCCTCAGGGAGCCGAGCCGAAACCCGCTCCGTGACATGGTCGAAGCGGATCTTCCTTCTCGCTTCCAGGTGTTCGCGCACACTGCCGGCCAGGACTTCAGCGCTCGCCAGCTCGGTGTCCTCCACCAGGCCGGCGGGGAAGTACGACGAGACCAGCTCAACTGCTTCGCCTTCCTCCTCAACGAGAAAGCGGCGCATGAGAACTTTGGCCTTCTTCGGCAAGCCGAGCGCTGAGGCGACTCGCGCCGGGACAACGACTTCAGCGACTTCCACGAGGCGTCCCGAGGCCTGGGACTCATCGCGCTCCAGAGCCTCTCGCCCCCGCCGGTCCTTCTGCTCGACCGCTTCCGGTCGGTCCCGAACGATCGTGCCGTACCCCTGTCGAGACTCCAGCCAGCCGTCACGCTTCAGCAGTTCCAGCGCCCGCACGACGGTGGGGCGGGACATCCCGAAGGACTGCACCAACTGGTTCTCGCTGGGCACCCGAGTGCCAGGCGGGTACGTGCCGTCCTCGATGCGACGCTGGATCGTCTGTGCGAGGCGCACGTACTTCGGTGGCTCCACTTCATACGCCATGAACGCCGCCTGTCGGGATTGGCCAAGTCAACTGGTCAACCAGACTAGCGAATCTTCGATTGTCAAAGTAGAAGCGGAGCGAACTCTTACCTTCCGGGCCAGGCATCGGCCACCACGAAGGAGACGACGGTTCCGCCGAAGCGGCTCGGGGCGGCATGCCACGACTCAGCCAGCGAATCGACCAGGAGCAGCCCACGCCCGTGGGCGTCGTCGGCGTCGGGATGCCTCAACCGCACGTTCGCCGGAAAGCCGGGGTTGTGCACGTCGACCCAGAGCGAAGCCCCCTCCCGGAACCACTCGACCCATACGAGCCAGGGTTCGTCCGACCGGCCATAAGCGATGGCGTTGGTCACCAGCTCCGAGATCATCAACGCACAGTCGTCGACAGAGCAGGCCGGGTTGTACGGGGCGATGAACTTGCGGAACCAGCGCCGAGCCCGTGACACAGACTCAGCGACAGGGTGCAAGGTCATCGCACCGAGACGCGGTGACTCCTCAGACGGAAAGCGGTCGATCATGTAGGCCATCAGGTGCTCACTTCCTGCCGCTACCGTCGCAGTCGAGGCAGCGCCGCTTCGATGTGGCACGGGTGCGATCGGCGGCGGTGGCAAGCGCCAGGGTCGCTCGGGAGCCGACACGCTTCCAGCCGCGCCCCCGGCAACCCGAGCAAGGTAAGTGCGTGCCCTGATCCGGCCCCTGACTCGTCACACCGCGCCTCCTCCCAGTGAAGTGGCCTTAGCCACTTTCTGGATAGTGGCATTAGCCACTTGGAGGACGCAAGCGATTCGCCGCAACTGGCCCCCTCAGGTGAGGGGGTAGCCCTGCTCGAACGCCCAGCGATGCGGCGGGTAGGTGGCCTCAGCGAACTCCAACGGCCGGTCCTGGAAGTCGAAAACGACGTGGTGCACAATCAGGACAGCGGAGTCGGCGGCCAGTTGGAGGTCCTCGGCCTCTTCCTCCGTGGCCGCACGCGCGCACATGCGATCTTCCGCGTAACTGCCCTGCCGTCCGGTCATGTTCTCGACGTACAGCAGCGTCCCCTCTTGGATCCGCTCCGGCTCCAGAAGCTTCGGCGCACGCTGACCGACATCCGGAGCGAACCACGAGGTGGACAGCGTGATCGGGCCGTCCTGGTTGTTGGTCACCCGCCGCCGATGCACCGCACGGCGATCCTTGACCAGGCCCAAGGCCTCAGCCACGTGGTCTGGCGCCTCAAGCCAACCGGCAGAAGTGATCACGGCGTACTCGCCCGGCGTGTAGATCTTCCCGGTCTGCCGAGCGCGCCCGTACAACTCACGGGCCCGCCGGTTGACTTCGAGGCTCCGAACGTACGTGCCCGACCCCTGGCGCTTCTCGACGAGCCCCTGATGACTCAGCGCCTCCAGCGACCGTGCGGCCGTGGGCCGGGACACCTTCCAGTCCGCCGCCAACTGCCGCTCCGACGGCACCTCGTCACCCGGTCGCAGGTCACCCCGAAGAATCTGATCACGGATGTAGTGCGCGATCTGAAGATACTTCGGCTGAGCCTCCTCGATCTGCGGCATCAGTCCTCCTCACCCAAGGCGACCCCCAGGCGAGTAGTCGGGCACCCCGCTACCGAGCTGAGGCCCGCTTCTCGATACAAGTGGCTATGGCCTCTAGCCACTATAGGGTGAGTGGTCAACCCCCCACCCCGTAGGCTGAGACGCATGACGCGGTTGATCGTCGCAGCAGGAGGAGGGGGCGACGCAGTCGCCGCCGCAATGATTCACGCCGCCCTCTACGGCGACGAGGACCAGGCGGTGATCCTCACGTACGCATGGGACCGCCTCTTGGTCGACCCAGTACCGGGCCCCCGAGGACCAGACAACTTCACCGGTCTCCTCCCCCTCACCCCAGCAGTCCGGGCAGTGCCGGCCGAGGCCCGTCCGATCGCTCCGGCGGGTTCGACTCTCCCCCGACTTGCAGCAGAGCTCGGGCACACGTTCGCGCTGATCGACGCACGCGACGGGGTCGAGGGTGTCACCCGCCAACTCGACGAGCTGGTGGACCACTTGTCACCGGCCTCGATCGATCTCCTGGACGTGGGCGGCGACATCCTCGCCCGCGGCGATGAACCGACGCTGAAGAGCCCCCTCGCCGACGCCGTCACGCTCGCCGCGTGCTGCCAGGTGAACGCTCCCGTCCGCCTGTTGGTGGCGGGGCCCGGCCTCGATGGCGAACTCCCTCTCGACGAACTGCGCGGCATCTCCGGCCCGCTCATCCACACCCTCACCGCGAAGGACGTCGAGCCGATCAGCTCGGTCTTGGAATGGCACCCCTCCGAGGCAACCGGCATGCTCGCAGCAACAGCCCGAGGCGTGCGAGGCACCTGCGAAATGCGAGACGCCGGCCTCCCGGTCCCCCTCACCGACGAAGGACCGACAGTCCATGAGGTCGACCTGGACGAGGCACTGACCCGCAACCAGTTGGCCCGCGCCATCCTGACGACCGCCAACCTGGACGAGGTCGAGGCACACAGCCGCGAAATCTGCGGCTACTCGGAAATCGACTACGAGCGCAACAAGGCCGCATGGCTCAAGGACCAGCCACCGGCACCGCTCGACCGAGAGGCCGTACTGTCTCAGCTCGACCAGTTCGAAGCCGAGGCCCGCAGCCGCGGAGTCACCCACACGACGTTCCGCCGCATCACCGAGGCCCTGAACCTCAACGGCTCCCTGCGCGAGGACCTACGCCAACTGCTCATCAACAGCCGTCCGCAGCAGTACGACGCTCCCTTGTGGCGCATCACAACCACTACTGAGTAACAACCTTCTTCACGAGTTCAAGGCGGCTCGCTCCGCTCCCCGCGCGCGGCACGGGCGCCGGCCGGGCCTGCGCTCCTGTCTCCGCCCCGCTCCAGCCCGGCCGGCGCCCGTGCCGCGCTCATGGCAATCAGCCACCTGATGCCAGAGAAAGGGGTACGTCGTGGCTGGGGCGGTCGCGTAAGTCCTGCGTGCCCTGGGGCAAGGAGGCTACGATGAGGTGATCTGTAACACAGAGGCTGGAGGTTCGGGGTGCCCCAAGGCCTTTCCCAGGACGAGCTAATCCGTTGGCTGTGTGACGACTGGTTGCTCACCGGTCCTCAGGTGTGCATTTTGGAAGGATTCGGGGGAGTCGGGAAAAGCCGAATCGCCAACGAGGTGATCCGGCGTGCCGACTTTCCAGCCATCCGCGTGGTGACGCCCGAAGGTGGCCTCGGATGGGAAGATCTCCTGATTCTCATTGCAACCGAACTTGATGAACTTGGGGAACGGGAGATATCCGATCGGTCGGACGGTGATTTACAGGCAGGCCTTCTATCCTTCCTTCGCAAGCAGTGCCTTGTAGTCCTCGACAACATTGAAGCACTCCTCGACCCAGAAACGGGCTTGCCACCAGCGCCACTGCGGGAGCTGGTTTCGCAAATCTCCCAGCGAACACCGGGGGCAGGTCGCCTCCTTCTCGTTACCAGCCAATCCTTGCCCAGTGGCAGATGGATGGATGATTCCGCCATCCACACCGTTTACCCACCGACTGAAAGTCAAGGCTCCGATATTCTGGATAACCTCCTATCCATGAGAGGTCTCCAAGAAGAAATTCCACCAGAGAAGCGGACGGATATCGTTCGGTGGCTCGGGGGGAACCCGAGGGCTCTGGAAATCTTTGTGACCTGCCTTGCGGACGAGCCCCTCGAAGACTTGATCCAGCTAGGATCCGAGGCTTGGGAAGTACGTGACCAGATCGTCGCTCCAACACTAGTAAGGCAGCTAGAAGAAAGACTAGCGCGACGCTCCCTGGAGCATCTCGAAGTAAGTACAAAAGTACTCCTTCAAATGCTTTCGGTTTACAGAACACCCTTCCGCCAGGACGCAATTGATAGGCTCTCTCGAATCATCGAAGATCCTCACACGGCCCAGCAATTGCTTTCCAAAAGATTCTTCCTGTCTCGCAGCACTCGATGGTTCTCCCTAAACCCGATTGTGCGTGAGATTGCCAGAAGCCAAGTCGCCAAGGAGTCTCGCCGACTCAGAATGGCACACACTCAAGCGGCGGAACATTTCACGAGGCATTTTAGAGATCAGAGGTCGACCGCCCCTTTCCTTTCTAACGGCGCAAGCTTTGTCGAAGCCCGCTATCACCTCTTGAAGATCGAAAAGGGGGAAGAATTTGAAGCCATCGCCGCTAATTACAGATCTCAACTTTTGAAAAACTACAAGAACATCACGCGAATGCCAGAGGAATCAGAAGCTGCCCAGCAACTGATTTCTGTACTTATGGCGGCACTGGCTGGTAGCGACAGAGGGTATTCGAACCTCAGATACCTCTTGGCAAGACTTCTCATGAAGAGAAATCGTCGAGATGACGACCTATTGGCTTTTCGGCAAGTCACTTATGCAACGCGCTCTCCGAGCCAGTCAGGCGCTTGGCTTCTTCGTTTGGACCTGTCGGCGAGGTTTGAAGGCTATAGCGCTGCCGAATCTGTAGCGCGTCAAGCTATAGCAGCTCTTCACCAGAGTCATTCGTGGATCTTCTATCGAAAACTAGCACTCTTGGCTTTTAATTCCGGGAAAGTTCGGGATTCACTAAGAATTCTAGATGAAGCACTTCGCGAAATGCCACCCTCATCGCAGCGCATTCCTATTTACAGCCTCGGAGGCTATGTACTCACGCGCGAAAATCGCGGTTCCGAGGCGGTAGATCTACTACTTGATGGGTATCAATCCGCAACTAAAGATGCCCTTCCATACTCGTGGAGATTGTTCGAACAAGCCCTCTTTCTCGCAGGTGGACGCAATGACTCAATCGCCCTAACGAATGTCAAGAAAGCCGTTAAGCAGAACGCGAATCGGGAATATTTAACTCTCTGCGAGGTCGTAGAGATGCAATCTTCGGGGCAGTGGGAAGAGGCTGCAAAGGCTGCGGATGCGAGTCTGGCATCATCTCGGGGTGAGAAATATCCAACGCTCGCCGCTCAAGGTGCGTTCTCATGGATGTGCTGCGGCGAACCACGGCGTGCATACGCTGCACTCGCTGGTATAGCACTGCCCCGCAATTCGGCCACCTGGTGGCTCAGGGCGATGCTCGCACTGTGCTCTGGAGCGAACGAATCATACGTCGAGTATATGCACCACTGCCTCGGGCGTCCGCTTACCGAATCTGAAACTGACGACAAAAAGTTTTGGATTAAGTGTTGGGATGAAATTCCGGACGGCCTAGAACCATATCCTGCATTCTACTTCCCTCGCCTACCCTCAGGACTTACCGGTCTCAGTGGCGACGTAGTACGATTGGTGGAAAAGCCCTCACCGCTTGAATTCGAACTCATGAGTCAAGTAGGACTACCGCAGGGTGCTGAGGTTGCAAGTCAGGATGAATTGAGACCTGACGCCCCTTCCGTCTTTAGGGAACCAGCCAGACAAGGCGTAACGAACACCTTCATTTTTCGCGACGCCTCCGTTCCGTCGATTATTGTCAAAGGAGAAGAAAACATGCGCGATAAGTATGAGGTCGAGCAAGCTGCGGCCGTAGGCCCAAAGTCCAAAGCGAAGGATGTAACTATCCAGAAATTCCAAGGCGGCAGCAGCGAGGGGATCGACCTGCAGCGACTTGCTAGCGAATTGGCCGACCTTAGGCGGGCGATGCGCGCAGCGAGCGCGGACGACGACGATCCGGAGCGTGACATCGCTGTTGCTGCCGTTTCACAAGCAGCAACAGCTGCAGGGCAGGGGGACGAGGGTAAGGCCCTGCAACATCTCGCTAGTGCTGGTAGGTGGGCCTGGGATATGGCTAATTCAATTGGGGCTTCTCTAGCGGCTGCAGTCCTAAAAACCCAACTGGGGATTTAGGCTGGCAATCGAGAGCGCTCTTCCGCTCGCAACGATAGCAACAGTGCCAGAGACTGCATCATAGGGAGGCGTTCCGGACCCGTGCCGGAACGCCTCAGTCGCATCCGCATCGACCGTTCGTTGAGGCGTGAGTGTTAACTGCGTGGCAACGCCGAAGAATAGCGGTGGACGAACCCGAACGCCTGCGGACCATCAGCGCAGGTGACAGGCAGACCAGCCCAAGGCAGAGCCTGCTTCGGGACGAAGAAGTCATGGTCCCAAGGTCTCGTCACCACGCCTCCCTGGTCGCGGCTTGCTCAGGTGAACGACGGCGGCCAGCGTGGCTGAGGCCCGGTAGTGGTTGCTGTGGCACACGCGTGCCTAATCGTTCGACGCACCCACCATCGTGGCGGACTGGCGTCGGCTAAGGCTCAGACCCTCAAGACCAAGCTCCCGTCCAAGGTCCTTCCCGGCGAACCAGGCGTGCCATGCGCATGCCAGATCCTGCGGGGAACCATGGGGAACAGCGGGGCCGGCCGTGGACGAAGACACAGCCTGAACGCCGCTCCGCCACAGGTCAACACAGCAACTGCCGCCAGAACCCGAGCTTCCCAAGCTGAGGTCTCACGGCTGTCGTGGCCCGTCAGTCCAGCCAGACGAGCATCGCGTCGTCTGCCCTGGCAGCAGCGTCGAAAAACTGTGTGAGGCCGTCGTACCAGGGACGCCCCCACTCCACTCCAGGGAGGCTGGCTCACTCCATCCGAGCGGATACACCTCGGTGCTGGTCAGTTCAGCAGGCTCCACGTCACTGATGAGCTGGGCATAACTGGTAGCCCGCAGAGCTTCCGCCGCGAGCCGGACCCGCTCAGGCCGCAGGTACCTCGGAGGCCCGTACCCCCCATCCTCATCCTCGGCGAACGGCTCCTCACCGTGGATCACGTTCACGGGGAACCCGGTGCGCGCCAGCAGGAAGCGGAGCAAGTCCCAAGCCTTGTATGTGGTGAAGTGACGCGCTTCGGCCGGCGCAGGGCTCCGTCTCCTCCTCGGCGTCCTGCACCTCTTCGACGAAGTCCAGAGCCCAGTCGGGGTCTCGGATCGCCTGGTCAAGCTCAGCAGCCGTGACACGCAGATACTCACCGATCACGCTCATGGCCGGAGACTAGGCGAGGCCACTGACAGCGGCCACTGGACGGGCCGTCTCAGTTTTCGTCTCATTCAGCACGGTTCACCGCCGTTCAGCCGAGACCTGGAGCGGATCCCAGCCCGGTGGCCAGCCGCCCATGAACCCAGGTGAACGCCCCCACACCCGGCCCGTCACCCCACCACCACAGTTGGAAAGCGTGCACCTGGCCCGACGTAGTGGGGTAGTCAGTAGCGGCCAGCAGTTGCGGCTTCTCTGGTCGACGACACCCCCAGCGTGCCTGAGGCCGGTGGGGTGCGGCGAGGCACAGTCGTGCGTCGCCTTTGGCCTTCTGATCGAACCGGGCTAGGGCGCTCATCGCGGAAGTCGTCAGGTCCTTCGACTCCTTGGCCGGAGGAAGGTCCAACCACTGGGCGGCGATCTCCCCGGTCTGGGGCATGCCCGTTAGGCGGTACCGGCCCCTGGCTCGTGCCATCTGTTCCCGGGCCAGCTCCAGCAGCTCCTGCTGGATCTCCTGTCGCTGTGCCTTCAGGTCGACCTGAAGGGCGTCAGTGGCGGCCCTGACTGCCTCCCTGTCGAAGGGCAGCCCGAGGCGCTTGGCGTGGTTCGAGATGGTCCCCAGAGCCCACCCCGTCTGGCGGTGGATTTCGTTGCGGGAGAGCCCGTCAGCGTGGAGCTGACGGAGCCGCTCCTCGTCCTGTGCGGAGAAGGCTCGGGGCACAGGCGGCTCACCCCCTCGCACGCGTGTGGTGACGGGTGACCGGTCAGGGCGAAGTCCCCCCGAAGCGGGGGTGCCCCTGAAAGGATCAAGGGGTGGAAGCAGGGATCGCAGCAGTAATCGCGGCAGCAGTCGGAGCCGTAGGAACTGGGCTTTCGGCCCTTGTGACGAGCAAGTTCGGGAAAGCAGTTGACCGAGAACGGGCCGCGCTGACCGAAGAACTCCTGCCAGAGGGCACTGCGTCTGAGCACCCGACGCCGGAGGAGAAGGACAGCGCGAAGTTCACCAAGCTACTGATCCGGTACTACAGCTATGGGCTCACACAGGCGCGAGCGAGCTTCTACGTGAGCCTGTTCGCGTCGATCATCGGCGGTGGCATTCTGATCACTGGGATCGGTCTTGCCATCTTCCGCGCTGACACCATCGGTGATCAGTACGCTTCCGTCGTTGCCAGCGTGGCTGGACTGCTGACCGTGGCGATCGGCACCTTGTTCCACAAGCGCGCTGATGCCGCCTTGCGCCATATGGAGGCCCAGAGCAGGGGGCTGCGTGAAGACATGAAGCGCCAGAGCGATCTGGACAAGGCGATTGAGCTGTTGGGCGAGGAGCAAGAGCCGACCATCAAGGCCCATCTGCGAGCTGCGGTCATCATCAAGCTGTCGAACTCCTCATTGCCCACGCTGCCCAAGGCCGAACAGAGTGAGCCGGCCGACGGTCATTCCAGCTCACCCTGATCCTCATACAACCGGGACCAGCACGTGTGTGTGCTGACGGGGGACGGGGCCGTGCTGACGGCCGTCATGACGCTCTGGGCGGCCAGGTCACAGTTGAGACATGTGTGTAGATCCCATGCACACCTCATGGATAACCTGTGCGGCCCGGCTCTCCGTGCACGATCAAGGTGCCAGTCGGGCTGGAGGGGGTCGCCGTGAAACGGGTTCGGTACCGCTGGCGGGACGAGTACGAGAACGACCCGGAGTATCAGCGCATCCTGGCGAGGATGCAGACGCCTTGGTGGAAGCGGCCGGTGGTCCAGGTGGCCGTCGTCGCCTCCGCCGCAGCGTTCGTTGTGGGTGTCTTGATTGGGAATGCCCAGGACGACACGGACACCCCTTCGTCGTCGCCATCAGTGCAAACGCAACAGGACAACCATCCCGCCGGACTGACCTACCAACAGAAGCGGCAGATCCTCTTCAAGTTCTGTACGTCGTCCCAGATGCGCGGAGAGCCCGGAGATAGCTCAGCGTTCCCGACCTGCATGGGCGACTACTACGTAACGGAGCAGGGGATGGTCATGCCGAGGTAGTCGGCTCCGAGGTCAGGCAGCGGGCACCAGGACTTGGCTATGGCCCGGGTGGCCTTCTCGGCCTTCGCGACATCGATGTGGCGGAAGAACTTCTGGCCTCGGTGATCGAGGCCTCCGACTTTCAAGCGGCCTCAGCGGACCCACGAGTAGACCGTCACGACGCTGACGTCCGTCAGGTCGGCGGCCTCTCGGGCCGTCAGCCAGAGTTCGTCATCCACTGAAGCCCTCCCGCACATGCGAATCACGCGTAGAGAATCCGAGCTTCCCAAGCTGAGGGCTCGGCCGCACGGCATCTGAGTCCATAGAGTCACCCCGGAGGAGGGGGAGATGTCGTCTCTAGCGATCACATGGACGTTGGGCAGTCACGGCTGGGCGAACGTCAAAGTTGGTGATGAGTATGGGGAGGCAGAGGCCATTGCTTCCTACATCACTGACGCGCCTGAGGAGTTCCTATACGCCGTTGCCCGGCTCGTCCTTGGTGACGAGGACACACGCGCCGAGTTTGAAGGAGAGCCACAGGTGTACCGGTGGTTCTTCCACAGAGATGGATCTGCGGTTGATGCCCGCCTGGTTAGGGCCGACGACGCCCAAGCTCCGGACAGCTCAGGGGTAGTTCTCTGGTCAGGCCACCACACCGTCACGGCACTCGCACGGTCTGCCATCCGTGCCTTCGACCGGATCGACTACAAGCAGGGCGTAGAGGCCTACGAGTCCCAATGGGGCCGACCGTTTCCCCGAACCGAACTTGAAGCTCTGCGAACCGCAATGCGGTCGCACCAGAGAGCCACAGCAACCAACGGCACCGCCTCCCAGGCGGGCCGATGAGCGGGAGTCTGGGCCGTCCCTGGGCCGTCCGAAGTCGCTCAACAGTGACCAATGACGACCAACGACGACCCCCAGGCGCACGGTCCCACCGCTGACAGGTCTCGACCCGTCTATATAAGACTCCACTGACCTGCGAGGGTTGCCCGCGGGTCCTCTTGATTGAACAGAAGAGTCCAGTCATCGACGGGTTCCATTGGCGACGCCGCTGCGCTGGATCCATGTAGCTTAGGTTGTGACACAAGTTGTGGCTCAACTTGCAGCTCAACGTCGGTCCCCTTAAGACGGCTCCGGGACACGGTCCGGCCTGGGTGCCACCAAGCCGGACCTGTGCCTGCGGAGCAGCGAGTGAGCCCGGCCGTTTATAGGGCGGCCGGGCTCACCGCCTCACTTGCTCCACGAGAGCAGCGACGGCTACTACGAGGCCTAGCGCGGACAATGTGACTTGCCAGCGATCCGGCCCAGGCCAGCGCTTCCCTGGCCCTCTATACCGTCGGTCCCGCATTCGCTCTTTCCCTTCTTCCCAGTGCACCCTCAGTGGGTGCTCCGGTCGGTCTCTCGCCAACCGGAGGTCCGTAAGGGAGGGAAACCAGCACGTAGAGCGTAGCGCGTCAACTCGGCACTTAGCGCGCCGTCTTGGTCATCGCACTCCCGTCACACACCACGGGCGATACGTTCTCGAGGATTCGCTTGCAAACTCTCGAGCTTCCGGGATCATCTTTGACCTCCGGGCACCAGAACGTCCGTTAGACAGCCACACAGCGCTTGAGCGGGACAGGACAAGGGCTTGGGTCAAAAGTGTGACGCTCGCCACACCGTGCGGGCTACATGGCGAAGCAGGCAACAAGAAGCACGATGAGCCGGCCTCCAGCATGGCGATCCGACCGGCTGATCGAATGTCAGTGCTAGGTGCTAGCTTGCGCTGCCGTTTGAGGAAGAGGAGGGACCCGTGCCGTGTCAGACCGCCTGCACCGCATGTCATACGGGGAGCCTGGCCGCTACTGCGCTGCAACACCTGGCCCAGCGGACACTGAGGGCCACCTGCGTCGCCAAGCTACAGAGACAGGACAAGAACCCTAGCCGCACTCGCTGGGCGAACTCCCCGCGTGCGGTCAACGCGTTCGATGGAGTGATATCTGTGCGATCTGGCCATGCGCCGCAGGGCAGTGACACAGCGGCTCCCGCCGAACACACTCTGCGTCTCACTGCAGAGCGTCAGCGCAGACCGCAAGGGTGTGTTGACAAGAGTCCCACTGAGCGGGATCTCACCCGGCCGTTCTCCGTTGCTTGCTGGCCGCGAACCCCAGCGAGAGCAACCCGAGATGCCAGCCAGCGCACCCGACGCGACGCTCCCTACAAGCTAGGCTCCCTCACGTGACGAGCAAGATGAGGCAACTTCCAAACCCCAGCGCAATCCCAGCCGAGTCCATTAACCACGGCGAGGTGTACACGCAGCGCTGGGTCGTTGATCTTATTCTTGACCTTGTCGACTACACGCCGGACAGAGACCTTTGCGAGGTCGTAATCACGGACCCGGCCTGTGGCGGTGGAGCCTTTCTAGTTGGCATCACTGAGCGTCTCAGTGAGTCATGCAGGAAGTTCGGGAAAGAACTTCCTATCGACGGCATTCGAGCCTTTGACATCCTGGCCCGGAACGTGTCTTCAAGCCGCGAAAAGATCCGCTCCATCCTTACAGCAGACGGCTGGGGACATGATAACGCCGAGATCCTCGCAGAAAATTGGGTCACTCAAGGCGATTACCTACTTTCAGATACCCCACCAGCCGACATCGTGGTGGGCAATCCACCATACATCCGTCTGGAAGATGTGCCCGCAGACAGAATGCAGAGCTATCGCGCTCGAAATCTAACCATGACGGGCCGCTCGGACATCTATGTCGGATTTTTCGAGCGCGGTCTCGAATCCCTTAAAGAAGGTGGGGTGCTTGGCTTCATCTGCGCTGACCGCTGGATGAGAAATCAGTATGGCCGCGAACTCAGGAGGCTGATCGCAAGAAGATTCAGCGTCGACTCCGTCGTCATCATGCATGACGTTGACGCCTTTGAGGACCGGGTGGCGGCTTATCCTGCAGTCACGATCATTCGCAATAGCCCTCAAAGGGACACGATGGTGGCAGACACCTCAAAAGAACTCGGGCCGAAGCAAGCAAGAAGGTTGCTCTCGTGGCTTCAAAAAAAGGAGCCGACAGAAGTGACCGAAGTGGGATTTACAACCGCTTGCCTTCCTCATTGGTTCTCAGGCGACGAATCCTGGCCGACAGGAAGTCCAGCCCGGCTCGCCCTTCTGGAACATCTCAACGACACATTCCCCGTACTTGAGGAAACCGACACCAAAGTCGGCATCGGCGTCGCAACAGGTGCAGATTCTGTTTTCTTGACCACCGATGCGAATCTCGTGGAATCAGATCGCCTTCTCCCACTCTCTATGGTCAAGGATGCACGATCTGGCGTATTTGACTGGACCGGCTCGTACCTCGTGAACCCGTGGACCGCTGATGGCGATTTGGTCTCGCTGGACAGCTACCCTCGGCTCAACAGTTATCTACAGGAGAACCGTGGCCTGTTGAGCCGCCGGCACGTCGCAAAGAAGCGCACAGATCAGTGGTATCGCACAATCGACAAGGTTGATGCGAGCCTAGTGGGAAAGCCCAAACTACTTCTCCCCGACATGCGACTCACTATCCATCCCACGCTGGAACAGGGAGGTCACTACCCCCACCACAATCTCTATTACGTAACTTCGGAGAGTTGGGATTTGGAAGTACTGGGGGGCTTGTTGCTTTCCCGTGTCGCTCAACTCTTTGTGGAATCGTACGCCGTACGCATGCGAGGTGGAACGCTAAGGTTCCAAGCTCAGTACCTGCGTAGGATTCGGGTGCCACAACCAGAGTCGTTGAGTGCGAGGAATCGGCAGGACCTGATCGCAGCCTTCCGCAGTCGAGACGTTGACGCGGCAACAAGTGCCGCACTGCGCGCCTACGGTATTTTTACGAGCCTTCCGAAGTAGTTCCCTCCGAGTGCTGCGCTGCTACGTCCTCGTCCTGCACAGGCAACTCGCGAATTTCCCTTCGCTCCCTCACCTGAACATGCATGTCAATCGGCGTCCGCGCCAATACCGCATCGATAGACACACTAAAGAATTGATTGATGCTCAGGTCTTCCGGCACCAAGTCATGACGAATATGCACACTCGACCCGTCTCCCGGAGTCCAGTCGGCCATCAAAACAGCCGTGGAGTCGTAGACGTCATATTCAGCTCTCAACTTGCGCAGCATATCTAGCGCACGCTCATAGGACGCCGGCTCGTTGGTCTGAACAGAGGAGTGAAGGAGGAAAACGAATCCTATCGCTGCTAGCGGATGCCTCCCCCGAAGATTTTTTGCATCTCCGTAAGCCTCCTCAAAGCGATTGGGGAGGTTCTTTGCGAATGATGATGCCATGGTCTTCGTTGAGATGAGGATCTCCGGACCACGCGCCCATTGGGCAACTACGACATCCACCTGCTTTACATAGGCTTTCCCCAAAATGCTAGCGTTCGAAGGCGCTGTAGCTCTGTCCTTCACCAAGTATGGCTGCACCTGCGTGCGCAATTTTTGCGGCAGCTTACTGATGAAGATTCCCACCTCACGAGGCAAGACCCTGGGCGCGTCCCGCCGTGGCCATACCTCGTCAGCGTCGAATCCGGCCCTCCGGAGCTCGTGAGCTGCCCAGGCGTCAAGCGCCTTCGCGAGGCGACCACTTTGCGAGTCCGCGCCCTCCTCGACGGGAATGGCAAGCAACTTCTCAAGAAGGGCAGTATCGGCCTCATAGGACGGCCCCTTGTCCGTCATCGTCCATGGGGACGCCGACGACGCTTCTGACAAAATAGGATGTACTAGGTCAAAGATACTGTCTAGCTTCTCAGGCACTCAGATTCCTACGCATGATCGCTCCGATGGACGGGCCTAAGCCCCTCGGCACGCTAGAGGATCTTCAGTCCTAGCGACAGCCAAACCGTGGACTGTGTGTGGACCGGCCTCCCGAAGACCGGACCCCTCACTCCGTGTGAGCTGCACGAATGCGAGAACATCAAGCGGCCTCCGGAGCCGTGTGCGCAGGTTCGAATCCTCCGGGGGCACCTTGCATGAGGTGTCCAAAGACCCCGCCATCGGCGCTTTGCTGGGACGGGGTTTTCGTGTGTGTGCAGGCGTGTGCCGTTCGGAAGGACCTGACATGTCAGATGCCTGCGCTTGGATGAGCGGGTGACCGTTCGTGACGTTGCTCGACGCCTGCCTGAGATAGCAGTCCTCCGTGAGCACTGCCGTTCCATGGCCGTCCTGGAGGCAGTTCTGAGCCCTGAGTGGGAGAGCCGCCACCACTCCTTCGACGACCACTGGTCCGAGACGGAGTCGATGGCCTCGATGCGGAGCGGATCGGGCGACGAGTACTCGATCGTTTTCTCAGCCGCCGGCGCCTACGTGCGGGGATTCGATCACGAATCGCCCATGAGCCCCTATGCAGAAGACGGGCCATTCCCCGGAGTGCTCGACGAGGTTCCTGAGGTCTTCCGGCCGTATGTCGAGGAGCCGGCGTTCTCGGACGAAGACGCGATGCCCATCGTCACAGCCTGTATGTGGCGGGAGACAGCCGACGACCGCTGGAAGGCGGGAACGATCGACTTCCCCGATGCGGCAACGGAAGATCCGGACGGTGCCGGATACCTCTTCCGGCTGTTGGTGGATCGCTCCCCGGAAGCGTTTCAACGCTGGGCCGAGGACTACTACGAGGTCCCGGTCGATCTGGAGGCCGTTCGTCACGTCTTCTCTTCTCGCCCGCTGACCGAAGAACTGGTCCGCGCCTTGAACCCGAGAATCGTCCTGGCGGATCTCTCGGAGGACATTGCCGAGATCGGCTACCCGACGAGCTGAATCACAGAGCAACGGCCTCGGAAGCGGGCAGGGATACCTACTCGTGCTCGCGCAGCAGGTCCTCGATCCGCCGGCTGGTGACGTCCTGCCGTCCTCGGGCGTCTGCGCACCCAACTCGAGCGTGTCCCTGACCCGCGCGAGTCGAGCGGGCACAGTTCAGTCAGGACGGCAAGGACGGGCGAAGATGCCAGCTCATGCCTGTTCTGATGTGGCGTCAACTCCCGTCGCACAGCGGCGATGGACCGGGCGTCCTGATGTTGGTCGTTCGGCCCCTATGAGGTCTTGCTCCGCGCCCGCCGGCGCCGGCCTGGCGGGCCGTCCGGACCGGCGGACGGGGCGACGTCACGCAGGGACGCCGAGCGGCGGGTGCTCGAGCACGCGGGGTTTGTACTCGACCAGCTGGATGCGGCCGTCGAAGGTGCGGTGCTCGATCATTTCGAGCGCAACGTCCGGATAGCCGTCGTAGATGCGTTCCTCGCCCGTGGCCCCGGTGATCACCGGGAACATCACGACCCGGAAGCGGTCGACGAGTCCGGCTCGTAGCAGGGACCGGCACAGGCTCAGGCTGCCGATCGTGCTGAGGAGCCCCGGGCCACTCGATTTCATGGCGCGGACCGCCTCGATGGCGTCGTCGCGGACGAGCGTGGAGTTGGCCCACGTCAGTGGCTCCTCGAGCGAGGAGGAGAACACCATCTTGGACGCTTGCGTGAGTTCGTCGACGGACGCCTCTTCTTCGGGCCTGAACTCGTCTTGGCCCTTCGGGACCTCGCCTGCGGCGAAGCCCGACATCAGGCGGTAGGTGTTCGCTCCCATCAGGTAGGTGGCCTCGGGCTGCTCGCCCAGCCATGTGAGGTACTCCGGGCCCTCGAGGCCCCAGAACCCGGGCCATCCCTCTCCCGAGGCGTGGCCGTCGAGGGAGGTGATGAAGTCGACGAGAAGCTCCGACATGGCGGTGTCCTTTCCCAGAGGGTCACGAGCTTGGACCGGCCGGGAGCCACGAACTCATCGGCCGCGCTGTGGATTACGAGAAAACCCATCACGCTGCAGCCGACCAGATCGGCGGAGCGGCACTGCTTCGGAGGGCCGGAGGTGGGAACGGCGGTTTGAGTTCTGGCAAAGCCCCAGCTCGGACCCACCCGCGAACGGTCCCGACGATCTACGCGGGCCCGGGACTTGAATCCGCCCTGGGGCGCTCGCCGAATCACTTGCCTGGATCTGGTACGTGATCAGGGCGGATGCCGACGAAACAGAAGAGGGCGGGAGTCTGTTCACTGGCTCCCGCCCTCTTTCGTCATGTGCTCACATGCCCGGCGGGCTCTCGAACGGGACGAAGACGTCGTCCTTCCTCATCGCGCACAGGGCCCAGATGATGAAGCCCGAGACGGCGATCATGATGATCGACCAGACCGGGTAGTACGGCAGGGAGAGGAAGTGGGCGATGATGACGAGGCCGGCGATGCCGACTCCGAGGACGCGCGCCCATGTCGACCCCATGAAAAGGCCGAAGCTGACGACGAAGGCGATCACGCCCAGGGTGAGGTGGATCCAGCCCCAGGCCGTGAGGTCGAACGCGAAGACGTAGTTCCGCGTCGAGACGAAGATGTCGTCCGCGGCGATCTCCGCGATGCCGCGCATGATGTCGAGAATGCCGCCGATCATGAGCATGATGGCCGCGAACACGGTCACGCCGGTGGCCCATTCCCGCAGCGACGTACGAGCACTGTCCTGGGGTGTGGTGGTGGTCATGCCGGCTCCCTCGCTTCCCCTGTCGCCCCCTGTCGCCCCCCTGCGCCGACGTCGTGCCGTTTTCAGCGTGCACGGAGTGGGACGGGGTGGCCTCACCCGGGAAGGGTGAGGCACGCGATCACAGAACAGGGCGCCACTTTCGCCCCATACGCACCATTGTTCTACCGTGGAGTGGAACCACGCTGCTCATCCCTCTCACCGATCATCGAGGTGACGGTCATGACGGAGACCACTCAGCGCAGGAACACAGCGGGCAGGCAGGACGGGGCGACATCGCAGGGCGGGAAGGGCGCTCCCGGCACCCGCGGGAGCACCGCCATCGCGGACACGGTCGTCGCGAAGATCGCGGGCATGGCGGCCCGGGAGATTCCCGAGGTGCACAACCTCGGCGGAGGAGTGACCAGGGCCTTCGGGGCTGTGCGTCAGCGGGTGCCGGGCGGGGGCAGTGGGGCCACCCAGGGGGTGAAGGTCGAGGTCGGCGAGCGCCAGGCCGCCGTCGATCTCGATGTGGTCGTCGAGTACGGCGCCGCCATCGCCGACACCGCGGCGGACATCCGGACCAATGTCGTCAACGCGGTGGAGCGGATGACCGGTCTGGAGGTCGTGGAGGTCAACATCGCCGTCGACGACGTTCATCTGCCCGACGAGGAGGAGGAAGAGTCCGAGCAGCAGGAAGGCCGGCGGGTGGCCTGAGGGCCGCAGGCCCGGAGGCAGGAGACCTCCGGGGCCGCTCGGGGGCCGCACGACACGCGCACGTGCCCACCGTGGACGCGGTGGACGCGGTGGACGATCCGGTCGCCGAGGCTGATGGCGTCGGCCTCGGCCTCGGCCTCGGCCAGGAGGAACGCGGACAGCGGCGAGCGCATCACCGTGTTGTTCCCCGTAGTGCACGGGCAGCACGAGCCTCCAGCGTGACCCGGAAGCGGGGCACCCGCGTGGGGACCCTCAGGCCGAGCGCTTGCGGGGGGTCGACTTCTTCGCCGTCGTCTTCTTGGCGGTGCTCTTCGACGCCGTCTTCTTGGTCGTCCCCTGGCCCGACTTGGCCGTCGACTTCTTCGCCGCCGTGGTCTTCTTGGCCGCCGTCTTCTTCGCGGTGGACGTCGACTTCTTGCCGCCGGTCTGTTTGGGGGCCGCGCGGGCCGTCTTGCGCTGCGGGAGCGACTTGACCTCGGCGTGCTCGGCGTCCTCGCCCCGGGACTCGCGGGCCGCGCGGACGCTGCTCTCCAGGGCCGCCATCAGGTCCAGGACCTTGCCGCCCGTGGCCGGTTCCGGGGCCTGGGGCAGGGCCTCGCCGGCGGCCTTCGCGGCGATGACCTCCTCAACGGCCTCGCGGTACTCGTCGTGCAGGTCCTCCAGGTCGACCTCGCCCAAGGTGTCCATCAAGGCGTCGGCCAGGTCCAGTTCCTGGTCGCGGACGGTGACGTCGGTGTCGGGGGCCAGGCCCTCGGGCGCGCGGACCTCGTCCGGCCACAGCAGGCCGTGCATGGCGATGGCCTCGCCGACCACCCTGAGCATGCCCAGGCGCTCGCGCCCGCGCAGGGCGAACTTCGCGATCGCCACCTTGTTGCTGCGCTTCAGCGCCTCGCGCAGCAGCGTGTACGGCTTCGCCGCCGGGGCTCCGCTCGCCTGGAGGTAGTACGCGGCGTCCATCTGGAGCGGGTCGATCCGGTCCGCCGGGACGAAGGCCACGATCTCGATCGTCTTCGCCGTCGGGATGGGCAGGCTGGACAGGTCCTCCTCGGTGATCGGGATGATCGTGCCGTCCGCGTCCTCGTAGCCCTTGCCGATCTCCCCCTGGGTGACCTCGCGGTCTTCCAGTTCGCAGAATTTGCGGTAGCGGATGCGGCCGCCGTCCTCGGTGTGGATCTGGCGGAAGGAGATCGAGTGGCTCTCGGTGGCGTTCACCAGCTTGATCGGGATGCTGACCAGGCCGAACGAGATGGCGCCGTTCCATATGGATCTCACGTGCTGCACCCTTCCGGTCACGCTCGGGAGTGTTCGTCACGGTTTGCGTGGGATTCTTATCGTATGGCGCCTATCACAGTGGTGGAGGGGCGACGGCTCGCTCTCAGCAATCTGGAGAAGGTGCTGTATCCCGCCACCGGCTTCACCAAGGGCGAGGTGCTGCACTACTACGCGACCGTCGCCGAGGTCCTGCTCCCCCATCTGCGGGACCGGGCGGTGTCCTTCCTGCGGTATCCGGACGGGCCGGACGGGCAGGTGTTCTTCACGAAGAACGTGCCGCCGGGTACGCCCGAGTGGGTCACCACCGCCGAGGTGCCACGGGTCGAGGGGCCCTCGCGGATGGTCCTGGTGCAGGATCTGCCGAGTCTGATGTGGTCGGCGAACCTCGTGGCCGAGTTCCACACCCACCAGTGGCTCGTCGGCACCCCGGACGAGGCCGACCGGATCGTGTTCGACCTCGATCCGGGGGCGCCGGCGAGCATCGTGCAGTGCTGCGAGGTCGCGCTGTGGCTGCGGGAACGGCTCGCGCACGACGGCATCGAGACCTACGCCAAGACCTCCGGCTCGAAGGGGCTGCATCTGCTTTCCGCCGTGCGGGGGGCGTCCTCCGAGCGGGTGTCCGAGTACGCCAAGGCACTCGCCGTCGAGGCGGAGAAGGCCATGCCCCGCCTCGCACTGCACCGGATGACCAGGAGTCTGCGCCCGGGGAAGGTCTTCGTCGACTGGAGCCAGAACGCCGCCCGCAAGACGACGGCGACGCCCTACACCCTGCGGGCCCGCCCCGAGCCGACCGTCTCGGCCCCGGTGACCTGGGACGAGGTCGAGGAGTGCCGCGCGCCCGGACGGCTGGACTTCCATGCGGGTGACATCGCCCCGCGGGTCCAGGACTACGGCGACCTGCTCGCTCCCCTGCTGGACGCGGACACGGCCGGGACGCTGCCGTAGCAGGACGGCCGGTGGACTCCCCGACGGGTGTCGCCGTGGTCAGAGGCCGTGGTCAGAGGCCGTGGTCAGAGGCCGTGGTCAGAGGCCGTGGTCAGAGGCCGTGGTCAGAGGCCGTGGTCAGAGGCCGTGGTCAGAGGCCGTGGTCAGAGGCCGTGGTCAGAGGCCGTGGTCAGAGGCCGTGGTCAGAGGCCGTGCCCCGACCGGCCGGCCGGGGCCGCCTCCCTCACACCCTCGTCCACGTGGACCGGTGGCGGCGCCCCCTCACACCCTCGCCCACGTGTTCCGGTCGCGGGCCATCGCATGCAGGGCCTCCACGTCCGCCGGTTTCAGGACGCCGCCCCGCCGGGACAGGCCCTCCACCTCCACGGCCGTCAGGACGTGGACTTCCCGGGGGGCGGTCGGGATCGACAGCGATGCCGGGTCCACCAGGGCGAGTACCGGGCGGACCTCCGCCGTCAGGGCGTAGGAGGCGCGGTCGGCGTCGGAGCGGACGCGGCGCAGGAGGGGGTACGGGTCGCGGCGGCCCAGGGTGACCATGGGGTCGGCGATGCGGACGCGCTGCCTTCGGGCGTGCAGGGTGTGGACGGCGTAGAGGCCGCCGGGGCCGATCAGCAGGTGGTGGATGCGGTCGCCGCCGGGCAGTGGCACGGAGTGCAGGGCGTGCCAGCCGGCGCCGTCGAGGCGGTCGAGGGCGTCACCGACCGTCTGCTCGGCCGCCAGGGCCCTGCGGCGCGGGTCGGGGCGCAGCCGGTGGGTGGGGCCGGGGTCGCGGTCGAGGGCCACGACGAGGGCCTCGCCGGGGCGGTTGGGGGCCAGGTCGTCGTCGGGGTGGAGGGCGAGGCGGGCCAGTTCGGCGGGGGTCGGCACCGGGGGCGGTCCCACGGTCACGGGGCCGGTGACGAAGGGGCCGAGGGCCCGCAGGACGTCGTCCTCGCGGTCCTGGCCGAGCAGGTTCACCCGGGCGGCCTCACGGTCGTACCAGGCGATGTTCCTGCCGTCCGGGAGGCAGACGTACAGCCGTTCCCGGCCGTGCCGCCAGGTCGGTATGACGCGCAGTCCGTTCATGCACCATCACCCCAGTCCATGGGAACAGGCGGGGTGCTGCGGGGGCAAGAACCCGGTTACCTTGGAGAGCAGTTGGGCCTGCCCGCGGATCCTCGGGCGGTGATCGTGGGGAGGCGCCGTTGCGTACCCGCAGTAAACCCGACGTGCCCGCTCCGGAGAGTCCGTGGAGCGAGGTCGTCCCCGGCCTCTGGATGGGCGGTCACGAGTACACGGGGGCCTTGGGGCACCTGGAGTTCGCCGTCGTACGGAACGAGTTCGACCTCGTACAGACGCTGCTGCGGCTGCCGGGGCACGGGCCCGATCCCGGCGTCCGGCACCATGTGTGGCCCATCCCCGACGGCCCCCTGGACGGGACGCAGCTCGCCGGGGTGATCCGGCTGGCCGAGGCGGCGTGCGAGGCGATGAGCGAGGGCCGCCGGGTTCTCGTCCGCTGTTACCACGGGTACAACCGCTCCGGTCTGGTCGTCGCGCACGCGCTGATGCGCCAGGGCAGCTCCGCCGAGGCGGCGATCCGGCTGATCCGGGACCGCCGCTCGCCCTGGGCGCTGCACAACGACCTGTTCGTCGAGTACCTGCGGGCCGGGCTGGCCACGGCCCGGCTGCTGGAGGAGCTCGCCGAGTAGCCCGCACCCGTTGGCTTGCCGCATACGGGCGCTCACGTCCGGCTCCGTACGGCGTGCCGGGTGCGGGCGGTCACGTCCGGCTCCGTATGGCTTGGCGCATGCGGGCGCTCACGTCGGGCTCGGTACGGCTTGGCGCATGCGGGCGGTCACGGCCGGCTCCGTACGGCTTCCCGCCCGCGGGCGCGCACGTCCGGCCGCCCTCTCGCGCAAATGGGACTTCACCGCGAATAAGGTGTACGCGGCCGACGGTCGCGTCCGCCCGTGTGATCGCCCACGAACGCCAGGAGTGCAGTGCCCCTCAGCCGCCCCGGACAGGCCGCCCGTCGCCTCGCCGCCGTCGCCCTCCTGCTGGCCGCCGCCGTGGGCTGCGGGGACGCCGGGGGGCTGGAGGGCGCGGGGTCGACCCCGACGGCGCAGGGACCGGCCCGGCTCTGGCCGGAGCTGACCCCCGCGTCCAGCCCGGCCTTCGAGATCGGCGAGGTGAACACCGAGGTGGTCAAGGGGGTGAAGGTCCCCGGCGACGACATCCGCCGGGTGGACCCGGTCGGGATCGTCCGGGCCGAGATAGCCCGGCACCCCGGTGAGTACGACGGCGGCGAGGCGCCCTACCGCGACACGAAGCGCAGGATGGCCGAGTGCGGCAAGGGCGCGGGGCACGGGAGGTGCCCGGTGCTCAGGCCGTACTACCGGGACCTGACCGGCGACGGGCGCGACGACCTGACGCTGGGCTTCCCGCTGCTGCCCGGCAAGACGACCGCGGTCCGCGTCTACACCGTCGAGAAGCACCGGCTGGTGCAGGTGATGGCCTGGGAGGACGCGCTCAGCGGTGTCGAACTGGCCGGACGCTCCCTGGTGATCCGCTCGCCGTCGGAGGTCGCGGGTTACGAGTACCGCCTGCAGTGGACCTGGGACCGGGACCAGCGGGCCATGCTCCTCACCCACGACGAGATGCTGCGCACCGGCCCGCGCAAGCACTCCCGGCAGCCGTCGGCCTCCCCCACCGCCGCCCCGTCGCTCTCCCCCTCCGCGTCCGGCTCCGCCTCGGTGAGCGGCGGATGAGGCCCGTGTTGCCCCCGTGGTCCGGGACGCTCGCCGCGAAGGCCGCCGCCTTCATCACGGTGATGTGCTGCGCTCTGGCGGCCCTGCTCGGCGTCCTGGTGCACGTGCAGGTGACGAACCAGACCGTCGGCCAGGCCCGCGACCAGGCGCTGCAGCGGCTGACGCAGGCGACGGAGCGATACGAGGCCGGGGACACGCTGCGGCGCGACACCGGGGTGGATCCTCCGGAGCTGCCCGGGGAGCTGCGGGACCTGGCGGTGGCCGGGGACCGCGGCACGATGGTTGCCGAACGGGAGGGACGCCCCACGATGTGGGCGGCGGGTCCCGTCGACGGTGAGCGCGCCCTGGCCGTCGCGGTCGACTACTCGCAGCAGGCCCGCACGATCGAGGGCCTGGACCGGGCGATCTTGTGGTCGTCGGGCCTGGCGATCGGGGCGACGCTGCTGGTCGGGGCGTTCGCGGTGACGCGGGTGACGCGGCGGCTGCACACCACGGCGCTGGTCGCGCGGCGGATCAGCGCGGGCGATCTGGACGCGCGCGTGAACGACCCCCGTACGGGCCTCCGTAGGGGCCTCCGTACGGGCCTCCGTAGGGACCCGCGCACGAACCCGCGCACGGACCCGCCTACGGACCTGCGCGCAGGCCCGCGCACGAAGGCCGGCCCCCAGGACGAGGTGGCCGCGGTCGCCGCCGCGCTGGACTCCATGGCGGCCTCGCTCCAGGGCAAGCTGCTCGCCGAGCAGCGGTTCACGGCGGATGTCGCGCATGAACTGCGCACGCCGCTGACCGGGCTGCACGCGGCGGCCGAACTGTTGCCGCCCGGCCGCCCGACGGAGCTGGTCCGCGACCGGGTGGCGGCGCTGCGCACGCTCACCGAGGACCTGCTGGAGATCTCCCGGCTGGACACCGGCCGGGAGCGGGTGGAGCTGGACACCGAGCAACTGGGGCCGCTGGCCGAGCGTGCGGTGCGGGCGGCGGGGAACGGCACGGAGGTCAGGGTCGTACGGGATGTGGCCGTGGAGACGGACCGACGGCGGCTGGAGCGGGTGCTGGGCAACCTCGTGGCGAACGCGCACAAGCACGGGCGTGGCCCGGTGGTGCTGACCGTGGACGGTCCGGTGGTGACCGTTCGCGACCACGGGGACGGGTTCCCCGAGTACCTGGTCGCCCACGGGCCGCAGCGGTTCCGCACGGAGGGCGGTACGCGGGGACACGGGCTGGGGCTGACCATCGCGCGGGGGCAGGCCGAGGTGCTGGGAGCGCGGCTGGAGTTCGCGAACGCGCCCGAGGGCGGGGCGGTGGCCACCCTGAAGCTGGCGGCGGAGTGAGGGCCCGGGGCGCGTTCTCCTATGGCCCAGCGTGAGGGGCGACACCCCCTGGGCGCTCCTAATGTGGCGATAAATCAGCTTCGGCACCCTCGCCCCCCACTTGGAGGTAACCCCCATGTCCCTGCGCACCCGTCTCTCCATAGCCACCGCCGCCGGCCTCCTCGCCGCCGCGGTCGCCGTCACGCCCGCCGCCGCGCACGACGACTGGGACCCGAGCGGCGGCGACGGCAGCGGCGGCAACGGCAACGGCAACGGCAACAACTGGCACGACCCCAACGGCGGGAACGGCGACAACGGCAGCGGCGGGAACGGCGGCAACGGCAACGGCGGGAACGGCGACAACGGCAACGGCGGGAACGGCGGAAACGGCAACGGCGGGAACGGCAACCACGACCAGCGCCTCTACGAAGGCGTCGTCACGGCGGACACGCTGGCACTGCGCAGCGCCCCGAACCGCGGTTCGCAGATCATCCGGTTCGCCCACCGGGGCGACGTCGTCAGCATCTTCTGCAAGACGGGCGGCGAGACCGTGCAGGGCAATCCGCTCTGGTACCTGCTGACGGACGGCACCTGGGCCTGGGGCGCGGCCCGGTACATCGACAACATCGGCCCCGCTCCACGCTGGTGCTGACACTCGGTCACCCAAAGGCGCACAAGAAGCGCTGTTTGGGTAGGTTCCGGACATGAGCAAGGCCGGAATCACCGTGGCGACGGCGGACCCGCCCCCGCCCGCCGTCCGCCGCCTCCCCCGGCGCCGGGGCATCGAACTCGCCCTCATCGTGCTGGCCGTCCTGCTGTCGGTGTACGGCTACTGCGCCGTGGGCCTCGCCCGGCACGGAACGCTCCCGCCCGGCGCCGCCGGCTACGGCGCCGGGCTCGGCGTCCTGGCGCTGCTGGCCCATCTGGCGGTACGCCTGCGGGCCCCGTACGCCGACCCGCTGCTCCTGCCCATCGGGGTGCTCCTCAACGGACTCGGCCTGGTGCTGATCTACCGGCTCGACCTGGAGACCCCGGGGGACCGGGCGGCACCCGCCCAGCTGGTGTGGTCGACCCTGGGCGTGGCGCTGTTCATCCTGGTCGTCCTGCTGCTGCGCGACCACCGGGTGCTCCAGCGCTACACGTACGTCTGCGTGGTCGCGGCCCTGGTCCTGCTGACGCTGCCCATCCTGTTCCCGGCGGTGAACGGGGCCCGCATCTGGATCCGGATCGCCGGGTTCTCCATCCAGCCGGGCGAGTTCGCGAAGGTGCTGCTGGCGGTGTTCTTCGCCGCGTACCTGGCGGCGAACCGCAGCGCGCTCGCCTACACCGGCCGCCGCATCTGGAAGCTCCAGCTCCCCACCGGCCGGGTTCTCGGCCCGATCGTCGCCGTGTGGCTGGTGAGCGTCGGCGTGCTGATCCTGGAGCGCGACCTCGGCACCTCGCTGCTGTTCTTCGGCTTGTTCGTGGTGCTCCTCTATGTGGCCACCGGCCGCACCGGCTGGATCGCGGTCGGCCTGCTGCTGGCGGCGCTGGGCGCGGTCGCCGTGGGCCGGCTGGAGCCGCACGTGCACAGCAGGATCGAGACCTGGCTGCACCCCTTCGCCTCCATCGAGGCGGGCGAGGGCGCGAACCAGCTCGCCCAGTCGCTGTTCGCCTTCGCGGAGGGCGGCCTGCTCGGCGCGGGCCTCGGACTCGGCCACTCGTACCTCATCGGCTTCGCGGTGAAGTCGGACTTCATCCTGGCGACCGCGGGCGAGGAACTCGGCCTGGCCGGCATCAGCGCGGTCTTCCTCCTCTACGGCCTGCTGGTGGAGCGCGGCTTCCGTGCGGGCCTCGCGCAGCGCGAGCCCTTCGGCCGGCTGCTCGCGGTCGGCCTCGCCTCGCTGGTGGCACTCCAGGTGTTCGTGATCGCGGGCGGGGTGACCGGGCTGATCCCGCTGACCGGGATGGCGATGCCGTTCCTTGCGCAGGGCGGCTCGTCGGTGGTCACCAACTGGGCGATCGTGGCGCTGCTGGTCCGGGTGAGCGACTCGGCCCGGAGCGGTCACGACGGGCAGGACGCCCGGTGACCCGGCACATCCGGCACGCCGGATGGTTCTGCGTCCTGTTGCTGGTGGCGCTGCTGCTGAACGCGGCCCGCGTCCAAGTCGTCCAGGCGCCGTCGTACGACCGCAACCCGGGCAACCGGCGCCCCGACATCACCCGCTACGAGCAGCCGCGCGGGGACATCCTGGTCGGCGGACGGCCCGTCACCGGCTCCCGGGACACCCGCGAGCACCTGCGCTACGAACGGACCTACACCGACGGCCCGTTGTACGCCCCGGTCACGGGCTTCGCCTCCCAGCTCTACGGGACGACGCTGCTGGAGGGCACCGAGGACGGCGTGCTGTCCGGCGCGGATCCGATGCTGGCGCCGTTCCCGCTGTGGAACGACTTCACGCGGGCGCGCAACGCCGGCGGAGACGTCGTCACGACCCTGCACCCGGCCGCGCAGGAGGCCGCCTTCAAGGGACTCGCGGGCCGCAAGGGGGCGGTGGCGGCGCTGGAGCCGTCGACCGGCCGGATCCTGGCCCTGGTGTCCGCCCCGTCCTACGACCCCCAGCCGCTGTCCGGCAACGGCTCGGCCGCGGCCCGGGCCTGGGCGCGGCTCACCGCGGACAAGGACCGCCCGATGCTCAACCGGGCGGTGCGGCAGACGTACCCGCCGGGCTCGACCTTCAAGGTCGTCACCGCTGCCGCCGCGCTGGACACCGGTGTGGTCAGGGACCTCGAAGCGCCGACCGACTCCCCCGACCCCTACCGGCTGCCCGGGACGCGGACGCGCCTGACCAACGCGTCGAAGGGCTGTGCGGACGCCTCCTTGCGTGAGGCTTTCACGCTCTCCTGCAACACGGTGTTCGCCAAGCTCGGTGTGGAGGTGGGCGTGCCGGACATGACGGCCACGGCGCACGCGTTGGGGTTCGGCAACGGGGAGCTGCGGATCCCCTTCCCGGTGGTCCGGTCCACTTTCGACACCACTCTGGACAAGGCCCAGCTGGCCCTGTCGTCGATCGGCCAGTACAACACCCGCGCCACACCGCTGCAGATGGCGATGGTCGCGGCGGCCGTGGCGAACGGCGGCCAGGTGCGGGACCCGTATCTGGTGGAGCGCACGACCCGGCCGGGCGGTGCCACCCTCGCGACGGCCGGCTCGCGGGCGGTCCGCCAGGCGATGTACCCGTCCACCGCCGTCCGGCTGCGGGCGATGATGCGGGACGTGGTCGAGCGCGGCGGCGGACACAAGGCCGCCATCCGCGGCGCCAAGGTCGGCGGCAAGACCGGCACCGCCCAGCACGGCCTCGGCAACTCCGGGACGCCGTACGCCTGGTTCGTCTCCTGGGCGCAGGGCGAGCGCGATCCGGCGGCGCGGGTGGCGGTCGCGGTCGTCGTGGAGGACGCGGAGGCGAGGCGCGGGGACATCAGCGGAGGCGGTGACGCGGCGCCGGTCGCGCGGGCGGTGATGGAGGCGGTGCTCAAGTCGCCCTGACAGGTGCCCGGTTGGTGAGACGGGGCTACCGGCGGGAAAATGCCCGACCTACCGTTCGGTCCATGACTGAGCCCACTGCCCCTTATGAACTCGCCGAGGTCAACATCGCCCGTCTGAAGGCCCCGCTGGACTCACCGCAGTTGAAGGACTTCGTCGACGCCCTGGACCCGGTGAACGCCGACGCCGACGCGGCCGACGGTTTCGTGTGGCGCCTGCAGAGCGACAGCGGCAACGCCACGGACGTGCCCGTCTTCGGCGACTCCTGGCTGATCCTCAACATGTCGGTGTGGCGCGACACCAACTCGCTGACGGCCTACATGTACCAGGGCAGGCACCGGGAGATGCTCGCCCGCCGCCGCGAGTGGTTCGAGCGGGTGGAGGAGGCCATGGTCACCCTGTGGTGGGTGCCGGCCGGCCACCGCCCGACCGTGGCCGAGGCGGAATCCCGCCTCCTGCACATCCGCACCCACGGCCCGACGCCGTACGCCTTCACGCTGCGGACGCAGTTCCCGCCCCAGGGGGCAAAGCCGCTGATCGGCGAGGTGCCGGAGGGGCTGGGCTGCGCGCTCTGACGAGTGCGCGGGCGCACGCGAGGTAGACACCGGGTCAACAAGTGGCGCGCAGGGGATTGACTGGCTTGCTGACAAGCAGTCTCATAAGTGCATCAGTGACGTGTGCACAACGAGGTGGGCAGCCATGACGACCCTGACGGAAGCCGATGCGCTCGACGGCCTGCGCGACGCCCTCGGCCTGCTGAAGGACCGGGAGCAGGTGGCCCAGCGGCTGCTCGACTCCTCCGCCAAGCACTCCTTCGACCCGGACAAGGAGCTGGACTGGGACGCGCCCTTCGAGGAGGGCAAGTGGTTCTGGCCGCCGGAGCTGGTGTCCCTCTACGACACCCCGCTGTGGAAACGGATGGGCGAGGAGCAGCGGATCCTGCTCTCCCAGCACGAGGCGGCGGCCCTGGCCTCGCTCGGCATCTGGTTCGAGATCATCCTCATGCAGCTGCTGGTGCGGCACATCTACGACAAGGCGGCCACGAGCGCCCACGTCCGCTACGCGCTCACCGAGATCGAGGACGAGTGCCGGCACTCCAGGATGTTCGCCCGGCTGATCGCCCAGGGGGACACGCCCTGGTACCCGGTCAGCCGCGCGCACCAGCAGCTGGGCCGCCTGTTCAAGACCATCTCCACCACCCCCGGTTCCTTCACGGCGACCCTGCTCGGCGAGGAGGTCCTGGACTGGATGCAGCGGCTGACGTTCCCCGACGAGCGCGTCCAGACCCTGGTCCGCGGCGTCACCCGTATCCACGTCGTGGAGGAGGCCCGCCACGTCCGCTACGCCCGTGAGGAACTCCGCCGCCAGATGGTGACCGCGCCCAAGTGGTCCCAGGAGTTCACCCGCATCACCTCCGGCGAGTTCGCCCGCGTCTTCTCGGTGGCGTTCGTGAACCCCGACGTCTACACGAACGTGGGCCTGGACAAGCGGGAGGCCCTCGCCCAGGCCCGCGCGAGCGGCCACCGCCGGGAGGTCATGCAGAACGGCTCCAGGAAGCTGACCGACTTCCTGGACGACATCGGGGTGCTGCGGGGGGTCGGACGGCGGTTGTGGAAGTCGTCGGGGCTGCTGGCGTAGGGGCGCGCACCCCGGCACCCCGATTACCCTGCGAGGCATGACACCAGCCGCCCCCACCCCCGCCTACCGGCGACTCAGCGTCGAGGAACGCCGCAGTCAGCTGCTGACCTCCGCGCTGGCCCTCTTCGCCCACCGCGCCCCGGAGGAGGTGTCGCTGGACGACGTGGCGGAGGCGGCCGGGGTCTCGCGGCCCCTGGTGTACCGGTACTTCCCGGGCGGCAAGCAGCAGCTCTACGAGGCCGCCCTGCGCTCCGCCGCCGACGAGCTCCAGCACTGTTTCGACGAGCCCCGCGAAGGCCCCCTCCTCCCCCGCCTGTCCCGCGCCCTCGACCGCTACCTCACCTTCGTCGACGAGCACGACACCGGCTTCAGCGCCCTCCTCCAGGGCGGCAGCGTCGTGGAGACCTCCCGCACCACCGCCATCGTCGACGGCGTCCGCCGCGTCGCCGCCGAGCACATCCTCAGTCACCTGGGCGTCACCGGACCCGGGCCCAGCCTGCGCATGACCATCCGCATGTGGATCACCGCGGTGGAGGCGTCGTCGCTCATCTGGCTCGACGAGGACAAGCAGCCGCCGGCCGAGGAGCTCCGCGACTGGCTCGTCGAGCAGTTCGTGGCGATGCTGACCGTCACCGCCCGCCGCGACCCGCAGACCGATGCCCTGGTCCGGGCGCTCGCCGAGGATGTCTGACACTGATCCCGTGAAGAGCGAAGACACCCCCTTCGAGGGCGGCCCGATGGACGGCAGGGTCCTGCCCGTCCTCCTCGGCATCACCGGCCACCCGCCCAAGACGTACCGCATCCCCGTCCCGGACCCCGACGGCGGCCCGGAGACCGTGCTCGTCTACCGCCGTGTCCCCCGGGGCCCGGGCCGGGTCGGCCTGTCCAACCGCTGGAAGTACGAGTACGCCCCGGAGGGCGTCCCGCCCCGCCGGCTCAACTGGCCCTGGTCGAAGCCAGACGCCACGCCGGGCGGCAAGCCGGACGACGCCGACGGGTGACCCCGTTGCGCCGAACCGCGCACACCCACCGCGCGCACCGCCCGCACACGCCTGATCCTCACGATGTCCGGCGGCAGCACGCCGCCCCCGCATCGGAGGTGATGGCATGTCAGGAAAGCTTCTGCGTCTGGTCTGCATCGCGGCGACGGCGGCCGGAACCGTCCTGGCGCCCGTCCCGGCCACGGCCGCTCCCGAGCCTGACACGGAACAGCGCCATGTCGCCGACCTCCTGACAGAGCTTCAGGAGCTGTACAAGAAGGCCGAGGAGGCCACCGAGGCCCACAACGCCACCGAGGAGAAGCTGAAGAAGCAGCGCGCGGAGACCGACCGTCTGGACCACGCCCTCGCGCGCGCCCGGCTCTCCCTGCACGACAGCCGGGGCGCGGCCGGCCGGCTGGCCCGGCAGCAGTACCAGAGCAGCACCGACATCTCCCCGTACGTACGCCTGCTCCTGGCCCGCGACCCGCAGCACGCGATCGAGCAGGGCCATGTGATCGGCCGCCTCGCCCGGGAGCGGGCCCGCACCATCGGCCGGCTGACCGGCGACGAACGCAAGGCCGACGGGCTGGCCCGCACGGCCCGCACGGCCCTCGACCGGCAGCTGGCCCTCACCGAGCGGCGCAAGAAGGAGCGGGACGAGGTTCGCGCCCGCCTGCACGACGTCGAGAAACTGCTCGCCTCCCTCAGCCGCGACCAGCTCACCGACCTCGCCGAGTTCGAGCAGAAGGGCATCGCGAAGGCGCAGAAGGAGTTCATGGCGTCCGGCGCGCTCGGCAGCGAACGCAACGGCGACGACGACATGGCCGACGAGGCGGACGACGACGGCGGGGCCGGCAAGAATCGCGGGAGCGAGAGAAGCAGGGGGAGCGAGGGGAGCAGGAGGGTCCGTGCCCCGTCGGCCGAGGGCCGCCGGGCCGTGCGCTACGCCGTGCGGCAGCTCGGCAAGCCGTACGAGTGGGGCGCGGAGGGCCCGAGGACGTACGACTGCTCGGGGCTGACCTCACGGGCCTGGGCCGAGGCCGGGGTGCCCATCCCCCGGACCAGCCCGGAGCAGTGGAAGCGGCTGGAGCGGATCCGGCTGGACGAGCTGCGCCCCGGCGACCTGGTCGTGTACTTCGAGAAGGCCACGCACGTGGCGCTGTACCTCGGGGACGGCCTGGTGGTGCAGGCGCCCCGCCCGGGCGCGAAGGTGAAGGTCTCACCGATCGCGGCCAACCCCGTCCTGGGCGCCGTACGTCCGGACCCGGACGGGAAGCCCCTGCGGCGGTACGAGCCGCCGGAGCTCCCCGAGGGGGCCATGGACGGGTCGGACGAGGGCTACGAGGGTTACGCGGCGCCCGCGCCGGACACCTCGGCCAGGTAGGCCTGCGTCCTGGCCGGGTCGTAGAAGAAGTTCTCGAAGTCGGCCGGGTCGTTGAAGCCGTTGGCGAAGCGGTCGGCGACCGGCTGGAGCTCACCGGCGGCGCCGATGAGGTTCAGGATGTGCTCCGGCGGCGGCGCGAGCATCGCGTTGGTCCACTTGGTGACGTGCTGGGCGGTGTTCCAGTAGCGGTCGAAGGTGGCTCGCATCCACTCCTCGTCGAACGGCTTGTCGCCGTGCTCGGTGATCGAGGCGAGGTAGGCGGCGGCGCACTTGGACGCCGAGTTGGAGCCCTGTCCGGTGATCGGGTCGTTCGCGACGACGACGTCCGCCACGCCCAGCACGAGTCCGCCGCCGGGGAGGCGGCCGACCGGGTTGCGGACGGTGGGGGCGTAGCGGCCGGCCAGCGTGCCGCCGGCGTCGGTCAGTTCGACCTTGGTGGCCCGCGCGTACTCCCAGGGGACGTACCGCTCCATGAGTTCCAGGGTCAGGGAGAGGTGCTCCGCGGGGTCCTTGACGCCGTTGAAGGCGTCGAGCGGGCCACCGGGTATGCCCTCCCAGAACAGGATGTCGGCGCGGCCGGAGGTGGTCAGGGTCGGCATGACGAACAGCTCGCCGACACCCGGCACGAGGTTGCAGCGGACCGCTTCGGTGTCCGGGTGCTCGGGGCGCGGGCCGAGGCCGTGGACGTACGCCACGGCCAGCGCGCGCTGCGGCTCGCTGTACGGGGAGCGCTCGGCGTCGCGGCCGAACATCTGGACCAGTTCGCCCTTGCCGGCCGCGACGAGCACCAGGTCGTAGGTGCGGGAGAAGTAGTCGAGGTCGCCGACGGCCGCGCCGTGGATGACGAGCTGCCCGCCGCGCTGGGCGAACGTCTCCATCCAGCCGGCCATCTTCACGCGCTGGTCGACGGACTGCGCGTAGCCGTCGAGCCTGCCCAGCCAGTCGATGGCGCGGGCGGAGGGGCCTTCGGCCCAGGAGCCGGGGGCGGCGACCGAGACGCCGAGCCCTTCGATCTTCGGGGCCTGGGACTCCCAGAAGTTCAGCTGGAGATCGCGCTCGTGCTGCAGGGCCGTGTGGAACATGCACTGCGTCGACATGACCCGGCCGGTGCGGATCTCGTCCGCCGTCCGGTTGGACATCAGGGTGACCTCGTACCCCTGTGACTGGAGGCCGAGGGCGATCTGGAGCCCGGACTGACCGGCTCCGACGACGAGTATCTTCCGCATGCGGGCTGTCCTCTACTCGGGGGTTTCGTCGAGCGCGTGGCCCACGAGGGCCAGGAGGGTCTCGATCACGGAGATCCGGCGACGCGCGTCCATGATCATGACAGGTATGTGTCGCGGGATGGTCAGGGCCTCCCGCACATCCTCCGGCTCGAACAGCTCGCTGCCGTCGAAGTGGTTGACGGCGACCACGTACGGCAGTCCGGAACTCTCGAAGTAGTCCAGGACCGGGAAGCAGTCCTTCAGGCGGCGGGTGTCGGCCAGGACGACTGCGCCGATCGCGCCGCGCACGATGTCGTCCCACATGAACCAGAACCGCTGCTGGCCCGGCGTGCCGAACAGGTAGAGCACCAGGTCGTCGTCGAGCGTGATGCGCCCGAAGTCCATGGCGACGGTGGTGGTGGTCTTGCCCGGGGTGGCGGTGAGGTCGTCGGTGGCCTCGCTCGCCTCGGTCATCAGCGCCTCGGTCTGCAGGGGCGTGATCTCCGAGACGGAGGTGACCAGCGTGGTCTTGCCCACGCCGAAGCCGCCCGCCACCACGATCTTCGTGGCTATGGGGGCCCGGGTGCGGTCCGTCTCCCAGGCGTGCATGCTGTCGTCCGGCCGGACGAACGGGGAGGAACCAGCAACGCCGTGAGCGGCGTCAGAGACGACGGAGTCCACTCAGCACCCTTTCCAGCAGAGCCCGGTCCGGGCGGCCCGTGCCGTGGCCGGTGCCCGTTCCGTACACACGGATCTTTCCCTGGTCCGCGAGGTCGCTGAGGAGCACGCGGACCACGCCGAGCGGCATCTTCAGCAGCGCGGCGATCTCGGCCACCGTACGCATCCGGCGGCACAGTTCGACGATGGCCCGCAGCTCCGGCATCACGCGGGTGGAGAGGTGGCCGTTCGTCAGTTCCTTGCGCTCCTCGGGGGCGTCGAGCGCGGCCGTGCTCGCCACGAACGTCTCCACGAGGAGAACGTGGCCGAAGCGGGTGCGGCCGCCGGTGAGCGAGTAGGGGCGGACCCGGGCGGGTTTGCGGTCGCCGCCGCGGACGGGCAGGTGCTGCTTCGGCTTGCTGCTCATCGGTCACTCCCCGCCGTCTGGGAATCCTCCAGGGATTTACGGAGTTCGCTGCGGAGTTCGGGCGTCAGCACGTGGCCGGCACGGCCGACGAACAGGGCCATGTGGTACGCCACGACGCTCATGTCGCACTCCGCGGAGCCGTGGACGCCGAGCAGCGAGCCGTCGCTGATCGACATCACGAACAGGCTGCCCTCGTCCATCGCGACCATCGTGTGCCGGACCCCGCCGAAGTCCATCAGCCGGGCGGCGCCGATGGTGAGGCTGCCGATGCCGGAGACGATGGTGGCCAGGTCTGCGGCGGAGCCGCGTGGGCCGGTCCGCTTGGTTCCGCGGGCCTGCAGGGCCTCCCTGGCCTCCTTGTTGCGGTGGTCGTCGGAGGAGAGCAGGAGCAGTCCGTCGGAGGAGACAACCGCGACGGAGAGGATGCCGGGTACCTCCTCGACGAGGTTGGTCAGCAGCCAGTGCAGGTTGCGGGCCTCACTGCTCAGTCCGATCAGTCCGAAGGTACTGGGCGCGGTCAACTGCTTGCCTCCTCGACTGTGCCCCCCGTGGATTCTCCGGATCCAGCTGGTCCTGCAGCGCCGGTGGCCGGCCGCTGGTGCGAGGCCGTCCTCTCGGCGATCTCCGCCTCCACGTCGCGGTGGCCGGCCTGGGCGCCCTGGCGGAACCCGCCGAGTCGGCGGCGCAGGGCGTCGGCGTCGACGGAGCCGCTGCGCTGGCGCGGGGCGGTGGTCTGTGCGGTGATCTTCGGGGTGCGCTTGGGGAGGCCCTTGTCGGTGACGCGGTCCTCCTCCTCGTCGGGCGCGCGTTCGTGCTCCGGGCTGCCGCCCTCGTGCCCGACGCTCCCCGCGTCGGGCACGGACGGGCCGTGCGATATGGCCGCCTCACCGTCACCGGCCACGGCTTCCTGCCCGACCGGGTCCGACTCCCCCGGCTGCACGGGAATCAGCAGCTCCATCGTGGTCTCCGCGGGGGATTCCATGGGTGCCGCGGCATCGTCCTGTGCGGCGGGTACCGGCGGGGCGGCGGGGGTGGCGTGTGCGGGGGGTGCGGTGGGCGCGGACGGTTCGGCGGGCGCCGCCGGGTCGGCGTGTGCGCCCGGGTCAGCGGGCGCGGCCGGGTCAGCGGGCGTCGCCAAGTCGGCGTGTACGTCCGATGCGGCGGGCGTCGCCGAGTCGGCATGTGCCGCCGGGTCTGCCGCCGCCGTCCCAGTGGGGGTCGCAGGGTCGGCGTGCATCGGCTGCTCGGCGGAAGCCGACCGCTCAGCGTGCGCGGGCTGTCCGACGGAGGCCGCCGACTCGGTGGGCACGGCCAGGCCGGTGTCTACCGCCGCCCCAATGGGCGCCGCAGCGTCGGCGTGCATCGGCTGCTCGGCGGAAGCCGACCGCTCAGCCTGCTCGGGCTGTCCGACGGAAGTCCCCGGCTCGGCGGGCGCCGCCCCATGCGCGGAAGTCCCCGGCTCGGCGGGCGCCGCCCCATGCGCGGAAGTCCCCGGCTCGGCGGGCGCGGCCAGACCGTCGTGCGCGGAGTGCTCGACGGACGTCCCCGACTCGGTAGGCGCCGCCGGGCCCGCGAGTGCGGCCGAGTCGTCGTGCGTCGAGGGTTCGGCGGGTGTCGCGGGGGCTGCCGCCCCCGTCGTCGCGGCCGGTTCCGCGTCGGGCGTCGCGGTGGTTCCCCCGGCTTCGTCCTGGCGTACCGCCTTCTCCGCCAGGGCCACCAACGGGTCGTCGCCGGCCGCGCGGCCGGGCAGGACGTTGGAGTTGGCCTCGGCGTCGGCGCCCGGGAAGGAGTAGGCGTGGGCCGTGCCGGCGAGAGGGCCGGAGGTCGGGACGGCCACGGCCGGGGCGGCGGCGAGGAGCGTGCGGGGCAGGACGACGACGGCCGCGACACCGCCCTGCTTCTGCTCGCGCAACTGGACGCGCACGCCGTGGCGGTGGGCGAGCCGGGCCACGACGTACAGGCCGAGGCCGAGACCGTCCTCGCCCTCCTGGTCGTAGGGCGCCTCGGGGTCGAAGTCGGTGAGGCGGGAGTTGAGGCGCTCCAGCCGGTCCTCGGCCATGCCGATGCCCTCGTCCTGGACGGAGAGCATGACCTCGCCGTTCTCCAGCAGCCAGCCGGAGATCTCGACGGGCAGGTCGGGCGGGGAGAACGAGGTGGCGTTCTCCATGAGTTCGGCCAGCAGGTGGGAGAGGTCGTCCGCGGCGAACCCGGCGATGTGCGCGTGCGGCGGCAGCGCGGCGATCCGGACCCGCTCGTACCGCTCGATCTCGCTCACCGCGGCGCGGACGACGTCCACCAGCGGCACCGGCCCGGCGGCGTGCTGGACGTGCTCGGTACCGGCGAGGACCAGCAGGTTCTCGCTGTGCCGGCGCATGACCGTGGCGAAGTGGTCGAGCTTGAAGAGCGTGGCGAGCCGGTCCGGGTCCTGCTCGCGCTCCTCCAGGTTCTCGATGACGGCCAGTTGCCGCTCGACCAGCCCGAGGGTGCGCAGCGCGAGGTTGACGAACGTACCGCCGATGGCCGTGCGCAGCCGCTCCAGCTGGGCGGCGGACTCGGCGAGTTCACCGCGCAGTTCCTCGCGCGCGTCGGCCATCTTCTGGCGCTGGCCGACCAGGTGCTTGCGGTCGGACTCCAGCGTGGTGATCCGCTCGGTGAGGGCGGCGGCGTGCGCGTGCAGGGCGTTGACGGAGCGGACGGCCTGGGCGAACTCGTCGTTGCGACCGGTGAACTTCACCGGCTCCTCGGCCGCCGGGTCCTCGGCCTCGGCGAGGCGCTTGGACCCCAGGCGCAGGACCGCGAGCGGCCGGGTGAGGCTGCGGGCCATGCCGGTGGCGACGCCGACGGCGAGCAGCATGAGGGCGCCGAGGACGGCGACGCGGATCTCCAGCGCGGTGACGTCGTCGTCGCGCAGCGCCTCGAGGTCCTTGGTGCGCCGGTCGTAGAGGGCCGACTCCACGCCGCGCATCAGGTCGACGCGGGCGGACAGCGCCGCATCCAGCCTCTTGGTGCTGGTGGCGAGGTCGGTACGGGAGAGCGTCGGCTGGTCGGTCAGGGTGGCGAGATACTTGTCGGCGGAGTTGACCTCGGTACCGGTGACCGTGGAGTCGAAGGAGACGCGGGCCGGCTTGGGCGCGGTGCCGCGGAAGTCGGCCAGGGCCGCGTCGGAACGCAGCCGGGCCTGCTGGGCGGCGGCGCTCAGGGCGTCGCGCTGCCGGGTGTCGGCGTCCGAGGAGGCACTGGTCTCGGTCGGCAGGCCGGTGACGGGGTCGATGACCGTCTCCGTGCTGCGCGGCACGCTCAGCGCGGCGAGCAGCAGCCCGCGGGCCGAGGCGGCCTGCTGGACGGCGGAGTCCAGCTCGGCCAGCGCGTACGAGCCGGAGCCGGCGCGCGGAGGGGTCTGCTGCGCCAGTCGCTCGGCGAGCCGGTGGAGTTCGGTGATGGCGGCGGAGTACGCCTGGTGCGCTTCGAGTGCGCTGCTCTTGCCGGTGAGGGCCGCCCTGCGCACGGCCGCTATGCCGTCGAGGTCGGAGCGCAGCGAGGCGGGCGTGTCGGTGTCGGAGCGCAGCTCCTCGACCTGCCGGTCCACCCGGGCGCTGTGCTGCTCGGAGGGCGCCTTGGACTTGGGTCGCCCGGCGGCGATGTAGGAGGTGACGTCGTCCCGCTCGTCGGCGAGGGAGTGCGCGAGGCCGAGGGCGTCCTGCGTCTGCTCCGCGAGCGTCACCAGCTCCTGGGTGTCGTGGAGTTGCCCGGAGGCGGCGAGGACGGAGGGGGCGCCGGCGCCGGCGATGGCCGCGGCGACCACGGCCACGGCGACGATCAGCCGGTTGCGTACATGGGTGGGGCGTCCCTTGCCGGTGGGGGGCGTCGGCTCAGCGCCCTGAACGGGGGCCGTCTGCTTGCCTGTGCGACGAGGCCGCGTCTTCTGCACCGGTGCTCGCATTCCTGACTCGTGAACCCTTGGGCCCGGATGACGCTCCGTCAACTGGTGCGTACTCCCGGTACACTTCCCGACCCTCCCAGCGCCGGTGGGCAGCGCACGCGCATCACCTGACCCGCCACCCGAAGGAGTGAACCCCGGACCGGAGTTGAGGGGCAAGTTCCGCAGGCTCATGCAGCGACCTTGCGCGGCACGCCGGTTGGACGACGGCGACGGCCGGTGGCAGTATTCGCCACCACGCCTTCCCGGAACAAACCATTCCAGCCCAAACCCGGCGCCTGACCTGCGCGACTGCGCCGGTACGGCAACCGTTGGCAGCCTTTTGCGGACACTGTGAAGGGGTCGTGCAGACTGGCTGGATGCGTACTGAACTCGCCTCGGAGCCGGGAGACGCCGACCGCCCCAACGAGGACTTCGCCGGTGTCGGACTACCGGCCTCGGGGCAGGGCGGTTCAGTGGTCGTCCTGGACGGGGTCACGCCCCCGAGGACCGGGACGGGCTGTCTGCATTCCGTCCCCTGGTTCACGGCCCGCCTCGGCGGCGCACTGACCGAACTGACCGTTTCACTCCCGGATGTTCCCCTCGTCGACGCCCTGTCCCGTGCCATCGCGCGTACCTCCGAGGCGCACGCCGCAACCTGTGACCTTTCTCACCCTCGGACCCCTCAGGCCACGGTGGTCGTGACCCGCTGGAATCCGGACACCGTGGAGTATCTGGTCCTGTCCGACTCCGCCCTCCTCCTGGAGTCCCCCGAGGGCGAGGTGACGCCCGTCCTCGACGACCGGCTGGCCCTGCTCCCCCGCTCGGCGCTGGCGACGGACGCGCTGGTGGACTCCACGCTCCGCAATCTGGAGGGCGGCTTCTTCACGGCGGCGGCCGACCCCTCGGTGGCGGCCCGGGCGGTGACCGGAACGGTGCCCCGCGACCGGGTGCGCGCCCTGGCCGCGCTGACGGACGGCGCCTCCCGCTGGGTGGAACGGTTCGAGGAGGGCGACTGGACGGACTGCTTCCACCTGGTCCGCAAGGAGGGCCCGCAGGCCCTGGTGGACCGGGTCCGGACGCTGGAGCGGTCGGACACCGCCGCGACGTTCCTGGGCCGGAGCAAGCGGCACGACGACGCGACGGTCGTATACGTCGAGTTCTAGGGGGTGTCCGGGACGCCGGCCCGGCCTACTTCTCCATGCCCCGGTTGAGCTGGTTCAGCAGCCGGGCCAGTTCCGTGACCTCGCGGGAGTCCCAGTCGGCCAGGCGGCCGGCGTACCGGGCGCGGCGGGCCTCCCGGACCCGGCGGACGCGGTCGTGGCCCTCCTGGGTGAGGGCGACGAGCCAGGCGCGTCCGTCGGCGGGGTCGGGCTCGCGTGCGACCAGCCCGAGCTCCTCCAGGGCGCGCAGCTGGCGGGACATCGTCGCCTTGCCGACCCCGATGTAGGCGGCGAGTTCGGTGGCCCGCTGCTTCCCGCACTCGTCCAGCCGGACCAGCAGGCCGTACGCGGACGACTCCAGGTCGGGGTGGACCTCACGGGCCATCTCGCCCTGGCTGGCCCGGGCGCGCCGCAGCAACACGGTCAGCTCGCGTTCCAGGGCCAGGAAGGCGGGCTGATCCACACCGCTCGCGGCCACACCGGCGTCGCGGTGTCCGTCGTTGCCTTCCTCGTGCACGTCAGCCCCTGCCTCGGTCGTCGCCCGGCCCCTGAGAGTCCGGTACTGGAATTTTCCGCCACCTGCCGCCCTCGCCGCAGTCCGGCAAGTATTCCGCAGGTCAACGGCGTACGCGTACACAGGCTCACCACACGGTGAAGGCCCGGGCCTCCCTCATGGGGACCCGGGCCTTCTCTCATCCGATGACCTCCGTCACGCGGCCACCGGAACCTCCGGCGTCACACCCGCGGTGGCGGGCGCGAGCGCCAGCTCCAGGACCTGGCGGACATCGGTGACCGCGTGGACGTCGAGCTTGTCCAGCACCTCCGCCGGGACGTCGTCCAGGTCGGGTTCGTTGCGCTTGGGGATGATCACCGTGGTGACACCGGCCCGGTGCGCGGCGAGCAGCTTCTGCTTGACACCGCCGATCGGCAGCACCCGCCCGGTGAGCGAGACCTCGCCGGTCATCGCCACGTCCGTGCGGACCAGGCGGCCGGACAGCAGGGACGCGAGGGCCGTCGTCATGGTGATGCCCGCGCTCGGGCCGTCCTTGGGGACCGCGCCCGCCGGGAAGTGGATGTGCACGCCCCGGTCCTTCAGGTCCGCCACCGGCAGTTCGAGCTCGGCGCCGTGGGAGCGCAGGAAGCTCAGCGCGATCTGGGCGGACTCCTTCATCACGTCGCCCAGCTGACCGGTCAGGGTCAGCCCGGCCGCGCCGGTCTCCGGGTCGGCCAGCGACGCCTCGACGAACAGCACGTCACCCCCCGCTCCGGTCACCGCGAGCCCGGTCGCCACGCCCGGCACGGACGTCCGCCGCTCGGCCGGGTCCTGGGCGGACTCGGGCACGTGGTGCGGCCGGCCGATCAGGTCGCGCAGGTCCTCGTCCCGGACGGTGAAGGGCAGCTTCCGCTCACCCAGTTCGTGCTGGGCGGCGACCTTGCGCAGCAACCGTGCGACGGACCGCTCCAGGGTGCGCACGCCCGCCTCGCGTGTGTACTCGCCGGCGAGCTTGCGCAGGGCGCCCTCGTCGATGGTCACCTCGTCCTTGTCGAGCCCGGCCCGCTCCAGCTGGCGCGGGAGCAGGTGGTCGCGGGCGATGACGACCTTCTCGTCCTCGGTGTAGCCGTCCAGGCGGACGATCTCCATCCGGTCGGCCAGCGCCTCCGGGATCGCCTCCAGCACGTTGGCCGTCGCGAGGAACACCACGTCCGACAGGTCCAGCTCGACCTCCAGGTAGTGGTCCCGGAAGGTGTGGTTCTGCGCCGGGTCCAGGACCTCCAGCAGGGCGGCGGCGGGGTCGCCCCGGAAGTCCGAGCCGACCTTGTCGATCTCGTCGAGGAGCACGACCGGGTTCATCGACCCGGCCTCCTTGATGGCCCGCACGACCCGGCCCGGCAGCGCGCCGACGTAGGTGCGCCGGTGGCCGCGGATCTCGGCCTCGTCGCGGACGCCGCCGAGGGCGACGCGCACGAACTTGCGGCCCATGGCGTGGGCGACGGACTCACCGAGGCTGGTCTTGCCGACGCCGGGCGGCCCGACGAGCGCGAGCACGGCACCGCCGCGCCGCCCGCCGACCACGCCGAGGCCCCGGTCGTCCCGCCGCTTGCGCACCGCCAGGTACTCGGTGATCCGCTCCTTCACGTCCTCCAGGCCGGAGTGCTCGGCGTCCAGGACGGCCTGGGCGCCCCGGATGTCGTAGGCGTCCTCGGTGCGCTCGTTCCACGGCATCTCCAGGACCGTGTCGAGCCAGGTGCGGATCCAGGAGCCCTCGGGCGACTGGTCGGAGGACCGCTCCAGCTTGTCGACCTCCTTGAGGGCGGCCTCGCGGACCTTCTCGGGCAGGTCGGCGGCCTCCACGCGGGCGCGGTAGTCGTCGGACTCCTCGGCGGAGTCCTTGCCTGCCTCGCCGTTCAGCTCGCGCAGCTCCTTGCGGACGGCTTCCAGCTGACGCCGCAGCAGGAACTCGCGCTGCTGCTTGTCGACGCCCTCCTGGACGTCCTTGGCGATGGTCTCGGCCACGTCCTGCTCGGCGAGGTGATCGCGCAGCTGCTGGGTGGCTAGCTTGAGGCGGGCCACCGGGTCGGTGGTCTCCAGCAGTTCGACCTTCTGGTCGGTGGTCAGGAACGGCGAGTAGCCGGAGTTGTCGGCGAGCGCCGAGACGTCGTCGATGGCCTGCACCCGGTCGACGACCTGCCAGGCGCCGCGCTTGCGCAGCCAGGCGGTGGCGAGGGCCTTGTACTCCTTGACCAGTTCGGCGAGATGACCGGGCAAGGGCTCCGGCACGGTCTCGTCGACGCGGGTCCCCTCGACCCAGAGGGCGGCACCGGGCCCGGTGGTCCCCGCGCCGATGCGCACCCGGCTCCGGCCGCGGATCAGGGCGCCCGGGTCGCCGTCGGCGAGCCGGCCGACCTGTTCGACGGTGCCGAGGACACCGGTGTTGGCGTAGGTCCCGTCGATGCGTGGCACCAGGAGTACCCGGGGCTTTCCGGGTGTTGTGCGGGCAGCGGCCTGAGCGGCCTCCACCGCGGCACGGACCTCGGAGTCGCTCAGGTCCAGCGGGACCACCATGCCGGGCAGCACGACCTCGCCGTCGAGCGGCAGCACGGGCAGGGTGAGCGGTGTGGACGTCGAAGCCATGATCTCCCCTTCGGCAGTCAAGTTGAGCTATGCCGACTCAATGCTCGGGGGCGCCCGGTTGTTCCCCACCCGCCGTTCGCTGTCAGCGATCACCTGTGACGCCGGGGACGGGAGGACGCGTAAGGTCCGGTGAGTAATAGACCGCTCGGCAGTGCGCTCATTACAGGGGGATGACATGGACGGCACCGTGCAGGCATGGGTGAACGGATGGGTCGTGTCCCGCGGGGCCGCTCCGCCCACGACGGAGCCGTGGGGCTGGACGATCGACATGGGGATGCACGGGCACGTCACCCGGCACGTGCTCGGCGCCACGGGCGACGGCCTCGACGAGACGACCGTCCGCAAGGTGGCCGGAGCCGTGACCGGGCACGGGGTGTGGCTGAAGGCCTTCCGCGACCCGTCGGTGGTCTCCCGCTGGCTGGACGAGAACTGGTGGATCGACCCCGAGCCGGGCTACCTGATGACGATTCCGCTGACGGCCGGGAGCGCTCCGGCCGCTCCCGACGGCTACCGGCTGCGCAGTTGGTCCCGCGGCGGAGTGACCCGGGTGATGGTGGCCGCGCCGGACGGGTCCCTGGCGGCGCGCGGCCAGATCACCCCGACGGGCGAGACCGCCGTCGTCGACCAGATCGAGACGGCCCCCGAACACCGCCGCAAGGGCATGGGCAGCCTCGTCATGCGGACACTGCAGGACGTCGCGGTCCGGCAGGGCGCGCGGACGGGCGTCCTGGCCGGGACGCCCGCGGGGCGAGGGCTTTACGAGGCGCTGGGCTGGACGGTCGTGGCCCCGCTCACCAGCGCCAAGTACGCCCCGCCCGCCGCCGCCCGGGACTGAGAGGCCCCGCGTTCAGCCCCCGGCCGGGCCGAGCCGCGTGGCGTACCAGCGCCGGACCACCGGCCAGGTGGCGATCCCGATGCCCAGGGCGATGAGGTGCCCCCAGTTCGTCATCGGGTCGGTGAAGGCGAGCAGGTCCTGGAGGAGCATCCAGCCGAAGGCGGTCAGCAGCGGCAGGCGCAGCCAGAGCGGCAGCAGACCGGCCAGGGCACCGATGCCGGCGGCGACACCGAAGCTGACGCCGTAGTCGAGGCGGTGCAGGGAGCTGCCGGGGAGGTGCCCGGCCAGCACCGCGAGCCCCACGGGCACCTCGGTCGCGAGGGTGGCGAGGACGTGCCCGAGCAGGAAGACACCGGCCGTGCGCAGACTCCCGATGCGCCGCTCCAGCGCGGTCAGCACCAGCACGAAGGCGATGGCGAAGGGCGAGGTCACCCCGCCCGCGACCCACAGCGCGCTGCCGATCAGGACCAGTTCCGGCGAGCGCACCAGGTGCGCCACGTCCGTGCTGGAGCCCTGGAGCAGCGCGTGCACCAGGGCCGGGTCGGCGTGGGCGGCGATCAGCGAGGTGAGGCAGAGGAGGGTGGCGTAGGCGAAGGTGAACGGCGTTCCCGTGGGGGTGGGCAGCAGCCGCCAGGGGCGGAGCGCCCGCAGCCGGGGCACGGCCGCCGGGACGGGCTCCCGTACTCCCGCATCCGCCGTGTCGTACGGGCCCCGCTGCCGCGGCATTCCGTCCAGCAGCGCCGGCACGTCGGCTACGGGCGGTGCCGTTGAGGCCGTCTCGTGGGGCGGCGCGGTCCGTTCCACAGCGGGCGCTCCTTCCGTCAGGTCCCAGCCTTCGCCCCGGACCCCCCGCTGTCTGTGATCCGCGCCACGCGAAAGCCGATTCACAGCAACCCGAAAGCCTCGCCCCGCGTCCCGCCCGGGCCGCGGGGAAATGCCGGGCGCCGCAACCCCCTCCCCTGCGAGGATGCCCCCATGCCTATCCCGTACGACATTCCCGAGGTCCTGGACCGTCGCGAGGGGCCGCACGGCGAGGTGGTGCTGCGCCGGCACGGCGACCGGCTGGAGATCATCGCCAACGGCTGCTTCCTGATGGACACCTCCGACGGCCGCTCGGAGCGGCGGCTGGTCGACGCGGCACGGGACGCCCTGGCCGGCCGGGAGCGCCCCGACGTCCTGATCGGCGGACTCGGCGTCGGCTTCTCCCTCGCGCACGCCGCGGCGGACCCGCGCTGGGGGCGGATCACGGTGGTGGAACGCGAGCACGCGATCGTCGAATGGCATCGCGACGGCCCGCTCGCCGCGCTCTCCGCCCGGGCCCTGAGCGACCCCCGCACGGAAATCGTCGAGACCGATCTCGTCGCACACGTCAATGAGACATCCGACACGTACGACGCTCTGTGCCTCGACATCGACAACGGGCCGGACTGGACCGTCACGGACGGCAACGGAAATCTCTACCGGGAGGCCGGACTGGCAAGCTGTGCAAGGGTGTTGAGGCCGGGCGGGGTTCTGGCCGTCTGGTCCGCCCAGCCGTCTCCGGAATTCGAGGGAACCTTGCGGAATGCCGGGTTCCAACAGGTGCGTACCGAAGAGATCCCGGTTGCCCGGGGCGTTCCGGACGTCGTGCACCTCGCCATCAGCCCTGGATAGCAAAGGCGTACTGACTCCCCGTACGCTGCTCCCCTGACGCCGATCATTCAAGCGTCAATCGCAACCATGCGCAGGCATAGCCAGTCAGAAGGAATCACCCCACTGATTCCGGAAAGCACACCCCAGGGGCGGGCGATGGAGCAGACACAGACCTCCCACAACGGTTCGGCGACGGCTACTCCGGGCGCACAGCGCCGGGTCCTGGTGGTCGAGGACGACGCGACGATCGTGGACGCCATCGCGACCCGCCTGCGGGCCGAGGGATTCCTCGTGCAAACCGCGGGTGACGGCCCGGCCGCGGTCGACACGGCCGAGGCGTGGCAGCCGGACCTGCTGATCCTCGACATCATGCTGCCCGGCTTCGACGGTCTGGAGGTCTGCCGACGCGTGCAGGCCGCCCGTCCGGTGCCGGTGATGATGCTCACCGCGCGCGACGACGAGACCGACATGCTGGTCGGTCTCGGGGTCGGCGCCGACGACTACATGACCAAGCCGTTCTCGATGCGGGAGCTGGCGGCGCGCGTGCACGTGCTGCTACGCCGCGTGGAGCGGGCCGCCATCGCGGCGGCCACGCCCCGCTCCGGCATCCTGCGTCTCGGCGAGCTGGAGATCGACCACGCGCAGCGCCGGGTCCGGGTGCGCAGCGAGGACGTCCACCTCACGCCCACCGAGTTCGATCTGCTGGTGTGCCTCGCCAACACCCCGCGCGCGGTGCTCTCCCGTGAGCAGCTGCTCGCCGAGGTCTGGGACTGGGCGGACGCCTCCGGCACCCGCACGGTCGACAGCCACATCAAGGCGCTGCGCCGGAAGATCGGCGCCGAGCGGATCCGCACGGTGCACGGCGTGGGCTACGCCCTGGAGACCCCGACGCCATGAGCGGCGGGCCTGCCGCACGGAAAAACCCCGGTGAGAACCCCTGGGGCGGGGTGAGCCCGTTCTCGATCAAGACCAAGCTGGGCGCGCTGGTCGTCATCTCGGTGCTGATCACCACGGGCCTGTCGGTGATCGCGGTGCATACGAAGACGGAGCTGCGCTTCATCACGGTCTTCTCGATGATCGCCACGCTTCTCATTACGCAGTTCGTGGCGCATTCGCTCACGGCACCGCTGGACGAGATGACGGCGGTCGCCCGTTCCATCTCGCAGGGCGACTACACCCGCCGCACGCGGGAGAACCGCCGTGACGAGCTGGGCGACCTGGCCGTGACGATCAACGCCATGGCCGACGAGCTGGAGGCCCAGGACAGCCAGCGCAAGGAGCTGGTGGCGAACGTCTCGCACGAGCTGCGTACGCCCATCGCGGGACTGCGCGCGGTGCTGGAGAACATCGTCGACGGCGTCACGCAGGCCGACCCGGAGACCATGCGCACGGCGCTGAAGCAGACCGAGCGCCTCGGCCGGCTGGTGGAGACGCTGCTGGACCTGTCGCGCCTGGACAACGGCGTCGTCCCGCTGAAGCAGCGGCGGTTCGAGGTGTGGCCGTATCTGTCGGGCGTGCTGAAGGAGGCCAACATGGTCGCCTCGGTGCGCGCGGGAATCGCCACCGGCTCGGGCAGTCACACCCGTACGGACGTCCATCTGCACCTCGACGTCCACCCACCGGAGTTGACCGCGCACGCGGACCCGGAGCGCATCCACCAGGTCGTCGCCAACCTCATCGACAACGCGGTCAAGCACAGCCCGCCGCACGGCCGGGTGACGGTCAAGGCGCGGCGCGGCCCGCTGCCGGAGTCGCTGGAGCTGGAGGTCCTGGACGAGGGCCCCGGCATTCCGAAGTCGGAGTGGCACCGCGTCTTCGAGCGGTTCAACCGCGGCAGCGCCAAGCGGCCGCAGGGGCCGGGCAGCGACGGCGGCACGGGGCTCGGCCTGGCGATCGCCCGCTGGGCGGTGGACCTGCACGGGGGCCGGATCGGAGTGGCCGAATCCGAGCGGGGTTGCCGGATTCTTGTCACTCTTCCGGGACTGTCATCTGTGGCAAGTTGACGTAAAGTTCGAAGCGGAGCCACAAGATCCACGGGCGTCCGCGCTGACGGACACGTGTGATCAGGCACAGGCCCGCGCCATCGGCGCCAGGGGCCGTGCCGCGCCCTTCCCTCGCTAAGCGGAACCACGCTTGTTTCCCGCCATTTCAAGCCCCGAAACACGGTTCCAGATGTGACTTGCACGACGTTGCACCGGCCCGACCTGACCTTCCCCGTCCAGGGGGCGTAGCCTTGATTCCCGCTGTCCATCATCTTGTGAAGCGGAAGAGGGCGGTTGCCGCCGTGTCGCCACAGTCCCCCAGTAACTCGAGCATCTCGACCGACACCGACCAAGCGGGGAAGAACCCTGCCGCGTCGTTCGGTGCCAACGAGTGGCTCGTCGACGAGATCTATCAGCAGTACCTCCAGGACCCGAATTCCGTAGACCGAGCCTGGTGGGACTTCTTCGCCGACTACAAGCCGGGGGCGGCTGCCGCCTCGGCTCCGGCGGGTACCGCGGCCGCGGGGGCCGCGGGGACCACCACCGCTCCCGCCGCCGCTCCGGCCGCTCCCGCGCAGGCCCCCGCCCCGGCGGCCGAGAAGCCCGCCGCCGCTCCGGCGCCCGCCCCGGCTCCGGCCCAGGCGAAGCCCGCCGCGCAGGCCCCGGCCCAGGCCCCCGCTCCGGCGCAGGCCGCCCCGGCCGCGAAGCCCGCCGCCAAGCCGGCCGCGGCCCCGAAGAAGGCCGAGCCCGCCGCCGAGGCCCCCTCGGGCCCCGAGCAGGTCGTGCTGCGCGGTCCCGCCGCCGCGGTCGCGAAGAACATGAACGCCTCGCTGGAGGTGCCCACGGCCACGTCCGTGCGCGCGGTCCCGGTGAAGCTGCTGTTCGACAACCGCATCGTCATCAACAACCACCTGAAGCGCGCCCGGGGCGGGAAGATCTCCTTCACGCACCTGATCGGCTACGCGATGGTGCAGGCCATCAAGGCCATGCCGTCGATGAACTACTCCTTCGCGGAGAAGGACGGCAAGCCGACCCTGGTCAAGCCGGAGCACGTCAACTTCGGCCTCGCGATCGACCTGGTCAAGCCCAACGGCGACCGCCAGCTCGTGGTCGCGGGCATCAAGAAGGCCGAGACGCTGAACTTCTTCGAGTTCTGGCAGGCCTACGAGGACATCGTCCGCCGCGCCCGCGACGGCAAGCTGGGCATGGACGACTTCACCGGTGTGACGGTCTCCCTGACCAACCCCGGCGGCCTCGGCACCGTCCACTCCGTGCCGCGCCTGATGCCCGGCCAGTCGGTGATCATGGGCGTCGGCTCCATGGACTACCCGGCGGAGTTCCAGGGCACCTCCCAGGACACCCTGAACAAGCTCGGCATCTCGAAGGTCATGACGCTCACGTCGACCTACGACCACCGGGTCATCCAGGGCGCCGCCTCCGGCGAGTTCCTGCGGATCGTCGCGAACCTGCTGCTCGGCGAGAACGGCTTCTACGACGACATCTTCGAGGCGCTGCGCATCCCCTACGAGCCGGTCCGCTGGCTCAAGGACATCGACGCCAGCCACGACGACGACGTCACGAAGGCCGCCCGCGTCTTCGAGCTGATCCACTCCTACCGGGTCCGCGGCCACGTCATGGCCGACACCGACCCGCTGGAGTACCAGCAGCGCAAGCACCCCGACCTGGACATCACCGAGCACGGCCTCACGCTCTGGGACCTGGAGCGCGAGTTCGCCGTCGGCGGCTTCGCCGGCAAGTCGATGATGAAGCTGCGCGACATCCTCGGCGTCCTGCGCGACTCGTACTGCCGCACCACCGGCATCGAGTTCATGCACATCCAGGACCCGAAGCAGCGCAAGTGGATCCAGGACCGCGTCGAGCGCCCGCACACCAAGCCGGAGCGCGAGGAGCAGCTGCGCATCCTGCGCCGGCTGAACGCGGCGGAGGCCTTCGAGACCTTCCTGCAGACGAAGTACGTCGGCCAGAAGCGCTTCTCCCTGGAGGGCGGCGAGTCCGTCATCCCGCTGCTGGACGCGGTGCTGGACTCGGCCGCCGAGTCCCGCCTGGACGAGGTCGTCGTCGGCATGGCCCACCGCGGCCGCCTGAACGTCCTCGCCAACATCGTCGGCAAGTCGTACGCCCAGATCTTCCGCGAGTTCGAGGGCAACCTCGACCCGAAGTCGATGCACGGCTCCGGTGACGTGAAGTACCACCTGGGCGCCGAGGGCACCTTCACGGGCCTGGACGGCGAGCAGATCAAGGTCTCCCTGGTCGCGAACCCCTCGCACCTGGAGGCGGTGGACCCGGTCCTGGAGGGCGTCTCGCGCGCCAAGCAGGACATCATCGGCAAGGGCGGCACGGACTTCACCGTCCTGCCGGTGGCGATCCACGGCGACGCGGCCTTCGCGGGCCAGGGCGTGGTGGCCGAGACCCTGAACATGTCGCAGCTGCGCGGCTACCGCACCGGCGGCACGGTCCACATCGTCATCAACAACCAGGTCGGCTTCACCGCGGCCCCCGAGTCCTCGCGTTCCTCCATGTACGCGACGGACGTGGCCCGCATGATCGAGGCCCCGATCTTCCACGTGAACGGCGACGACCCGGAGGCCGTGGTCCGCGTCGCGCGGCTCGCCTTCGAGTTCCGCCAGGCGTTCAACAAGGACGTGGTGATCGACCTCATCTGCTACCGCCGCCGCGGTCACAACGAGTCGGACAACCCGGCCTTCACCCAGCCGCTGATGTACGACCTGATCGACAAGAAGCGCTCGGTGCGCAAGCTGTACACCGAGTCCCTCATCGGTCGCGGCGACATCACGCTCGAAGAGGCCGAGCAGGCGCTGCAGGACTACCAGGGCCAGCTGGAGAAGGTCTTCACGGAGGTCCGTGAGGCCACGTCCCAGCCGGGTACGGTCGAGTCCACGGACCCGCAGGCCGAGTTCCCGGTCGCCGTGAACACCGCGGTGACCACGGAGGTCGTCAAGCGGATCGCCGAGTCCCAGGTCAACATCCCCGACAACATCACCGTCCACCCGCGTCTGCTGCCGCAGCTGCAGCGCCGGGCGTCGATGGTCGAGGACGGCACGATCGACTGGGGCATGGGCGAGACCCTCGCGATCGGCTCCCTCCTGCTGGAGGGCGTGCCGGTCCGCCTGGCCGGCCAGGACTCGCAGCGCGGTACGTTCGGCCAACGCCACGCGGTCATCATCGACCGCAGCACGGGCGAGGAGTACACGCCGCTGCAGTACCTCTCCGAGGACCAGGCGCGGCTGAACGTCTACAACTCCCTCCTCTCCGAGTACGCGGCGATGGGCTTCGAGTACGGCTACTCGCTGGCCCGCCCCGAGGCGCTCGTGATGTGGGAGGCGCAGTTCGGCGACTTCGTCAACGGCGCCCAGACGGTCGTGGACGAGTTCATCTCGTCGGCCGAGCAGAAGTGGGCCCAGACCTCCGGTGTCGTCCTGCTCCTGCCGCACGGCTACGAGGGCCAGGGCCCGGACCACTCCTCGGCCCGTCCGGAGCGCTTCCTCCAGATGTGCGCCCAGAACAACATGACGGTCGCCATGCCGACCTCGCCGTCGAACTACTTCCACCTCCTGCGGTGGCAGGTGCACAACCCGCACCACAAGCCGCTGGTGGTCTTCACGCCGAAGTCGATGCTGCGTCTGAAGGCGGCGGCGGCGAAGGCGGACGAGTTCACCACCGGACAGTTCCAGCCGGTCATCGGTGACTCCTCGGTCGACGCGGCCGCGGTCAAGAAGGTCGTCTTCTGCGCCGGCAAGGTCTACTACGACCTTGAGGCCGAGCGTCAGAAGCGCGGTGCCACGGACACGGCGATCATCCGCATCGAGCGCCTGTACCCGCTGCCGGGTGCCGAGCTCCAGGCGGAGATCAAGAAGTACCCGAACGCCGAGAAGTACCTGTGGGCCCAGGAGGAGCCGGCGAACCAGGGTGCCTGGCCGTTCATCGCGCTCAACCTGATCGACCACCTGGACCTCGCGGTCGGCGCGGACGTCCCGCACGGCGAGCGGCTGCGGCGCATCTCGCGCCCGCACGGCTCGTCCCCGGCGGTGGGTTCCGCGAAGCGGCACCAGGCCGAGCAGGAGCAGCTGGTGCGTGAGGTGTTCGAGGCGTAAGCGCCTTCGCGCAGTTCGTGCGCGGCCGGGCCGCATCCCCCGCTCGGGGGGTGCGGCCCGGCCGTTTGCGCGCACATATCCTTGGGGGCATGTACTTCACGGACCGTGGCATCGAGGAACTGGAGAAGCGGCGCGGCGAGGAGGAAGTCACCTTCGAGTGGCTCGCCGAGCAGCTGCGGACGTTCGTCGATCTCAATCCCGACTTCGAGGTACCGGTGGAGCGGCTGGCGACATGGCTCGCCCGGCTGGACGACGAGGACGACGAGTAGGGACCGGCTGCGGCCGCTCCGGTCGTCAGTCCCACGCGGGCGGGTGAGGTCCCAGGTCTGACCGGCTACGGCCGCTCCGGGACGTCACTCGCTGGCGCGTGAGGTCACAGGCCCGACCCCGGCCCGGCCGCTCCGGGGCATCACTCGCACGGGCGTGAGGCCATAGGACCGGCTCGCTCCGGCCGCTCCGGGGAGTCAGCCCCGGGGGGCGTGCGAGATCGTAGATCTGACAAGCCCCAGCCGCTCCGGGACGTCCTTCGCTGGCGCGTGAAGTCGCAGGCCCGACCCCGGCCCCGGCCGCTCCGGGGCATCACTCACACGGGCGTGAGGCCATAGGACTGGCCGGCTCCGGCCGCTCCGGGGGGTCAGCCCCCGGGGGCGTGCATGGTCGTAGATCTGACCGGCCCCAGCCGCTCCGGGGCATCACTCGCACGGGCGCGTGGGCCGTAGGACGGAACCGGCCCCGGCCGCTCCAGGCGTCAGTCGCGCCGCCGCGCGAGGCCGTAGGTCAGACCCAGTGCGCCGTGCGCGAGGAGCAGGGCCCCGGCCGTGGCCCAGCCGCCGCCCCGCCGCCGCAGGCCCCTGACCAGGAGCGGCAGGCCCGCCGCCAGCTGCGCGAGGGCCAGGGCGCGGGCCGTGGGACTGCCCGTCCAGGGCATCCAGGGGCCGAGGCGTGTGTGGTGGCCGACGGGGTCGTGTTCCGCGCCCGCCTCGGGCCGGCCGGGCCTCTCGACGGGCCTGCTGTCCAGGCGGCGGGCTGCGGCCTCCCGGAGGCGGCCGGCGGGTTCGCCGGGGGCCAGTTCCGCGGGCAGGGAGACGCCCGCGCGTGCGAGGACCGCGAGCAGGCCGCGCAGACGGCTGCGTGCGTCGGTCGCCGAGTCGGGTTCGGTCAGCCGGTAGAGATCCCGGACGTCCGGGACGGGGTCGAGGCCCATCCGTGCGGCGAAGGTGCGCATCGCCTCGTCCTCCCCGGCCGGGACACCGCTCGCGAGCCAGACGAATCCGACCGGGCGGCGGAAGCCGGATGCGAGCGTGAAGCCCGCGTGGTCGGTGTCCCACCACAGGGCGAGGACGGGCCAGGGAGCGCCGACGGCGAGGGCCGTGGCCCAGCCGGTGGCCACGCGGTCGACGGGTTCGGCACCGTCCTGCCAGGGCCGGCCCTCGGGGACGAGCACGCTCCACGCGTCGCCCGCGGGCGTGAGCTGCATCGGCTCGCGCAGCAGATCGGCGACGGGGGCCACGCGCCCGGGCGCCGCCCGGCACAACAACAGCGCCCCGGCTGCGGGACCGGTGCGGGCGGCTTCCGTCGACATGGTCAGAACGGGTGTCTTGACTTTCCCCGACCGCGATATATCGTGAAAACGAGAGGACGCGATATGGCGCGTCGAGACGGGGAGGTCTGCACCATGTCCGAGTGGTCCGTCACGGAACCGAGGAAGCTCACCTTCGACGAGCCCGTGAGCGATCTGCACGTGCGTCTCGTCAACGGAACGGTGAACGTGGTGGGCACGGACGAAGGTTCCGCCCGCCTGGAGATCTCCGAGATCGAGGGGCCGCCCTTGGTGGTGACCCAGCAGGGCGGCGTCCTCACGGTGGCCTACGAGGACCTGCCCTGGAAGGGCTTCCTCAAGTGGCTGGACCGCAAGGGCTGGCGCCGCAGCGCGGTGGTCTCCCTGGCCGTCCCGGCCGGCACCCGCGTGGAGGTGGGTGTGGTCGGCGCGGCAGCCGTGATCTCCGGCATCCAGGGCCCGTCGGTGGTGAAGGGCGTCACCGGCGACACGACACTCGTGGGCCTCTCCGGCCCGGTCCGCGCCGACACGGTCTCCGGCAGCCTGGAGGCCCAGGACGTGACCGGCGACCTCAGGTTCAACTCCGTCTCCGGCGACCTCACGGTGGTCGAGGGCTCCGGCCCCTCCGTGCGGGCGGATTCGGTGAGCGGCTCGATGATCGTCGACCTCGACCCGGACGGCCCGACGGATGTGCGGCTGACCAGCGTCTCCGGTGAGATCGCGATCCGGCTGCCGTACCCGGCGGACACGGAGGTCGAGGCGAACACCGCGAGCGGCTCGGTTTCCAACGCCTTCGACGGCCTCCGGGTGCACGGCCAGTGGGGCGCCCACAAGATCACGGGCCGCCTCGGCGCGGGCACCGGCAAGCTGCGGGCCACCACCGTCTCCGGCTCGATCGCCCTGCTGCGCCGCCCGGCCGGAGAGGACGAGCACGGCGCGCCGCGAGACACCCCGCCCGCCGGAAGCAGCGCGGCGGCAGCCCCGGCGGGCGGTCCGGAGAGCGGCTCGGGAGACAATTCCGTTTCCGGCCCGGGCGATGCCCCCACCACCGTCCCGGCCGACGGTACGACCGACAAGAAGGTGCTCTGACATGCCCCCCGTCTTCGCCCACGGCCGCCTCCGCCTCTACCTGCTGAAGCTGCTGGACGAGGCTCCTCGCCACGGCTACGAGGTGATCCGCCTGCTGGAGGAGCGCTTCCAGGGGCTGTACGCACCGTCGGCGGGCACGGTCTACCCGCGCCTGGCGAAGCTGGAGACCGAGGGACTGGTCACCCACACCACGGAAGGCGGCCGCAAGGTCTACTCGATCACCGACGCGGGCCGCGCCGAACTGGCCGACCGCAGCGGCGAGCTGGCCGACCTGGAGCTGGAGATCAGGGAGTCCGTCGCGGAACTGGCCGCGGAGATCCAGGCCGACGTGCGCGGAGCCGCCGGCGACCTGCGCCGCGAGATGCGGGCGGCGGCGACCGAGGCCCGCCGGGACACCGGCACCAGGGACGACGGCACGGCCGGGGCCCCCCACGGCGACTTCTCGCAATACGGCGACAAGGAGACCTGGCGCATCGCCAAGGAGGAGATGCGCCGCGCCCGGCAGGAGTGGAAGGAGCAGGCCCGGCGGGCGAAGGACGAGAGCCGCCGCGCCCGCGAGGACGCCCAACGCGCCCGCCGCCAGGCGAAGGAGGCCCAGGAACAGGCCCGGGCACAGGCCCAGGAGCAGGTGCAGCGCATCACCCGCCGCGTCCAGGAGCAGGTGCAGGACCACTTCGCCCGCGGCGACTGGCCGACGGGCCTGCGCGAGGGCCTGACCGAACTGGTCAAGGAAGTGGGCGAGTTCGGGAAGGACTACGGCAAGGACTTCGGCAAGGACCTGGGCTTCGACTGGCCCGGCACCGGCAGGTCCGCCGAGGAGCCGAGCCACGCACATCCCCGGGAGGACTTCCCCGCCGCCTACGAACCGGCCTGGGCCCATGAGGACGCCGCGGACTCCACCGGCGACCCGGCCCGCGACCTGGACCGCCTGCTCGACCGCTTCCGGGACGACATCCGTGACGCGGCCCGCGACCACGGCGTCACCCCCGACCAGCTGCGCGACGCCCGCCGCCATCTGTCGACGGCGGCGGCCCACATAGGAGCCCTCCTGCGCACACAGAGCAAGTAGCGCGCCCGGGGCTCAGCCTTCAGCCGGCCTTGGCCTCGCCCCCACTGCCGTACAGCACCCGCACCAGGTGCTCGTACGTCACCCCGTGGTCGGCGAGGACCTCGGCCGCCACACCGGGGCGCAGGGTCAGGGCCAGCAGGATGTGCTCGTCCCCGATGTGCCGGTCCCGCTGGGCGAGGGCGACTCGCAGGGAGCGTTCCAGCACGTCCTTGGCTCCCCGGCCGAAGGAGGTACGCCCCGACCACCACCGCTTGTCCTTCCGGTCACCGGCCAGGGCGCCGACCCCATGAGCCTCCTCCACCCGGGCGACGATCTCCTCCACGTCGATCCCCAGCCCGGCGAGCGCGTCGGTCTCGGCCTGCGTCAGTCCGGCCCGCCGCCGCGCCTCACGCAAGGCCTCCCGCACGGACTCCCGCCGCTCACCGAGCCCGAGAGCCGCGAGCGCGAAGGAGCCACGGCTGCCCTCCCGGTCGAGCAGCGCCAGCAGCAGATGCTCCGGCTCCACGACCTGCCCGCCCTCGTCACGCCCGTCCACGTACGCGTACGCGCCCTTCACCACGTCGCGGGCGTCCTTCGTGAACCGCTCGAACATCAATGCCTCCCGTACTTCTTGTGCACGGCCTGCCTGCTCACACCGAGTTCGGTGGCGATCTCCTGCCACGACCAGCCCTGGTTGCGCGCGTTGCGCACCTGCACGGCTTCCAACTGCTCCAGCAGCCGGCGCAGCGCGGCGACGGCCCGCAGGCCGACCCGTGGATCACGGTCACCGGCGCGTTCGGCCAGATCGGTTGCTTCGGTCATACCGTCAACCTACGTTGACACCCCGCCCGCGTCAACCACGATTGACATACGAAAACGGCCGGCCCACCCGGGACCGGCCGTCGACACACCTTCGCAAGGACTCAGGGACTGGTCAGCACGACCTTCCCGAACTGCTCGCCCGAAGCCAGCCGCTCGAAGCCCTCCCGCGCACGGTCCATGGGCATGACCTCGTCGATGACGGGCCGCACTCCCGTCGCGGCACAGAACGCGAGGAGATCCTCCAGTTCGTCCTTCGTGCCCATCGTGGATCCGACGACCTTGAGTTCGAGGAAGAAGATCCGGGTCAGCTCCGCGTGCGAGGGCCGGTCGCCGCTGGTGGCACCGGAGATGACCAGCGTGCCGCCGGGCTTCAGCGATTTCACCGAGTGCGACCACGTGGCAGCCCCGACGGTCTCGATCACCGCGTCGACCCGCTGAGGCAACCGCGCCCCCGACTCCACGGCCTCCACGGCCCCGAGCTCCAGGGCCCGCTTCCGCTTGGCCTCGTCCCGGCTGGTGGCGAAGACCCGCAGCCCGGCGGCCTTGCCCAGCACGATGGCCGCGGTGGCGACCCCACCACCGGCGCCCTGCACCAGCACGGAGTCACCGGGCCGGACCCCCGCATTGGTGAACAGCATCCGGTACGCCGTCAGCCACGCCGTGGGCAGACAGGCGGCCTCCTCGAAGGAGAGCTCTTTGGGCTTGGGCAGGATGTTCCAGGTCGGCACGGAGACCTGCTCGGCGAAGGTGCCCTGGTAGCGCTCGGTGAGGATGGAGCGGGGTTCCTTCGGGCCGACCCCGTGCCCGCTCTGTCCGATCACGGAGTGCAGGACGACCTCGTTGCCGTCCTCGTCGACACCGGCGGCATCACAGCCGAGGATCATCGGCAGCTTGTCCTCTGCGAGGCCCACGCCACGCAGGGACCACAGGTCGTGGTGGTTGAGGGAGGCGGCCTTGACCGTGACGGTACTCCAGCCGGGACGGGCCTCGGGAGCCGGACGCTCTCCCAACTCCAGGCCGGAGAGCGGCTGGTCGCGGTCGATTCGGGCGGCGTAGACAGCGAACATGGCCTTGACGATAGGTTCCGCGGGGGGCCGAAGGAACCATCCGGGCCTGTGAGACACACCCTCTTGCCAGGTGAGCGGGGCGGTGTAGCTGCGCGCCCGCACTCGCCGCCGTACGCAAGGGGCCGCGTCGGGGGGTGTCCGCCCGCGGCTGTTGACGCGTCAACGGACAGTCATTCGGTATGGCGCCCCATCGCTCCGTTCCAAGGACGGATCCCCGGCGCGGCCCCGACCCACCACCCGGCGAGAAGGCGAAGCCACCCGCACCCCCGCCACCGCCGCACCACCCGAACGGCCCCAACCGAAAGCAAAGAAATGGCCCCGCCCGATCCCGGGCGGGGCCACGTCACACAGATGCCGGCATCACGTCAGCGCCGGGCCACACCCTCGGCCCGAGCCGCAGCCGCCACCGCGGCCGTGACCGCCGGCGCGACCCGCTCGTCGAACGGCGACGGGATGACGTAGTCGGCGGCGAGATCGTCCCCGACCACAGCGGCCAGCGCCTCCGCGGCGGCCAGCTTCATCCCCTCGGTGATCCGGGAGGCCCTCACCTGCAGCGCACCCGCGAAGATCCCGGGGAACGCCAGCACGTTGTTGATCTGGTTCGGGAAGTCCGACCGTCCGGTCGCGACGACCGCCGCGTACTTGTGCGCGACCTCGGGATGCACCTCGGGGTTCGGGTTCGCCATGGCGAAGACGAACGCGCCCTTGGCCATCGTCGCCACCGCGGACTCCGCGACCGTGCCACCGGAGACCCCGATGAACACGTCGGCCCCGTCCAGCGCCGCTTCCAGCGACCCGGTGATCCCGGCCTTGTTCGTGAACCCGGCCAGGTCCTGCTTCACCGGCGTGAGGTCGTCCCGGTCCGCCGACACGACACCCTTGCGGTCGGCCACCGCGACATCCCCGATCCCGGCCTCGACCAGCATCTTCGCAATGGCGACACCGGCCGCACCGGCTCCGGAGATGACGGCCCGCAGCTCACCCAGCGCCCGCCCGCTCAGCCGCGCGGCATTCCGCAGGGCGGCCAGCGTCACCACGGCCGTGCCGTGCTGGTCGTCGTGGAAGACCGGAATGTCCAGCCGCTCCTGCAGCTTCCGCTCGACCTCGAAGCACCGGGGCGCCGAGATGTCCTCCAGGTTGACGCCGCCGAACGACGGCGCGAGCCGCACCACGGTCTCGACGATCTCGTCGACGTCCGTGCAGGCCAGGGCGATCGGAACCGCGTCCACGCCACCGAACTGCTTGAAAAGAATCGCCTTGCCCTCCATCACCGGGAGGGAGGCCTCGGGCCCGATGTCACCGAGCCCCAGCACGGCCGTACCGTCCGTCACGACGGCCACGACCGACGACTTCCACGTGTAGTCGTGCACGAGCTCCGGCTGCTCCGCGATCGCGCTGCACACCTTCGCGACGCCGGGCGTGTACGCCAGGGACAGGTCGTCCTTGTCACGGACCGGCACGGTGGCCTGCACAGCCATCTTGCCGCCGCGGTGCAGCGCGAACGCCGGGTCGAAGGAGTCGAGGGGCTCCGCACCGCCCTCGTGGTCCGTATCGCCGGTCTTGCTCTCGCTGCGAGGATTGACGATCTCCGCTGCCACTTCGTTTTACCCCTTAAATCTTCATTGTTTTGAGGGTGGCCACTCCTGGTGAGGGGTGGGCGGGCACCGCGCAGCCCCATGTCGTGCTTGTACGTGTATACGTACGGGCGCGTACGCGACGGGCGCGCCGCACACGCGCCCTGAGCCCCGGATGAGGGGTGTAAAGACCCTTCTTACCGGACGGACGGCATCGACGACGAGTCCATAACGCGAAGGTCACATGACGACGCCCTGACTCTTCGTCCAAAATCGGGACAAGGCCTAGACAAACCAGCCACAACCACTCAAGCATCTGCGAAGCTCGCGGGCCCCGTCTTGAAATCCCGGGATATACCGAAGTTCTTCCGGCCGGAAGGGGTGATTCCCTTAGAAGGTCCGGCCGTGATGTACCGGAGTGGTGCGGTTCGGGGGTCGCCCGTTATCCGATTTTGACATGGCTGGCCCCCAGAATCGCGCAGTCCGAATGGCAAGATGCCGTAATCACACGAGGTCGCGACACTCGAAGAGGTGTGCTCTCGTCGACCCACGGCACTGCCGAAACCTTCGGCGTGCCACGGCGTTGCCGAACCCATCGGCAGCGGCCCGCCCCATCGGCAACTCCACCCATCCGCCGGAGGAACCCACCATGACCGCAAGCTCCACCCGTCGTACGACCGCCGCGCACTCCCGGCTAGCAGCGGTCGGTGCGATCGCGGTCGCAGGCGCGCTGATGCTCACCGGATGCGGTGACCAGACCAAGGACACCGGTTCGAGCGACACGGCGGCCTCGGCCCCACTCGCCGACAAGCTGCCTCAGGCCATCCGCGACAAGGGTGTCATCAAGGTCGGCTCCGACATCGCCTACGCCCCGGTCGAGTTCAAGGACAGCTCCGGCAAGGTCGTCGGCATCGACCCGGACCTCGCCGCCGCCATGGGCAAGCAGCTCGGGGTCGACTTCCAGTTCGAGAACGGCACGTTCGACACGCTGATCACGGGTCTGCGCTCCAAGCGGTACGACATCGCCATGTCCGCGATGACCGACACCAAGGACCGCCAGGAGGGCGTCGACTCCGACACCGGCAAGAAGGTCGGCGAGGGCGTCGACTTCGTGGACTACTTCACCGCCGGTGTCTCGATCTACACCAAGAAGGGCGACGACCAGGGCATCAAGACCTGGTCCGACCTGTGCGGCAAGAAGATCGTGCTGCAGCGCGGCACCGTCTCCGAGGACCTCGCCAAGGCGGAGTCGAAGAAGTGCCCGTCCGGCAAGAAGATCGCCATCGAGCCCTTCGACAACGACCAGCAGGCCCAGACCCGCCTGCGCGCGGGTGGCGCCGACGCCGGCTCGTCCGACTTCCCGGTCGCCGCGTACGCGGTGAAGACCTCCGGCGGCGGCAAGGACTTCCAGCTGGTCGGCGAGCAGGTCGAGGCCGCCCCGTACGGCATCGCGGTCGCCAAGAACCAGACGGAGCTGCGGGACGCCCTCAAGGCCGCCCTCGACGCCGTCATCGAGAACGGCGAGTACGAGAAGATCATGAAGAAGTGGGGCGTCACCGACGGCTCCATCGACGAAGCCACGATCAACGGCGGCAAGTGACCGCAGCGCAGCGGCACTGAAAGGCAACACCCGTGACTGTTGACATCGACAAGACGCCGGCCGACACGCCCCCGGCCGGACCGGAGGCCATCAAGGCCATCCCGGTCCGGCACTACGGGCGGTACGTCTCCGCCGTCGTCGCCATCGCCCTGCTGGTCGGGGTCGTCTACGCGTTCTCCCAGGGCAAGATCAACTGGGGCGCGATCCCGGACTACTTCTTCGACGACCGCATCCTGGACGGCGTCGGCAAGACGCTCCTGCTGACCGTGCTGTCCATGGTGATCGGCATCGTCGGCGGCGTCATGCTCGCCGTGATGCGCCTGTCGAAGAACCCGGTGACCTCGTCGATCGCGTGGTTCTACATCTGGTTCTTCCGCGGCACCCCGGTCCTGGTGCAGCTGATCGTCTGGTTCAACCTGGGCCTGGTCTTCGAGTACATCAACCTCGGGCCGTTCTACAAGGACGAGTGGTCGGACTTCATGACCCCGTTCCTGACGGCGCTGCTGGGCCTCGGCCTGAACGAGGCCGCGTACATGGCGGAGATCTGCCGGGCCGGTCTGCTCTCGGTCGACGAGGGCCAGACCGAGGCGTCGCACGCGCTGGGCATGAGCCACGCCAAGACGCTGCGCCGGATCGTCATCCCGCAGGCGATGCGCGTGATCGTGCCGCCGACGGGCAACGAGGTCATCAACATGCTGAAGACGACCTCGCTGGTCTCGGTCGTCCAGTATCCCGAGTTGCTGCGAGCAGCTCAGGACATCGGCCAGACCTCCGGTGCCCCGGCCGAGATGCTGTTCCTGGCGGCGGCCTGGTATCTGCTGATGACGTCGATCTTCAGCGTGGGCCAGTACTACCTGGAGCGGTACTACGCGCGTGGTTCGAGCCGGTCCCTGCCGGCCACGCCGTTCCAGAAGATCAGGGCGAACGTGCTCTCCCTGTCCAGCCGCTCCAAGCCGAAGGGAGGCACCGCATGACCGTCATGGTCAAGGCCGAGGGCGTCCACAAGTCCTTCGGTCCCGTAGAAGTCCTCACGGGCATCGACCTGGAGGTGAAGTCCGGCGAGGTGTTCTGCCTCATCGGCCCCTCCGGCTCCGGCAAGTCGACCTTCCTGAGGTGCATCAACCACCTGGAGAAGATCAACGCCGGCCGTCTGTACGTCGACGGTGAGCTGGTCGGCTACCGGCAGAAGGGCGACAAGCTCTACGAGCTGAAGGACAGCGAAGTCGCGGTCAAGCGCCGGGACATCGGCATGGTCTTCCAGCGCTTCAACCTGTTCCCGCACATGACGGCCGTGGAGAACGTCATGGAGGCGCCGGTCCAGGTCAAGGGCGTGAGCAGGAGCCAGGCCCGCACGCGCGCCCAGGAGCTCCTGGACCGGGTGGGCCTGGCCGACAAGGCGGGCAACTACCCCTCGCAGCTCTCCGGCGGCCAGCAGCAGCGCGTCGCCATCGCCCGGGCCCTCGCCATGGACCCGAAGCTGATGCTGTTCGACGAGCCGACCTCGGCGCTCGACCCGGAGCTGGTCGGCGACGTCCTGGACGTCATGCGCGACCTGGCCGAGTCCGGCATGACGATGATCGTCGTCACGCACGAGATGGGCTTCGCCCGCGAGGTGGGCGACAGCCTGGTCTTCATGGACGGCGGTGTGGTGGTCGAATCCGGCCACCCGCGTGAGGTGCTCACGAACCCGCAGCACGAGCGGACGAAGTCGTTCCTGTCCAAGGTGCTCTGACGGTACGCCCGGCGAGGGGGCGGTACGGAATCTCCGTGCCGCCCCCTTCGCGCGCTCTACTTCATGGCGAGCAGCAGGGTGTCCGAGGGCGAGCACCACACCGGCCTGGCCTCGCCGAAGCCCTTCTCGCGCAGCACGCGCGCGTGCCACTGGACCGACGGCATGTCGCCGTCGGCGTGGTCGCCGTAGATCTCGTAGCGCCGGGCCGTGGGTTCGGCGAGGACCGGGTCCTTCGCGGCGAGCTGCCACCACTCCGTCCAGCCGAGGACCCCGGATTCCCTGGCCTGTTCCATGCGGGCGTGGCGCTGCGCCCGCTCCGCCGCGTTGATCCGCGGCGTCGACTCGTCGATCATGTGGTCCGCGTTCATGAAGACACCGCCGGCGCGGACGAGTCCCGCGACCTGGCCGTAGAGGTCCGCGAGGGGTTCCCGGTGCAGCCAGTGCAGGGCCGTCGCGGTCAGGACGGCGTCGTACGAGTCGTACGGCAGCCTCGTCGGCCAGTCGGGGTCCTTGAGGTCGGCGGTGACGAGGCCGACCCGGTCGTCGCCCGCGAAGGTGCCCTCGGCGATGGCGAGGAGCGCCGGGTCGAGGTCGACGCCGGTGCTGGTGGCGTCGGGGAGGCGGGCCAGCAGCCGGGCCGTGATGGTGCCCGTGCCGCAGGCGAGGTCGAGGACGCGCGGGGCGGTGCCCACGACGGCCTCGACCATGTCGAGCATGATCCGGAACCGCTCCTCGCGGTCGGGCAGGTACCACTCCTGCTGCCGGTCCCAGCTCTCCTGCCAGGCCTGCCAGTCCGCGGTGGTCGTCGTGATGTCCGCGTCCGTCATCGAGCCCCTCCCTCGTAATACCCTGGAAGCACCATCAGCTGTTACAAGTGCGCTCACGACCCTAAAGCCCCTCCGTAAGGACTACAAGTGGAACTGGCCTATTACTCGGACTATGCCGTGCGCCTCGTCAACACCGAGGAACCGGCCCGGGGCAAGGACGCCCTGACGTCGGTCGAGGCCGTCCGCGATCTGTTCGGGCCCAGCCAGTCGGCGGCCCGCCGCGCCACCGACGCGGACGTGACCCGCTTCCGCTCGGTCCGGGCCCGGCTGCGTTCGGTCTTCGAGGCGGCCGACGCGGGCGAGGAGAGGCTCGCCGTCGACCTGCTGAACTCGCTGCTGCTGGAGTTCCCGGTGAGCCCGCAGATCTCCGGGCACGACTTCCGGGACGACGACGGCCGCCCTCTGTGGCACATGCACCTGGCGGACCACCCGTCGAACGCCACGGCGGGCTACGCGGCGATCGCGGCGATGGGCCTGGCGTTCCACCTGACCGAGTACGGCGTGGACCGCCTGGGGTTGTGCGAGGCCGCACCCTGCCGCAACGCCTACCTCGACACCTCCACCAACCGCTCCCGGCGCTACTGCTCCGACCGCTGCGCGACCCGGGCCAACGTGGCGGCCTACCGCGCCCGCAAACGCCTGGAGGCCGACCGGTCGGAGAGGACCGGCCTGGCGGCCGACAGCGCCCAGCCCAGCAGCGCCCAGGGCGACCGCCGGCCGGACCTGCGCGGCCGGTAGCGGAACCGAACCCGCCCCAGCACCAGGTCGTCGGGGACGACGCCGTAGTCGGTGCTGTCGCCGCCGGCGTACGCGTTGTCCCCGAGCACCCACCAGCCGCTCTCGCGCCGTTGGGCCACCCGCTTGACGACCAGCAGGTCCTGCTGGAAGGGATGCCGCAGGACGACGACGTCCCCGGGCCTGACCCGGCCCCCGTAGTGCACCAGGAGCCGGTCCCCGTGGTACAGCGTGGGCACCATGGACGGCCCGGTCACCTCGGCCACCCCGAAGGGTGGGGCGGGCCTCCCCCGCTCGGACTCCTGCGACAGCTCCGGCATCACCCGGCACCTCCCCGGTTCTTCCTCCACCAGTCTCAGTCTCACCCCGGACTTTTGTCCTAAGCCCATGGGGGCACCCGCGAAAAGCCGTCCCTCACGGAGTAATGTCCCCTGTGAGAAGACGATCACGAGGAAGGAATGCTCCATGCTTTCCCGCCTGTTTGCCCCCAAGGTCAAGGTCAGTGCCCACTGCGACCTTCCCTGCGGTGTGTACGACCCCGCCCAGGCCCGCATCGAGGCGGAGTCGGTGAAGGCCGTGCAGGAGAAGATGGCCGCCAACGACGACCCGCACTTCCAGGCGCGCGCCACCGTCATCAAGGAGCAGCGTGCCGAGCTCGCGAAGCACCACGTCTCGGTGCTCTGGAGCGACTACTTCAAGCCCCCGCACTTCGAGAAGTACCCGGAGCTGCACCAGCTGGTCAACGACGCCCTGAAGGCCCTCTCGGCCGCCAAGGGCTCGACCGACCCGGCCACCGGCCAGAAGGCTCTGGACTACATCGCCCAGATCGACAAGATCTTCTGGGAGACCAAGAAGGCCTGATCTCCCTCAAGGCAGTCCGGCCCGCGATGTCGCTGGTCGGGCGAGAGGGAGCAGCGGAGCCCCGTACCCGGCAGCGGGTACGGGGCTCCGCCGTTCCTGCTTCCCCTGCCTTCCGGTTCCCTTCTTGGCGTTGTGGCTTCGCCGGACACCGACCAGCACCACGATGGCGGTGATGACGACGAGCATCACGACGCCGGTGGGCCAGAAGCCGCTGCCCCTCCGGCGGCCAGATCGGGGTTCTCCACGCTTGCGCCCCCCTCTTGTTCGCAGCTGATGCGAACGCCCCTTGGCCGTTCGCGCGCAAACCGGTGGTTGTCCCGCAGGTGACTAATGGAACTGAGGGACGATCAGGTAGATCCCGTACGCCACCACGGCCGCGCAGGCGAAGAAGCACAGGGCGGCCTGGGTGAGGCCGAGGGCGAAGGTGCCGCCCCGCAGGGCGCGGGCGCCCTCCAGGCGGGCGAGGCCGAGGACGCCCAGGGCGAAGACGACGACCACGGCGACGGTCGCGCCGATGCTCACCGCGGCGACCTGTCCGAGTGCGGTCCAGTCCAGATGCATGGCGTTCCCGTCGCTCAGGCGGCCGCGCCGACCTTGGCCGGCGGCTCGGTGCGGATGCTGACTTCGTGTGCGTCGTTGACGTTGTGCGCGTGCACCGGGTTACGGCGCGAGACGATCACGATGCCCGCGGCGAGGGCCGCGCCGACCAGCGCGACGACCGCCGTACCGAGGTCCCCGCCGTTCTGCACGACCGCGGCGGCCAGCCCTCCGGCCAGTGCGGCGGCGGGCAGCGTGATCACCCAGGCGACGATCATCCGGCCCGCGACGCCCCAGCGGACCTCCGCGAGCCGGCGGCCGAGCCCCGCGCCGAGGATGCTGCCGGAGGCCACCTGCGTGGTGGACAGGGCGAATCCGAGGTGGGCTGAGGTCAGGATGACGGTCGTCGAAGCGGTCTCGGCGGCGAACCCCTGCGGCGACTGGATCTCGGTGAGGCCCTTGCCCATCGTGCGGATGATCCGCCAGCCCCCCAGATACGTACCGAGCCCGATGGCGAGGCCCGCGGACGCGATGACCCACAGGGGCGGGCCGGCGTCGTGGCCGAGCGCACCGGCCGAGATCAGCGTGAGGGTGATCACGCCCATGGTCTTCTGTGCGTCGTTCGTGCCGTGGGCGAGCGACACGAGCGAGGCGGAGGCGACCTGCCCGATGCGGAAGCCCCGGGTGACGGAGTCCTTGCGGGCCCGGTCGGTCAGCCGGTAGGCGAGGTAGGTGGCGAGCAGTGCGGCGACACCGGCCACGACCGGTGAGGCCACCGCCGGCACCAGCACCTTCTCGACGACCTTGTCGAAGTTGACGCCGTGGGTGCCCGCCCCGACCCACACGGCCCCGATCAGCCCGCCGAACAGCGCGTGCGAGGAGCTCGACGGGAGACCGACCAGCCAGGTCAGCAGATTCCACAGGATGGCGCCGACCAGCCCCGCGAAGATCATGCCCGGGGAGACGAGGGTGTCGTCCACGATGCCGCCGGAGATGGTCCTGGCGACCTCGGTGGACAGAAAGGCACCGACGACGTTGAGGACACCACTGATCAGGACCGCGGTACGGGGAGCGAGCGCGCCGGTGGCGATGGACGTGGCCATCGCGTTCGCCGTGTCGTGGAAACCGTTGGTGAAGTCGAAGGCGAGTGCGGTGACGATGACGACCGCCACGAGGAACGTGATGTGGTCCATTCCTGAATGCAAACAAGCGCGGGCCAATGGGCGGGGAACAGTACGGCAAAGGCTGGTCAAGGTTCACGCAGGTGGCGGCGGTGCGCCCCTCTACGATCGCGGCCATGAGGATCAGCTGGACTTACGCCTTCATCGACCGCCCCCGTCACGCCTTCGGCCCCGCCTGCGACTTCTGGACGGCGGTCACGGACACCCGCCTGTCCGAACCGCGCGGCGAACACGACGAGTTCGTCACCCTGCTCCCCGACGGCGCCGACGCGTGCGTGAAGGTCCAGGCGGTCGGTCCGGGCCCGGGCGGTGCGCACATCGACTTCTGCGTCGATGACGTACCGGAGTTCGCCGCCGCGGCGGTGCGGCTCGGCGCGGATGTGGTGGCCGACCTCGGGTCGCTCGTGGTGCTGCGCTCGCCCGGCGGACAGTTGTTCTGCGCGGACCCCTGGCGCGGGCAGTCGTCGCGCCCGGGCGTGGTGCGGGGCAGCCGGCTCGACCAGGTGTGCCTGGACGTCCCGTCCTCGGCCTACGACACGGAAGTCGGCTTCTGGAGTGCCCTGCTCGACGGCTGGGCATCGATGCCGGGCGCCCTCCCGGAGTTCCACGTGCTCAAGCCGCCGCCGGGCCTGCCGGTCCGTCTGCTCCTGCAACGCCTCGGCGAGGAGCGCCCGGCCTCCGCCCACCTCGACCTCGCCTGCGCGGACATCGCGGCGACCCGGGCGCGGCACGAGGCGCTCGGGGCCGTCTTCGTGGCCGGCTTCTCCAACTGGACGGTGATGCGCGACCCTGCGGGCGGCACGTACTGCCTGACGACCCGGGATCCGGTGACGGGCGGACTGCGCTAGGAACTTCGGGCGGACGTCGGTCGAGGAAGGGGCGGCGTTCGGTGCATGCGCCCGGGGCGGTACGGGTGCGCGAGCGAAGCGCCGTGTGCGCGCCCGGTGCGGCGGGTGCGCGAACGCAGTACCGCGTACGCCCGGTGCGGCGGGTGCGCGAGCCGAGCACCGCGGTGGTCCGTCAGTCGCTCTCGGTATACGTCCTGTAGGCGCAGGCCGGGGCCCCGGTGTCCTCGGGCGACGGGCACGGCGACAGGTCCGGGGACTCGTCGGGATCGGTCTGCTCCCAGACGTACGGCCCCGCGGGCTCGGCCGAGTCCTGCATCCACAGCGTCAGTCCGCCCGTGACGGCCACGACCAGCGCCCACCCGATCACCACGCCACGCCACACCGTGCGACGCTGCTCCCCCGGTCTGCCCATGCTTCACACGCTAGTCGGTCAACCGCGCCGCCCGGGCCCGCAGGTAGCGCTGCTCAGGGAGGCTGAGGGTCTGTGCGGCCGCCGACTCGTAGGCGGCGCGGGCGGCTTCCGGCTCGCCCACCCGCTCCAGCAGATGACCGCGCACGGCGTCCAGGCGGTGCCCCTTCACCTCGCCCTCAAGGGCGTCCACTTCGGCCAGCCCCGCGCGCGGGCCGTGGACCATGGCGACGGCGACCGCGCGGTTGAGGCGTTCGACCGGGCCGGGGACCAGACTGACGAGGACGTCGTACAGGCCCAGGATCTCGGCCCAGTCGGTCGACTCGGGCGAGGACGCCTCGTCGTGCACGGCCGCGATCGCGGCCCGCAGCTGGAACGGCCCGGGGCGGCCCCGGGACAGGGCCCGGGTGACCAGCGCGACGCCCTCCTCGATCGCCGCCCGGTCCCAGCGGCCGCGGTCCTGTTCGTCGAGGGGGATCAGCTCGCCGCGCGGACCGCTTCGCGCGTCGCGCCGGGCGTCGGTCAGCAGCATCAGCGCGAGCAGACCGGCCACCTCGCAGTCGCCGGGCAACAGCCGGTGGACCGTGCGGGTCAGCCGTACGGCCTCCCCCGCGAGGTCGCGGCGCTGGAGCGCGGCGCCGGACGTGGCGGTGTAGCCCTCGTTGAAGATCAGGTAGAGCGTCTGCAGCACGGACGGCAGCCGCTGCTCCCAGCGGTCCGGCCGGCCGAAGCGCACACCCCGCACCTTCTGCTTGGCCCGGCTGACGCGCTGGGCCATCGTCGCCTCCGGGACCAGGCAGGCTCGCGCGATCTCCGCCGTGGTCAGACCGCCCACGGCACGCAGCGTGAGCGCGATCTGCGCGGGCGGCGACAGGTCCGGATGGCAGCACAGGAACAGCAGCGAGAGCGTGTCGTCCTCACGAGGCGCACGCTCCCCCGGTGGCGGCGCCGTGAAGGCGTCCCGGGGCGTGAGTGCGGCCGCCCGCTCCTCGCGCTGCCGCCGGGCCTGATCACTGCGCAGCGCGTCGGTGAGCCGCCGCGAGGCGACCTTGATCAGCCAGCCCCGCGGATTGCCGGGCACACCCGCTTCGGGCCACTGCCCGGCTGCCGCGAGCAGCGCCTCCTGTACGGCGTCCTCGGCGGCGTCGAAGTGCCCGTACCGTCTGACCAGCGCACCGAGGACCTGCGGCGCGTCGCGGCGCAGCAGGTCCTCGATCTCCGGTGCGTTCCTCACCCGTGTGTCCGTCGGCGTCGTCCCGGTTCGTCAGATGTCCCCGGAACCGTCCATGATCGGGCGGATCACGACGGGGTAGTCGGGGGCGCCGGCCGGCTGGGGGCAGCGGGCGACACGGTCGGCGATCTCCGTGACCCGCTCCAGGCTCTCGCACTCCAGGACCCAGTAGCCGGCCAGCAGCTCCTTGGTCTCGCCGTAGGGGCCGTCGGTGATCACGGCCTTGCCGTCGCCGCCGAGGGTGACGTGCCGGGTCTGCGCCGGCTCGGCCAGGCCCTGCCCGTCGACGAGCTCGCCCGTCTCGGCCAGATCGTCGTTGATGGCGCCCATGTAGGCGAACATCGTCTGCAGCTCCTCCTCGCTCCAGGCCGGGGAGTGCGCCGACGCCTTGCCGCGCATGGCTTCGTAGTCCGCCTGAGTGCCCTGCACCATGACCAGGTACTTCATCAGTCCGCTCCTTCGGCTCTCACCGCCCCGCTGGGCGGCTCTTCACAAGGGACGTCGGAGCCGGGCCGCGTATCTCGACACGGGCTCAGGAGTTTTTGGCGGCGGTGTCTCCGGGAGCCGGTTCGGGCGGGATCGTGGCGGGCGGGGCTGTTTCGCCGGGGGCCGCGGGGGCCGGCCCGGGCCGGTGGCCCTCGGCGGTGTGGCCGCTGTCGGCGCCCTCCGCCGCGTAGGCCCCGCACTCGGGGTTGCGGCACGGGCCCGCCACCCAGCGCGGGACCCAGGTACCCAGCGTCTTGTGACGCCGGACGACCGTTTCCACTGGCTGTCCGCAGTCGGGACAGACCTGTCCTTCGCTGCCCATGTCCTCAGAGTAGGCCGGTCGTGGGCTCAGCGCTCCCTGCTGTACGTGCACACCGCTGTACGTGCACACCAGCGCGCGCCGTTGCCGAACGTGCGCACCGGCGCCGCCCGGGTTGCCGGCCTCGTACACGCGGTCGGCCCGGGGGCCGGGACGGCCGAAACCCAGGACGGACGTCCGTGAGGTCGCGTCGTCTGCCCGGAGAAGACACCGGAGGAATCAGCTGCTCGGCGGCGCACGGCAGGTACCGCTCTCGCCGTATGGCCTAGGCGGGCCGGTGGGGCCTGGGCTCCCGCCACATCGGCCACATCGACGGGCCGTCCGGCAGGTCGAGGGCCGGGCCGGCCGGCTCGAAGCCCAGGCGCTCGTACAGGTGGCGACTGCGGGCGTTGCTGGCCTCCAGGTAGGCGGGCAGCCCCTCGCGGTCGCAGCGGTCGAGGACGGTCTCGATGAGCGCGGTGCCGAGGCCCTCGTCCTGGCGGCCGGGGGCCACACCGATCATCCACAGGTACTCGTGGGCCCGCCCCGTGGGATGGACGGCAGCCATCAGCCGTCCGATGCGCTCGACGCGCTCGTTGTCCGGGTCGACGGCCTCCCGCACCTGGGCCGGCCCTTCGTCCTCCGCGTCGTCGTGGCCTTCCTCGGCGGGCATGGAGAGCCACAGCGCGCAGGCCGAGCCGTCCTCGGTGACGTCTATGCGGCCGGCCGCGAGCACGATGTCGGTGAAGGCGGCCATGAGCCGAGGGTGCTTGGCACGACGGTCCTCCGCGCCGGGGAAGACCCAGCCGCTCACGGGGTCGTCCTGGAACGCTTCGTCCAGAAGCCGGACGATCAGCTCCCTGTCCTCTTCGCCAGCCGTCCGGATGGCCACACCCATGCCGCGCCCCTTCACTCGTCCCGACGGGCGTTGATCGTAGGGGGGTTGGCCCTCACGGAGGGGTGCGGGCAGGATCTTGGCGGGATTCGATCGAACGTTTGCCCAAACTCGACGGAAGCGGGGAGGTGGCGGGTCCCGCACACCGTGGGGCAGTGCGGGACCCGCCGACCGGATGCCGACGGCCGTGCGGGGTCAGGAGCCGCACGGCCCCGACGCTCCGGGGCTCTGCCCTTCGGTCACCCGAAGGGGCGTTGCTGGTGCGGTCGGTCCTCTGCCGTTGCCGACGGACCGCTCGCTGCCGGTGCCATCCACTGCTGTGGCCCATCAACTGTGGCGGCCCGTCATAGCTGCGGCCCGTCAACTGCGGCGGCCGGCCACAGCCGCGGCCCGCCAAACCGTTGCGACCCCTCAACTGCTGCGCCGCGTCACGAACTCGGCGAGGGCGAGCAGACCGCCCGCCGCCTCCGGGTCCGGGACCGCCCGGGCCAGCTGCTGCATCGCCCGGGCCATCCGGTCGGCCGCCTGGCCCTGCGCCCAGTCACGGCCGCCCGCGCGCTCCACGGTCACGGCGATGTCGTCCAGGTCCTCCTTCTCGCTGGTTCGTGCGTACAGTTCGGCGAGTTCGGCCGCCTCCGGTGTACCGGAGGCGAGGGCCGCCACCACCGGCAGCGACTTCTTCCGTACGGCCAGGTCGGCACCGGCGGGCTTGCCCGTGCGGCGCGGGTCGCCCCATATGCCGATGACGTCGTCGATGAGCTGGAAGGCGAGCCCGGCCTCTCTGCCGAACGCGTCCAGCGCCGCCACTTCCTCCTCCGAGGCACCCGCGTACAGCCCGCCGATCGCGCACGCACTCCCGATCAGGGCGCCCGTCTTGGCCTCCGCCATGGCGAGCACGTCGTCGAGCGTGACGTCGCCGGGGGCGTGCCGCTCCATGGCCGTGTCCGCGTGCTGGCCCGCACACAGTTCCACCACGCAGTCCGCGAGCCGGGCGGCGGCGGCCTGGGAGGCCGGGTGCGGATCCTGGGCGAGCAGCCGCAGGGCCAGCGCCTGCAGGGTGTCCCCGGCGAGGATGGCGTCGGCGTCGCCGAACACCGTCCACGCGGTGGGGCGATGGCGGCGGGTGGTGTCCCGGTCCATCACGTCGTCGTGCAGCAGCGTGAAGTTGTGCACCAGCTCCACCGCGGCGGCCGCCCGAGCCGCCCCCGCCCGCGCCTCGGACCCGCCGAGGGCCGCCGCCGCGGCGAGGACCAGCGCCGGCCGGATCGCCTTGCCGGAGCCCCCGTCCGCCGAGGTGCCGTCGCCCTGCTCCCAGCCGAAGTGGTGGAGCGCGACCCGGCGCATCGGCCCCGGCAGCGAGCCGAGCGCGGCCCGCAGCACCGGGTCGACCTCCGCCCGGGCCCGCTCCAGCAGCATGACCGCCTCGTGCCCTTCGGCCGGTTCCGGCCCGCCGTCCCTCTGTGTCCCGATGCCCCCCTGCCTTTCCGGAGCCCCGGCCGACGCCCGGGGTTCGGCGCCGCCCTGCCCACCGCGGGCGGGCAGCGTCGTCCCCTTCCTGGACTTCGTGGAGGACTCACCCATGGGACCGCCTCGGAGAATGAGCGGACGGTGGCGCTTCCGCTGCCGCTGGGCTCGTACCCCGAGGGTGTACCCGCCCGGACGGGCGGGGACACGGCCGGCGTGCCGGGAGCGTCACCGCCAGCGGCCGATCTCGACGTTCTCCAGGACGCCGAGCGCGTCCGGTACCAGGACCGCGGCCGAGTAGTAGGCCGTGACCAGGTATTTGATGATGGCCTGTTCGTTGATGCCCATGAAGCGGACCGACAGGCTCGGCTCGATCTCGTCGGGGATGCCGGAGGCGCGCAGACCGATGACGCCCTGGTCGGCCTCGCCGGTACGCAGCGCGATGATGGACGTCGTACGGGCGTCCGAGACCGGGATCTTGTTGCACGGGTAGATCGGCACACCGCGCCAGGTCGGGATGCGGTTGCCGGCCATGTCGATGGTCTCCGGGACCAGCCCGCGCTTGTTGAGTTCGCGGCCGAACGCGGCGATGGCGCGCGGATGGGCGAGGAGCATCTTGGTGCCGCGGCGCCTGCTGAGCAGCTCGTCCAGGTCGTCCGGCCCGGGCACGCCGTCGTGCGGCTGGATCCGCTGGTCGTACTCGCAGTTGTGCAGGAGCCCGAAGTCGCGGTTGTTGATGAGCTCGTGCTCCTGGCGCTCCTTCAGCGCCTCGACCGTCAGCCGGATCTGCTGCTCGGTCTGGTTCATGGGCTGGTTGTAGAGGTCGGCCACGCGCGTGTGGATGCGCAGCACGGTCTGGGCGACGCTCAGTTCGTACTCACGGGGCCGGGCCTCGTAGTCGACGAAGGTGTGCGGGATGTCCGGCTCGCCGGAGTGACCGGAGGAGAGGTCGATCTCCTTCTCGCCGTACTTGTTGGAGCGCTGCGAGGGGATGGAGCGGCGGTGCTGGAGGTGTTCGCGCAGGGTGTCCGAGCGCTCCGCGATCTGCTCGAACTCCTGGCGGGGCAGCACGAGCACGGTGCACGCGGTGAGGGCGCGGGCGGTGTACTCCCAGATCGCGTCCTCGTTCAGCAGCGCGTCGTCTCCGAAGTAGGCACCGTCGGCGAGGACTCCGAGGGACTCGTCCTCCCCGTACGGTCCCGTACCGACCTTCTCCACCCTGCCGTGCGCCAGGAGGTACACCTCGTCGGACGGACTGCCGAACGAGGCGATGACATCGCCCGCCGGGATCTCCCGCTGCTCGCAGCGGCGGGCGATCTCGAAGAGCACCTCCTCGTCCTCGTACGACCGCAACGCCGGCAGTTCGCCCAGCTCGGCGGGGATGATCTCGACGCGGTCACCGGTCTTCACGAACGTCAGCCGGCCGTCGCCCACGGCGAACGTCAGACGCCGGTTCACCCGGTACGTACCACCCTGGATGTCGACCCACGGCAGCATCCGCAGCAGCCAGCGGGAGCTGATCTCCTGCATCTGTGGCACGGACTTGGTCGTGGTGGCCAGGTTCCGCGCGGCCGCCGTGCCGAGACTCTGCTGCGGCTTGGTCTGCTCCGTGCGGACCTCTTCGCCTACCGACATAGAGAACTGCCCTCCCGGTTGTGACCGACGCCCATACGCCCCGGGCATCGATGTGCACGAGCAAGCCTTCCTCACTCCACGTCGCGGTGCTATTACACGAAAGAGCGGGAATGGATCTTTGTACAGTTGGGCAGAGGGGGCCCGTCACGGCGTTCGCAGGCACTCGCGTCCGCGACCGGGGTGAGGGTGTCCGGCCCCAGAGCCCCCGTCAGCCCCCGAGCCCCTCTCTCACACTCCCGGGTGACAATGGCCCGGTGACCAGCCCCGACACCCCCATACTCGCCGCGCTGCACCCCCGGCTCCCCTCGCCGTTGCAGGAGGTCGTGGACGGCCGGTTCGAGCGCTGGGGCGTGCGGCTGCTGCTGAAGCGGGACGATCTGATCCATCCGGAGCTGATCGGCAACAAGTGGCGCAAGCTCGCGCCGAACCTGACAGCGGCGGCCGGCCGGACCGTCGTCACCTTCGGCGGGTCCTGGTCCAACCATCTGCGCGCCACTGCGGCGGCAGGCCGGCTTCTCGGCATCCCCACGGTCGGTGTCGTGCGCGGCGACGAACTGGCCGGCCGGCCCCTCAACCCCTCGCTGGCCCGCTGCACGGCCGACGGCATGCGGCTGCACTTCGTCGACAGGGCGACGTACCGCCGCAAGTCCGAGCCGCCCGTCCTGGCCGGCATCCTGCGAGCGGCGGACGCCGAGGAGGCCTACGTCGTCCCCGAGGGCGGCAGCAACGCCGAGGCCGTGCGGGGCTGCCGGGCGCTCGGCGCCGAGCTGCGCGGGCACGCCGAGGCCGTCGCCGTGGCCTGCGGCACCGGCGGCACGCTCGCGGGACTGGCCTCCGGTCTCGCTCCCGGCCAGCGCGCCCTGGGCGTGCCGGTGCTCAGGGGCGGCTTCCTGACCGCCGAGACGGAAGCCCTGCAGCGTGCGGCCTTCGGTGGCCGGCGCGGCACCTGGAGCCTGGACGACCGTTTCCATTTCGGCGGCTACGCGCGCGTGCCCGCAGAGCTCGACACCTTCGCGGCGGACTTCGAGCAACGGCACGGCCTGCCCGTCGAACGGCTCTATGTCGCCAAGCTGCTGTACGGGCTGGTCACCCTGGCCGGTGAGGGCGCCTTCCCGCGCGGGACGGCGGTGGCGGCCGTGGTCACCGGCCGCCCCTTCTCCTGAGGTGCGGCTCCGTTCTCCTGAGGCGCGGCTCCGACCCCACGGAGGTACTCCTCCACCTGAGGTGGCGCTCCGTTCGCCCTGAGGTACTCCTCCCCCGGAGGTACCGCTTCCTCGTCACGCCGCCTCCCGGAAGGCCGCCGCCTCCTCCAGGTCCAGTCTGCGCAGCAGGGTCCGCAGCATCTCGTCGTCGATGTAGCGGCCGTCCCGGAGTTTGACGAACACCTCGCGCTCGGCGCTGATCATCTCGCGCGTCAGCCGTCGGTAGGTGTCGTCGACGGACTCCCCGGTGATCGGGTTGGTCTGCCCGAGCCGCTCCCAGACGGCATTGCGACGGCGCTCCAGGACGGTGCGCAGCCGGTCGGCGAGCGGGGCGGGCAGGGTGTTGCGCTCGTCGGCGAGGAGCTCGTCCAGGCGCTGTTCCGCGGCCCGGGACGCCTGCGCCTGGGCGTTGGCCTCGGCGAGCGTCTCGGTCTGCGCGTCCCGCCCGGGGAACTTCAGCAGCCGGATCAGCGGCGGCAGCGTCAGACCCTGCACGACCAGGGTCCCGATGACCGTCGTGAACGTCAGGAAGAGGATGAGGTTGCGCTGCGGGAAGGGCTCCTCACCGTCGTGCAGGGTGAGCGGGATCGAGAAGGCGATGGCCAGGGAGACCACGCCCCGCATCCCGGCCCACGCGATGACGAACGGCCCCTTCCAGGTCGGGTTCTGCTCCCGTTCCCGAACCCGGGCCGACAGCAGCCGCGGCAGGAAGGTGGCCGGGTAGACCCAGACGAACCGGGCCGCGACGACGACCAGGAAGACGGCGACCGCGTACCAGGCCGCCTCGACGCCCTCGTACTCCCCGAGGCCCTGGAGAACCACCGGGAGCTGCAGTCCGATCAGCGCGAACACCGCCGACTCCAAGACGAAGGCGACCATCTTCCAGACCGCCTCCTCCTGCAGACGCGTGGCGAAATCGACCTCCCACGCGCGGTGCCCCAGGTAGAGCGCCACGACCACGACCGCGAGGACCCCGGAGGCGTGCACCTGCTCGGCGACGGCGTACGCGACGAAGGGGATCAGCAGGGAGAGCGTGTTCTGCAGCAGCGCCTCCTTCACGTGCGTGCGCAGCCAGTGGATCGGCGCCATCAGCAGCAGGCCCACCACGACGCCGCCGATCGCCGCGAGCAGGAACTCGCCGATGCCCCCGGCCCAGGTCGCGCCCTCGCCGACGGCGGCGGCCAGGGCCACCCGGTAGGCGGTGATCGCGGTCGCGTCGTTCAGCAGGGACTCGCCCTGGAGGATCGTCGTGATCCGCGAAGGCAGCCCCACCCGCCGGGCCACCGCCGTCGCCGCGACCGCGTCCGGAGGCGCCACCACCGCGCCGAAGACCAGGGCCGCGGTCAGCGGCATGTCCGGCACGATCACGTAGAGGGCCCAGCCGACCACGAAGGTCGCGAACAGCACGTACCCGACGGACAGCATGGCGACGGGCCTCAGCTGCGCCCGCAGGTCGAGGTAGGAACTCTCGGTCGCGGCCGTGTGCAGCAGCGGGGGCAGGATGAGCGGCAGCACGATGTGCGGGTCGAGCGTGTAGTCGGGCACCCCGGGGACGTAGCTGACCGCCAGCCCCACGGCCACCAGCAGCAGCGGCGCCGGCACCGGGGTACGCCGCGCCGCCGCGGCGATCGCGGCACTGCCCGCTACGAGCAGCAGCAGTGGCATCACGCCCATAGTTCTCGCCCGCCCTCATTTTTCGACGCGGTCTTCCGCCCGACCGTCGTAACCTGGCAATCATGAAACAGTGCACGCACGCCGACGCGCTGCCGCACCCCGAACCCGGCCCGCTCAGCGAGACGTGTCCGGAGTGCTTGGCGGAGGGCATGGATCCGGTGCAACTACGGCTGTGCCTCAGCTGCGGTCACGTCGGCTGCTGCGACTCCTCGCCGGGACGGCACGCGGCGGAGCATCATAAGGAGTCCGGTCACCCCGTGATGCGGACCCACGAGCCCGGGGAGACCTGGCGTTGGTGCTTCGTCGACCATGTCCTGGTGTGACGCGACAGGACCCCGGCGCCGGACGGTTCGACCGTCTGACGTCTGGGTACGTCAACCCGGCGCGCGCTCTTCCCATTTGGGCCCGCCCAACCCCTAGACACGGAGCGTATTCACAGGTTTACTGTGAGTGACGACAAGGGGTTGGGGTCCCGGGGACAGGACCGTCAAGAGCGCGATAGCGTCACCGCTGAACCACGTATCGCGTTACCCCCGGGGGGCGACCCTCGGCCCTGAAACGCTTGTACCACCATGGAGGTGAGGGTGTCCCAGATCGCAGGCGAGCCCGCGACCCAGGACTTCGTGGAAGTCCGGCTGCCGGCCGCGGGTGCCTACCTGTCGGTGCTGCGTACGGCCACGGCCGGTCTCGCGGCCCGTTTGGACTTCACCCTCGACGAGATCGAGGATTTGCGCATCGCGGTGGACGAGGCCTGCGCGATCCTGCTTCAGCAGGCCGTGCCCGGCTCGGTGCTCAGCTGTGTCTTCCGCCTCGTCGACGACTCACTCGAGGTCACCGTCTCGGCGCCCACCACGGACGGCCATGCCCCGTCACGGGACACCTTCGCCTGGACGGTCCTGTCCGCTCTCGCGGGCAAGGTCTCCTCTGCCGTGGACAAGGACAAAACCGTTTCGATCAGCCTCTACAAACAGCGCGGCGCGGGACCCGGGCCGGCGTGAGGAGCGAGGACGGGCCGGTGCGGGACGAAGAGCGCGGCACACGAGAGCTGCCGGCCGGGGGCACGGGCACGAGCGGCCCGAGCGGCGCCCGGCGCATGGCGGACGGCATCGACGGCATCCCCGAGCAGGCCCGCCCGCATCCCGAGGACGACTCCACGGAGGCCGTCCCCCCGGGCGGCGGGCGGCCCGACAGGGACGGTGTCGTGCGGAGCGCGCCTCCGGGCGCGGGGATCACCGCATCCCCGGCCCAGGGGGGTCCCCCCACTCACGAGGAGTCGAGAGTGACGGGGGAGGCGAGGGCTCGGGGAAGGGCGACGGGCGGGACGATGAGCGAGCACGAGCGAGACTCCGAGGATCAGGCGCGGCGCACACACCACGCATCAGGTGCGCAGCACGGCTCTCCGGACCGCAGCGGCGCGCGCGAGATGTTCCTCAAACTGCGCACCCTGAGCAGCGGCAGCCCCGAGTACGCGGAGCTGCGCAACCAGCTGGTCCGGATGCACCTGCCGCTGGTGGAGCACCTCGCGCGCCGTTTCCGCAACCGCGGGGAGCCGCTGGACGACCTCACCCAGGTCGCCACCATCGGCCTCATCAAGTCGGTCGACCGATTCGACCCGGACCGCGGCGTGGAGTTCTCGACGTACGCGACCCCGACGGTCGTCGGCGAGATCAAGCGCCATTTCCGCGACAAGGGCTGGGCGGTGCGCGTGCCGCGCCGGCTGCAGGAGCTGCGCCTGGCGCTGACCACGGCCACGGCCGAGCTCTCACAGCTGCACGGCCGCTCTCCCACGGTCCACGAGCTCGCCGAGAAGCTGGCGATCTCGGAGGAGGAGGTCCTGGAGGGCCTGGAGTCCGCCAACGCTTACTCCACGCTGTCCCTGGACGTCCCCGACACCGACGACGAGTCCCCCGCGGTCGCGGACACCCTCGGCGCGGAGGACGAGGCACTGGAGGGCGTGGAGTACCGGGAGTCCCTCAAGCCGCTGCTGGAGGATCTCCCGCCGCGCGAGAAGCGGATTCTGCTGCTGCGGTTCTTCGGCAACATGACCCAGTCGCAGATCGCGCAGGAGGTCGGCATCTCGCAGATGCACGTCTCCCGGCTGCTGGCGCGCACGCTGGCGCAGCTGCGGGAGAAGCTCCTCGTCGAGGAGTGACGGCTACTTCTCCAGGTTGCCGGGATTGCCGGGCCCGCGGATCCCGAGGGCCCGGGTCGTCTCGGGGTTCACCAGCAGGACGAGCGACGCGACGGCCACGACGGCGAGGGCGATCCCGGCCGGAATGGCCATGCTGTCGGCCTGCAGAAGGTTGTAGGCCACCGGCAGCGCCATGAGCTGGGTGATGACAGCCGGGCCGCGGCTCCAGCTACGGCGGCCGAGCAGCCCGCGCGCGGCGAGCAGTGGCAGCAGTGCGAGCACGGCCAGCGTGATCCCGCCGGTCACGGCCTGCTGCCGGTCGTCCGGATGGCCCGTGAGGCCGAGGACGAGGATCCAGACGCCTCCGACGACCAGCGCGAGCCCCTCCAGTGCGGCCAGCAGCGCGGCGTACGTCAGACGCCGGGGGCGGGGGCCGGTGGTTTCCTCGGTGGTGGGGGTCTGCTCGCTGCTCACCCCTGAAGGGTAGCCCCCGTCGTACACGCCCCCCGGGGCGCGGTTCACCTCCGCTCTCTTACCTGATCCCTACCTCGGTATGGGCCCGGTACCACCCAGTAGGTACGCTGCCAGTCATGCGTGCACTTCTTGTGGTCAATCCGGCGGCAACCACTACGAGTGCGCGCACACGCGACGTGCTGATCCATGCGCTCGCCAGCGAGATGAAGCTGGAGGCGGTCACCACCGAGTACCGCGGTCACGCCCGCGACCTGGGCCGGCAGGCGGCGGACAGCGACGACATCGACCTGGTGGTGGCCCTCGGCGGCGACGGCACGGTCAACGAAGTGGTCAACGGCCTGCTGCACGCCGGCCCCGCCCCGGAGCAGCTGCCCGGCCTCGCCGTGGTCCCGGGCGGCTCCACCAACGTCTTCGCCCGCGCCCTGGGTCTGCCCAACGACGCAGTGGAGGCCACCGGGGCCCTGCTGGACGCCCTGCGCGACGGCAGCGAACGGACCGTCGGTCTCGGACTGACCTCGGGCACGCCGGGCACGGAGGACGAGGCGGTGCCGTCCCGCTGGTTCACCTTCAACGCCGGGCTCGGCTTCGACGCCGGTGTGGTGGGTCGTGTGGAGCAGCATCGCGAGCGCGGCCGGAAATCCACACACGCTCTTTACGTCCGCCAGGTCATGCGCCAGCTCCTCGGCGAACCGAACCGCCGCAACGGGACGATCACGCTGGAGCGGGCCGGCGAGGATCCGGTCACCGATCTGGTGCTGTCCATAGTCTCGAACACCTCGCCATGGACGTTTCTGGGGAATCGCCCGATCTACGCGGCGCCTAAAGCCTCGTTCGATACCGGCCTCGATCTCTTCGGTCTCAGCCGCCTGTCCACCGCGGCTGTTGCCCGGTATGGCACCCAGTTGCTCACTTCGTCCCCCGAGCGTGGACCCCATGGCAAGCACGCCACTTCTCTGCACGACTTGACAGAGTTCACCTTGCATTCGAAGGTCCCGCTCCCCCTCCAGATGGACGGTGACCACCTGGGGCTGCGGACTAGCGTGACGTTCACAGGCGTACGCCGTGCACTGCGTGTGATTGTGTGAGCAGAACTGGCTAAAGTCCTTTCACTCGAACGTTTAGGCCAGGATCCACCCCATGGAAGTACGGCTGTGACCTAGTCGACACCGAAGAATCAAAAAAAACTTTCCAGAAGGGGTTGTATCCGCCGCTGAGGTTTGCGAGTCTCTACGTGGCGATCGGGACGGCCCGCAAGACCGGCCTCCACTGATCACCAGAACCCCTCTCCAACTCACAGGACCTTCGTCAGGGAACCTGACGGTCGGCCCTTCACTTGTTGAGGGATTCGTGAAAGCGTTCACATTCACAAGCACCTGCACGTAATACCAAGGAGAGGTAGCAGCCATGGACTGGCGTCACAACGCCGTTTGCCGCGAGGAAGACCCCGAGCTCTTCTTCCCCATCGGCAACACCGGTCCTGCGCTGCTGCAGATCGAGGAAGCCAAGGCCGTCTGCCGTCGCTGCCCGGTGATCGAGCAGTGTCTGCAGTGGGCGCTCGAGTCCGGCCAGGACTCCGGCGTCTGGGGTGGTCTCAGCGAGGACGAGCGCCGTGCCATGAAGCGCCGCGCCGCCCGCAACCGGGCCCGTCAGGCCTCCGCCTGACAACCCACCCCTGCTGACAGCCTGAGCTTGGCGGCGCGTACAGCGCGTACGCATCTCCCGCCCCCGAGCCGCAGCGCGCAGTTCCCCCGATGCGCTTAGTAAAGCAGCAACGAGCTTTAGCCCCGGACCACTTGGTGGCCCGGGGCTCATTGCTTTTCCGGCCCCTGTTCCTGTTCCGAGCTTTCGGGTTCCGCGTTCCGCTACTTCTGGGACCGCACCGGGATGTCGAGGATCACGCGGGTGCCACGCTCCGGGGCCGGGACCATGTCGAAGGTGCCGCCCAACTCCCCCTCCACCAGGGTCCGCACGATCTGCAGGCCGAGGTTACCGGCGGTGTGCGGATCGAACCCTTCCGGCAGGCCGACCCCGTCGTCCTGGACCGTGACCAGCAGCCGGGCCTCCTTGCTCGTGCCGCCCCGGACCGCCGAGACCTCGACCGTGCCGGTGTCGCCCTCACGAAAACCGTGCTCGAGCGCGTTCTGCAGCACCTCGGTCAGCACCATCGACAGCGGCGTGGCGACCTCGGCGTCGAGAATGCCGAAGCGACCGGTGCGCCGGCCGGCGACCTTGCCCGGGGAGATCTCCGCGACCATGGCCAGCACACGGTCGGCGATGTCGTCGAACTCCACCCGCTCGTCCAGGTTCTGGGAGAGCGTCTCGTGCACGATCGCAATCGATCCGACGCGCCGCACCGCCTCTTCGAGGGCCTCGCGCCCACGGTCGGACTCGATGCGCCGCGCCTGGAGGCGGAGCAGCGCCGCCACCGTCTGGAGGTTGTTCTTGACTCGGTGGTGGATCTCCCGGATCGTCGCGTCCTTGGTGATCAACTCGCGCTCTCGCCGACGCAGTTCGGTGACGTCACGGAGCAGGACGAGGGAACCGATGCGGGTTCCCTTGGGCTTGAGCGGGATCGCGCGGAACTGGATGACCCCGTCACTGGCCTCGATCTCGAACTCGCGCGGCGCCCAGCCGCTGGCGACCTTGGCGAGCGCCTCGTCCACCGGGCCCCGGGTCGGGGCGAGTTCGGCGGTGGTCTTGCCCAGGTGCTGGCCGACGAGGTCGGAGGCGAGGCCGAGCCGGTGGTAGGCGGACAGGGCGTTCGGGGAGGCGTACTGGACGATGGCATCGGCATCGAGCCGGATCAGGCCGTCGCCCACGCGGGGCGAGGCATCCATGTCGAGCTGCTGGTTCGCGAACGGGAAGGACCCGGCCGCGATCATCTGCGCGAGGTCGGAGGCGCTCTGCAGATAGGTGAGCTCCAGGCGGCTCGGGGTGCGCACGGTGAGGAGGTTGGTGTTGCGCGCGATGACACCGAGGACGCGCCCCTCCCGCCGTACGGGGATCGACTCGACCCGGACGGGGACCTCCTCGCGCCACTCCGGGTCGCCCTCGCGCACGATGCGGCCTTCGTCGAGGGCGGCGTCCAGCATCGGCCGGCGGCCGCGCGGGACGAGGTGGCCCACCATGTCGTCCTGGTACGAGGTCGGGCCGGTGTTGGGGCGCATCTGGGCGACCGAGACGTACCGGGTGCCGTCGCTGGTGGGGACCCACAGGACCAGGTCGGCGAAGGAGAGGTCGGAGAGCAGCTGCCACTCCGAGACCAGCAGGTGCAGCCACTCGAGATCGGTGTCGTCGAGGGCGGTGTGCTGGCGTACGAGTTCGTTCATGGAGGGCACGTGTGCGAGCGTACCCGGGGGTTCGTACGGCCCTGAAACACCCGCGGGCCGCGGCGCCTGAGAGGGACCCTCAACCCTCCCGGCACCGCAGCCCGGAGCAGCATCGGCCGTGGGGTGTGCGGTCCCGGTCGGCCGAGGATGAGGAGCCGGGGCAGTCAGGGCAGAGAGCCTCGGTTCCTCGGTCCGCCTTCCTGTGCGGGGAAGACGGAGGCTGGTGCGCGTTGCACACGCGCTCTCGTTACGCATTGTGGACTAGACCACTTACGGGTGTCCATGCGTTGGAGGCTGTTCGTTGTTGTCATTTCTGCGACGGCGTCGGACGCACTGTCGTCCAGCAGGCAGCCTAACCCGTGTGTGTTCCTGTGCGGGGCCAGATGGACAGGGCAATTTCCGCGACCGCCTCCAGTTCCTCCCGGCTCGCCCCGTCGCGTGCCTGTTGTGACATGCCCTGGATCATCGCTCCGGTGTGCCGGGCCAGGGCGGCGGCGTCGGTGGCCGGCGGCAGCACACCGGCGGCGACATCGGCCCTGATGCGGCTCTCGAACGCGGCGATGTTGGCGTTGCGGCGGCCGCGCAGCGACTCCTCCACCTCGGGGGTCGAGCAGTTCGTGGCGGCGTGGACGACGAGGCAGCCGTGCGGGTGGCCGGGTTCCGTGTACGCGGTGGCGGCCTCGCGCAGGGCCCGCTCGACGGCGGCCCGCGCGGTGGGCTCCTCGGCGAGGGCGCGCTCGGTGAAGGATCCGTATCTCGTGCCGTACATGCGGACGACCTCTTCGAAGAGGGACCGCTTGTCACCGAAGGCCGCGTACAGGCTGGGGGCCCCGATGTCCATGACGCGGGTGAGGTCGGAGACGGACGTGGCCTCGTAGCCGTGCTCCCAGAAGGCGAGGAGGGCCTTCTCCAGCGCGGTCTCGCGATCGAAGGAGCGGGGGCGGCCGCGGGACTTGGTCCTGGCCCTGCCGCCTCCGGCGGCTTCCGCACTCGCGGCGTCAGGCCCTGTCCGGGCCTTCGCGGTTCCGTCGTCGTTCACCATGGGGTGCATTTTATAGCGGGCACTAGAGAAATGACCCGGGGCTGCTGTACGGTCATTTCTGTAGCGACCACTAGAAAATGAGGAGGGGGCGTCGCCATGGGCGTGCTCACGGGCAGGACGGCACTCGTCACGGGGGCGAGCAGGGGCATCGGGCGGGGAATCGCCGAACGGCTGGGGCGCGACGGCGCCCGGGTGGCGGTGCACTACGGCAGGAACGAGACGGCGGCGAAGGAGACGGTCGCAGCGATCGAGAGGGCCGGGGGCTCGGCGTTCGCGATGGGCGTGGAGCTGGGGGTACCGGGGGACGCCCAGGCGCTGTGGGAGGAGTTCGACCGGCATGCGGACGGTCTGGACATCCTCGTGAACAACGCGGCGATCGGCAACACGCGGCCGATCCGGGAGCTGGAGGAGCGTGAGTACGACAAGGCCTTCGCGGTGAATGTGAAGGCGCCGTTCTTCATCCTCAAGCACGGCATGACCCGTCTGCGGGACGGTGGCCGGGTCGTCAACATCTCGTCGGGGCTGGCCCGGACGGCGGTGATGCCGGACAACATGGCGTACGCGATGACGAAGGGCGCGCTGGACGTCTTCTCACGCGACCTGTCCAAGGTGCTGGGGAGCCGGGGCATCACGGTGAACTCGGTGGCCCCGGGGATCATCGACACCGACAACACGGCAGCCCTGCTGCACGGCAGCCCCGACGGCTGGGCGAAGGCCGCCGCGATATCGGCGCTGGGCGGCGTGGGCGAACCCGCCGAGGTCGCCGACGTGGTGGCGTTCCTGGTGTCGGACGGGGGGCGGTGGGTGACGGGCAGCTGGGTGGATGTGACGGGAGGTTCGCTCACATAGCCAGGCAGCAGTGACTGTGCAGGCCGGCGCCCTCAGGGGGACAGCCCAATGCCGCAGCGACCGTGATGCCCGGGCCACAGTGCCCCTGATGCCGGTCCACCCCGCCCGCGGTGACGCCCAGGGTGATGCCCGAGGCTCCCTCCCTCAGCGAGTCTCCGTCACCTTCGCCAGCGCCCGGGGCGCGTCCGGGTCCTGCCCCCGGGCGATGGTGACTTCGTAGGCCAGGAGCTGGAGCGGGATGATCTCCAGCAGGGGCTGGACCTCCTCGGCCACGCCGTCCGTGGGCAGGACGAAGCCGGCCGACGCCCGCTCCACCTGATGCCTGGGGCCGATGACGACGAGGTCGGCACCGCGGCCGCGCAACCGGTCCAGGACGGGCTGGAGCGCTTCGCCGCCCTTGCCGTCGGTGACCACCGCGATGACCGGGGAGACGTTGTCGACCATGGCGAGCGGTCCGTGCAGCAGGTCCGCGCCGGAGTAGGAGAGAGCGGGGATGTAGCTGGTCTCCATCAGCTTGAGGGCCGCCTCCTTGGCCGTGGGGTAGCCGTAGCCGCGGGACGTGATCACCATGCGCTCGGCGAAGCGGTAGCGGGCGGCGAGAGTGCGCACCTCGTCCTGCCGGGCGAGCAACTGCTCGGCGAGATCCGGGAGCACCTGCGCGGGCGCGCCGTCGCCGCCGCGCAGGCCCTCGACGAAGAGGTAGAGAGCGAGAAGGGAGGCGGTGTAGGTCTTGGTCGCGGGGAGAGCCTTCTCCGGCCCGGCCATGATGTCGATGTGGTACTCGGAGACGCCGGCGAGCGGTGAGTCCGGGTTGTTGGTGACGGCCAGCGTGACCGCACCGGCCTCGCGGGCGGCCCGGGTGGAGGCGACCAGGTCCGGGGAGCCGCCGGACTGGCTGACGGTGACGACGAGGACGTCGGTGAGGTCGGGCCGTGCGCCGTAGGCCGTGGTGGTGGACATCGAGGTGAGTCCGCAAGGCAGGCCGAGCCGGATCTCCAGGAGGTACTTGGCGTACAGGGCGGCGTTGTCGGAGGTGCCGCGGGCGGTCAGCAGCACGAAGCGGGGCGCGCGGGCCGCGATCCGCCGGGCGACGTCCTGGATGGCGGGGGCGCCTTCGGACAGGATCCGGCGCAGGACGGCGGGCTGCTCTGCCATCTCACGGGCCATGGTCCGGCCCGGGAGCTCGCTGAGGGGGTCCGGTGTGGGGGCGGTCATGGGCGGGTCCTTCCAGGAGCGGGCCGTGCTGCTGCAGACCCCATTCCACTCCCCCGGGCCGGGCAACGCCCACCAGGGGGCCTCGAACCCATATCCCGCACCTTGCGCGGAGCGGCAGGGGCCCCTGACCCACCGCCCACACCATCAACCGCCGCAAAGTCACCCCTTGGTCCACCACCCACACCATCCACGGAGCCGCAGACTCACCCCCAGACCCACCACCCACACCATCCACGGACAGGCAAAGTTCACCCCCTGGCGACCTGGTCGGCACGCCGGCGCTGCCCGTGCGGGAGCGGCGGTGCTCACCCTGGGAGGGATGGGACCGCTCTGTTAGATTGGTCTAAACCACACGACCCCCTCCGGGTCCGGTCCCAGTTGAGCACTCCTCTCAGATCGGCAGGCCAGCGTGGAAGTTGTCATCGTTCCGGACGCCGAGGCCGGCGGCGAGCTCATCGCCGAGGCCATGGCCAAGCTGCTTGGCCGCAAGCCCGGCGCCCTGCTCGGCGTGGCCACCGGCTCGACGCCGCTGCCCGTGTACGAGGCACTGGCGGCGAAGGTCCGCTCCGGTGCCGTGGACGTCGGGCAGGCGCGGATCGCGCAGCTCGACGAGTACGTGGGGCTGCCCGCCGATCATCCGGAGTCGTACCGCTCGGTGCTGCGGCGCGAGGTACTTGAGCCGCTCGGGATCGGGATGGACCAGTTCACGGGCCCGGACGGCACGGCGGAGGACGTACAGGGGGCGTGCGAGGCGTATGACAAGGCGCTGTCGGACGCCGGGGGTGTGGACCTTCAGCTGCTCGGGATCGGGACCGACGGGCACATAGGGTTCAACGAGCCGTGCTCGTCGCTGGCTTCACGGACGCGGATCAAGACGCTGACGGAGCAGACCCGGATCGACAACGCGCGCTTCTTCGGCGGTGACATCGGCCAGGTGCCGCACCACGTGATCACGCAGGGCATCGGCACCATCCTGGAGGCCCGGCACCTGGTGCTGCTCGCCACCGGTGAGGGCAAGGCTGACGCGGTCGCGGCGACGGTGGAAGGGCCGATCGCCGCGGTGTGCCCCGCGTCCGCGCTCCAGCTCCACCCGCATGCGACCGTCGTCGTGGACGAGGCCGCCGCGTCGAAGCTGAAGCTGGCGGACTACTTCCGGCACACCTACGCCAACAAGCCGGAGTGGCAGGGCATCTGAGACCTCCGGCGGGCCCGGGACAGCACCGACGCTCCCCCGGTCGCCCGACCCGAGTGACAGGGGGCTAGCGGCCCAGCGCCCCGGGCTCCAGTACGTCGTCGTCGGCCGGCTCGTCCTGGGCGCGCCAGCCGGCCACCCACAGGGGCATCACCCAGTGGACGACGAGGACGGCGATGAGCAGGGGCGCCGCGTAGGCCTTCGGGGCGTCTCCGGCGACACCGCCCGTGATCAGCAGGGTGACCGCCGTGGCCGCGAGGAGCAGCGTCGTCACGCGGTGGGCCCGGGCCAGGACGCGGCTGCGTTCTGCCGACTGGCGCTCGTCCAGGACGTGTTCGCGCAGTTCCAGCAGGCCCCGGGTGGCGCTGTTGATCACGCCGGTCGCGACCATCCAGGGCAACAGCAGCACCGCCATCACGGCCACGGCCCACAGCGGTTCGCCCTCGGCGAGGAACATGTGGGTCATCAGACCGCCGATGGCCAGGGTGAGGGTGACATGGGCGGCAACGGCCACGCGGCGGCGTGCTGCCGTGGCGTGCCAGGCCGCTGCGCGGCGGTCGTTCATCAGCCGCAGCATGCTCCGGTCGTAGCGGGTCAGGCGTGTCGTCGTCATGGCTGTTTCCTCCCGTAGACCTCGTCCGTGAGCGGCCGGAACGGTTCGAGGGAGAACAGGGCCTCGACCGGCAGACCGAAGAACTTCGCGATCTTCAGCGCCAGGTCGAGGCTCGGGTTGTACTGCCCCCGCTCGATGTAGCCGATGGTCTGGTAGTGGGCCCCCACTGCCTCGGCCAGGCTCTGGCGCGACACCTTGTGTTCGGCGCGCACCACGGCCAGCCTGTTGTGCACCTGCTCGCTCATGTATAAGGAGTACTACATGTGGTCGCAGGCTTACAACCCAGCTCATCGAAGAGGTACTCAGCGGGTTCAGCGGCCCATGGCTCCGGCGATCACCTCGGCCGCCGCCCGGCCGCAGACGCGGGCCGCGCCGTGGGTGGCGATGTGCAGGGCGCCGCGCGGGGCGGCCTGCGGGACACCCATCTCGACGACGACGGTGTCGGGGCGGGCGGCCAGCAGGGCGTCGAGGGCGGAGGCCATCCAGGGGTGGCGGTGTTCGTCGCGGACGACGGCCACGATGCGGCGCGGTCCGGCGGCCTGGAGGGCCGCGCGGCCGGCGTTCTCCCCGGCCTCGCTCTCCGGGCCGTCCCCGGCGGAGAAGCTGCCGGTCACAGTGCCGGGCAGGAGGTGGATGAGCTCGGCGGCGATGCCCCATGGCGTCTCGTCGCCGACCGCGATGTTGGCGACGGGGGTGAGGGCGGCGACGTAGGGCGGTTCGGTGAGGGGCTTGAACGTCGCGGGATCGCCGAGGCCGGGCGCGGCCGTCACGGTGAGGGCGCGGCGGGCGGCATGCAGGCCGATCTCGGTGCCGTGGGTGTCCTCGGCCGGGCGCCCTGCCGTGCCCGCCCAGCGGGCGAGGGCCCGTACCCGGTCGGCGGCCTCGGCGAGGCGCCCCTCCGGGAGTTCGCCCGCGCGCACGGCCGAGACCAGGGCGTCCCGCAGGCGCAGCACGGTCGCGTCGTCAGCGAGGCCGCCGCCCACGCAGATCGCGTCGGCGCCCGCGGCGATGGCGAGGACGCTGCCGCGTTCGATGCCGTAGGTGCCGGCGATGGCGTGCATCTCCATGCCGTCGGTGACGATGAGGCCGGCGTAGCCCAGTTCGTCGCGCAGCAGGCCGGTGAGGATGCGGTGCGAGAGGGTGGCGGGACGGTCTGGGTCCAGGGCGGGGACGAGGATGTGGGCGCTCATGACGGCCCGGGTGCCGGCGGCGATGGCGGCGCGGAAGGGGGCCAGTTCGCGTTCGGCCAGCACGCCGGCGGAGACGTCGATGCGCGGCAGGGCGTGGTGGGAGTCGACGGCCGTGTCGCCGTGGCCCGGGAAGTGCTTGGTGCAGGCGGCGACCCCGGCGGATTGCAGGCCGGTCACATAGGCAGCCGTGTGCCGGGCGGCCAGGCCGGTGTCGGCGCCGAAGGAGCGGACGCCGATGACCGGGTTGCGCGGGTCGGAGTTGACGTCGGCGGACGGGGCCCAGTTGAGGTTGACGCCGCACGCGGCAAGGCGCCGGCCCAGTTCGTGGGCGACCTGCTGGGTCAGCTCCACGTCGTCGATCGCGCCGAGGGCGTGGTTGCCCGGGAAGGAGGAGCCGTTGCGCACCTCCAGGCGGGTCACGTCGCCGCCCTCCTCGTCGATGGCGACGAGGACGTCGTCGCGCTCGGCCCGCAGCTGTGCGGTGAGGGCGGCGAGTTGGCCGGAGGAGGCGATGTTGCGGCCGAAGAGCCCGACGGAGGCGAGTCCCTCACCGAGGCGGCGCAGCAGCCAGTCGGGGGCGGTGGTGCCGGTGAAGCCGGGCTGGAGGACCGTCAGGGCGTCGCGGGTGAGTGTGTCGGTGCCGCTGGCGAGTGTCGTCATCGGGTGAGGTCATCCCTTCACGGCGCCCGCGGTCAGGCCCGCGGCCATCTTGCGCTGGACGAGGAGGAAGAGGGCGACGATCGGCACGGCCATCATCGTGGCTCCGGCCATCATCGGGGCATATTCGGTGCCGTGCTTGGTGGTGAAATTGCCGAGCCAGACGGTCGCGGTCTGGTTCTTCTGGCTGAGCAGCATCAGGGCGTAGAGGTACTCGTTCCAGGCCTGGATGAAGGCGTAGACCGAGGTGGCGACCATGCCGGGGGCCAGCAGGGGGAAGACGACCCGGAGGAAGGCGCCGGTGCGGGAGCAGCCGTCGACCATGGCCGCCTCCTCCAGTTCCTTCGGGATGTTGACGATGAAGCCCCGCAGCGTCCACACGGTGAACGGGAGGATGAACGTCAGGTACGTGATGATGAGGCCGGTGAGCCGGTCGTACTGGCCGAGGTCGTTGAGCAGCAGGAACACCGGAATGATCATGGCGACCAGCGGGACCATCTGGACCGCGAGGATGCCCACGATCACGATCTTGCGGCCGCGGAAGGCGAACCGGGAGATGGCGAGCGCGGCCAGCAGCCCGACCACCATGCCGATGACGACCACCGCCAGCGACACCACCATGCTGCGGCCGACCGGGCCCCAGAAGTCGGCGATGTCCAGCGCCCGGGTGAAGTTGTCGAGGGTGATGCCGGTCGGCAGGAGGCTCGGATCCGCGTCGATGGCGTCCTTGGCGGGCTTGAACGCCGTGTTGAGCATCCAGTAGAGCGGGAAGCCGGCGGTGACGAAGACCAGGAGGCCGAGGAGGTTCCAGCCGAGCCGCGACGTGCGGCGCCCGGTTGTCTTCCGGCGGCCGGCTCCGGCGAGCGTACTCATTCGACCTCTCCGATCTTCAGCATCTGCCGCATGTAGACGGCGACCACGCCGAGCAGCAGCAGGACGGTGATCAGCGCGATGGCCGAGCCCTGGGCGTAGTCGTTGACGACGAAGGCCCGGTCGTAGGAGTAGGTGTTGAGGACCTGGAACTCCGGCTCGGGGTGGCCGCCCCGCATGACGAACACCTGGGGGAAGACGCCCATGTCCCAGATGACCGACAGGGTCGTCAGCATCACGATGATCGGCTTGAGGACGGGCAGGGTGACGTAACGGAAGACACCCCAGGAGCCGGCGCCGTCCAGGCGAGCGGCCTCCTCCAGCTCCTTCGGGACCTGGGTGAGACCGGCGCTGAGCGTGATGACCACGAACGGCACGGCTCCCCAGATCACCAGCAGCATGATCACGGCCAGCCCCTCGGGTCCGCTGGCGAACCAGTTGTGGCCGACCATGTCGACGCCGGGCAGCTTGCTGAGCAGCGCGTTGAAGACGCCGTAGTCGGAGTCGAAGAGCCACTTGAAGACCGTGGTCGCCACGATCACCGGCATGCCCCAGCTGGCCACCAGCACGATGTTGATGAGCATCTTCAGCCAGCCGGAGACCCGCTGGAGCAGCAGGGCGAGGGCCATCCCGATCACCATCGTGAAGACGACGGCACCGGCCGCGAAGACGATCGTGCGCAGGACGACGGCCCCGAACTCGCCGTCGCCCAGCACCTTGGCGAAGTTGTCGAAGCCGACCGACTCGGCCGGCTGGAAGCCCCACAGCTGGGACTGCCCGAACTTCTGGAAGGACAGGGTGACCAGGCGGGCCAGCGGATAGCCCATGACCAGGGCGAGGATCAGCAGGCAGGGCGCGAGCAGCAGCCAGGGGACCGCGGCCCCGCCGGACGTGCGACGCTCGCGGGGCCGTCGGTTCTCGGGGGGTGGCGGGGGTGCCTGCCGCGGCGGCGGCACTTTGGCAGGGATGTGGGTGTCTGCGGCACTCATCGCGCGCTCCTCGGCGGTCCCTCAGGTCTTGACGGCGGCGGGGTCCCACCGGTGGGACCCCGCCCGAAGGTCACTTGGTGTTGATGACCTTGTCGATCGCGGCGTCCGCCTCCTTGGCGGCGGCCGCGACGGACTTCTTGCCGGTGCCGATGCTCTGCAACATGGTCTGCAGGATCTGCGCCTTCTCGACCTGGCCCCAGCCGGGGGCCATCGGGACGAACCAGTTGGACTCGGCCGCGGTGGCGGGGACGGCCGTCTTCGGGTCGTTCTTGAGCGTGGCGAGGTCCGTCTTGTTGTTGGGCAGGTTGCCCTTGGCCATCAGCCCCTTCTGGCCGGAGGAGCCTGCGAACGCGTTGATCCACTCGGCGGCCAGTGCCTGGGCGTCGGACTTCACCGGCACGGCGAGGTCGGAGCCGCCCAGGAAGACGGGCATGTTCTTGCCGGACGGGCCGGGCATCACGAAGTTCTCGAGGTTGCCCTTGAGCTTGCCGGTCTTGTCGTTCTTCGGGTCCTCGGCGGTGGCGCCCTCCCAGGCGGCGGCGAAGATCATGGAGGACTTGCCCTGGCCGTAGACGATGTAGCGGTCGGACTCGTCCTTGGTCTTGTCGCCGTGCATGTACGAGTCGACGACGTTCTTGAACTCCTTCAGGCCCTTGAGGGACTCGGGGGAGGAGAGGGAGGCCTTCCACTGGCCGCCCGACTCGGTGGCGATGGCGCCGCCGGCGTCGTAGACGAAGGACATGGCCGCGTACCAGTCGCGGGTGGGCTGGTACCAGGCGCTGAACTTGTCGCCCTGCTTCTTCTGGATCTTGTCCAGGGCGGCGGTCAGCCCCTTGTACGTCTTAGGTGCCGACTTCACCCCGACCGACGCCGCGACGTCCTTGCGCCAGTTGGCGACGCGGCCGCCGGCGTAGTACGGGACGCCGTAGGTCTTGTCCTCGTAGGTGACCGAGGCCTTGAGGCCGTCCAGCCAGGCGTCGGCGTTGTCGAACTTGGCCTGGTCGAGGGGGGCGAAGGCGCCCTTGACCATGTAGCCGAGCATCTCGGTGTTGCCCATCTCGACCACGTCGGGGGCCTTGTCCGTGGCGAGGACGGCGTCGAGCTTGGCGTTCTTGTCGGGCCAGCCGTAGTACTCGTGGTTGATCTTGACGCCGGGGTGCTTCTTCTTCACCGCGGCGTCGGCGGCCTTCACCAGCTCCGGCCAGTTGTTCTGCGCGTCGACGGTGAGCCAGACGGTCAGCTCCTTGGCGTCCGCGCCCTTGTCGGAACCCCCGTCACCCTCGCCCCCGCACGCCGCGATGGAGACCATCATGCCCGCGATACCGATCGCGGATATCAGCTTGCGCTTCACGCCACCCTCCTCAGGGATCCCACAACCCCCCTGGCTCCTCGCAGTGAACGGGGGGCCGGGCCTGGACCAATGGTGTAGACCAGTACGGGGAGCTTGGACCAGACCAGAAGGCCTGTCAAGGGTCGCGTTACAGCCCTGACCAGCCGTTATGCGACCTACATATGCAGGAACCTTTAAGTAAGAAGCCAGCGAAAACCCCGGCGGGCACGGCATACTGCGGGTAGACCACAGGGAATGGTGGACTAGACCAAAAGAGGCGCCGACGGTATACAAGTGGGATCGTGTCGGCAGACCGAGCCGGGAAGGCGGAGCATGAGCACCGACGTCAGCAGTGCGGAGAACGAGAACGGGGTGCCCGTCCGTACCGCACGCGTGCCCAAGTACTACCGCCTGAAGAAGCACCTGCTCGACATGACGGAGACGCAGGCGCCGGGCACGCCGGTCCCGCCCGAGCGCACCCTGGCGGCGGAGTTCGACACCTCGCGCACCACCGTGCGCCAGGCGCTGCAGGAACTGGTCGTCGAGGGCCGGCTGGAACGCATCCAGGGCAAGGGCACGTTCGTCGCCAAGCCCAAGGTCTCGCAGGCGCTGCAACTGACCTCGTACACCGAGGACATGCGCGCCCAGGGCCTCGAACCCACCTCGCAGCTGCTGGACATCGGCTACATCACGGCCGACGACCGCCTGGCCGGGCTGCTCGACATCACGCCCGGCGGGCGCGTGCTGCGCATCGAGCGGCTGCGCATGGCCAACGGCGAGCCGATGGCCATAGAGACCACCCACCTGAGCGCGAAGCGCTTCCCGGCGCTGCGGCGCTCGCTGGTGAAGTACACGTCCCTCTACACGGCGTTGGCCGAGGTCTACGACGTCCACCTCGCGGAGGCCGAGGAGACCATCGAGACGTCCCTGGCCACCCCGCGCGAGGCCGGCCTGCTCGGCACGGACGTCGGCCTGCCGATGCTGATGCTCTCCCGCCACTCGCTGGACCGGGACGGTCAGCCGGTGGAGTGGGTGCGGTCGGTCTACCGGGGGGACCGCTACAAGTTCGTGGCACGGCTGAAGCGGCCTGCCGACTAGCGACGCCCCGCGGCGCTTCCGGCGCTGCTGAGGCCCGGTTTCGGTTGGGTACCGCATTGCGGACGAGGGGTTCCGCTGTCGCCGCACCCTGACCTAGATTGCCTGCGCACTACAGGTGATCACCAAGGGGACGGAGCCGCCTGATGTCGCAAGCACCGGAAGTCAGCAGAGGGCCGGTGGTGACGCCCATGCGCGTCGTCATCGCCATCTGCCTCATAGCGCCGTTCGTGGCCATGCTGTGGGTCGGGTCGTACGCCAAGACCGACCCGGCCTTCATCGGGATCCCGTTCTTCTACTGGTACCAGATGGCGTGGGTGCTCATCTCCACCGTCCTGACGATGATCGCCTACAAGCTCTGGCAGCGTGACCAGCGCGCCCGCTCGGCCGCGAAGGGCGGTGCGTCGCAGTGAAGGACGGCGTGAACGGCGTCGCGCTCGGCGTCTTCATCTTCTTCTTCCTGGCCGTGACGGTCATGGGTTTCCTGGCCGCGCGCTGGCGCAAGGCCGAGAACGAGCAGAGCCTGGACGAATGGGGCCTGGGCGGCCGCTCGTTCGGCACCTGGGTCACCTGGTTCCTGCTCGGCGGTGACCTGTACACGGCGTACACCTTCGTCGCCGTGCCGGCGGCGATCTACGCGGCGGGCGCGGCGGGCTTCTTCGCGGTGCCGTACACGATCCTGGTGTACCCGCTGATCTTCACCTTCCTCCCCCGCCTGTGGTCGGTGTCCCACAAGCACGGCTACGTCACGACCTCCGACTTCGTGCGCGGCCGCTTCGGCTCCAAGGGTCTGTCGCTGGCCGTGGCCCTCACCGGCATCCTCGCGACCATGCCGTACATCGCGCTCCAACTGGTGGGCATCCAGGCCGTGCTGGACGTGATGGGCGTCGGCGGCGGCGAGAACACCAACTGGTTCATCAAGGACCTGCCGCTGCTGATCGCGTTCGGCGTGCTGGCCGCGTACACGTACTCGTCGGGTCTGCGGGCCCCCGCCCTCATCGCGTTCGTGAAGGACACGCTGATCTACATCGTCATCGCGGTGGCGATCATCTACATCCCGATCAAGCTGGGCGGCTTCGACGACATCTTCGCCAAGGCCAGTGAGGCGTACAGCCAGACCAACCCGGCGACGGGCGCGCCGCGCGGTGCGCTGACACCGGCCGAGCCGGGCCAGTGGACGTACGCCACGCTGGCGTTGGGCTCCGCCCTGGCGCTCTTCATGTACCCGCACTCGATCACGGCGACGCTGTCCTCGAAGAGCCGTGAGGTGATCCGCCGCAACACCACGATCCTGCCGCTGTACTCGCTGATGCTGGGTCTGCTGGCGCTGCTCGGGTTCATGGCGATCGCGGCCGGCATCAAGGTGCAGAACGGGCAGCTGGCGATCCCGCAGCTGTTCGAGACGATGTTCCCGGACTGGTTCGCGGGCGTTGCGTTCGCGGCGATCGGCATCGGCGCGCTGGTGCCCGCGGCCATCATGTCCATCGCGGCCGCGAACCTCTTCACCCGCAACATCTACAAGGACTTCATCAAGCCGGACGCGACTCCCGCGCAGGAGACCAAGGTCTCCAAGCTGGTGTCGCTGCTGGTGAAGGTCGGCGCCCTGGCCTTCGTCCTCACCATGGACAAGACGGTCGCCATCAACTTCCAGCTGCTGGGCGGCATCTGGATCCTGCAGACCTTCCCGGCCCTGGTCGGCGGCCTGTTCACCCGCTGGTTCCACCGCTGGGCCCTGCTCGCGGGCTGGGCGGTCGGCATGGTCTACGGCACGGTCGCCGCGTACGGCGTGGCCTCCCCGACCCAGAAGCACTTCGGCGGCTCCGCGAAGGAGATCCCGGGCATCGGGGAGATCGGCTACATCGGCCTCACGGCGTTCGTCCTGAACGTGGTGGTGACGGTGGTCCTGACCTTCGTCCTGAAGGCCCTGAAGGCCCCCGACGGCATCGACGAGACCAAGCCGGAGGACTACACGGCGGACGCGGGCGACCCCGGGGTCCAGGTGGAACTCCCGCCGGCGACTGCTGGTTCCGCGCACTGATTCCAGGGCCCCGGCCCATCACGAACACCCCCGCAGCGGGCCGCCGTGACCGAGCGTCACGGCGGCCCGCTGTCACGTAGAGCTGACGCTCCGACACCACCGCGACACAACATCTGGGGGTGTCATCGGGACCCGACACAAGATGTATGCTCATGCTCGCTGCCGCCGCAGGGGAATCCGGTGCGAATCCGGAACTGTCCCGCAACGGTGTACCCATGCCCATATGTGCGCATGGGCGTCAGTCCGAGGACCTGCCGACAGCGCACCCGGCCACCCGGCCGTGGTGCCCCGACGTCCGGGCCTCGTGGAATGGGCCGGTGGACGCGACGCCGCGTGCGCTCGTGTGCTGCCCCCTGCCCTCGACGAGGCCCCCGTGCCGAGCGAGGGAGAGCCCCACGTGACCATCGCGCCAGCCGAACCGGTCTCAGCCAGCGAAGAAGAGCACGACGCCCCAGGCGCCGCGCTGTTGCGGACCCTGACCGAGCTGACCGCCGACCTCCCCGACGCCGAGCCCGGCCGGGTCGCCGCCGCGGCGCTGCGCGGCCGGTCCGCGCAGGCGGACGAGGGCGAGTTGCGGGAGCTGGCGACGGAGGCCGCGGCCGGTCTGATCTCCGAGGACCCCGCCTACTCCAGGCTGGCCGCCCGGCTGCTGACCATCGGCATCCGCGAGGAGGCCGCCTCGCAGGGCGTCACGTCCTTCACCGAGTCCGTGGCGGTGGGCCACCGCGAGGGCCTCATCGCCGACCGCACCGCCGAGTTCGTCCGGCTGCACGCGGCCCGGCTCGACGCCCTGGTCGACACCGGCGCCGATGACCGCTTCGGCTACTTCGGCCTGCGCACCCTGCACAGCCGCTATCTGCTCCGGCACCCGATCACCCGCAAGGTCGTCGAGACGCCCCAGCACTTCATGCTGCGGGTCGCCGCCGGTCTCGCCGAGGACGACACCCGCCGCTCCGTCGACGAAGTCGCCGCGCTCTACGGGCTCATGAGCCGCCTCGACTACCTCCCCTCCTCCCCCACCCTCTTCAACTCGGGCACCCGGCACCCGCAGATGTCGTCCTGCTACCTCCTCGACTCCCCCAAGGACGAGCTGGACTCCATCTACGACCGGTACCACCAGGTGGCCCGGCTGTCGAAGCACGCCGGCGGCATCGGACTCGCGTACTCCCGCATCCGCGCCCGCGGTTCCCTGATCCGCGGCACCAACGGCCACTCCAACGGCATCGTCCCGTTCCTGAAGACCCTCGACGCCTCGGTCGCCGCCGTGAACCAGGGCGGCCGGCGCAAGGGCGCCGCCGCGGTGTACCTGGAGACCTGGCACTCCGACATCGAGGAGTTCCTGGAGCTGCGCGACAACACCGGCGAGGACGCCCGCCGCACGCACAACCTGAACCTGGCGCACTGGGTGCCGGACGAGTTCATGCGGCGCGTGAACGCCGACGCGCAGTGGTCGCTGTTCTCCCCCTCGGACGTGCCCGAGCTGGTCGACCTGTGGGGCGAGGAGTTCGACGCCGCGTACCGGGCGGCCGAGGCGAAGGGCCTCGCGCGGAAGACCCTGCCCGCCCGTGAGCTGTACGGCCGCATGATGCGCACCCTCGCGCAGACCGGCAACGGCTGGATGACCTTCAAGGACGCCGCCAACCGCACCGCCAACCAGACGGCTGAGCGGGGCCACGTCGTCCACTCCTCCAACCTCTGCACGGAGATCCTGGAGGTCACCAGCGACGGGGAGACCGCCGTCTGCAACCTGGGCTCGGTCAACCTGGGTTCCTTTGTCGACTCATCGACCGGTGATCTCGACTGGGAGCGGCTGGACGAGACCGTCCGCACGGCCGTGACCTTCCTCGACCGGGTCGTGGACATCAACTTCTACCCGACCGAGCAGGCGGGCCGCTCCAACGCCCGCTGGCGTCCGGTCGGCCTCGGCGCGATGGGCCTCCAGGACGTCTTCTTCAAGCTGCGTCTGCCCTTCGACTCGCCGGAGGCCAAGGCCCTCTCCACCCGGATCGCCGAGCGGATCATGCTCGCCGCGTACGAGGCCTCCGCCGACCTCGCCGAGCGCAACGGCCCGTTGCCGGCCTGGGAGAAGACCCGTACGGCCCGGGGTGTACTGCACCCCGACCACTACGAAGCGGAGCTCACCTGGCCGGACCGCTGGGCGGCCCTGCGCGAGCGCGTCGCCACGACCGGCATGCGCAACTCGCTCCTGCTCGCCATCGCCCCGACGGCCACGATCGCCTCCATCGCGGGCGTGTACGAGTGCATCGAGCCGCAGGTGTCCAACCTGTTCAAGCGCGAGACGCTGTCGGGTGAGTTCCTCCAGGTCAACTCCTACCTGGTGGACGAGCTGAAGCGGCTCGGCGTGTGGGACGCCCGCACCCGGGAGGCCCTGCGCGAGGCCAGCGGCTCGGTGCAGGACTTCGCCTGGATCCCCGAGGACGTGCGCGCCCTCTACCGCACGGCGTGGGAGATCCCGCAGCGCGGCCTGATCGACATGGCTGCGGCCAGGACCCCGTTCCTGGACCAGTCCCAGTCCCTGAACCTGTTCCTGGAGACGCCGACCATCGGCAAGCTCTCCTCGATGTACGCCTACGCCTGGAAGTCCGGGCTGAAGACCACGTACTACCTGCGCTCGCGCCCGGCGACCCGCATCGCCCGCGCCGCCCGGGCCACCGTCCCCGTGCAGGCCACCCCCGATCCCGAAGCGGTCGCCTGCTCCCTGGAAAACCCCGAGTCCTGCGAGGCCTGCCAGTAATGAGCACCCAGAACCTTCTCGACCCCGGCTTCGAACTGACTCTCCGCCCCATGCGCTACCCGGACTTCTACGAGCGCTACCGGGACGCCATCAAGAACACCTGGACCGTGGAGGAGGTCGACCTCCACTCGGACGTCGCCGACCTCGCCAAGCTGTCACCGGCGGAGCAGCACCTGATCGGCCGGCTGGTCGCGTTCTTCGCCACGGGCGACTCGATCGTCGCCAACAACCTCGTGCTGACGCTGTACAAGCACATCAACTCCCCAGAGGCGCGGCTCTACCTGAGCCGTCAGCTCTTCGAGGAGGCCGTGCACGTCCAGTTCTATCTGACGCTGCTCGACACCTATCTGCCCGACCCGGAGGACCGCGCGGCGGCCTTCGCGGCCGTGGAGAACATCCCGTCCATCCGCGAGAAGGCCTCGTTCTGCTTCAAGTGGATGGACTCGGTGGACAAGCTGGACCGGCTGGAGACCCAGGCCGACCGCCGCCGCTTCCTGCTCAACCTGATCTGCTTCGCCGCGTGCATCGAGGGCCTGTTCTTCTACGGCGCCTTCGCGTACGTCTACTGGTTCCGCAGCCGGGGCCTGCTGCACGGCCTGGCCACCGGCACCAACTGGGTGTTCCGCGACGAGACGATGCACATGTCCTTCGCCTTCGAGGTGGTCGACACCGTCCGCAAGGAGGAGCCGGAGCTGTTCGACGACCGGCTCCAGCAGGAGGTGACGGACATGCTCCGGGAGGCCGTCGAGGCCGAGCTGCAGTTCGCGCGCGACCTGTGCGGTGACGGCCTGCCGGGCATGAACACCGAGTCGATGCGGCAGTACCTGGAGTGCGTCGCCGACCAGCGGCTCACCCGCCTCGGCTTCGCTCCGGTCTACGGCTCCGAGAACCCCTTCTCCTTCATGGAGCTGCAGGGCGTTCAGGAGCTGACCAACTTCTTCGAGCGGCGGCCCTCCGCGTACCAGGTGGCGGTGGAGGGCACCGTCGACCTGGACGAGGACTTCTGAGCCGGTACGCCTTCCCGGGCCTCCTGGGCCTCCCGGATCTGACGGTCGATGCGCCGCTCGCGCACCAGGCCGATCACGGACGGGAGGATCAGGAGGACCAGGATCCCGAAGGTGGCGGTCATTCCGATGAGTGCTTCGATCTGGTTCGTGTTCATGGACACCACTGTCGCGCCGATGACTCCTTACCGTCAGTGGCAGGACTGCCGGAGACCCTCGAATTACTGCCAAGGGCGAGGCACACTGGATCCATGCTGCAGAACGTGGCCGTCGCCTTGCTCGACGGCGTGAACCCCTTCGAACTGGGTGTGGTGTGCGAGGTCTTCGGCACCGACCGGAGCGACGAGGGCCTGCCGGTCTACGACTTCGCCGTCGCCTCGGCCGAGGGCCCCGTGCTGCGCATGAATTCGGGCTTCTCGCTCCAGGCCGAGCACGGCCTGGAGCGTCTGGAGACGGCCGACCTGATCGCGGTGCCGGCCGGCCACACCTACGCGTACCGGGATTTCCCCCCGGAGCTGCTGGACTCCCTGCGCCGTGCGGTCGACCGCGGCGCCCGGGTGCTGAGCGTGTGCTCCGGTGTCTTCGTGCTGGCCGCGGCCGGGCTGCTGGACGGCCGCCGCTGCGCCACGCACTGGAAGCACGCCAAGGACCTCGCCCGGCAGTACCCGCACGTGATCGTCGAACCGGACGTGCTCTACGTCGACGAGGACCCGGTGATCACCTCCGCCGGCACGGCCGCCGGCATCGACGCCTGCCTGCACCTGGTGCGCAAGGAGCAGGGCTCCGAGGTCGCCAACAAGATCGCCCGGCGGATGGTGGTACCGCCGCACCGCGACGGCGGCCAGGCCCAGTACATCGAGCGCCCGCTCCCCCACCCCGAGGGCGACACGATCGGCGACGTGCTGGCGTGGATGGAACGCCATCTCGACGAGGAGGTCACCGTCGAGCAGCTCGCCGCCCACGCCCACATGTCCCCGCGCACCTTCGCCCGCCGCTTCCAGCAGGAGACCGGGACCACTCCCTACCGCTGGATCCTGCGCCAGCGCGTGCTGCTGGCCCAGCGGCTGCTGGAGGCGACGGACGAGACGATGGACGCGATCGCCGGTCGAACGGGGTTCGGCAACGCGGCCACGCTGCGCCACCACTTCGTCCGGGCGATCGGGACCACGCCGAACTCCTATCGGCGGACGTTCAGAGGCCCCGAAGCGGCCTGAAGCCCCCTCCGTCACCTCGGCACCGGCCGCACCCGCAGGTCGTGCGGCCGGAGCGTGATGCCGACACGGGTGGCGTCCTTGGAGCCGGGGACCTGCTCGAATCGGTACCTGGTGGCCAGGGCCGCCGTGACCAGCGTCAGCTGGGCCATCGAGAAGTGATCGCTCGGGCACTTGCGGTTGCCCACGCTGAACGGGCTCATGGCGTGCTTCGGGACGTCCTTGACCCGGTCCGGAAGCCAGCGGTCGGGGTCGAACTCCAGGTTCCGCTCGTACGACTTCGGGTCGCGCTGGATCGCGTACGGGCTGTAGATGATGTCCGCCCCGGATGGAATACGGTATCCACCGAGTTCCGTGTCCCGCACCGCCCGGCGCGTCAGAATCCAGACGGCGGGGCTCAAACGCATGGACTCGACGACGACATTATTGGTGTGCCTGAGTCCTCGGACGTCTGCGAATGCCACCGGCCTCCCACCGGTGACCGCTTGCACTTCGTCGCGTACCCGGTCGCCGTGTTCGGGGTGCTCCGCGAGCATATGCAACAGCCACATGATCGTGGAGGCGATCGTCTCGCTGCCGGGGGTGAGGATCGCGACGACCTGATCGTGGATCTCCTGTTCCCCGATCGGGTCTCCATTCTCGTCCGTCGCCTCCAGCAATGCCGTCAGCAAATCGTCCGGCTTTTGACCGGATGCCCGGCGCTCGGCGACGATCTCGTCGACGAGGAGATGCAAATCGGCCAATGCCCGGTTGAATTCACGGTTGGCGGGGAGCGGCAGGTTGTAGAGCGGTCCGAGCGGGACCACCATCCGCCGGTACATCCCCCGGAAGACGGTGGCGAGGGCGACGCACAGCCGTTCCGCCCGCTCGTCCATGTAGGCGCCGCGCAGCAGGCAGCGGGCCGCGATGCGCACGGCCACCCGGAAGGACTCCGAGGTGCAGTCGATCGTCTCGCCGGGCTTCCAGCGCTCGGTCAGCGCGTGCGCTTCCTCCTCCATGATCGGGCCGTAGGCGGGGATGGCGTCGAGCCGGAAGGCGGGCTGGATGGTGCGCCGCTGGCGCCGGTGGCGCGGGCCGTTCGCCGTGGCCACGCCCTCCTTGCCGAGCAGGCCCTCCAGGGATTCCCACAGGGGCCCGGCGATGATGAAGTCGTTGCTCAGCGCCAGGGCGCCGGTCAGGGCCGGGGTGGTGACCGCGTACACCGTCTTCGGCCCGATCTTCAGCCGCACGACGTCGCCGTGGTCGCGCAGCCGCGCCATGAACGCCAGCGGGTCGCGCGCCAGCTTCCAGCCGTGCCCGAGGACGGGGACGCCACCCCCCGCCCGGGGCGGCTCCCGGGGTTCCACGGCCGGCGGGGTTTCGGGCTTCACAGACTCGATGGTCATTTCTCACCTGCCGCTTCGTTGTTGACGTACGGGGGCGTGGACCGGTCGTCCCAGCTGTCGACCATGTAACGGCCGGACTCGTGGTGGAACCAGTACACGGAACTGAACCAGTTCCGCATATTGCTCAGGCAGGCCCGCACGGCGGCGCTCAGTTCCTTTCCCCGCACGGAGCCGTCGGCGAGATCTTCGGCGAAGCGCAATGCATCCCGTTCACCCTTGAGGAAATCGGTGATGCATTCATCGACACGGCGCCGTATTTCCACGACCGCCTGTTCCAGAGTCATCCCCTCATGGGTGATGAGACTGATTCCGAGATTGTGCACCTCGTCGCCGGCTATCTCTTTCGGGAGCGAGCACAGATCGTTGTACCAGGCGGCGAATTCCTGGCTCAGCAGTGCCGCCCGCCGATATGCCGGATGTTTTCTCACGGCATCGGGAAGTTCACATCCGGCGGTCGGTTCCAGGAGGTCCGTCCAGATCCAGTGCGCGAAGGTGAGCCGGCGCAGCCGGAGGTATTCCTCGACCGTCGGGACGATTCCCTCGGTGCGATTGCGGAACTCCTGGTCGTACGCGTCGATCACCGCGTGGAAGTGCCGGGCGAACCGGAGGTTCCACGTCTGGGGCAGGAACGCGTACAGCCGCAGCACGCTGTCCGCGAACCCGGCGACCAGTGGGTCCTTGTGGTGCAGGTGCTCCCCGGGGGAGTCGAGGGCCGCGTGCAGCCGGTCCCGCAGCAGCCGCCAGGCGACCGGACGGCCGTGCACGATGTCGCGGTCGTGGCGGTCGTCCCAGAGGAAGAACCACGCGCTGTAGTCGGCTATCGCCTGCATGACCTCGTCGGAGGCGCCGAGGTAGTACCCGGCCATGAGGTCGGTGTAGCAAAGGCCGTCGGCATATTCCTCCACCTTGTCCGCCGGCATGAGCCGCTTTTCGAGCAGCCAGGCCCGGGTCTCCTCCTGGCACTTCGGCCAATACGGGTGGAGTCGCCGGGGAAACTCCGCCTCGATCACCGGGAGAAAGAGCGACGGTGGAACTGCGATCGCGGCCGGTGCCGTTGTGGTGCCGTGTGACAAAGCATGCACGAACTAACCCCTCTCAGACGCCAGTTGGCGCGGGCGCCCCTCCCTTCGTGCCGGGCGTGCGCCGTTGCATACCCCGCTCATCCCATTCAGCACTACAACTGACCGTTCTGGGAACGCATTTGCTTCATTCGCTCCCCCACAGTGCCGGGAACCTCCCGTTGTGTGACTATCGATGGATCGCCAGGCGAGCAGAAGCGATCGAACGTGCGACGGACAGGCGAACGACACAACGGAACGGCGCCTGTTCAGGGTGGTGAACCCGAACAGACGCCGTGCGATGGAGGCAGCTGAGGTCTCAGTCGTTGGCCACCACGGGGTAGCGAGGCTCGTTCTCGGCCATCTGCCGCAGCGCGTCCTTGCGCTCACGCTTGGAGAGCCGGTCGATGTACAGGTACCCGTAGAGGTGGTCGGTCTCGTGCTGCAAACACCGAGCGAAGTACCCGGTGCCGCGCACCTTGATCGGGTTGCCCTTCTCGTCCTGCCCGGTCACCTCGGCGTAGTCGGGCCGGGCGAGCGGCGCGTACGCGGTGGGCACCGACAGGCAGCCCTCGTTGCTGTCGTCCAGGCGGCGCTTGTCGGCGGGCAGTTCCACGAGCTTGGGGTTGCAGACGACACCGGTGTGGCGGGCGCCCTCGTCATCCGGGCAGTCGTAGACGAAGACCTTCGCGTCGACGCCGATCTGGTTGGCGGCCAGGCCCACGCCCTCGGCGGTGCGCTGGCTGGCGAACATGTCCGCGACGAGCTGCTGGAACTCCTCGCCGAAGTCGGTGACGTCCTTGCACTCCTTGTGCAGCACCGGGTTCCCGACGACCGTGATCGGCCGCGAGGTCCCCTTCTCCCGCCAGGCCGCCTCGCGCTCCTCGCAGCCCTCCGTGTCGATCACATACCCCTCGTCATCGACGGGGAGCACGCCCGCGTGCTGCTGATCGGTGTCCTGCTGAGCCATGACGTCCGTACGCCTTCCTGAACAAATCCAACCCGGGATGCTGATACAGGGTACGGGGAAGGCGCCCCGTCAGGGGCGCGGGGAACTGCGCGAACAACCACGACGGCGCTGCACCCGACAACGGCGCTAACAGACCTCTTCGAGATCCCGCCAGTCCCGGGAATCCGGACTGTCCGCGACCCACCCGTCCAGCAACCCCCGGACCAGCGAAGCCGGCGCAGCCAAGCCGCACTCCCGCTCCGGCACCCACAGCTGCCCGTCCGTCCGGTGCCCCAGCGGCCCTGGATGCCCCGGCTCGCTGTGATCGTGCGGATCGAGATGCTCCCCGTCGCCCTCGTCCGACGGCATCCGCGACTCCGAGCACATCCGGCACAGCAGCCGCACCGAGGAGGACCAGTCCTCCGCGGCGAACCCGGCGTCGGCCGCCAGCTGCTCCAGCGCGTCCCGGTCCGCCTCGGTCGCCGCCTCCAGCAGCACCACCCAGGTCGGCACGGGCGACGGCGCCCACAGCTCGATCTCGTCGAACACCGGGTACGTGTGCCCGGCGGCGGTCGTCCGCTCCCCGTGCGGCACCCCGTCGTGCAGCACGACCTCGCCCCAGCGGCGCCCGGACGACGGCAGCGGGATGGACAGCACCTCGATCCGCGCGGGATCCAGCCGCCGTCCCCACACGACCTCGGCCTCCCCCTCCGGGGACAGCCGTACGGCCGCGCTGCCGAGGTCCATGCCGAGGGGCTCGCCGGAGTCGTTGGCCGCCCCCGGCACCCGCAGCCCGTAGGCCTGCCAGGCGCGCCGGGCCAGCGGCCAGTCCTGGAGCGCGGTCGCGGCGATGCCGACGTTCCACCAGTCGGGCGCGCCGGTGTCCCGGTCGAGCAGCGCCACGGCCCGCAGTCCGGCCGCCCGCGCCTGCTCCCAGTCGTGCCGGAACTTGTGCAGCAGCGCGAGGTTGAACCAGGACTCGGAAAGCCAGGGCTCCAGATCGGCGGCACGTGTCAGCAGGGCGCCCGCGTCCTCGTAACGGCCGTCGCCGATGAGGGTGAACGCCCGGTCTGTGGCCTGCCGCCAGGAGGCGGAGGGCCGGTGCCGTCCCTTGCCGAAGATCCTCACGATTCCCGCCTGCCAGTTCCGTGCGGTGGGCTGGCCGTAGCTGTGTTTCGAGCCCCCGGACACCTTCTCCTTCGCATCCAACCACGTACGGCCTCAAGGGCGCTCATTACCCATGGGTTACCCAGCCAAGGGCAGGGTCAGACTGCTCCTTGCCAGGACGCGGGCCAGTGATTCCACCACCTCCGGGGCGTACGTCCCGGAGGTGGCGAGCCGGAGTTCCTCCAGCGCCGTCAGCGGCCCGCCGGGCCCTCCTTCCCGGGACTTCTCCTCGTACGCGTTCACGGCCCGGACGATTCGCGCGGCAAGCGGCTGCTCGGTGTAGGGGTCGGCCTGCCGCTCCACGACGACGGCCACCGCCTCGTCGACGCCCGTCTGCCGGACGACGGCCCCGCCGAGCAGGGCGATCCGCCGCTGCTCCGCGACGGGCAGCCCGGCGGTGGCGCCCGCCGGCACCGGGTCGACGAGACTCAGCTGGCCGATGTCGTGCATGAGCGCCGCGTACTCCAGCACCGCGAGCTCCGGCTCGGTCAGCCCCAGGTCACGCCCCACCGCCTGGCTGACCGCTGCGACCCGCCGCGCGTGCCCGCAGGGGGTGTAGCCGGCGACCTCCGTGGCCCGGGCGAGGGAGGCGATGGTCTGCCGGTAGGTCGCCCGGACGGCGGCATAGCGGCGGAACGACATCTGGGCGAGCAGCAGCGGCACGGAGAAGACCGGCAGCGCCCACAGCCCCACCACGGCGACCGCCAGCGCCATCACCGCCCCGGTGGCGATGACGGCGGACCCGATGCCGCACACGGCCCGCAGCTCGTCCCGCAGCACCGGGCAGAAGGGCCAGCCGGTGCGGGTGTGGGCCAGGGCGGCGGCGAGCACCGCGTCGCACAGCGCGGTCAGGGACAGCAGCGCGAGCAGCAGCAGGGCGTAGGCCGGACCGCCCCAGTCGTCGAACATGCCCCGGTTGTACGGGGGCTGGAAGCACACGGCGACGAACCCGACGGTGAGCACGCGGCGCGCCAGGTGGTCGAGGGTGGGCCCCTGCCCGCGCGCGACGTGCGGGACGCTGCCGAGCAGCGAGGCGGCCAGCACCACGGCGACGACCTGGGCGGGGCCGTGGTGGGTGGCCCGTCCGCCGGCCTCGCCGAGCAGGGCGTAGGACAGGGCCGCGGCGGCACCGAGCGGGGCGGGCTCCCGGATCCGCGCGCCGTTGCGCCGGGTGAGCTCGCCGACGGTGACGAGGACGCCGAAGGCGAGTGCGACCCGGCGTTCCTCAAGGCCGTCGTAGAGGGTGAGGGCGAGGGAACCGGCGGCGAGCAGGGCGGCGCAGGCGTGGACGAGGGTGAGGAGCGGTGGCGGCCGGTAGGCGCTCATCGGTGTGCTCCCGGGCGGCTGGACAGGGGTGCGCCGGGCGGGGGCACCCGGGCCGGGCGGGTCTCCTCGTCGTCGGCGGTCACCGCGGGGTGCCACCCCGTCCGCCCGACGGCTTCGACGAGAGCTGCGACCATCACCGGGTCGAAGTGGCTGCCCGCGCACCGCTCCAGCTCCGCCAGGGCCACGGCGACGGGCCGGGCCCTGCTGTAGCTGCGGGTGGAGGTCATGGCGTCGAAGGCGTCCGCGACGGCCACGACCCGTGCGGACTCCGGGATCTGACGGCCCACCAGCCCGTACGGGTAGCCGCTGCCGTCCAGCCGCTCGTGGTGGTGCAGCACGGCGGCGCGGGCCTCCCCGAGGAAGCCGATGCCGCGCACCATCTCGTGCCCGTACTCGGGGTGCAGCTCGATGACGCGCCGCTCCTCGGGCGTCAGCGGCCCGTTCTTCCTGAGCAGCCGGGTGGGCACGCCCAGCTTGCCCACGTCGTGCAGGATCCCGGCGAAGCGGAGCACCTCCACGCGTTCGTCGGCCATGCCCAGCTCACGGGCGATCATCATGGATGCCTGTCCGACGCGCTCGCTGTGCCCGCGCGTGTACCCGTCCTTGATGTCGACGGCCTGCACCAGCGCCCGGATGGTCGCCTGATGCGCGGCGCGTTCCCGGTGGTACTGCGCGAACGCCCACCACGAGACACACATGGGCAGCAGGACGAGCAGCGCGGAGACGGGCCCGTAGGGGCTGTGCCACAGGACCGCCATCATCAGCCCGGCGAGGCCGTGCACGGCGATCGGCGCGAGCGAGCGGGCCACCAAGCCCCGCCAGGCCCGCCGTACCGGCACCCGTTCGGCCACGGCCAGGATGCCGCCGTCGAGCAGCGCGAGCACCAGGCAGAACGCCAGCACGGCCGCTCCCGCCGGACCGAGTGCGTACGGGACGTCGGCCGCGGCCACCGCGTCCGGCCCGCCGAGTAGCCGGTGCACCGTGGCGGCGGCCCACACGCCGAGGACGAGCTGGGCGGCCCGCCAGATGCGCCGCAGCGCCACGGGCCGCCGGGCGACCTGCGAGAGCAGCGCTCCGGGCACGGCCACCAGCGCCGCGGCGGGCGCCGGCAGCAGGAAGGCGCCGGCGAGCAGCACGGGGTAGAAGGTCCCGGCCGGGTGGGAGATCCCGACGAACCGGGACCGGGCGACGCGCTCGCAGCCGGCGTACAGCGCGGCGAGCAGCGCGACCGCCCACCAGGGCGTGCGTACGCCCGGCGGCGGCAGCAGGCAGAGCAGCGCGGCCAGGGCGGCACAGGCGATGTAGACCCGTGCCCGTGCCGGTACCGCTTCCATGAGCCCCTCCCCGGCCAGGTCCGTCAGGCCCGGAGCCTAGGGCGGCGGCAGGGGGGTTCACGGGCCGATAACCCGCGGATTAGCACGTTTGAGTGACGCGTTCGAGGGCGACTACCCGTTCAGAGGGGGGTAGTTGAAAAGCGCAGGAGTGTCAGGACTCCTGGGGCGTGGCGGGCGAGGCCGTGACGTCCTGGTCGGGGACGGCCTGGCCGGAGCGGATCAGCTCGATCCGCCCCATGACCTTGTCCCGCAGGTCGCCCGGCACGTCGTCGTGCCCGCAGCAGCGCTTGACGAGCTTCTTCACGGCCTGCTCGAGCCCGTACTTCTCGAGGCAGGGCGAGCACTCCTCGAAGTGGTGCTCGAACTTCACGCAGTCCGAGTCCGGCATCTCACGGTCGAGGAACTCGTAGAGATGATCGAGGATTTCGCTGCAATCCGTCTCGTGCGGCTCTCCGCAGCTCATGACCCCGAGCCTTTCGCTTCGTTCGACTCTCCGGCACCGGCCGGGACCATCCCGCGGTCACGGGCGTAGTCCTCCAGCATGCCGCGCAGCTGACGGCGGCCCCGGTGCAGCCGGGACATCACCGTTCCGATGGGTGTCCCCATGATGTCGGCGATCTCCTTGTAGGCAAACCCCTCGACGTCCGCGAGATAGACGGCGATGCGGAACTCCTCGGGGATCGCCTGGAGCGCCTGCTTCACGTCCGAGTCGGGCAGGTGGTCGAGCGCCTGCGACTCCGCGGAGCGCAAGCCCGTCGACATGTGCGACTCGGCGCGGGCGAGCTGCCAGTCCTCGATCTCCTCGGCCGCGGAGCGCTGAGGTTCGCGCTGCTTCTTGCGGTACGAGTTGATGAAGGTGTTGGTGAGGATCCGGTACAGCCACGCCTTGAGGTTGGTGCCCTCACGGAACTGGTGGAAGGACGCGTACGCCTTGGCGTACGTCTCCTGCACCAGGTCCTCGGCGTCGGCCGGGTTGCGCGTCATGCGCAGCGCGGCCGAGTACATCTGGTCGAGGAACTCCAGCGCGTCCCGCTCGAAGCGCGCGCTGCGCTCCGCGGCCGTCTCCGCGCCCGTGCCGCCCTGGCCCTCGGGCTGCTCCGCCTGGCCGTTTTCGGTCCCTGCGTCGGTCCCAGTGACCGGACCCACCTCCTCGAACGTTCTCGCGAGACCGAGACCGGTCTCACCCGAATCGGAGGATAGACGACGATCCGGTCCGCCCGCCGCCCGAATAGGGGCGGTCTTGCCCGCGTGCAGCACCGTCCAGTCCAGGTCGGCGCGGCTGCTGCGGGTCGGGCAGATGGTCGAACCCATGCGGCGGACTCCCTCTCCTACGACGTCGGTGCTGGTCTCCAGCACGTACGTCCCGCACAACAGTGATCGCCGCCCCGGCATTCCCGAAGCTTTACCCGAGTGACCCGGTCCACTCCACGACCGCGTCCGTGATGAGGGACACGGCCCGGTCCTGCGAGATGTCCGCACGTTTCGGCACGGCGAAACCATGGTCCGCGTACGGGATCTCCACGAGCTCGAACGGCCCGCCCGGGAATTCCTCCGGCTTCCCGAACGGATCGTTGGCGCCCTGCACGACGAGGACGGGCACTCCGGCTCCCAGCAGCTCCTCGGCGCGGGACTTCTCCGGCTTGCCCGGCGGGTGCAGGGGGAAACTGAGCGCGAGCACGGCATGGGCGCCCAGCTCGGTCGCGGTGCGGCAGGCCACGCGGGCCCCGGCGCTGCGCCCGCCGGAGATCACCGGCAGCCCGGACTTCGCCAGCGCGGGCCAGATGCCGCGCCAGCCGGTGTCCAGGGTCTTCGGCGCGGGTGCCAGCTTCTTCCCGGCCACCCGCCAGGGCTGTTCCACCCGGGCGACGGTCACGCCGTGGGCGGGCAGGACCTCGGCCAGCGCCACCAGGTCACGGGCCTCGATGCCACCGCCCGCGCCGTGGCTGACGGCGAGCACCAGCCGGGCCTTCTTCGCCCCGTGCCAGGTGATCCGGGCGGTTCCGGCGTCGGTCTCGACGGTCTCGGTGGCGGTGCCGGCGGTCTTCGTCACATGCGTCACGTCAGAAGAGTGTGCCCTCTTCGGGCCCTTCCAGCTCCTTGAGCAGCTCCGGCCCGTTGTTGCGGACGTTGCTGACGGCCGTGGCGACCGGGTAGGCCCGCATCAGCCCGGCGGGCGGCGGGGCGAGCAGCTCGCGCAGGCCGTCGGCGTCCGTGCGGGAGGGGTCCAGCCAGGCGTCCCAGCGGTCGGGCGTCAGCATCAGGGGCATCCGGGGGTGGATCTCGGCGAGCGCCCGCGGCCCGTCGGCCGGGGACACCGCGAGCGGGCTCTGCTCGGCCTCCGTGGTGATCACCGAGCACGTCACCCACCAGGCCTGCGGGTGGTCGTCGGGCAGCGTCTTGTCCCGCCAGAACTCGTACAGCCCGGCCATCGCGAAGACCGACCCGTCGGCCGGCGTCACGAAGTACGGCTGCTTGCGGGGCCGCTTCTTCTTGCCCTCGACCTCCAGCTCGCGCTCCTGGGTGCCGGTGACCCACTCGTAGTAGCCGTCGGCGGGCAGGATGCAGCGCCGGGAGGTGAAGGCACGGCGGTAGGACGGCTTCTCGTGGACGGTCTCCGCGCGGGCGTTGATCATCCGGGCACCGCCCTCGGGGGTCTTCGACCAGGACGGGACGAGCCCCCACTTCAGCGTGCGCAGCTGCCGAACCGGGCGCGGGTCGTCGGCGTCTTTGAGGGGGCGGTCCAGGACGGCGTAGACCTCTTTGGTGGGCGCGACGTTGTAGTCCGGCGCGAGGGTCTCCTCGGGCTCCCACTTCTCGATCTCAAAGATTCCTGCGAGATCCTCTGGCCTGCGACTCGCTGAATACCGTCCGCACATACGTGCCACACTGCCAGATTCCATCCGCCCACAGGGAGCCAACGCCTCACATGGACAGCACCGCAACCGCCTCGCTCGCCTCCCTCTGGGACGAGGTGTCCGGCACGCAGCCCGACCCCGACCTGTGGGTGGTGATCGCGACCCTGGGCGCCGCGCTCGCCGTGGTGATCCCGCACGGCCTGTGGCGCATCTCCCGCAACGCGATCACCATCGCCCACGAGGGCGGCCACGGGCTCGTGGCCCTGCTCACCGGCCGCACCCTCACGGGCATACGCCTGCACTCGGACACCAGCGGCCTGACCGTCAGCCGCGGCAAGCCGCACGGCATCGGCATGATCCTCACCGCGGCCGCGGGTTACACGGCCCCGCCCCTGCTGGGCCTCGGCGGGGCGTCCCTGCTGGGCTCCGGCCGGATCACGCTCCTGCTGTGGCTGGCCACGGCCCTGCTCCTCACCATGCTCGTGATGATCCGCAACGCCTACGGCGCCCTGACCATGATCGTCACCGGCGGCCTGTTCGTGCTGGTCTCCTGGCTGGCAGGGCCCCAGGTCCAGGCGGCGTTCGCGTACGCGGTGGTGTGGTTCCTGCTGATCGGCGGAGTCCGCCCGGCCTTCGAACTCCAGGCGAAGCGGGCCCGGGGCGGGGCCGGGGACTCGGACGCCGACCAGCTGTCGCGGCTGACGCACGTGCCGGCGGGCCTCTGGTTCTTCCTGTTCCACGCCGTGTCGCTGTGCTCGCTGATCGGTGGGGGACGCTGGTTGCTGGAGATGTGACGGCCGCCCCGAGGAGGCGCGGGCCTGCCCGTCGGGCGGCTCCACCACGCGGGTGCGACCGGCCCCACGGCGCCGCACTCCGACGACGGCCTGCTTATAAAGTGGGGCCATGGCCCCGAACACCCCAGACACCGCCCTCTGGCCCGCCCCGCACGCGAGCGGAGCCGTCGACGCGACGGTCCACGTGCCCGGGTCCAAGTCGGTCACCAACCGTGCCCTGGTCCTCGCCTCCCTCGCCTCCGAGCCCGGCTGGCTGCGCCGCCCCCTGCGCTCCCGCGACACCCTGCTGATGGCCGGCGCGCTGCGCGCCATGGGCATCGAGATCGAGGAGGGCGTGGGCCCCGACGGCACCGGCGAGGCCTGGCGTGTGCTCCCCACCGGCCTGCGCGGCCCGGCCACGGTCGACGTCGGCAACGCCGGCACGGTGATGCGGTTCCTGCCGCCGGTCGCCGCGCTCGCCGACGGCTCCGTCCGGTTCGACGGCGACCCCCGTTCCTACGAGCGTCCGCTGAACGGCGTCATCGACGCGCTGCGGCAGCTCGGCGCCCGGATCGACGACGACGGCCGCGGCGCGCTGCCCATGACCGTGCACGGCAGCGGCGCCCTGGACGGCGGCACGGTCGCCATCGACGCCTCCTCCTCGTCGCAGTTCGTGAGCGCCCTGCTGCTCTCCGGGCCGCGCTTCAACCAGGGCGTCGAGGTCCGTCACACCGGCGCCACGCTGCCCTCCATGCCGCACATCCGCATGACCGTCGACATGCTGCGCGCGGTCGGCGCCCAGGTGGACACGCCCGAGTCGGGCGGCGAGCCGAACGTCTGGCGGGTCTCGCCGGGCGCCCTGCTCGGCCGGGACCTGGTCATCGAGCCGGACCTGTCGAACGCCCAGCCCTTCCTGGCGGCGGCGCTGGTGACCGGCGGCAAGGTCGTCGTCCCGGACTGGCCCTCGCGCACCACGCAGCCCGGTGACCGGCTGCGCGAGATCTTCACCGAGATGGGCGGCTCCTGCGAACTGACCGAGTACGGGCTGGTGTTCACCGGCTCCGGCTCGGTGCACGGCATCGACGTCGACCTGGGCGAGGTCGGTGAGCTGACGCCGGGCATCGCGGCGGTCGCGGCCCTCGCGGACTCCCCGTCGACCCTGCGCGGAGTGGCCCACCTGCGGCTGCACGAGACGGACCGGCTGGCCGCGCTCACCAAGGAGATCAACGAACTCGGCGGCGACGTCACGGAGACCGCCGACGGTCTGCACATCCGCCCGCGCCGGCTGCACGGCGGGATCTTCCACACCTACGACGACCACCGCATGGCCACGGCCGGCGCGATCATCGGCCTCGCGGTGGAGGGCGTGCAGATCGAGAACGTGGCGACGACGGCCAAGACCCTGCCCGACTTCCCCGATCTGTGGACCGGGATGCTCGGGGCGTAGGACGCAGGGATCACGTCATGCGCCGCTACGGCAAGCACACCGACGAGGACGACATCCGCACCCGTCCGGGCCGCCGGAACACCCGGCCCCGGACGAACATCCGCCCCAAGCACGAGGACGCCACCGAGGGCCTGGTCCTCACCGTCGACCGGGGCCGCCTGACCTGCCTGGTCGAGGACCGTGTGGTCATGGCGATGAAGGCCCGCGAGCTGGGCCGCAAGGCCGCGGTCGTCGGCGACCGAGTCGCCATCGTGGGCGACCTGACGGGCAAGAAGGACTCACTCGCGAGGATCGTGCGCATCGAGGAGCGCACCTCCGTCCTGCGCCGCACGGCGGACGACGACGATCCGTTCGAGCGGGTGGTCGTCGCCAACGCCGACCAGCTGGCCGTCGTCACCGCGCTGGCCGACCCGGAGCCCCGCCCCCGCCTGATCGACCGCTGCCTGGTCGCGGCCTACGCCGGCGGCCTGGAGCCGCTGCTGGTCCTGACCAAGTCGGACCTCGCCCCGCCCGACGAGCTGCTGGAGCTGTACGGCCACCTCGACATCCCCTATGTCGTGACCAGCCGCGAGGAACTGCAGAACGGCTCCGCCGTCGCGCGCGTGCGCGAGCAGCTCGACGGCAAGATCACCGCGTTCGTCGGCCACTCCGGCGTCGGCAAGACGACTCTGGTCAACTCGCTGGTGCCGGAGGAGCAGCGGCGTACGACCGGGCATGTGAACGCGGTGACGGGCCGCGGCCGGCACACCACCACGTCGGCGCTGGCACTGCCGCTCTCGGGCAGCGACGGCTGGGTGATCGACACCCCGGGCCTGCGGTCCTTCGGGCTGCACCACGTGGACCCGTCCCAGGTCATCCATGCCTTCCCGGATCTGGAGCCGGGCACCGAGGGCTGCCCGCGCGCGTGCAGTCACGACGAGCCGGACTGTGCGCTGGACGCCTGGGTGGCCGAGGGGCACGCGGATCCCGCGCGGCTGTACTCGCTGCGCCGGCTGCTGGCCACGCGTGAACGCAAGGAAGGCGACTGACCTCCGCGTTGTTTGTGCCGGTGTGCTGGCGGTAAGTGCATAATCGCACCCAAGCCGGATGCAATCCTGACCAAAGCCTGACGAGCGCGACGAAACTGACTGAGCGGTCACTGAACGTGGGATACGGGAGGACGACTCATGGCGTGGCTGCTGGTCATCGTGGCCGGATTGCTCGAGACCGGCTTCGCGGTGTGTCTGAAGCTGTCCCACGGCTTCACCCGGCTCTGGCCGACGGTCGCGTTCTGCATCTTCGCCCTCGGCAGCTTCGGCCTGCTGACCCTGGCGCTGAGAAAACTCGACGTGGGTCCCGCGTACGCGGTGTGGACGGGCATCGGTGCGGCGGGGACGGCGATCTACGGCATGGTGTTCCTGGGGGACCTGGTGTCGACGCTGAAGATCGTGTCGATCAGTCTCGTCATCATCGGCGTGGTCGGGTTGCAGTTGTCGGGGTCGGCGCACTGACGTCCTGTCAGCCCGCCTGCCGCTGAAGGACGCTGCGGACCAGGCCGGCGACGCCGCCCTCACCGGGTGGCGCGGCCACACACGACAGGGCGAGCCGGACGGCGAGTTCGCAGGAGCGGGCCAGGTCGGCGGTGTCGGACTTGGGGGTGCCGGGGCCGGCCAGGAAGGCGACGGCCCGGTCGCGGACGAGGGCGACGAAGTCGCCGGGTGAGGGCAGCGGCCCGTCGGCGCGGCGCTGGGCCGGTACGGCGGAGGCGGACGGCACGGCCGCCAGGGCGGGGGCGGGCAGCCGCTCACTCCAGCAGCCGGTGAGCATGGCGCGGACGAGGATGTTGTCCCGGGCCGCCGAGGCGGTCCACTCGGCGGTGGCGGTGAGCCGGTCGCGGGGCTCGCTGTACCCGGCGAGAGCGCGGTCCACCCCGGCGAGATATCCGTCGGCCTCCCGCCTCACGAGTGCCCTGGCCAGACCGTCCTTGCTGCCGAACTCGTTGTACAGCGTCTGGCGGGACACCCCGGCTGCCGCGGCCACGTCCACCATCCTCACGGCGGACCACGGCCGGCGCACCAGCGCCGTGTAGGCGGCGTCCAGTAAGGATTCCCGCGCTGCAGGCATCTTCGCCTCCCCTTGGGGCGAGCGGCTCTGCGCCCAGGTTTGACGCGCATGGAAGCACTGTCAAGGGTTCGCGAGTGCGCGCGGGGGCGCGTTTCGGCCTTGCCGCGCGGTGCGTCGGCCCGGTGCCGAGGGCTCGCCCCCGGGCAGACGAACGGGCGGCGCACTCCGGCGGGATGCCGGTGTACGCCGCCCTGGGGTGGGACGTTGGCGGGAGGTGGCCCGCGTGGCCACGGCGGTTACCTCGGGTCGCCGTTGAACTTCGAGGTCGACCAGAAGTAGCCGAGCACCGCGAGGCCGAGGCACCAGGCGAGGGCGAGCCAGCCGTTGTGGCCGATCTCGGTCCCGAGGAGCAGCCCGCGCAGGGTCTCGATGGCCGGAGTGAACGGCTGGTACTCGGCGATCGGCCGGAACCAGCCCGGCATCGCGTCGAGCGGGACGAAGGTGCTGGACAGCAGGGGCAGCAGGATCAGGGGCATCGCGTTGTTGCCGGCGGCCTCCGCGTTCGGACTGACCAGGCCCATGCCGACCGCGATCCAGGTGAGGGCGGTGGCGAAGAGCACGAGCAGTCCGAAGGCCGCGAGCCACTCCAGGACGCCGGCGCCGGAGGAGCGGAAGCCGATGGCCACGCCGACGGCGCCGACGAGCACCACGCTGGCGACCGCCTGCAGCACGCTGCCGATGACGTGCCCGATGAGCACCGACCCGCGGTGGATCGCCATGGTGCGGAAGCGGGCGATGATGCCCTCGGTCATGTCGTTGGAGACGGAGACCGCGGTGCCGATCGTGGTGCTGCCGATGGTCATCAGCAGCAGGCCCGGCACGACGAAGGCGATGTACGCGGACCGGTCCGGGCCGCCGCCCCCGATGCCGGCGCTCATGGTGTCGCCGAAGATGTAGACGAAGAGCAGCAACAGCATGATCGGGGTCAGCAGCAGGTTCAGGGTAAGGGACGGGTAGCGCCGGGCGTGCAGGAGGTTGCGGCGCAGCATGGTGGAGGAGTCGCGGAGGGCGAGGCCGAGGGCGCTCATCGGGTGGTCTCCTTGGGCTGGTTGGGGACGTTGGCCGGGCCGGTGAGGGCGAAGAACACGTCGTCGAGGTCGGGCGTGTGGACGGTCAGTTCGTCGGCTTCGATGCCGGCGGCGTCGAGCCGGTCGAGGATGGAACGCAGTTCGCGCTGGCTGCCGTCGCTGGGGATCCGCAGGGCGAGGGCCTCGTCGTCCGGGGTGACCCCGCGCAGGGTGGCGGCGGCGTGCCGGTAGGCGGCCGGGGCGGTGAAGCGGAGCCGGACGTGGCCGCCGGGGATGAGCCGCTTCAGTTCGTCGGCGCTGCCTTCGGCGGCGATGGTGCCGTCGTGGAGCACGGCGATACGGTCGGCGAGTTCGTCGGCTTCCTCCAGGTACTGGGTGGTGAGGAAGACGGTGACGCCGCCGGTGACGAGTTCCCTGATGATCTGCCACATGTTGTGGCGGGCACGGGGGTCGAGGCCGGTGGTGGGTTCGTCGAGGAAGATGATCCTCGGGTCGCCGACCAGGGTCATGGCGATGTCGAGGCGGCGCTTCATGCCGCCGGAGTAGGTGGAAGCGGGCTTCCTCGCGGCGTCGGTGAGGTCGAAACGCTCCAGCAGTCCGGCGGCGACGCGGCGCCCCTCGCGTCGGGGCAGGTGGTGCAGGTCCGCCATGAGGAGCATGTTCTCCTCGCCGGTGATCAGACCGTCGACGGCGGAGAACTGACCGGTGACGCCGATCGCGGCGCGCACGGCCTGCGGGTCGGTGGTGAGGTCGTGTCCGCCGACCCGCAGCGTGCCGGCATCGGCGGTGATCAGGGTGGAGAGGATCTTGACGGCGGTGGTCTTGCCGGCGCCGTTCGGACCGAGCAGGGAGAAGATCGTTCCTTCCGGGACGGCCAGGTCGACCCCGTCGAGGACGGTCTTGTCGCCGTAGCTCTTGCGCAGCCCGTGCGCCGCGATGGCCAGGTCGGTCATGGGGTGCTCCTTCGAAGAGGCCGGGATTTCTACAGGCTGCGGGCGGTGATGTCGCCGTAGGCGGTGGTCGCGAGGATGGTCAGCCCGGCGGCGGCGCCGTCGGCGTTCATGAGGCTGTTGTGGATCCGGCCGTAGCCGGTGCCGGCGTCCAGGGAGGCTGAGACGCCGCGGGCGGCGCCGACCGAGATGTCGCCCTGTTCGGTGCGCAGCGCGACCACGCCACCCACGGCCTCGGCGATGCCCAGATCACCCTTCTGGGTGCTGATCTGCGCGGGGCCGCCCAGGCGGCCGACCGAGATGTCGCCGGCGAGCAGGGTGAGGCGGGCCCCGCCGGTCTCGTCGAGCTTGACCGAGCCCTGCGCCGCCTCGAAGGCGACGTCGCCGAGCCGTCCGACGCCGCGGAGTTCGGCGGCGGCCGCCTTGGCCTCGACGCTGGAGCCGGCGGGCAGCTGCACGGTCACCTCGACGGAGCCGGAGTGGCCGAGGACCCGGTTCTTCGCCGCCGGGGACTCGATCCGCAGGACCCCGTCGCCGTAAGCCACCTCGGTCTGCTCCGCGGCCTTCACGTCGCGGCTCTTCGAGGCGTCCGCGGGCAGGACCTCGACCGTGGTGTCGGCCCGGTCGGCCGCGATGAACCGGATGCGCCCGGCGGGGATGTCGAGGACGGCCGAGACGGGGGCGGGGCTGTCGAACTTCTGCATCGTGCTCTCCTTCGCTCCGTTGTTTCCAACGATGGAAAAGCTACGTTGCATTTACTCAACTGGCAACGAGCTCGTTGCACTCAACGTACGAATGCGCAGTTCAAGGCAGCCAAATCATTGCAATGGCCATGCGACTTAACGCAACAATCCACCTCCTCCGTTGCAATGACATGAAGGTGAACGCTAGGCTGCGGACATCACGCACCACGAAGGAGGCTGCAATGCCGGGAGGCAGGCTCACTCAGCAGGAACGCCAGCAGATCGCGCTGGGGCTGGCCGACGGCCTGGCCTACGCGGAGATCGCCCGGCGCCTCGACCGCCCGACCTCGACGGTCACGCGCGAGGTCATGCGCAACGGCGGCCCCACGGCCTACCGTGCCGACCTGGCCCACCGCGCCACGGAACAGCGCACCCAGCGCCGCAGGCAGTCCGCACCCCGGGATCCGAAGGCGCCCCCGCAGACCGACGGACGGGACACCGAGGCCGTACGCGAGTTCGAGGAGACCTTCACCACCGTCCTGATGGGGTCGGGCATGCCCAAGATGATGTCCCGGGTGATGGCCTGCCTCTGCCTGACCGACTCGGGCAGCCTCACCGCGGCCGAACTCGCCCGGCGACTCCAGGTCAGCCCGGCGTCCGTGTCCAAGGCGGTCGCGTTCCTCGACAGCCAGGGCCTGGTCCGCCGGGAAGCGGACGAAGGACGCCGCGAGCGCTATGTCGTCGACGACGACGTCTGGTACCAGTCGATGATGGCCAGCGCCCGGTCCATCGCCCAGGTCGTGGAGATCGCACGGCAGGGCGTCGGGGTCCTCGGCCCCGGCTCCCCGGCAGCCGCCCGCCTGGAGAACGTCGCCCGATTTCTCGACTTCGTCTCCGAGAGCACCGCCCGTGCGGCGGAGCAGGCGCGCGACATCCTCCACAGCAAGCCCGAGACGGCACCCGGCGAACCCGGCCCCGCCGGCCCCAAGACGGCACCGGGCAAACCCGGCCCCGCCAACCCCCTGTAGCCCCACCCGCGCCTCGGCAGATAGGTTCGTTGCATGCCCGACTACCTCGACGACCTGCGTCTCGCCCACGTCCTCGCCGACGCCGCCGACGCCGCGACGACGGACCGGTTCAAGGCCCTCGACCTCAAGGTGGAGACCAAACCGGACATGACCCCGGTGAGCGAGGCGGACAAGGCCGCGGAGGAACTCATCCGCGGCCACCTCGGGCGCGCCCGCCCCCGGGACGCGATCCTCGGCGAGGAGTACGGCGTCGAGGGCACCGGCCCCCGCCGCTGGGTGATCGACCCGATCGACGGCACCAAGAACTACGTGCGGGGCGTGCCCGTCTGGGCCACGCTCATCTCCCTGATGGAGGCCGGCGAGGGCGGCTTCCAGCCCGTCGTCGGCGTGGTCTCCGCTCCCGCCCTCGGCCGCCGCTGGTGGGCCGCGCAGGGCCACGGCGCGTTCTCCGGCCGCAGCCTCACCAAGGCCTCCCGGCTGCAGGTCTCCCAGGTCTCCAAGCTCTCCGACGCCTCCTTCGCGTACTCCTCGCTGAGCGGCTGGGAGGAGCAGGGCCGTCTGGACGGCTTCCTGGACCTGACCCGCGAGGTGTGGCGCACCCGTGCGTACGGCGACTTCTGGCCGTACATGATGGTCGCGGAGGGCGCCATCGACATGTGCGCCGAGCCGGAGCTGTCCCTGTGGGACATGGCGGCCACCGCCATCGTCGTCACGGAGGCGGGCGGCACCTTCACCGGCCTCGACGCCCGCCCGGGCCCCCACAGCGGCAACGCGGCAGCGTCGAACGGGCTGCTCCACGACGAGCTGCTGGGGTATCTGAACCAGCGCTACTGAGCCCCCCGTTGTTACCGAGCGCCCCCTTGTTGACCCTCCCTTTGCCTGCCACTCTGAGAGTCCCCCCACTTGTGAACTTGTGAAACGCTGAACAAACGGCGGGGACACTCCCAGGAGGTGGCTCCATCCATGCTCGTCCGTGACGCCATGAGCACTGTCGTCCTCACCATCGGCCCTACCCACACCCTGCGCCAGGCCGCCGCGCTGATGTCCGCGCGCAAGGTGGGGGCGGCGGTGGTCCACGACCCCGACGCCGGCGGCATCGGCATCCTCACCGAACGCGACATCCTCAACTCCGTGGGCCTGGGCCAGGACCCGGACACGGAACGCGCCCACGCCCACACCACCAACAACGTCGTGTTCGCCGCTCCGGCCTGGACGCTGGAGGAGGCGGCGGGCGCCATGGCACACGGCGGCTTCCGGCACCTCATCGTGCTGGACGGCGGCGAACCCGCCGGCATCGTCTCGGTCCGCGACATCATCCGCTGCTGGGCACCGGCACGTCAGCAGGTGCCCGCATAACAGCACGAACGGGCCGGGCCCCCACAAGGGGACCCGGCCCGTCCACTACCGCAAGCGGTCCAGTGCTGGAGTTCAGCCGCGCAGGGCCTGGACCGCGGCCTCCAGCCGCTTGCCGTAGTCTCCGTCGGCCCGACGGAAGTTGTCGATCGCGCGCTCGACGATGTCCTCGCGCGAGACCTTGGCGATGAAGCCCGCCAGGTTGGCGATCAGGCGCTCCTTCTCGTCCTCCGCCAGGAGCCGGTAGAGGTTGCCCGCCTGGACGAAGTCGTCGTCCTCAGCGTGCACCGGGGCCGGGTGGGTGCCCGTCGCGCCGCTCACGGCCGTGGCGGACCACAGCGGACGGTCCGTCTGGAACGGGCCGCCGAAGCTGTTCGGCTCGTAGTTCTTCGCGCCGGCGTGACGGCCGTCGTAGAGGTACCCGTCGCGGGAGTTGGTGCGCGCCACGGTGGCGTGCGGACGGTTCACCGGCAGGTGGTCTGCGTTGATGCCGACGCGGTAGCGGTGGGCGTCGCCGTAGGCGAAGAGGCGGCCCTGGAGCATCTTGTCCGGGGACGGCCCGATGCCCGGCACGAAGTGGGCGGGGCTGAAGATCGACTGCTCCACCTCGGCGAAGACGTTCTCCGGGTTGCGGTTGAGCTCCAGCCTGCCGATCTCGACGACCGGGTAGTCCGCGTGCGGCCAGACCTTGGTCAGGTCGAACGGGTTGAAACGGTACGTCGCCGCCTCGGCCACCGGCATGATCTGCACCCCGACCGTCCAGGTCGGGTACTCGCCCCGCTCGATGGCCTCGCGCAGGTCGCGCTGGTGGGAGTCGGGGTCCTCACCCGCGAGCCGGGCCGCCGCCTCGGCCGTCAGGTTCTTGATGCCCTGGTCCGTCTTGAAGTGGTACTTCACCCAGAAGGCCTCGCCGGCCTCGTTGCTCCACTGGAACGTGTGCGAGCCGAAGCCGTCCATGTGGCGGTACGAGGCGGGGATGCCACGGTCGCCGAACAGCCAGGTCACCTGGTGCGTGGACTCGGGCGACAGGCTCCAGAAGTCCCAGACGTTGTCCGCCTCGGTCGAGCCGGTGTACGGGTCGCGCTTCTGGGTGTGGATGAAGTCCGGGAACTTGACGGCGTCCTTGATGAAGAACACCGGGGTGTTGTTGCCGACGAGGTCGTAGTTGCCCTCCTCGGTGTAGAACTTCAGCGCGAAGCCACGCGGGTCGCGCACTGCGTCCGCCGCGCCCAGGTTGCCGGCCACCGTCGAGAAGCGCAGGAAGACCTCGGTCTGCTTGCCGATGCCGGAGAGGAAGGCGGCCCGCGTGTACGGGGTGACATCGGCGGTCACCGTGAAGGTGCCGTACGCACCCGCGCCGCGGGCGTGCACCACGCGCTCCGGGATGCGCTCCCGGTTGAAGTGGGCCAGCTTCTCCAGCAGGAGCTGGTCCTGGATGAGCACCGGGCCGCCGGCGCCCGCGGTCTCGCTGTTCTGGTTGTCGGCGACCGGAGCCCCGGCCTCCGTCGTCAGCGGTCCCTGCGTCACGTGCGCCTCCTGCACCATTCCTGACCAGTCTGTCCCGATTCCCGACCAGTCTTATCCCTTGGGTAAAGCCGTTCACGATCCTACATTAGACTTCATCTAAAGCAAGCGGGGCTCTAATCTCACACCTATTCGGGACCTGGTCCCCTTAGCTGTTAGGCTGGTGGCCATGAGTGACCTTCTGGAACGCCTGCGCGGACGCGGATGGCGGATGACCGCGCAGCGGCGCGTCGTGGCCGAGGTCCTCGACGGCGAACACGTCCATCTGACGGCCGACGAGGTCCACGCACGGGCCGTCGCCAAGCTGCCCGAGATCTCCCGAGCGACCGTCTACAACACGCTGGGTGAACTCGTGACCCTCGGCGAGGTGCTGGAGGTTTCCACCGACCAGCGCGCCAAGCGGTACGACCCGAACGCCCACCAGCCGCACCACCACCTGGTCTGCGCCCAGTGCGGCGCGATCCGGGACGTCCACCCGACCGGCAACCCGCTGGCCGACCTCCCCGACACCGAGCGCTTCGGCTTCACGGTCTCGGACGTCGAGGTGACGTACCGCGGCGTCTGCCCGAACTGCGCGGCCGCCTAGCCCTGCGTACGAAAAGCCCCGGCACCCACGCGGTGCCGGGGCTTTTCCGTTACTCGGGCGGGCCCCTGGGAGCCCTGGAAAACACCGAGGGCCGGAACCCTTTCGGATTCCGGCCCGCGGCCTTCAGTAGCGGGGACAGGATTTGAACCTGCGACCTCTGGGTTATGAGCCCAGCGAGCTACCGAGCTGCTCCACCCCGCGTCGGTGAATGCAACGTTACGTCACCGCGGAGGGCGGATGCAAATCCATTGCCCGGCTGCACCCCGGCCCCACCCACACCACCTCACGCGGACAGCTCCTGCCGCAGAGCGTCCCTCAGCCGCTCCGCCCGCTCGGCGACGGACGCCGGCCCCAGCGACACGGCCCGGTCGGCCCACCGCTGGCCCTCCGCCAGCTCACCCCGACGCGCGTAGACAAGGGCCAGCCGCAACGCCGCCCGTCCGTGACCGGCGTCGGCGGCCCGTTTCCACCACGCCGCCGCCTCGGGCTCGCTCCCCTCCCGGGCCAGCAGCAGCCCGAGATTGAACGCACCGTTGCGGGACCCGGCCTCGGCCGCCTCCCGGTACCACCGAGCCGCCTCGACGACATCGCCCCGGGCCGCCGCCAGCATGCCGACCCGTACCTGCGCGCGCCGATGCCCCTGGTCCGCCGCCCGCTCGTACCACTCCTCGCACTCGCTCCGCCGGTGCACCGGCTCGCCGAGCTCATGCGCGGGCTCCGGCGGCCGCCGGGCGTCGAGCACCGTCGCCAGCCGGTAGGCGGCCTCGGCGCTCCCGCCCCCGGCGGCACACCGCAGATGCCGCTCGGCCTCCTGCTCGTCGCCGTCCCGCAGCCTCGCCATGCCGACCTGGAGCGCCGCCTCGGTGTGCCCGGCGGCGGCGGCCCGCTCGTACCAGCGCAGCGCGGCCTGCTCCTCGCCCCGCCCGGCGTGCAGGATGCCGAGGTTGAAGGCGGCGTCGACGCTCCCGGCCTCCGCGGCCTTGGAGAACCACGGCTCCGCGCCCGTCTCGTCGCCGCCCCGCAGCAGCAGGATCGCCAGCGCGTTCGCGGCCTCCCGGTGCCCTGCGTAGGCCGCGCGCCGGTACCACTGCTCGGCCTGCGGGGTGCGCCCCTGCTCGGCGCAGAGCAGGCCGAGGTTGTACGCGCCGTTCACATCGCCCGCGTCCATCGCGGCCCGGTACCACCGCTCGGCGGTCTGGGTCTCGCCCCGCTCGGCGTGCAGCGCGCCCAGCGCGTTCGCGGCGTTGCCGTCGCCGTCCTGGGCGCCCCGCAGCCACCACACGGCGGCGTTCTCCGTGTCGCCCGCGTCGCGCAGCAGGAAGCCGAGCGCGCAGGCGGCACGCGCCTCGCCGTCCTTGGCGGACGTCAGGTACCAGCGTCCGGCCTCCTTGAGCTCGCCGCGCCGCTCCAGGATCGTCCCGAGGTGCAGGGCGGCCCGCCGGTGGCCGCGCGCGGCGGCCTGCCGGTACCACTGCTCGGCCTCCTCGGGCACCTGGACACCGTTGTCGCCGTCGGCTTCCCGCGCCGCGTTCCGGTCCAGCGCCCGCGCCAGCCGGTACGCCGCCTCCCGGTGGCCGCGCTCGGCAGCGACCCGCATCCACTGCTCGGAGGCGGCGTCACCGCGGTGCTCCAGCAGGTCGGCGAGCGCGTACGCGCCCAGCGTGTGCCCCTGCTCGGCGGACTGGCGCAGCCAGTACTCGGCGGCGGGCTCGTCACCCCGCTCGCGGTGATGCCGGCCCAGGGCGTGCGCGGCCGCCGTGGATCCGGCGACGGCGGCGATCCGCCACCATCCGGCGGCCTCGTCGGCGTACCCCCGCTGGTGAAGGAGAACTCCCAGGTTGTTGGCGGCCGCCCGGTCGCCCGCGGCGGTGGCGGCACGCAGATGAGGCTCGGCACCGTCGAGGTCACCACGGCGCAGCAGCATGGCCCCGAGGACACTCATCGCCTCGACGTCGCCGGTCTCGGCGGCGAGCCGCTGACGCAGCTCCTCGGCCGCCTCGTCGGCGATCTCCCCGGTCTCGTCCGGGGTCTCGGTGTCCTCCCGGCTGGAAGGCTGCACAAAACGCCCTGTCTCGAACAGAGTTGCCTTGTCCCCCATAACGTCCATCGTCGCACCACCTGCAACCTGGGTACACCTGGTATACCGCAGCCAGTGAGGTCACTTCAGCGTTTTGTCGACATGCCCACAGAGAGACAAGTCAAACACAGATCGCCCAACTCCCCCCGACGGCGCGGCCACAGCCTGCGCCAGCACATGCGTTCACACATCACGAAGGCCCGGATTCCTTTGTGGAATCCGGGCCTTCGTGGCCGCTCCGTCACTCGGACATCGCGACTTCAGTAGCGGGGACAGGATTTGAACCTGCGACCTCTGGGTTATGAGCCCAGCGAGCTACCGAGCTGCTCCACCCCGCGCCGTTGTGTTCACAACCGTATCACGGCGCGGGGTGGGCATTTGACCAGGCCAGGGCCCTAGCTGCTCGGCTTCGGGCTCGGACTGCCGCTGGGGCTGCCGCTGGGCTTGCTCTCGCCGCCCCCGGAACCGCCCGTCCGGCTCGCTTCGGCCTGGGCGTCCTCGGCCCGCCGCAGGGCGTCCTCAAGGTCCTTCTGGGCCTTGCCGTACGCCTCCCAGTCGTTCTTCTTCAGGGCCTCCTGGCCGGCGTCGAACGCCTTTTGGGCGTCCTCCAGGGCCTGTTGGACCGTCGGGTTGTCGGACGTCGGCGGTGGCGTCGTCGTATCGCCCTCGTCCGGTGGCTCGGTGGCCGGGCCGTCCGCTCCGAAGACCTTGTTGAGGGCCTCGTCGAGGGTGTTCTCGAAGGCGGTCTGGCCTCCGTAGGTGACCAGCACCTTGCGCAGCAGCGGGTACTTCAGGCCGCCACCGCGGACGTAGACCGGCTCCACGTAGAGCAGTCCGCCGTCGAGCGGCACCGTCAGCAGGTTGCCGTACTCGACTTCGGAGTCGCCGCCTCTCAGGAGCCTGATGGACTCGGCGATGTCCTCTTGGGAGTTGAACTGGCTCTGGACCTGCTTGGGTCCGTTGACCGTGGTGTTCGTCGGCAGTTTCAGGATTCTGATCTTGCCGTAGTCACCGGTGCCCGGGTCGGCGTCGACCGCCATGAACGCGCTGAGGTTGTCCCGGCCGTTGGGCGTGAAGGTCGTCGTCAGCGAGAACGCCTGCGCCTTCTGGTCGGGCATCTTCATGCTCAGGTAGTACGGCGGCACCGCGCTGCCCGACCGGTTCGTCGGGTCGTCCGGCACCTGCCACACCTCGCTGCCGCTGAGGAACGTCGTGGCGTCCTTCACGTGGTAGCGGGTGAGCAGCTCCCGCTGGACCTTGAACAGGTCCTGGGGGTAGCGCAGATGGTCCATGAGCGACTTGGAGATGTCGCTCTTGGGCTCCACCGTGTTCGGGAAGGCCTTCATCCACGTCTTCAGGACGGGGTCCTTGGTGTCCCACTGGAAGAGCTTGACCTTGCCCGTGTAGGCGTCGACGGTGGCCTTCACCGAGTTGCGGATGTAGTTGACCTGGTTCTGCTGGGCCACCACCGCGCGGTTGTCGTTGGTGGCGGTCAGCGAGTCGGCCGTGGTGTCGCCCAGGGTCGTACGCGAGGAGTACGGGTAGCCGTTCGTCGTCGTGTACGCGTCGACGATCCACTGGATCCGGCCGTCCACCACCGCCGGGTAGGCGTCGCCGTCGATGGTCAGCCAGGGGGCGACCGCCTCGACGCGCTCCTTGGGCGTGCGGTTGTACAGGATCCGCGAACCGTCGCCGATGGCACCGGAGTACAGGATCTGCGGCTCTCCGAACGCCACCGCGTAGGCGGCCCGGTTGACCGGGTTGGAGAGGCTGACCCCGCTGTCGCCCTTGTAGCTGGTGGTCTTCTCGCCGTTGTCGTCGGAGTAGTCGATCTCCTTCTGGGGACCGCCGACGATCGAGTAGGTGTCGGTCTTCTCGCCGTAGTAGATCCGCTGCTCGTACGTGCCGAGGTCGCCCTCGGAGGGCAGGTCGGACTCCGTGAAGTTCGGACGGCCCTGCGCGTCGGCGCTGGTGCCCTCGGCGGCGACCACTCCGTATCCGTGGGTGTAACGGAAGTGGTTGTTGATCCAGTTCTTCTTCGGGATGCCCGCGAGGTTCAGCTCGCGCAGGCCGATGACCGTGTCCTGGTCCTTGCCGTCCTTGGCGTAACGGTCGACGTCCAGGTTGTTCGGGAACGCGTAGTAGTTCCTGATCTGCTGGAGCTGCTGGAACGTCGGCGACACGATGTTCGGGTCCATGATCCGGATGCTGGCCGTGGAGGGAACGTCGTCGCGCAGGGTGGTCTTGTCCTCGGTCTTGCTGGTGCCCGAGTAGTCGGTGACCTTGGTGCCGTCGATGCCGTAGGCCTTGCGCGTCGCTTCGAGGTTCTTCTCGACGTACGGCGCCTCCTTGGCCTGCTCGTTCGGCTGGACCTGGAACTTCTGCACGATCGCCGGGTACAGGCCGCCGATGAGGATCGCGGAGAGCACCATCAGGCCGAAGCCGATCACGGGCAGCTGCCACGTACGCCGCCAGATGGTGGCGAAGAACAGCAGCGCGCAGATGACGGCGATGCAGAACAGGATCGTCTTGGCCGGCAGGTAGGCGTTGGCGTCGACGTACCTCAGGCCCGTCCAGTTGTCGGTCGCCCGGAAGTCACTGGACTTCACCGCGAGTCCGTACCGGTCGAGCCAGTACGCGACCGCCTTGAGGGCCACGAAGATGCCGATGAGCACCGACAGGTGCCCGGTGGCCGCGGCCGTGGCGCGGGCGCCCGGGCTCGTGACGCGCAGCCCGCCGTAGAGGTAGTGGGTGAGCGCGGCGGCGATCACGGACAGGATCGCGGCGGCGAAGCCGAAGCCGAGCAGGAACCGGTACCAGGGCAGGTCGAATGCGTAGAAGGCGACGTCCAGCTTGAACTGGGGGTCCTTCTCGCCGAAGGGCACGCCGTTGACCCACATCAGCCACGTCCGCCACTGGCCGGAGGCGGAGGCGCCGGCGATCAGGCCCACCAGGGCGGTGATCCCGAACAGCAGCCACTTCTTGTAGGGCGCGATGCCCATCCGGTAGCGGTCGAGGTTCTGCTGCTCCATCGACATGGCGCTCAGCGGCGGCCGCAGCCGGTGCGCCAGCCAGATGTTGAAGCCGACGGCGAGGGCCATGAGCAGGCCGAAGACGGAGAAGAGCCCGATCTTGGTCCACAGCGTGGTGGTGAAGACCGAGGAGTAGTTCACCGAGCGGTACCAGAGCCAGTCCGTCCAAAAGCCCGCGAACATGGTGAACGCCATGCCGAGAACGGCCAGGACGCCCAGCGTCATGAGCAGGGTCCGGACACGCCGGGACGGGCGGCCCACTCTGATCCGCGGCCCCGAAGGGCCTCCGCCGCGGTCCGGCATCTGGAAAGCCAAGGTGCGCACCTCGAAGTTCGCTGTTGATTCGTCAGGCCCGCGTCTTCACGGACCGTGCGTGGCCCCCGTGATCGTGGGCCCCCACCTATGCAACTTACTCACCGTTTACTCGGTTCCCGATTCCGGCCGGGAACGAGGCAGGATTGTGACCATGTCCAACACTCCCATGGCTGCGAACCCGCTCACCCGGGCCGTACTCGAGATCGACGAGTACGTCTCAGGCCTCGGCTGGGACCAGCCGGCCCGCCTTTTCGCCCTTGTCGACACCGCACGACTGCGGGCCGAACAACCCACGCTCGCGGACCGGCTCGGTCTGGACGAAGAGTCGGAGAACGCCGGCCTCACCCCGATCGAGCAGGACGAAGTTCCAACGGGCAAGCCCCTCGACGAGTTCCTCGCCACCATCGCCTGGCCCGACGCGGTGGCAGGCTGCGCCCTCGCGGTGGAGCGCCTGATGCTGCCGCCGTCCGCGGAGGCCCAGGTTCCCAAGGGTCTGAGCGAGGCCGCGCTCACGAAGTGGGTGGCGGAACACGCGGACCGCCAGGAGGTCCGCATGACGGTTGCGGTCCTGCGTGACGGCACGCGCGAGTCGGCCCTGCGGCTGCGCGAGAAGGACTCCCCCACCGAGGTCCTGACCGGCTCCGACCTGGTCCCGGGGCTGGCGGAGGCGCTGGCGGCGACCTTCGAGGAGTAGCGAGCGCCGAGGACCACAGGGCCCGGCATTTCCGGGCCCTTGGTTCTTCGGCTACTTACCGCACTTCGGCAGATCCGCGGTGTCGCCGCTACGGATGTCCTTCAGGGCCCCCAGGGCGTCCCTGATGGTGCCCACCTTGATCAGGGTGAGGCCGTCGGGGGTGTCCTTGGCGGCGGCCGCGCAGTTGACGGCGGGCGTCAGGAAGTACTGCGCGCCCTTGGCCCGCGCGCCCACGGTCTTCATCTCGATGCCGCCGATCGGTCCGACCTTGCCGGCGTCGTCGATCGTGCCGGTGCCCGCCACGAACTTGCCGCCGGTCAGGCTGCCCGGGGTGAGCTTGTCGTAGATGCCGAGAGCGAACATCAGCCCGGCGCTCGGCCCGCCGACGTCGGCGAGCTTGATGTCGATGGTGAACGGGAACGTGTGGTCGGTGCCCGCGGAGATCCCGACGATGGCGCGCTTCTCACCGGTGTCGTCGGACGTCGTGGTGGTCATGCTGATGTCCTGCGTCCTGGTCGGCGTCCGCCTCTCCTTCTCCGCGGCGGCCTGCTCCTTGGCCGGCACGATCGTGAAGCGGACGTCCTGGCCCGGCTTGTGCTTGGTGACGAGCTTCGCGACGTCGTTCGGCTCCTTCACCGCCGTACCGTCGACGGCCTTGATCACGTCCCCCGCGTGCAGCTTGCCCTGGGCCGGGGAGCCCTTGACGACGGTCGAGACGATCACCCAGGACTTCACCGGAACGTCCAGCTGCTTCAGGGCGGCGACCTTGGCGCTCTCCTGGGACTGGCTGAACTCCTCGGCGTTCTCCTGGGTGGACTGCTCCTCGGTCTTGCCGTCCGGGTAGAGCGTCTCGTGCGGCACGACCTTGTTGTCGTGTGCGAGCCAGCCGTAGACGGCTTCGACCAGGTTCATCCGATAGTCGGCGCTCGTGACCCGGACCGTGGTCATGTTCAGATGGCCACTGGTCGCGTAGGTCTTCTTCCCCGCGATCTGCAGCACCGGCTCACCGTCGTGATCGCCCAGCGTGTTCACCGTCGGCCCCGGGGACATCTCCGCGTAGGGCACGGGGATGAACACTCCCGCGCACAGGAGCGCGATCAGCATCAGGGTGGAGGCGAGCATCGTCGCGGTGCGGCGTGGCATGACTCGACAGTACGGGACGGTCCTGTCAGCGCACCGTCAGGGCCGCCCGTCCGGGGCCGCCCTGCGCTTTCCAACGCCTGTGACCTGCTGTTTCTTCGACCATCAGGCACCCGGCCGGGGCTTCTCCATGGCCTCGCGGAAGCGGGCGTAGCCGGTGAGCTCCGGGCCGTCGTTGCGGACCCTGCGGGTCCGGTTGGCCCAACTGCCCCAGAGCCCCGCGCCGATGGCAGCCACAAGCGGAATCAGCAACCAGGCGAGCGCCGCCATGCCGACCTCCAACCCCTTTGAACGTCCGCAACTGACTGATCAGCAGATTAACGATCCGCAGTGACAACGCTCACGCCAGGGGTGCGGTTACGCAACCGGAAGGCCGCTTCCGCGTCAACAGGCCCCCACCCATTCCTCTGTGCCGTCGGAGAACTTCTGGTGCTTCCAGATGGGCACTTCGTGCTTGAGGTCGTCGATCAGCTTCCGGCAGGCCTCGAAGGCCTCCCCGCGATGCGGGCAGGAGACCGCCACGACCACGGCCAGGTCCCCGACCCGGAGATCCCCGACGCGGTGCACGGCCGCCAGGGCCCGCACCGGGAACTCGGCGGCGACCTTCTCGGCGATCCGCCGCATCTCGGCCTCCGCGCTGGGGTGGCACGAATACCCCAGCTCCTCGACGTCGGCGCCCCCGTCGTGGTTCCGCACGGTTCCCACGAAGAGCGCGGTGCCCCCGGCCGCGTCGTCCCCGACGGCCCGGAACACCTCGTCCAGGGAGAGGGCCGAGTCCCGGATCCCGATCAGCTTGATCGGATCCTGCGCGGCCTGCTCACCGGGGTGATCGTTCGTGGTTGCCATGCCCCCATCGTGCCGCACGCGACGGACGGCACGGAATAGAGCCATCGACCGGCACGCGCGCGTACGCGTTTGGAGCCTCCTACAGGGGCGGCCCTCTGCTGCGGTTCCGGCGGCGGGTTCCTCAGATCCGCCGCCGGGCCTTCCGCGCCCGCCGTACCACCGCGGCGGCACCCAGCAGCGCCACCGTCGCGCCCGCGGCACCCGCGGCCGTCGCGTCCTTGCGGCCCAGCCGCCGCCCGGCGACCGTGTGCCGGCCGGCGACCTCCTCCAGGAGTTCCGCCAGCACCTCCTCGTTGGTGTACTGCGGCCGCCACCCGGCGTCGTGCAGCCGGCTCCCGCTCACCACCCAGGGGTACATCGTGTACGCCAGGTCCCCGGCCGGGGACGGCGTGAGCCCGATCCGGTGCAGCCGCGCCGCCGCGCCCAGCGCGACCGCCGACGGCAGCTCCATCCGGCGGATCCCGCTGAGCTCCTCGACCTCCTCCTGCTCCAGCCAGCCGTCGCATCCGACGGTCAGCTCCCCGTCGACCTTCTCCAGGACGGCGTACTCCAGCGCGCTGCACAGGTCCTCGACGTGGCAGAACTGCCACGCGGGCCGCGACCCGGCGACGACGAGGAGCCGGGGAGACTCGAAGTACCTGGTCAGCGCGGTGTCCGTGCCTCCGCCCACCAGCACGGCGGGCCGTACCACGGTGACGTTGAGCCCCGGGTGCGCCCGGGGCGCGCGCCTCGCCAGCCGTTCGATCTCCAGGAGGTCGCCGACGCCGGTCGCCTCGGCCGTGGCGCGCAGCTCGGCGTCCTCGGACAGCGGCAGCTCGTTGTCGGGCAGCGCCCCGTAGACCATCGCCGAGGTGCAGAGCACGACCCGGTGCACTCCGGCCGCCGCGGCGGCCGTCAGGACGGTCTGCGTCCCCCGTACGTTGTAGGCCGTTCGGGCGGCCGCGTCGGTTTCCAGATCGAGATCCAGTGCGAGGTGCACCACCACGTCGGCGCCGCGCAGTTTGTCCGCGATGGCCGGATCCCGTACGTCCAGGATGTGCCACTGGGCCGACGCGCACTCGCCGCGCCGCTCGTCGATGGCGACGACCTGCTTGACCTCGTCGGATGCGGCGAGCTGCTCGGTGAGCAGGGCTCCTACGCCGTACGCGGCGCCGGTGACCGCGACGACGGGTCCACGTGCCGCGGGGCTCGCGGAACTGGTTGACTGGTTTCGCGCTGCGCGAACCTGCGGATCTGGGGAACTCACCGGGCGTCTCCAGCGGTTGTCTTCAGTACGAGCGCGTCCGACGCGTGCGTACCAGGTGGCATCCATCCTGCCGCAGGCTGTCAGTCGGCGAAGCACCGAGGCCCGATCCGCCCCAGGTGTCTACGCTGGGTGGTGTTGTCGGGCAGCCGTGCCGCCGGAAAGAACCGGCGGCCCTACCAGCCGAGGAATCCCGTGAGTGACACCCCATTCGGATTCGGCCTTCCGCCGGAGGAGCCGGACGACGGCGACGAGGGCAAGAAGAAGGACCAGCAGAGCGGTGGTGGTCAGGGACCGGCCAACCCGTTCGGATTCGGCGGCCTGCCCGGAGCCGGTGGCTTCGGCTCGGGCCCCGGTGGCCCTGGCGGCCCCGGTGCGGACAATCCGTTCGCAGCCATGTTCGGGTCGCTGAACCCCACCGACCTGGGCGCCGCGTTCCAGCAGCTGGGCCAGATGCTCTCCTACGAGGGCGGCCCGGTGAACTGGGACATGGCGAAGCAGATCGCCCGCCAGACGGTCTCCCAGGGCAGTCCGGACGGCACCAAGGACGCCAGCGTCGGCCCCGCCGACCGCAAGGGCGTCGAGGAAGCCGTCCGCCTGGCCGATCTGTGGCTCGACGATGCCACCTCCCTGCCCTCCGGCGCCGCCTCCGCGGTGGCCTGGAGCCGCGCGGAGTGGGTCGAGGCCACCCTGCCCGCCTGGAAGGAGCTCGTGGACCCGGTAGCCGAGCGCGTCGGCACCGCCATGGGCGACGTCCTGCCGGAAGAGATGCAGGCCATGGCCGGCCCGCTGATCGGCATGATGCGCTCGATGGGCGGCGCCATGTTCGGCACGCAGATCGGGCAGGCCGTCGGCGTGCTCGCCGGCGAGGTCGTCGGTTCGTCCGACATCGGCCTGCCGCTCGGCCCGGCCGGCAAGGCCGCGCTGCTACCGGTGAACATCGAGACGTTCGGCAAGGACCTGAGCGTCCCCCAGGAGGAGGTGCGGCTGTATCTCGCCCTGCGCGAGGCCGCCCACCAGCGCCTCTTCGCGCACGTGCCGTGGCTGCGCTCGCATCTGTTCGGTGCGGTCGACGGCTACGCGCGCGGGATCAAGGTCGACACGGCCAAGCTGGAGGACGTGGTCGGCCAGTTCGACCCGCAGAATCCGGAGCAGCTGCAGGAGGCTCTCCAGCAGGGCATGTTCCAGCCGGAGGACACGCCCGAGCAGAAGGCCGCCCTGGCCCGTCTGGAGACGGCTCTGGCGCTCGTGGAGGGCTGGGTGGACGCGGTGGTCCACGCCGCCGCGAAGCCCCGCCTGGCGTCCGCCGACGCCCTGCGCGAGACATTGCGCCGCCGCCGCGCCTCGGGCGGTCCGGCCGAGCAGACGTTCGCCACGCTGATCGGCCTGGAGCTGCGCCCGCGCCGTCTGCGGGACGCCTCCCGTCTGTGGGCCTCGCTCACCGACGCGCGCGGTGTCGACGGCCGGGATGACCTGTGGCACCACCCGGACATGCTGCCGACGGCGTCCGACCTGGACGACCCGGACGGCTTCGTGCACCGCGAGCAGATCGACTTCTCCGAGCTGGACAAGATGCTCGGCGAGGCGGCGGACAAGCCCGACCTCAAGAAGAAGGACGAGGGCGAGGACAAGAACAAGGGCGACGACGCCGGGTGAGCCTGTACGACGACGCGGTCCTCGTGCTGAAGGGGTACGAGGACCAGACGGAGCTGCGCCAGGCCTATCTGGACCACCTGGCGGAGCACCCGGACGGCTTGTGGAAGGCCTGTCAGGCCGGGCACGTCACGGCGAGCGCGCTGGTGATCGACCCCGAGGGCGGCCGGGTACTGCTGACCCTGCACAAGAAGCTGCAGATGTGGCTGCAGATGGGCGGCCACTGCGAGCCCGGTGACGCCACCCTGGCGGCAGCGGCCCTGCGCGAGGCGACGGAGGAGTCCGGTGTCTCGGGGCTCTCCCTGCTGCCCGGCGGCCCGGTGCGTCTGGACCGGCATCCGATCCCGCCGCCGTGCCACTGCCACTTCGACGTCCAGTACGCGGTCGTGGCGCCGCCGGACGCCGCGCACACGATCAGCGACGAGTCGCTCGACGTGCGCTGGTTCGGCTACGACGAGGTGCCGGGCGTGGCCGACGCGTCGGTGATACGGCTGCTGGAGGCCACGCGCGCGAGACTCGCGGCCTGAGGATGCGTAAGGGGCGCCCGCCATGGCGGGCGCCCCTTACTTTCGGTCCTGACGGCCTTCCGGACCTGACGGCCTATCGGTCGTGACCGGCTTTCGGTCGTGACCGGCTTTCGGTCCTGACAGCGGGCTGCGCCCCTCGCGGGGCGCGGGGCTGTGCCGATATGCGGCTCCGGCCGCGTGGGCGCGACCAGCCACACACGGCCCGCAGCCGGGAACCGGCCGGCAGCCCCCTGGGACCACCGGCCGAACCCGCGGAGCACTCAGCTCCAGGCGTTGCCCTGGTTCTGCCCGCGCGCTCCCTGCTGCCCCATGCCGTACTGCGCGGCGAGGCCCGAGCCGATCTGGGCGCCCTGCGGCGGCAGCAGCTCGCTCGGCTGGACGAGCGCGAAGCCGCTGCCCATGAAGCTCAGCTCCCAGCCCTCGCCGGTGCTGCCGCGGCGCCGCCACACCCCGGAGGAGTGTGTCTGGGCCTGCATCTGCACGCGCAGACTGGTCGACCAGGCGACGATCGCGTCGGCGTCGCAGTTGACGTACTTGTCGGGCGTCACCTGCAGCAGCAGCGGCATCCCGGAGGTCATCAGAGCGACCTTGCCCCGGCCCGAGATGTTGAGCTGGTACTTCCCGGAGCCGGAGATGCCGTAGAGGCTGTCCACAGCGATGACCTCGTGATGCAGGGAGGAGTCCATCGCCAGCACGTAGCTGCTGTCGACGGTGAGGCCGTCCTGGTCCACCTCCATGACGTGCACGTGCTGCTTGAGGTTGGCGAGGTAGACCGTGCCCTGCCCGTGGCAGCGCATCAGGTCGAGGCCCTCCCCGGTCTGCGCACGCGCGCGTGACTGCTGGTTGCTCTGGAACTCGGCGTCGAACTCGACGAGGCCCTGGTAGGCGACCATGGTGCCCTTGCGGGCCAGGATGTCGTCGTGGCCCTCCAGGGCGACGCGCAGCATCTGCTTGTTCTGCAGACTCCAGCGCTCCTGGGTCTGCTGCTCGTTGTAGGCGAAAATCGGGCTCTGCATGGCGTGTGGTTCCCCCTCAGCCCCGGACCCGGAGACGGTCGGTGCTGTCCTCGCTGGGCTGGACGACGACGATGCCCTGACCGGAGAAGGCCATCTGGTAGGCCTCGCCGCTGCCGCGGCCGATCAGCGACTGGGCCCGGAAGCTGCGCTTGCCCTTCACCTTGAGGTTCGGGGACCAGGCGACGAGCGCGTCGGGGTCGACGTACGTCTCGTCCTCGCCGCCTCCGCAGTCGACGACGATGGGCTTGCCCCGGGAGGTCAGCGCGACCCAGCCCTGCCCGGAGATCTTGGTGTTCCACAGGCCCTGCCCGGCGAACTTCGCCAGGCCCTTGACCCGCTCCACGCCCCACGTCAAGTGGGCGTCGAAGGCGAGCAGGTTGGTGGCGTTCACCGAGATGCCGTCGCCGTTGAGGTTGAGGACGACGACGTTCGCCCCGTAGTCGGCGAGGTAGAGCAGGCCGTCGCCGGAGCACTTCATCAGGGGCGCGCCCTCGCCGGTCATCCAGTCCTTGGCGATCTGGCGCACGGCCGGCGGATTGGGCTCGTACTGCACGAAGCCTTCGTAGGCGACCATCGACCCCACGCGCGCGAGGAGGTCGTTCCCGGTCTGCATGGCGACCTTCAGCATGTGGTTGCCGTGGTTCTCCATGCGGGCGGTGACGGGTGCGGGGGCATGGCCCGCGAGCTGCTGTGTCATGACGGGCTCCCTCAGACCTCGTACGGCTGGACGACGATGAAGTTGCCGGGCGCTCCCCGGAACTGGAGGTTGACGCTCTCCCCTGTGTCACCGGGGTAGGCGTTGCGACGCATCCGCACCTGGCTGGAGACGACGACCTGGGCGGCGGCCGACCAGGCGACCACGGCGTTGCAGTCGGCGAACGTGGTGGGCGTGACGGGGAGCACCACGGGCGTGCCGTGCGTCTTCACGACGATCGTGCCGGTGCCCTGGAACTGCATGGTGAACAGCGCGCCGCCGGGGATGCCGTGGCCCTCGATGCGGCGGACCTCGTACTGGAGGCTCTCGTCGAACGCGAGGACGTTCTCGGCGGAGACGCAGACGGCGTCGCCCTGCAGTTCGAGGGGGTGCAGCATGGTCGAGTTCTCGGCGAGGAACACCTGGCCCTGACCCGTGCAGCGCATCAGCTGCATCTCCTGGCCGGTCGCGTTGCCCACGATCCGGCCGGAGAAGCCGGCGCCCTTGTAGCTGAAGTCGACCTTGCCCTGGTACAGCACCATGCTGCCCTGCCGGGCCAGCACGGGCTGTCCGCCGATGCCGAGGTCGACGCGGACGAGCTTCTTGTTCTGCTGCGTCCACCGCTGCCCGGTCGGCGTCTCCTTGAACTGCTGGAGCGCGGCGGACACGCCGGGGCCCTGGGGAGCGCCTTGAGGAGCACCTTGCGGGGCTCCGTGAGGGACGCCCTGCGGGGCTCCGTAGGGGGCCTGTCCGAACGGCGGCTGCTGGCCGTAGCCCGGGGGCGGCGTCGGCTGGCCGTAACCGGGCGGCGGGGCCGGGGCGTGGGGCGCCTGGGGCTGGCCGTAACCGGGAGGCGGCGGGGCCGTCTGGCCGGGGACCTGGCCGTACTGCGGCGGCTGCTGGCCCGGCGGGCCGTACGGCGCGGGTGCCGGGGGCGGTACCGGGGAACCGCCGGGCGGGGTGTTCAGGGGCGCGACGATGGTCGGAGCGGCGTGCACCTGGGGCGCGGGAGCCGGGGCCGGAGGCGGGGTAGGGCCGGGCGGGGGAGCGAAGCCCTGCGCGGCGGGCTGGGGCGCGGGAGCCGGAGGCGCCGCCGGGGCGGGTTCCGCGGTTCCGGGGACTCCGAACGCGGGCGGCGCGAAGCCCGGGGCGGCGCCGGCCTGCGGCTGCTGCGGGGCGGGCGCGGGCGCCTCCTCCTCGGCCACCTCGCCGCCGAAGTTCTTGAGCAGCGCGTCCAGGCCGCCGTCGAAGCCCTGCCCGACGGCGGCGAACCGCCAGACGTCCTTGAGGTAGAAATCGCCCAGCATCACGGCCCGTTCGGTGGAGAACTCCGAGCCGTTGAAGGAGTAGCGCGCCACCTCCTCGCCGCCCGCGACGATCCGGATGTAGCCGGAGGCGATCTGCGACATCTGCCCGGCGCCGTCGATGGTCGCCGTGAAGGACAGCTTCTGGATCTGCGACGGGATCCGGTCGAGCGTCACCCGGAAGGACTCCGTGTCGCCCGCCTGGGCGCCCAGGAGCTGAATCGACTCCTCGGGGGACTTCGGCTGGTTGAAGAAGACGAAGTACCGGTCGTCCGAGAGACGTTCGTCGGCGTCGAGTCCGAAGCAGCTGATGTCGAAGCTCAGCCCGGGGCCGGCGATCTGTACGCCTACGTACAGATCCATGCCCGCGGTGAGGTCACTGATCCTGGCCTTGTGGCCGCGTTGGAATTCCCTGGCCATGCGTAACGACCGTCCCCCATCCAGAGCGTGAGTGCGTCGCGCCAGGCTAACGGCAAACTCGGACACCGGACGAGGTCGGTACAGAGCCGGTACACAACGCCCGCACAGCCGTATCGGCCGTTCGCTTGCGGGAAGCGGTCGGTCACCCCACGGGGCTCTCACCCCGGGCGCCGGGCACATGGGGCAACCGCTCGGCGGCGACCACGCCTTCGAGGTATCCGCGGGCCCGCTCCGTGCGCGGATAGGCCTCCAGGAGTTCCCAGAAGCGAGGTCCGTGTCCGGGAACGAGCAGATGGGCGAGTTCGTGGACGAGGACGTAGTCGACGACGTATTCGGGCATGCCCTGGAGGCGGTGTGAGAGGCGGATGCTGCCCTCGGAGGGGGTGCAGGACCCCCACCGCGTGTTCTGATTGGTCACCCAGCGCACCGACGCGGGCCGGGCCCGTCCCGCGAAGTACTGGTCCGAAAGACGCCGGGCGCGTTCGGCCAGCTCGGCGTCGCCGAGGGCCCGCTTGCTCTCCTGGGCGGCCAGCTTGTCGAGCATGACGTTCACCCAGCGCTGCTCCTCCGCCTCGGACATCCGGGCGGGGATGAGCACCACGGTGCGATCGCCCTCGCGGTACGCGGAGACCGTTCTGCGTCGGCGGGTGCTCCTGCGGACCTCGATCGCGCTCGCCCCCGAGCCGCTCGGCGGCTGGCTCGTCGTGCTGCGCTGTGCGGTTCCGGCGCGGTGCAGTGGGTCGGCGGGCACGCCCCGACGTTACCCGCTGCACACGGGGAAGTCCCGACTCCGGGACGGTTCGGTGCCGCCGCCCCCACCGGCCGCCGGATTTGTACGACGAATACTCGCACCTGTGGACAACTTTCGGCAGCCGTCGGCGGGTTTGGGCATGCTGGATCTCGTCGGCGAAGCGATGACGGATCGGTCCGGGACCAGGGGCCGTGCCCGCACTGGGGTCCGGTCCGCGCACGGGCCGCGCCTGTACGCAGGTCAGGCCTGCACCGGTTCAGGCCTGTGCTCGGGTCGGGCCGCGGCTGTACGCGGGTCAGGCCCGGGTCCGGTCGCGGCTGCGCTCCAGGGCATGCATGCGACCGGCCCCGGCGTGACCGGCCAGGGTCCGCATCCTCGCTCCGCCGGCATACGGGGACGATCTACGGCACACGGGGGCCTGTCATGCATCCGATGGTGAAACCCGCGCTCAGGCGCGGCTGGCGCGACCTCAAGACCGTGCAGTTCGGGATGACACCGGCGCACGCGATGACGCTCGGCCCGATGGACCTGGCGACGGGCAGCTTCCTCGACCTGCTGAACGGCACGCGGGGGCTGGAGCTGTTGCGCGAGGAGGGACGCCGCATGGACCTGCCCGACGGTCATGTCGACGGACTGGTGCGTGGTCTCACGCGAGCCGGGCTGCTGGACGACTCCCGGGGCGGCGGACCGGCCGCCGACGCCCTGCGGAAGAAGAAGGAGGTGCTGGACCGGCTGCGCCCCGACCTCGCCTCCCTGTCCTTGACGACCTCCGCGCCCGGCGACGCGATCGGGCGGCTGGCCGCCCGGCGATCGCAGCGCGTGCAGGTGCGGGGTGCCGGCCGGGTGGGTGCCGTGCTGGCCTCGCTCCTGGCCGGAGCCGGCGTGGGCGAGGTGGATGTGCTCGATGGTGGTTGCGTGGAGCCGTGGGACGTGGCGCCGGGCGGGCTCCCCCCGGAATCCGTCGGCGACCGCCGGGACGAGTCGGCCCGCCGTGCCGTGCGCCGGGCGGCCCCGGACCGGCCGCCCCGCCGTGCACCGGCCGAGGCTTCCACGGAGGACGGCGACCCGGGATTCTCACTGGTGATCCTCGCCCCACGTGACGATGTCGCCGTGCACGCGCCCGACCCGGCCACCGCCGAGCCGCTGATGGCCTCCGGGACCCCCCATCTGTACGCCGGTGTCGTGGAGGGCACCGGTGTGGTCGGCCCGTTCGTCCTCCCCGGGGAGACGGGCTGCGCCGGCTGTCTGCACGAGGACCGCACCGACCGGGACCAGGCCTGGCCGCGCCTGATCGCCCAGTGGCGCTCCGGCAGGCAGCGGCAGGTGCGGCCCTGCGACCTGACGCTGGCCACGACCGTGGCCGGGCTGGCCGCCGCCCATGCGCTCGCTTTCCTGGACGGCCGGGTTCCGTCCAGCGCCGGCGCCCACTGGGAGGTCTCCGTCCCGGCTCTCCACTGGCAAGCGCGGCCGGTCCTGGCCCATCCGGCATGCTCGTGCGGGGCGGCGGAGAGAGGAAAAGGGGAGCACCCCTCGGAGGACGGGGAGCCGCACGAGACAATGGCGGTGCAACGGCCGTCGGAGCAGTGCCGTGAGGCAGAGGCGGAGCGGCCGGCTGGGACTTGGAGGGCGCATGTCTGATCTTCCCCGGAAGGCGGTTACCCGGACCGCCAAGCTCGCCGCGCTCCCGCTCGGCATCGCCGGGCGGGCCACCTGGGGATTCGGCAAGCGGATCGTCGGCGAGTCCGCCGAACTCGTCGGCCGGGAACTCCAACAGCGCACGGCGGAGCAGCTGTTCAAGGTGCTCGGCGAGCTCAAGGGCGGGGCGATGAAGTTCGGCCAGGCCCTGTCGGTCTTCGAGTCCGCGCTGCCCGAGGAGGTGGCCGGCCCCTACCGGGCCGCGCTGACCAAGCTTCAGGAGGCGGCGCCGCCCATGCCGACCCGCACCGTGCACGCGGTGCTGGAGGAGCGGCTCGGCGAGGACTGGCACGAGCTGTTCCTGGAGTTCGAGGACAAGCCCGCCGCAGCCGCCTCGATCGGCCAGGTCCACCGGGGAGTGTGGCACGACGGCCGCGAGGTGGCGGTCAAGGTGCAGTACCCGGGTGCCGGTGAGGCCCTGCTGTCGGACCTGACCCAGTTGAGCCGCTTCTCGCGTCTGCTCGGTCCGCTGATCCCCGGCATGGACATCAAGCCGCTGATCGCGGAGCTGAAGGACCGCGTCTCGGAGGAGCTGGACTACGATCTGGAGGCCCAGGCCCAGCAGGCTCACGCGGAGGAGTTCACGGACGACCCGGACGTGGTCGTGCCGCTGGTGGTGCACCAGTCCGACCAGGTCCTGGTCACGGAGTGGATGGACGGCATCCCGCTGTCGGAGATCATCTCGGACGGCACCCAGGAGCAGCGCGACCGTGCCGGTCAGCTCCTGGCCCGCTTCCTGTTCTCCGGCCCCGCCCGCACGGGCCTGCTGCACGCCGATCCCCACCCGGGCAACTTCCGGCTTCTGCCCGGCGGCCCGGAGGGTGAGGACGACTGGCGGCTGGGCGTCCTGGACTTCGGCACGGTCGACCGTCTCCCGGGGGGACTGCCGGCCACGATCGGCGAGTCCCTGCGGATGACTCTCGACGGGGAGGCCGAGGCGGTCTACGAGCTGCTGTGCGCGGAAGGGTTCGTCAAGGAGACCATAGAGCTGGACCCGGACGCCGTCATGGACTACCTGCTGCCGATCATCGAGCCGGCCCAGGTCGAGGAGTTCACGTTCACCCGGGGCTGGATGCGCAGCCAGGCGGCTCGGGTCGCCGACCCCCGCTCCCCCGCCTACCAGCTCGGCAAGCAGCTCAACCTGCCCCCGTCCTATCTGCTGATCCACCGGGTGACACTGAGCACCATCGGCGTGCTGTGTCAGCTGGGGGCGACGGTGCGGTTGCGTGAGGAGCTGGAGGAGTGGCTGCCTGGGTTCGTCCCCGAGGACCCGGTGGACGGCGAAGCGGCGGTGGCGGAGGCGTGAGTCCCGGCCGCGGGGTTCACCACCAGTCCGAGTCCAGACGTCCCTCGATGGATCTGAGGTTCTCTCGGGAGCAGGTCTCGCAGTAGTACTGACGGATGCCGCTCTCCACGGAATATGTCCAGGTGAGGGGTGGGCCTTCGGTCAGGACGCCGACCAGTGCGCCGCAGCGGGCACAGACGAACCGCCGCGGCTCGGTGGCGGAGCCGTCGTCGCCTCCAGGAGGACTCGTCACCCCGCGACGATATCCCCGCGCCCGGCGCTTCTGCGGGCACAACGCCCCAGATGCGCCGGGGAGGCACCACACGCCGACCTGGGGACGCAGCGCGCATCAGCCCAAACGGAGCGCGCCGCACGGCCATGGGGCAAGCCCCGTACGTCGCCCCGCGGCAAGCGCCGCACCGGCCCGGGTAGCCGTACCGGCCCGGGCGGGCACGACGCACCGGCCCGGGCGGGCACCACGCACCCGGCACCGATGGGGTGTCGCGTGCCCTCCTGGTCGGCCCAACGCACCGCGGGGGCCGGCCCGTTCGGTACGGACCGGCCCCCGCGGTGAGAGTTCTGCGGCGGCACCCAGCGCGGCCTCCCTGGCCGGGAGGCCCCCGCTGGGTGCGCGGGTTACTGCATGACCGCCATGGCGAGCGCCCGACGGGCACGCATCGACGCGCGCTCCGCCCTGCGCTGCATCCGGCGGGCGGCCGCCAGGCGCGCGGCCTGGCGATCCCGCTCCGCCTCGTGCAGTCGCTCGCGCATATGCGCACGAGCCATGGCTTCTGGAATGAGTTGCATCTCACGGGTCCTGTTCTGACGCGAGTCGTTCGCGCCGGTGATGGTGAAGTCTTGGGTTGCGGAGCCTGCGGGCTCGTAAGTGGACGGCTTCATCGGGGCCTGCTTCTGGGGGTCGTGCGTGAGGGGGCGGTCGATCGTTCCTGCGATGTTCATGCTGTGACCGGGTTCTTGCGCGGGCGGCCACGCGGCCGCTTCCGGGCGACGACGACACCCTGGACGAACAGCTCTCCACCCCAGACGCCCCAGGGCTCACGCCGCTCCTTGGCACCGGCGAGGCAGGCCTCGACCAGCGGGCAGGTGCGGCAGAGGGACTTGGCGTACTCGACGTCCGCGGGCGACTCGGCGAAGAAGACCTCCGGGTCGTACGAACGGCACGGGACGGGTACGCCGAGGTTCTCGATGGCGTCGTCGAGCGCGGTGAGCGCGGTGAGCGGGGTCAAGGCGTGGTCCTCCGTGGAGCCGGGCTTGGGGATCGTGTCGGAAGGCGGTACGGACGGGGCGTGCGCTTCGAGTTGCACGGTTCGTCTTCCTCGTCTGGTCGTTCCGGCCTGTTGGCCGGTGGGTGGTGGTACCGGGTTCTTTTCTTGTCCCGAGGCTCCTTCGGTCTGTCATCCCTGGTCAGGGACAAACAGAAGGGCCGCGGATCCCGGATGGGGTTCCGCGGCCCTGAAGGCGCCGGCCTGATCGGCGATCAGGCTGGATCACTCCAGGGTTCTGGCCCACGGAAGGCCCACATCTGGTGGTGCTGCGTCGTCTGCTTCCGGAATCCGGCACCGGTCGCCGTAAAGGCATAGGCCTGCGCCTGTGCCGCTACTGCCGCTTCCAGTGCCTTGGTCGGTCGCTCATTGCGCTCGCGGACGGGAAGGCCCGCGGGGGCGACGGAGGAGGACGCCGGACGGACGGCACGAATGCCGGACAGACCGGTGCCCAGGTTCGAAACGCCGAGCATGCACGCGGAGACGGCCGAGCGATCGGTCATTTTCACGGTGCTGACGGAGCTGGTGTAGATGCTGATCACTGGACTCGCCTCCTCTCGGCGTATCGGGGGACTGGGTGAACCAGTCCAACGGATATGCAAGTACAACACGGGATCAGGGCCTCCGAGAAGGCCGCTGCTCTCGTGCCTAAGAACCTATGGGGATTGCTGGGGCATGCGCAAACTATTTTTTCGACGAGTTCGCGTCAGTCGTGATCTGTGCTCTCCGCCAGTGACTGGCCAGCGCAGATGGCCAGTACGTCGGCGCCGTAGCGGGTGAGCTTGCGCATCCCGACGCCCGGGATGCGGGCGAGCTCGCGCTCGTCGTCGGGGGCGGACTCGGCGATCGCCATCAGCGTCCTGTCCGTGAACACGCAGAAGGCGGGCTGGCCACTGCTGCGTGCCTGGTCGGCGCGCCACTCCCGCAGCCGCTCGTACAGGCCCTCGTTCATGTCGGAGGGGCAGTCGTCGCAGCGCATCAGCTTCATTTCGCCCGGGTCGGTCAGCGTGCGGCCGCAGACCCGGCAGCGGGCAGGGACTCGCTGCGCCCGTTTCGGGGCGGACCCCCTGGTTCCGGGGATTCCGCGCTCGATTCCGCCCGCTCCTCCGGCGGCGGTGCGGCCCGCGGTGGCCGTCGAGCCGGGGCGCAGCCCGTCGAGGAAGCGGCTGGGGCGGCGGCTCGGGCGTCCTCCGGGCGAGCGGGAGAGCGCCCAGGAGACATGGAGGTGTTCGCGCGCGCGGGTGACACCGACATAGAGGAGGCGGCGCTCCTCCTCGATCTGTTCGTCGGTCTTGGCGTAGGTGATCGGCATCATGCCTTCGGCGACGCCCACCAGGAACACGACGTCCCACTCCAGGCCCTTGGCCGAGTGCAGGGAGGCGAGGGTGACGCCTTGCACGGTGGGGGCGTGCTGGGCGTTCGCCCGTTCGTCGAGTTCGGCGACGAGGTCCGCCAGGGTGGCGGCGGGTCTGGCGGCGGCGAAGTCCTGGGCAAGGTTCACCAGGGCGGCCAGGGACTCCCAGCGCTCTCTCACCGCGCCGGAGCCGGCCGGTGGCTGTGTCGTCCAGCCCTCTCCCGACAGCACCGCGCGCACCTGGGAGGGAAGGTCGACGACGTCGTCCAGGAGGGAGTCGTTGCCGCCGAAGCGGGCCGCGCCGCGCAGGGCGATGCCCGCCTTGCGCACCTCCGGGCGGTCGAAGAACCGCTCGGCGCCGCGCAGCTGGTAGGGCACGGCGGCGTCGGCGAGGGCCTGCTCGTAGGTCTCGGACTGCGCGTTCGTGCGGAAGAGGACGGCGATCTCGGAGGCCGGGACTCCCGAGTCGACGAGTTCGCGGATGCGGCGGGCCGCTCCTTCCGCCTCGGCGGGTTCGTCGGTGTACTCGGCGTAGACCGGCTCGGGCCCCGCGGCGCGCTGGGAGACGAGCTCCAGGCGGTGGTCGGCGGCCCGGCCCCGGGCCTGGGCGAGCAGACCGTTGGCGAGGTGGACGACCTGGGGCGTGGAACGGTAGTCGCGGACCAGCTTGACGACGGTCGCACCGGGGTGGCGGGTGCGGAAGTCGAGCAGATGGTCCGGGGTGGCCCCCGTGAACGAGTAGATCGTCTGGCTGGCGTCCCCGACCACGCACAGGCTGTCCCGCTCGCCCAGCCACAGTTCGAGCAGGCGCTGCTGGAGAGGACTGACATCCTGGTACTCGTCGACCACGAAGTGCTGGTACTGGGCGCGGATCTGGTCGGCGATGTCGTGGCGGTCCTGCAGGACCGCCACGGTCAGCAGCAGGACGTCCTCGAAGTCGATGACGGACCGCTCGCGCTTGACGTCCTCGTAGGCGGCGTAGAGCTGGGCGATCTCGGCGGGGTCGCGGGGGGACTCACGGCCGGCCTTGGCGGCGGCGGGCGCGTAGTCGGCTGGGACGGTCTGGGTGACCTTGGACCATTCGATCTCGGCGGTGACGTCCCGCAGCTCGCCCCGGTCGAGCCGGATGCGGCAGGCGGCCGCCGCGTCGGCGACGAGCTGGATCTTGCGGTCGACGAGCCGGGGCATGGCACCGCCGATCGCTTTCGGCCAGAAGTACTGCAGCTGGCGCAGGGCGGCCGAGTGGAACGTACGCGCCTGGACGCCCCCTGCGCCGAGCTGGCGCAGCCGGCCGCGCATCTCGCCGGCGGCGCGATTGGTGAAGGTGACGGCGAGGACGCTGGAGGGGTGCAGGATGCCGGCGCGCACTCCGTAGGCGATGCGGTGGGTGATCGCCCGGGTCTTGCCCGTGCCCGCGCCCGCCAGGACGCACACCGGACCGTGCAGGGCCGTGGCCACTTCGCGCTGCTCGGGGTCGAGCCCTTCGAGCACCGCGTCCGCGGAGTCCGGTACCTGCGGGAACAGGGTGGAGTGCGTTGCTGCTGTCACACAGCCATGCTGCCAGGTCGCGCGAGACGGCTGCGCCGGTTGTCCACAGGCAGGCACTGATAGTCGTACTAATGCGGCAGGCGTCACGCCGGGCCTGGCCCGGGCACCGGGAATGGTGGACCTTTCACATACGTTCCTCCACTGCGACCACCCGCCCCGAGCCACCGAAGGAGCACGAGAGACATGCTGGGCACTGTGACGATGTACAGCACCACGTGGTGCGGCTACTGCCGCCGGCTGAAGAGCCAGATGGACCGCGAGGGCATCGCGTACACCGAGATCAACATCGAGCAGGACCCGGAGTCCGCCGCGTTCGTGGAGAAGGCGAATGGCGGAAACCAGACGGTGCCCACCGTCCTCTTCCCGGACGGCTCGACGCTCACGAACCCGTCGCTCGCGCAGGTGAAGCAGAAGATCGGCGTCTAGTCGCCGTATGTCTGTGCGGGGAAGGCGGCTCCTGAGACAGCTCAGGAGCCGCCTTCTCGCGGTTTGTCCCACACCACGATGTAGCGCCACAGCAGAGTGCGTCGAACGTCGCAGCCGGGCAGGAGACGGTGCAGCGCCCGTCCGATCTCCGCCCACGCCATGTGCACGTCCTCCATCGGCATGCCGACCGGTCCGCGTTTGCCGCCGTTTCGACGCGCGTACAGCGGGCTCACCGGCACGCCGCACGCACTGATAAGCCAGTCCAGAACCGTCCGGTTGGCGGCCATGCCGACGATCGCCATACGGCCACCGGGCGTGGTGAGCCGTGCGAGGCGGGTGACGGCCCGCTCGAACGGGGCGTGGTGGACCACGGCGACCGCGCTGACGAAGTCGTACGCCAGGGCCGTGCGGCAGCCGTCCGGAACGGCGAGGACCGCCCGATGGTGATGGACGTTGTGGTTCCAGTACGGGTCGGTCATCCGGGCGACCCCGTCAGGCGGCGCTCCGTGTCGGGAGCGGCTTGCCGTACCAGAGCTCGATCAGGCGGGCCGCGATCGAGATGCCGTAGGGCGGGAGCACCTCGCCGGACTCGAAGGCGGCGCGCAGCTCGTCACGGGAGAACCAGCGGGCCTCGTGGATCTCGTCGCCGTCGACTTCGATCTCGGTGGAGGTGGCGCGGGCCATGAAGCCCAGCATGAGGCTGGACGGGAAGGGCCAGGGCTGGCTGGCGACGTACTCGACCTGGCCGACGCTGATGCCGACCTCCTCGTGGACCTCGCGGCGCACCGACTGCTCGATGGACTCGCCCGGCTCGACGAAGCCGGCCAGCGTCGAGAAGCGGCCCTCGGGCCAGTGGACCTGGCGGCCGAGCAGGACGCGGTCGTCCTCGTCGGTCACGGCCATGATCACGGCGGGGTCCGTGCGCGGGTAGTGCTCCGCGCCGCAGGCCTGGCAGCGGCGGATGTGTCCGGCGGCGGCGATGACGGTGCGTTCGCCGCAGCGCGAGCAGAAGCGGTGGGTGCGCTGCCAGTTCTCCAGGCCCACCGCGTGCACCATCAGGCCCACGTCGCGGGCCGACAGCAGGGCGCCCGCCTCGCGCAGGCCCGCGGGGCGCGCGGACTGGTCCATGCGCCCGGGCAGGGAGTCCTTCTGGAGGGCGAAGTAGCTGACGCCGTCCTCGTCGTTGCCGAGGAAGTAGCGGTGTGCCTCGGTGAGAGGGGCCTCGAAGGACGGGGTCATGACGAGTTCGGTGTGCCCGTCCGCCGTCTCGTCGATGAGGACCTGTCCGCCGGAGACGACGAAGCAGCGCGTCGTCGGGTGGCTCCACGCCGCCGCGAGCCAGGCCTCGTCGAGCCGGTGGTGAGCGGCCCGGTCGATGCCGCTCGGGGCGGTGAGCGAGATGGGGCGGTCGGCGCTGGGGTCGGTCCAGGTGGTCACGGGTGCTTCCAACTCCCCGGTGGAACGGTCGGGTTCGGCGGGCGGTTCAGTGGGACGTACGGCGGGGGGCGACCGGGTCCGGCGGGCTCGGGCGGTGCGGGGCGGCGCTTCCAGTGTGCCCCGCGCGCATGCCCGGTCCGGACGGAACAGGACGCTCAGGGCGCATGGCGCCAGTTCTCGGCGAGGTCACCCCACAGGTACGCGGCGGTCTCGACGCCTTTGAGGAGCAGGTCGAGTTCGACTTTCTCGTTCGGGGCGTGCCAGCCGTCCGAGGGGACGGAGATGCCCAGGAACAGCACCGGGGCGTCGAGGACGTCCTGGAGGTCGGCAGCCGGTCCGGAGCCGCCCTCGCGCGTGAAGCGGACCGGCTTTTCGAAGGCCCGGCCCATGGCGCGGGTGACCGACCGGAGGGCCGGGTGGTCCAGCGGCGTCAGGCACGGGCGCGTGGCGCCGCTGAAGGTGATGTCGCAGCGGATCCCCGGCGGCACCTGCTGCTCGGACCAGGCGCGGACGGCCTTCTCCACCTGCCCGGGGTCCTGCCCCGCCACCAGGCGGAAGGACAGCTTCACCAGGGCGGAGGAGGGGACGATCGTCTTGCTGCCGGGGCCCTGGTAGCCGCCGCCGATGCCGTTGACCTCCGCGGTGGGGCGGGCCCAGATCCGCTCCAGGGTGGTGTACCCGGCCTCTCCCTCAGCGGCGTACGACTTGGCCGTGCGCAGCCACTGCTGCTCGTCGAAGGGCAGCTCGGCGAGGAGTTCGCGCTCGCGGTCGGTGAGTTCGACCACGCCGTCGTAGAAGCCCGGGATCGCCACGCGCGCGTGCTCGTCGTGCAGGGCGGCGACGAGGCGGGCGGCCGCCGTCGCCGGGTTGGGCACCGCGCCGCCGAAGGAACCGGAGTGGATGTCCTGGTCGGGGCCGTACAGGCGTATCTCGCATTCGGCAAGGCCGCGCATGCCGGTGCACACGGTGGGGGTGTCCTCGGACCACATGCCGGTGTCGGAGACGATCACGGCGTCGGCGGCGAGCCGCTCGGCGTGCTGCTCGACCAGGGCACGGAAGTGCGGCGAGCCGGACTCCTCCTCGCCCTCGACGATCAGCTTGAGGTGCACGGCCGGGGTGCTGCGGCCGGTGGCGGCGAGGTGGGCGCGCACACCCAGGGTGTGGAAGAACACCTGGCCCTTGTCGTCTGCGGCCCCGCGCGCGTAGAGGCGGTTCCCGCGCACGACCGGCTCGAACGGCTCGCTGTCCCAGCCGTCCTCCCGGGCGGCGGGCTGCACGTCGTGGTGGCCGTAGACCAGCACGGTGGGTGCGTGCGGGTCCTCACAGGGCCACTCGGCGAAGACGGCGGGCGCGCCCGGGGTCTGCCAGACCTCGGCCGTCGGGAAGCCGGTCTCCTTCAGCTTGGCGGCGAGCCAGTCGGCGCTGCGTCGTACGTCGGGCGCGTGGTCCGGCTGGGCGGACACCGACGGGATGCGCAGCCACTCGGCGAGGTCGTCGAGGAAGGCGGCGCGGTGCTGCTGGATGTACGTACGGACGACGCTGTCCGGGGTCTGGCTCATGGTCACGAGCCTATCGGCCCGCACGGACGTCCTCGGAGTGCGGTTCCTCACCGGGCGCCCCTTCCGACGGCTCGTCCAGGAGCAGCCGCTCCAGTGCGGCCCGGCCGGGCAGGTCCCGCGGGTGCACGACCTCCCCGCTGCGCACGTACAGGAACGCGGCTGTGACCGACTCCGGGGGCACGCCCTGCTGCTCGGCCCAGGCCAGCCGGTAGATGGCCAGCTGGAGCGGGTCGGCGGCGCGGGAGCGGCTGGTCTTCCAGTCGACGATCTCGTATGTCGCGTCCTCCCCGTCGCCCTCCTTGTACACGGCGTCGATGCGGCCCCGGACGATCCGGCCGCCGATCGCGAGCTGGAAGGGGGCCTCCACCCGGTGGGGCGTGCGGCGTGCGTACGCGGTGCGTTCGAAGGCCTCCTTGAGCGCCTCCAGGTCCTGCTCGTCGGCGATCTCGGCGTCGCTGCCGGGCAGTTCCTCCGGCTCCAGCATGGGCAGCGTGAGTTCCTCGAAGCGGGCCTCGACCCAGGCGTGGAAGCGGGTGCCGCGGCGCGCTGCGGGCTGGGGCGGGCGCGGCATGGGGCGGGCCAGTTCCTGGGCGAAGCCGTCCGGGTCGGCGGCCAGGTGCATCAGCTGGGAGGCCGTGAGGGACGCGGGCAGGGGCACCTCGGTGACGCTGTCACGGGCGCGCAGGAGCTCTCCGGTGAGGGCGTCGAGGTCGCGGTCCCAGGAGGAGACGGTGCGGGCCTCCTCCGGGGTGAGGTGCGGATGTGCCCGGCCCCGGGGGCCGGGATGCCCGGGGCCGGGGTGAGGGCGGGTGGCCGGGGGCTCCGGCGGGGCCGCCTGGTGGGGGACGGTGGGGTGGGCCACGGGTGGGGCGTCCGCGTCCGCCGGGTCTTCGCCGGAGACCTCTTCGAAGGGCTCCTCGTCGAAGGGGACGTCGTCGAACGGTGCCTCGTCGAAGGGGTCCGGTTCGTCGTACGGGGGCTCGTCGTCCTCGGGCGGCGGGGGCCACTCCGGGTCGTCGAGGGCGTCCGGGTCGTGTGTGGCCGCGGGGTGCCCGTCCTCGGGGGACGCGAGGCTCTCCAGGTGGGCCAGGACGGTCTCGGCTGCCGCGCGGCGGCGTGCCAGGGCTGCCGCGTCCAGGGGCAGGGGCCACACCTGGTCGGCCGTCGCCCGGTGCAGGGCCGGGTTCTCCTCGTCGTCGGCGGGTTCGTCCGCCCAGGCCTCGATCTCGCCGTACCCGGCCTCGCAGTGCTCGTAGAGGGCCTGGAGGAACGCGGACGGGCCGCGGCGCTTCTTCTGGGTGGGGCCCCACCAGTGGCCGGAGCCCAGGAGCAGGGAGCGGGGGCGGGTGAAGGTGACGTAGCCGAGGCGGAGTTCCTCGGTGTGCTGGTGGTCCTTCATGGCCTCGTGGAAGGCCTTCAGGCCCTTGGCGTCCCAGGACGTCACGTCGGGCAGGGTCTCGGCGTCGCCGCGCAGCACGTGCGGCAGGACCTTGCCCTGGGAGGTCCACTTCTCGCGGCCCTGGCTGCTGGGGAAGGTGCCGGTGACCAGGCCGGGGACCACCACGACGTCCCACTCCAGGCCCTTGGACTTGTGGGCGGTGAGCACCTTGACGGTGTTCTCGCCGCCGGGGAGGGCGTTGTCGAGCCCCTTCTCGTATTGGGCGGCGGTGCGCAGGAAACCCAGGAAGGCGAGCAGCGACGCCTCGTTGTCGCCGGCGGCGAAGGAGGCGGCGACGTCCAGGAAGTTGGACAGGGTCTCGCGGCGGCGTGCTGCCAGGGCGTGCGGGGACGCCGACAGCTCGACCTCCAGGCCGGTGACGGCGAGGACGCGGTGCAGGACGTCCATCAGGGGGTCGGCCAGGGAGCGGCGCAGCTCGCGCAGTTCGGTGGCCAGCCGGGCGAAGCGCACGCGCGCGTCGGGCGAGAACGGCAGTCCGTCGTCGTCACCGCGGCCGTCCAGCGGTGTCTCCAGGAACGTGTCGAGGGCGTCCGCGAGGGAGATCACCTCGGACGGGTCGACCCCTTCGACGGCTTCGGCGAGGCGGCGGTCCCGGTCGTCGTCGTCCGCAACGCGCGCGTGGGCCACGAGAAGCCGGGCGCGCCGTCCCAGCAGGGCGAGGTCGCGCGGGCCGATGCGCCAGCGCGGGCCGGTGAGCAGGCGCACCAGGGAGGCGTTGGCGCCGGGGTCCTGGAGGACCTCGCAGACGGCGACGAGGTCGGCGATCTCGGGCAGGTGCAGCAGGCCGGACAGGCCGACGACCTCGACGGGGACGTCCCGGGCGACCAGGGCGCCCTGGATCTCGGCGAAGTCGGTCGCGGTGCGGCACAGCACGGCGATCTCGCCGGGTGCCGTCCCGGTCCGGACGAGGTGGGCGACGGAGTCGGCGGCCCAGTCGATCTCCTCGGCGTGGGTGCGCAGCAGGGCGCAGCGGACCAAGCCGTCGCGTTCGGCGCCGGGGGCCGGGCGGAGTGCCTCCACGCCCGCGTGCAGGGCGCGCAGGGGCTCCGCGAGGCCGTTGGCGAGGTCGAGGAGGCGGCCGCCGCTGCGGCGGTTCTCGCTGAGGGCCTGGCGGGTCGCGGGGCGGCCGTCGGCGTGGGCGAAGTGCTCGGGGAAGTCGTCGAGGTTGGCGACGGAGGCGCCGCGCCAGCCGTAGATCGCCTGACAGGGGTCGCCGACGGCGGTGACGGGGTGGCCGGTGCCCTCGCCGAACAGGCCCGCCAGGAGGACGCGTTGGGCGACCGACGTGTCCTGGTACTCGTCGAGCAGAACCACCCGGAACTCGTCGCGCAGGACGTGGCCCACTTCGGGGACGCCGGCCAGCCGGGCCGACAGGGCGATCTGGTCGCCGAAGTCGAGCAGGTCCCGCTCGCGCTTGGCCGCCCGGTAGCGGGTGACCAGCGCGGCGAGTTCGCGCCGGGCGGCGGCCGCGTCGGGGACCTTGCGCAGGTCGGCGTTGCTGAGCTTGGCGCCCCGCAGGGTCAGCAGCAGTTCGGCGTCGTACGCGCGCAGTGCCTCCGGGCGTACGAGGTGCTCGGCGAGTTCGGCGTCGAGGGCGAGGAGGTCGCCGACGAGGTCCGGGAAGGAACGGGTCAGGGCCGGGTAGGGCCCCGGGGCCTCGCGCAGGACGCGCGCCGCGAGCTGGAAGCGGGTGGCGTCGGCGAGCAGCCGGGAGGTGGGCTCGAGACCGAGGCGCAGACCGTGGTCGGTCAGGAGGCGGCCCGCGAACGCGTGGTACGTGGAGATGACCGGCTCGCCCGGCGGGTTGTCCGGGTCGATGGCGTCCGGGTCGGTGACGCCGGCCCTGACCAGCGCCTTGCGGACACGCTCGGCGAGTTCGGCGGCGGCCTTGTTGGTGAAGGTGAGGCCGAGCACCTGCTCTGGGGCGACCTGGCCGGTGCCGACCAGCCAGACCACGCGCGCCGCCATCACCGTCGTCTTGCCCGAGCCGGCTCCGGCCACGATCACCTGCGGGGCGGGCGGCGCGGTGATGCAGGCCGTCTGCTCCGGGGTGAACGGGATGCCGAGGAGCTCCTTGAGCTGGTCGGGATCGGTGATTCTGGCGGGCACATCGAAAGGCTAGCGGCGGCCACTGACAGTGGTGACCGAGCGGGCCGCCGGGGAGGAGGAAGCGCAGGTCAGCACCTGTGGTGCGATAGCTCACTCCACGACGTGACGCCCCTCTTGCCGGGCGCTGCACGAGGCCCGGAACGCGCAGTGCGTGCAGTGCTGCCCGGCGGTCGGTGTGAACCGTTCGTCGAGGACCTTGCCGGCGGCGGTGGCGAGCAGGTCGCCGACCCACTCCCCCTCCAGCGGCTCCTGGGCCTGCACCTTGGGCAGGGTCTCGCCGCCGTCGCGTTTGGCCGCTCCCTGCCGGAGGTGGACGAGTTCGGCGCCGCCCGGCTCGGGACGCACGCCGTCGAAGGCCTCGTCGACGGCGCCCTCGCGGACGGCCAGCTGGTAGACGGCGAGCTGCGGGTGGCGCTCCACTTCCTTGGAACCGGGCGCCTGCTTGCCGGTCTTGAAGTCGACCACGTAGGCGCGGCCGTCGCCGTCGGCCTCGACCCGGTCCATCTGGCCGCGGATGCGCACCTGGTAGTCGCCCGCTTCGAGGGTGACGTCGAAGTCGTGCTCGCTGGCCACCGGGGTGCGCCCGGTGCGGTTCATGACGTGCCACTGGAGGAACCGTTCGAGCGCCACGCGCGCGTTGTCCTTCTCCTGGGCCGACTTCCACGGTGCGTCGAAGGCCAGCGCGTTCCACACGGAGTCGAGGCGCTCCATGAGGACCCCGAGGTCGGCCGGTGTGTGCCCGGAGGCGACCTCGTCGGCGAGGACGTGCACGACGTTGCCGAAGCCCTGGGCGGCCGTAGCGGGTGCGTCGGCCTTCACTTCGCGGCCCAGGAACCATTGCAGGGCGCAGGTGTTGGCGAGCTGGTCGAGGGCGCTGCCGGAGAGCACGACGGGCTGGTCGCGGTCGCGCAGCGGCACCTTGGACTCGGTCGGCTCGAACATGCCCCACCAGCGGTAGGGGTGCGCGGACGGCACCAGGGGGCGGCCGTCCTCGTCCGCGAGGGCGGCGAGCCGGGCCAGGCGGCGGGCGGCGGCCTCCCGGAGTGCGTCGGAGACGCGCGGGTCGACCGTCGTGGCCCGCAGTTCGGCGACGAGCGCCGCGACGGACAGGGGACGGCGCGGGCGCCCTGTGACGTCCTTGGGTTCGACGCCGAGTTCGGTCAGGAAGCGGGAGGGCTGGTCGCCGTCGTCCGCGGGGGCCTTGACCGCGGTGACGACGAGACGCTCGCTCGCGCGCGTGGCGGCCACGTAGAACAGGCGGCGCTCCTCGGCGAGCAGCGCACCGGGGGTGAGGGGTTCGGCGAGTCCGTCGCGGCCGATGCGGTCGGCCTCCAGGAGGGAGCCGCGGCGGCGCAGGTCCGGCCACAGGCCCTCCTGGACCCCCGCCACGACCACGAGGCGCCACTGAAGGCCCTTGGAGCGGTGCGCCGTCATCAGGCGGACGGCGTCGGGGCGTACGGTGCGCCGCGCGAGGGTGTCGGCGGCGATGTCCTCGGCGTCGATCTCCTCCAGGAAGTTCAGGGTGCCCCGGCCGCCGGTGCGTTCCTCTGCACGGGCCGCGGTGGCGAACAGGGCGCAGACGGCGTCCAGGTCGCGGTCCGCGTTGCGCCCGGCGGCGCCGCCCCGGCGGGCGGACCGTTCCAGTCGGGCGGGCCAGGGCGTGCCCTCCCAGAGGTCCCACAGGGCCTCTTCGGCCGTACCGCCGCCGGCCAGGCGCTCGCGGGCCTTGCGCAGCAGTGCACCGAGGCGCTGGGCCCCGCGCGCGTACGCGGGGTCGTGCACGGCCAGACGCTCCGGCTCGGCGAGTGCCTGCGCGAGCAGCACGTCGGAGGGCGGCGGCAGCGGGTTTCCGGCGGCCCGTTCCTCATCGCGCAGGGCGCGGCCGAGGCGGCGCAGGTCGGCCGCGTCCATGCTCGCGAGGGGTGAGGTCAGGAGAGTGAGGGCGGTCTCGGTGTCGAGCCAGGAGGCGGTCGGCTCCGCGTCGGGAGTACCGTCGGCCGCCGTGGTCCTCTCGGCAGTCCCGGCGGCCGCACCGTCGGCCGCCGTGTTCCTCTCGGCACCCCCGGCGGCCTCCGCCAGGGCCACCGCCCGCAACGCCGTCAGCAGCGGTGCCACCGCAGGTTCGTGCCGCAGCGGCACGTCGTCCCCGTCGCCGTCGACGGGGACGCCCGCCGCCGTGAGGGCGCGGCGGACCGTGGGGATGGTGCGGGAGCCGGCGCGCACCAGGACGGCCATGTCCTTCCACGGGACGCCGTCCTCCAGGTGTGCCCTGCGGAGGATGTCGGCGATGTTGTCCAGCTCCGTCCCCGACGTCGGGTACGTGTACGCCTCGACGCGGCCGCCGTCCCGTACGGGGGCGAGTTCGCGGTGGGCGCGCACCTTCTCGGCGGGCAGCCGGGTCAGCGGCATGCGCTGGGTGAGCAGCCGGGTGGCGGCCAGCAGACCGGCCCCGGAGCGGCGGGACGTGCGCAGCACGGTGACGGGGGCCGGGCGCCCGTCCGCGCGGGGGAAGGCGTGCGGGAAGTCCAGGATGCCGTTCACGTCGGCGCCGCGGAACGCGTAGATCGACTGGTCGGGATCCCCGAAGGCCACGAGCGTGCGGCCGCCGCCGGCCAGGGCGTCCAGCAGCCGTACCTGAGCGGGATCCGTGTCCTGGTACTCGTCGACGTAGACGGCGTCGTAGCGGGCGGCGAGCCACGCCGCGACCTCGGGGCGGCGGGCGAGGAGCACCGCGCGGTGGACGAGTTCCGCGTAGTCGATCACGCCCTGGAGGTCGAGCACGTCGAGGTACTCGGCGAGGAAGGCGGCCGCGGCGCGCCAGTCGGGCCGTCCCGTGCGGTGGGCGAAGGCGTCCAGGGCATCGGGCCCGAGGCCCAGTTCACGGCTGCGGGCCAGGACCGCGCGGACCTCGTCGGCGAAACCGCGGGTGGTCAGGCAGGCGCGCAGTTCGTCGGGCCAGCGCACGTGTGCGAGCCCGAGCCGTTCCAGATCCAGCTGGCCCGCGAGCATGTCGCGCACCGAGACGTCCTGCTCGGGGCCGGACAGCAGCCGCAGCGGCTCCACGAACAGGGCGCTGTCCTGGTGGGCGCGGACCAGGGCGTAGCAGAAAGAGTGGAAGGTGGTCGCCTGGGGAGCGCGGGCGGCCCCGGCCCGCCGGGCCATGCGGTCGCGCAGCTCGACCGCCGCCCGGCGGCTGAAGGTGAGCACCAGGACGCGCTCGGGGTCGCCGCCCCGGGCCACGCGCCCGGCCACGGACTCGACGAGGGTGGTGGTCTTGCCGGTGCCCGGACCTGCGAGGACGAGGAGCGGACCCGCCGTGTGGTCAACCACGGAGCGCTGAGCGGCGTCCAAACGAGGGGGGTCCATGCGGGCAGGAGGGGTACGTACCAGTCGGTAAGCGCCACGGTTCCCCCGCCGCACCCGGGGGTGCGACAGGCCGCTGGTGGAGGAAGAGGAGCTCACGTGGTTCGCCGGTTCTGGTGGAAGTACTGGTTGGGGGACACCGCGCGTGGCGGGCGGTGACCGCGGGGTGACGGAGGCACGCGCAGCCGACGCTACGCCGACGAGTGAGGCGGAAGCAGGGCTTCCCCTTCTTCCCACCGGTCACTCACAGCACTGCCGGCACTCGTGCCCCTCCACTCACGAACGTACGTCATGCCGCCGGTGTGCCCCGATTCCCCCGTACGGATCACGGGTCACACAGGAGGCCGTCCTATGGCGGAAGCTGTCAGGTGTGACCCTCCGCGCGATCACCGCCGTCCCACCGCGCCCGTCTCATGTCGATGCGCGGCAGGTGACCCTCGGCGGCGCGGCTCGCCTCCTTCAAGGGCGTGCCCTCCGCCCGGTAGTGTCCGAGCGCCCGTTGCTCGTGCCCCGGCAGCAGGACGCCGTCCGCGCGGACGACCCGCCACCACGGGGCGGCTCCCCCGTAGAGCGCCATCACCCGGCCGACCTGGCGCGGGCCACCTTGTTCCAGCCATTCGGCGACGTCCCCGTAGGTCATGACGCGGCCCGGCGGAATCAGTTCGGCGACGTCGAGGACGCGCTCGGCGTACTCGGGCAGCGCATGCGCGGGCTCGTCCGCGTACGGGCCACCCTCAGGGCTCTGCTCACTCATCCGCCCCATCCTGCCCGACCCCACCGACAACGGGCCGGGCGTGCTCCGGAGCGTTCTGCTCGCCCGGCAGGAGCGCGTCGGGCAGACTGTCCGCCCCCGCATGTGCACCCTGATTGCCCCGTGTGCCGGTGCGGCATGCCACCATCGTGCGGGCGGTGACCGGTGATACGAGACCAAGAAGAGACGATGAAGCAGCAGGGTGCGCACCCCGAGGACACGGAAGGCACCTCTGACGCTTCGTCGCGCCCGGGCACACCGGACGACGGCCCGAAGGGGGTCGCGAAGAAGAACCGCGCGGCCGCCGAGGAGCCCGACTTCGCGCACATCGACGAGGTGGAGGGCGACGAACCGCTGCTCCCCGCGCGCGTGCACCGCCCTTCCGACCTGATGCGCCTGCTGGTGGGCGTGCTCGCCGTCGCGATCCTGATCGGCATCGCGGCGTTCGCGCACGGCACCACCTCGGGCCTCGAACAGGACATCAACAAGGGCACCGGTCAGGCGCCCGACCTGCTCATCAAGATCGCAGGTCTGGCCTCCAGCATCGCGATCCTGCTGGTACCGGTCGCCTTCGCCATCGAGCGGCTGATCAAACGGGACGGACTGCGCATCGCCGACGGTGTGCTCGCGGCGGTCCTCGCACATGGTGTGACCCTCGCCACGGACCTGTGGGTGGCCCGGGCCGCCCCCGACTCGATCCAGGAGGCGCTCACCCAGCCCTCCCCCGGTGACATCCACGCCCTGACCGATCCCGTGCACGGCTATCTGGCCCCGGTCATCGCCTACATGACGGCCGTCGGCATGTCGCGCAGACCGCGCTGGCGCGCGGTGCTGTGGGTCGTGCTGCTCCTCGACGCCTTCTCGATGCTCGTCACCGGGTACACGACGCCGTTCTCGATCATCCTGACCGTGCTGATCGGCTGGACCGTGGCCTACGGCACGTTGTACGCGGTCGGCTCGCCCAACGTCCGCCCCACCGGACAGACGCTGATGGCCGGCCTGCGGACCGTCGGCTTCCGCCCCGTCAGCGCGTCCCGCGAGGACACCTCGGACAATCCGGATACCGGGGACCGAGGCCGGCGCTACTTCGTCACGCTGGAGGACGGCCCGCCCCTGGACGTGACAGTGGTCGACCGTGAGCAGCAGGCACAGGGCTTCTTCTACCGTGCCTGGCGCAACCTCACCCTGCGCGGCTTCGCCACCCGCAGCAGCCTCCAGTCGCTGCGGCAGGCCCTGGAGCAGGAGGCCCTGCTGGCGTACGCGGCGATCGCGGCCGGCGCCAACGCGCCCAAGCTGATCGCCACCTCCGAGCTCGGCCCCGACGCGGTGATGCTCGTCTACGAGCACAGCGGCGGACGCACCCTCGACTCGCTGTCGGACGAGGAGATCACCGACGACCTGATGCGCGACACCTGGCACCAGGTGAAGGCCCTCCAGTCGCGGCGCATCGCGCATCGCAGGCTGGTGGGCGACGCGATTCTGGTGGATCGTTCCGGCACGGTGATCCTCACCGACCTGCGCGTCGGCGAGATCGCGGCCGGTGATCTGCTGCTGCGCATGGACACCTCCCAGCTGCTCGTGACGCTCGGCCTCCGGGTGGGCGCCGAGCGGGCGGTCGCCTCGGCGGTGGGCGTGCTCGGTCCGGACGCGGTGGCGGACTGCCTGCCGATGCTCCAGCCCATCGCCCTCAGCCGCTCCACCCGCGCGACGCTGCGCAGACTGGCGCGTGAGCGGGCACAGCGCGAGCGCGACGCGGTCCTGGAGGCGTCCCGGCAGGCCAAACAGGCCCGTTTGGAGGGGGACGTGGGCGAAACGGCGCACGTCCCCGAGAAGCCCGACAAGAAGGCCGTACGGGCGGAGCAGCGGGCCGAGAAGCGGGCGATCGACGAGGCCGTGGAGGAGGCGCGCGAGGAGGACCTGCTCACGCAGATCCGGCACGCGGTACTGCGGATCAGGCCGCAGGCACCCGTCGAGCCGGCCCGGCTGGAGCGGGTGCGGCCGCGCACGCTGATCAGTTTCATGGCCGGCGCGATCGGCGCGTACTTCCTGCTGACACAGCTCACGCACATCGAGTTCGGGCCGCTCATCGCGAACGCCGAGTGGGGCTGGGTCGCCGCGGCCGTGCTGTTCTCGATGTGCAGCTATGTGGCGGCGGCGATGGCGCTGCTGGGATTCGTGCCCGAGCGGGTGCCGTTCGTACGGACCGTGGCGGCACAGGTCGCGGGATCGTTCGTGAAGATCGTCGCCCCAGCGGCGGTGGGCGGAGTCGCCCTGAACACGCGCTTCCTCCAGCGCGCGGGCGTGCGGCCGGGGCTCGCGGTGGCGAGTGTCGGCGCTTCGCAGCTGTTCGGGCTCGGCTGTCACATCCTGATGCTGCTGGCCTTCGGGTATCTGACCGGCACCGAGAAGACGCCGTCGCTGTCACCGTCCCGGACGGTCATCGCCGGTCTGCTGACGGTGGCGGTGCTCGTCCTCGTGGCGACGTCGGTGCCGTTCCTGCGCAAGTTCGTCGCCACGCGTGTGCGGTCGCTGTTCGCGGGTGTCGTGCCGCGCATGCTGGACGTGCTGCAGCGGCCGCAGAAGCTGGTCACCGGCATCGGCGGCATGCTGCTGCTGACCGCCTGCTTCGTGATGTGCCTGGACGCCTCGATCCGCGCGTTCGGCGACGAGTCGACGTCGATCAGCCTCGCCAGCGTCGCCGTCGTCTTCCTCGCGGGCAACGCCCTGGGATCGGCGGCGCCGACACCGGGCGGTGTGGGCGCGGTCGAGGCGACCCTGACGGTCGGTCTGATCGCCGTCGGGCTCCCGAAGGAGGTCGCGGCACCGGCGGTCCTGCTGTTCCGTCTGCTGACGCTGTGGCTGCCCGTGCTGCCGGGCTGGCTGGCCTTCAACCACCTCACGCGCAAGCAGGCTCTCTGACCCGACCGGGCCGAAAACAGGCCCTTCGCACGGTCAGCCGGGCAAGCATGGTGGTGGCGATCCCGGCCGTCCGTGCCGAGGGCCGTCCGTGCCGATGGCTGTTCGTGCCGATGGCCGCGCCGATGGCCCTCCGACCCCACCGAACCCTCTCGCCCCTCCTACCTCGTACGGCACGCGTCCCGCGCGGCCCGTCCGGTACCGCCGCAGGATGGAACCATGCCATCCCTCCTCCCACCGCGGGCCGCCGTCCTGACCGTCACCGCCCTGCTGCTGTCCACCGTGCTGGCGGGCTGCGGCGACGACGCCCAGGGCGAGGACGTGACGCGGCAGGAACTGAGCTGGAAGGCCTGCCCGGCCCCGGACGAGGCCCAGGGCGGAGGGGCCTCGCCCTCCCCTCTGCCGGACGACGGCGAGTGGCAGTGCGCCACCATGAAGGCCCCGCTCGACTGGGACGACCCGAAGGGCGACACGATCGGCCTCGAACTGATCCGGGTCAGGACGACCGGCGCGGAGAACGAACGCATCGGCTCGCTCATCTTCAACTTCGGCGGCCCGGGCGGGTCGGGCGTCACCTCGCTGCCCGCCTTCGCGGAGGGCTACGAGAAACTGCGCACCCGCTACGACCTGGTCAGCTTCGACCCGCGCGGGGTCGGCCGCAGCGACCCCGTGATCTGCGAGAACGACCAGCAGCTCGACGCCTACTTCCAGCAGGACGGCACCCCCGACGACGCGGCCGAACGCACCCGGCTCCTGGACAGCACCACGGAGTTCAACGACGCCTGCGAGCAGAACTCGGGGAAGATCCTTCCGCATGTGCGCACCACCGACGCGGCCCGCGACCTGGACCTGATGCGCCAGGTCCTCGGCGACGGCAAACTGCACTACTTCGGCATCTCCTACGGCACCGAACTGGGCGGCGTCTACGCCCACCTGTTCCCCCAGCGGGTCGGCCGCGCCGTGTTCGACGCCGTCGTCGACCCCACGCAGAACGCCGAACAGAGTTCGCTGGGACAGGCCAAGGGCTTCCAGCTCGCGCTCGACAACTTCGCCGAGGACTGCGTGTCGAAGACCGAGGAATGCCCGATCGGCGACAGCGCGCAGGACGTGAAGGACCGTATCGCCCGCCTGCTGGACGACCTCGACCGCAAGCCGATCGAGGGCATCTTCCCGCGCCAGCTGACCCAGACCGCGGCGACCAGCGGCATCCTGCAGGCCCTGTACTCGAAGGACCTCTGGGAATTCCTCACCGATGGCCTGGTGGAGGCCTACGACGGCAACGGCAGCACCCTGATGTTCCTCTCCGACACGATGAACGGACGCAGCGAGAACGGCGAGTACGACAACTCGGCCGCCGCCTTCACCGCCATCAGCTGCGCCGACGCCAAACCTCGCTACGACGCCGCCTACGTCGAGCGGCGACTGCCGGAGTTCCGGGCCGCCTCCCCCCTGTTCGGCGACTCCCTGGCCTGGGGCATGATCGGCTGCACCGACTGGGCCGTGGCCGGCGCCGCCGAGCATCCGGACGTGAGCGCTCCGGGCGCGGCACCCATTCTGGTCGTCGGCAACACGGGCGACCCGGCCACGCCGTACCAGGGTGCCCGGGCGATGGTGAACGCGCTGGGCCAGGGCGTCGGGGTCGAGCTGACGTACCGGGGTCAGGGGCACGGCGCGTACGACAGCAAGAACAAGTGCGTGCAGGGCGCGGTGAACGGCTATCTGCTGGACGGAAAGGTGCCGCCCACGGGGACCGTTTGTACCTGACATCCCAGCGGTCCGGGATACTCGCAGGTCAGAGGGTTATCCACAGGCCGAAACGGCCGAGACGGGATCTGCCTACCATGGCCTGACCGCCATCCGCGGCACGGAGCGGACGGCCTGCGAGGGGGGATGGGCAATGATGCGCTTCGTTCGGTGGACCGCTCTGGCGGCCGCCTCGGCCCTGCTGGCCGCGGGCTGCAGCGCCGGCTCGTCCGACGACGGCGGAAGCGGACTCTCGTGGGGCCGCTGCAAGGCCACCGCCGAAGGCCCCGCGCCGAGCAGCGACTGGCAGTGCGCGACGCTGAAGGTGCCGCTGGACTGGTCGGAGCCGGACGGCGAGACGATCGGCCTGGGGCTGATCCGCGCCAAGGCCCGCGGTGACGACCGCGTCGGGTCGCTGCTGTTCAACTTCGGCGGCCCGGGCGCCTCGGGCGTGTCCATGATGCCGTCGTATGCCCCGACCGTCTCCTCGCTCCGCGAGCGCTACGACCTGGTGAGCTGGGACCCGCGCGGCGTGGGCGCCAGCGAGGGCGTGCGGTGCCGGGGCGACAAGGAGATCCAGGCCGCCGAGTCGGTGGACGTCTCCCCGGACACCCCCGCCGAGGAGCAGGCGTACTTCGAGGACGCCGCAGACTTCGGCGAGGGCTGCCGGAAGAACGCCGGAGAGCTGATGGCGCACGTCTCGACCGCCGACTCGGCCCGCGACATGGACCGCATCCGGCAAGTCCTCGGCGACGCCAGGCTGAACTACTTCGGCATCTCCTACGGCACCGAACTGGGCGGCACCTATGCCCACCTCTTCCCGAAGAAGGTGGGCCGCATGACGCTGGACGCGGTCGTCGACCCCGGCGCCGACACCGTCGGCCACGCCGAGAACCAGGCCAGGGGCTTCCAGCGCGCGTTGAACGGCTACCTCGCATCCACGGGCCAGGACCCTGAAGAGGGCACACGCAAGATCGCGGACCTGCTGCGGCGGATCGACGCCCGGCCCCTGCCGGCGGGCACGCCCGGACGCAAGCTGACCCAGACCCTCGCGGTCACGGGCATCCTCCTGCCGCTGTACAGCAAGGACAGCTGGCCGACCCTGACCAGCGCCCTCGACGCGGCCGAGCGGGGCGACGGCTCGGAGCTGCTGGCCCTCGCCGACCGCTACAACGAACGCGATCCGTCCGGGCGCTACGGCACCACGACCCACTCCCAACGGGTCATATCGTGCCTGGACGACCGGCAGCGGCCGACGATGGCCGAGACGAAGCCGCTGCTGCCCCGGTTCGAGAGGATCTCCCCGGTCTTCGGCGCCTTCCTCGGCTGGGACACGGCCGGCTGGTGCCACGACTGGCCGGTGCCGGGGCAGCACGACACACCGGAGGTGAGCGCCCCCGGCGCGGCACCGGTCCTGGTGGTCGGCAACACCGGCGACCCGGCCACCCCGTACGAGGGAGCGCGGAGGATGGCCGACGAGCTGGGCAAGGGCGTCGGAGTGATGCTCACCTGGCGGGGCGATGGGCATGGCGCGTACGGCAGTGGGAGCGACTGCATCGACTCCACGGTGAACGCGTACCTGCTGGACGGCACGGTGCCGAAGGACGGCAAGGTCTGCTCATGACGACGGCGGGGGCTCCACGCACCCGTGGTGCGCGAAGCCCCCGCCGCTCGGAGAGGGAGGACCGGTGCGGCTCAGTACACCGGCTTGGACGGCTCGATCTGGTTGACCCAGCCGATCACGCCGCCGCCGACGTGCACCGCGTCCGAGAAGCCCGCGGACTTGAGGACCGCGAGGACTTCCGCACTGCGGACACCCGTCTTGCAGTGCAGGACGATCTTCTTGTCCTGCGGGAGGCTCTCCAGGGCGGTGCCCATGAGGAACTCGTTCTTCGGGATGAGCCGGGCGCCCGGGATGGCGACGATCTCGTACTCGTTCGGCTCGCGGACGTCGATGATGTCGATGCTCTCGCCGTCGTCGATCCACTCCTTGAGCTGCTTCGGAGTGATCGTGGAGTCGGCGGCCGCCGCCTGGGCCTCCTCGGAGACGACGCCGCAGAAGGCCTCGTAGTCGATGAGCTCGGTGACGGTCGGGTTCTCGCCGCAGACCGCGCAGTTGGGGTCCTTGCGGACCTTGACCTGGCGGTACTGCATCTCCAGGGCGTCGTAGATCATCAGTCGGCCGACCAGCGGGTCGCCGATGCCGGCGAGGAGCTTGATGGCCTCGTTGACCTGGATGGAGCCGATGGACGCGCACAGCACGCCCAGGACGCCGCCCTCGGCGCAGGAGGGGACCATGCCGGGGGGCGGGGGCTCCGGGTACAGGCAGCGGTAGCAGGGGCCGTGCTCGGACCAGAAGACGGACGCCTGTCCGTCGAAGCGGTAGATCGAGCCCCAGACGTACGGCTTGTTCAGCAGCACGCAGGCGTCGTTGACCAGGTAGCGGGTCGCGAAGTTGTCCGTGCCGTCGACGATCAGGTCGTACTGGCTGAAGATCTCCATCACGTTGTCGGCCTCGAGCCGCTCCTCGTGAAGGATCACGTTCACGTACGGGTTGATGCCCTTGACGCTGTCACGGGCGGACTCGGCCTTGGGGCGGCCGATGTCGGCCTGGCTGTGGATGATCTGGCGCTGCAGGTTCGACTCGTCGACCTCGTCGAACTCCACGATGCCGAGGGTGCCGACGCCCGCGGCGGCCAGGTACATCAGCGCCGGCGAGCCCAGGCCGCCGGCGCCCACACACAGCACCTTGGCGTTCTTCAGCCGCTTCTGCCCGTCCATCCCGACGTCGGGGATGATCAGGTGGCGGGAGTACCTGCGGACCTCGTCTACGGTGAGCTCGGAAGCCGGCTCGACCAGGGGTGGCAGCGACACGGGGACTCCGTTGGTCGGTCAATCACTACGGTTGTTCTCCCCGTAACAGTGCCATGCCCTTTTTCATTCCGAGACACCTGTTCCGACACGCGAGACGAATTCGTCCCAGTAGCCGGGCATGGCCTCCCAGGGGTCGGCGTCCCCGCCGCCGTCCGTGTGGTCCGTGATCCAGACCGTCGCGGCTCCCTGCCAGCGGGCGATGCACAGCGCCTCGGTCAGGTGGGGGCGGGGCACGCCATGGACGAAGTGGCAGAAGCGCTCGGGCGAATGGTCGGCGGTCCACTCGGCCACCTGCGACCAGCGGTAGTCGCTCCAGGGTCCGGAGAAGGTGACCAGCTGGTCGGCGAGCTCGATGTAGCCGGGGTGCGGGTGGATGCCGTGGCCGAGGACGATGTGGGCAGCGTCACGGATCACGCGGAGCGTGGCGACCGTGCGGCGGACCTCGGGCAGCCCGGCGTGGTCCGCCGGGCAGCGCTCCAGGAGGAAGCCGTCGACCTGGTACCAGTCGACGAACCGGTGGGCGTCCGAGACCAGCTCGCCGAAGTTGCGGGTGCCGTACCGGGTGTCGAGGCGGCCGAGGACGCGGACGCCCGCGTTGCGCAGCCGGCCGGCGGCCTCCAGGCAGTGCGGGTCGGGGCGGGCACCGGGGCCGTCGGACACGTTGAGGACCACCCAGTGCAGAGGGGTGCCGGGGCGGGTCAGCTCGCCCCACTCGGTGGGGGCGAGGAGGGGGTGCGCGTACCCGGGGACGCCGACGCCTGGGCGGAGTTCCGTGTCCGAGGTGTGCCGCCGGGATCTGGTCAGATGCGGCATGCCGCCTCCATCCAGATGTCGGCGAGGGACTCCTCCAGGCCGATCCGGGGACGCCATCCGAGCCGGTCGCGGGCGGTGCGCACATCGGCCTGCTGCCAGCTGCCGCAGCCGTCGGGGTACGGGTACGCGACGGGCGGCGCGTGGTCCGGGTCGGGGCGGGGGTGGCCGATGGCCGTGCGCAGGGCGCCGGGGGGACCGTCGAGTTCGTGGAGGGCCCCGCCGTATCCGGCGACCCGGGCGAGGACCGCGGCGGCGTCGCGCAGGCGCACCGCGCGACCGGAGCCGATGTTGATGACGCCCTGCGCGGCGGAGAGCGAGGCGGCGTGGACGGCACGGGCCACATCGCGGACGTCGACGAAGTCGCGCTGTGCGCCGAGGCCGCCGAGTTTCAGCTCGCCGTCGCCGGACTGCATGGCGCGGCGCATGGCCTCGGCGAGACGGCCGAGCGGGGAACCGGCCGGGGTGCCGGGTCCGGCCGGTGAGAAGACGCGCAGGACGACGGCGTCCAGGCCGGAGCCGAGGACCAGCTCGGTGGCGGCGAGTTTGCTGACCCCGTACGGACCGCCGGGCCGGGGCACGGCGTCCTCGGCGGTGGAGGAGCCGGGCTGGCTCGGGCCGTACTCCGCGCTGCAGCCGATCTGCACCAGCCGGGCACCGCAGCCGCTGCGGCGCAGCGCCTCGCAGACGGTGGCCACGGCGACGGTGTTGTGGCGGGTGAGTTCGCGGGCCCCGCCGCGGGTGGCGCCGGCGCAGTTGACGACGACACCGGGGTGGACCGCGTCGAGGAAGCGGGTGAGGGCGCCGGGACTGCCGGAGGCGAGGTCGAAGCGGACGTCGGCGTCGTCACCGCGGCCGAGGGCGGTGAGTTGCACGGCCGGGTCGGCGAGCAAGCGGTCGGCGACGAAGCGCCCGATGTAGCCGTTGGCTCCGATCAACAGGACTCTCATCGCGCGGCTCCCCATGTCGCCGGGGCTCCTGGGTGGGTGATCATGCGGTTTCTCCTCGGGGCGGAAAGGAAGGGAGCGGAAAGGAAGGGAGGGGGTGGGTGCCGCCCGCGGCGGCGGGGCCGGTATCCGGGGCGGTCACGGCGCGGGCTCCGGCGGTGCGTGGGCCGAGGCCCGGGTCAGCTTGCGGGTCGCGTGGACCAGGAGGGCCAGGGCCGCCGCTCCGCAGGCGAGCACGGGGACGCTCCCGGCGCCCCAGGTGGTGACGAGGGTTTCGACGGGGGTGGCGAGGAAGCCCAGAGCGGGGAGGCGGGAGGCGAAGACGGTGGCGAGGGCGCCCGCCTCGACCATGGCCGCCGCGGTGAGGACCACGGCGGGGGCGTAGGTGAAGCCGTGCGTGGTGAGGAGGCGGGCCAGGAAGAGGAGGGAGCCCAGGGCCAGGGCCTGCGCGAGGGCGGCGGGCTCGTCGAGGACTGCTGCGCAGAGGGTGAGCAGGCCGGCCAGGGCGCCCAGGAACAGGGCGAACGTGCCGAGCAGGAGGGGGCGTACGGCGGCGGCGAAGTCCTCCAGGCCGCGGCTGGCCCCGAGTCGGCGACGGGTGTGCACGGTGAAGAGGTGTGCGGCCCAGGCGGCGGGCGCGCAGGCCAGGGCGAGGGCCAGGGCCGGGGCGGCGGTGAGGGGCCAGGGGCCGTCGGCCGTGCCGGTGGGCAGGGCGTCGGGGCCTCCGGCGAGGGCGCTGTCGAGCAGGCCGTTGCCCAGGAGGGAGTAGGTGACGAGCCACAGGGTCCAGGGGGCGGTCCGGCCGGCGGCCGCGCCGGGTCGCGGTCCGGGCCGGTCCGCATCGGTCCTGCTGAGGGGACCTCGGCGCAGGGCCACGCGGAGTGCCAGGGCCACGGCGAGGGCACCGGCTGCGGCCGCGAGCAGGCGCGACCGCCCATGGGTGAGGTGCACGGCGGTCACGGCGGCGGCGCACAGCGCACCGGGCAGCAGGGTCAAAAGGGCCCAGCCGGCGCGCACCCGGGGCGTGACGGGTGGGGCGGGCAGGGGCGTCTCACCGTCGCGGGAGGCACGCGCGTACATCTCCTCGGCGAGGGAGAAGACGTCCCGGTGGCGGAAGCGGGCGGCGGTCCGGTCGGTGATGCCGTGCGCCTCCAGTCCCGCGGCGATCTCAAGGGGGTCCACCGCACGCTCGCAGAGCTGCCGGTGACGGTGCATCAGCGCCTTCACCGGGTCGACAGCGCCCCGACGCGGGGCGGACGCCTTGCGGCCGGCGGCCGGCTCCCGGGTTCCGGGCACCTTGAGGTCGGCGGCCGCCTCTGGTGCTGTCGGGTCCGTGACGGCCGAGTCCGTCGTGACCGAGTGCGCCGTGGCCGCGTTCGTCGTGACCGAGTGCGCGCTGGCCGCGTCCGTCGTGACCGAGTGCGCCGTGGCCGCGTTCGTCGTGACCGAGTGCGCGCTGGCCGCGTCCGTCGTGACCGAGTGCGCCGTGGCCGCGTCCGTCGTGACCGAATCCGTTGCTGCCGAATCCGTCGTTGCCGAGTGCGTCGTGGCCGAATCCGCCGTGGCCGAATCCGTGATCGTCGTGGCCGGTTCCTTCTGCGGGCGGAGACCCCGAACCCCAGGGCCGGTCGGGGTTCCCGGACGGTTCAGTTCGCCCAAGTCGCTCATCGGGCGCCCTCCGGGGCGGGGAGGGGAGTGGTCGCGCGCACGGGCCTGCTCGCAGCCCAGCCGGGGCCACTGCGGGCGGCGAGGCTGGGGGACGCGGCGGTCCAGCGGACGGGCACATGGGCTTCGGCGGGAACCGCGAACGGCAGCGGCTCTCCCGTTCCGTCGAGGAGGTCCCGGCGGACGGGTGCCCGCGAGACGATCTCCAGGTAAATGCTGTGAAATGCCTCGATGTTCTGCTCGACCGTGAACAGTTCGAGGGCCCGGGCACGAGCGGCGGCTCCAAGGCGCGCACGCCGCTCGGGGTCGCGCAGCAGCGCCACGCACGCCTCGGCGAGCGCCTGCGGATTGCGCGGCGGTACGACGAGCCCCGTGCCGCCGATGACCTCCACGACCGCGCCGACGTCCGTAGACACCGTCGCGCGACCGCAGAGCATGGCCTCCACGAGGCCGACGGGGAAACCCTCGACGACGCTGGAGAGGACGGTCACGGCGCCCGAGGCGTAGGCGTCGGCGGCGGCCGGAAGTTCAGGGCCACCGGTCTCCTCGAAGGACACCGGGTTGTCTCCGACGGCGTGCGGGCCCTCGGCCTCGTCGGGGAAGAGCTGGGCGGCCAGTGTCCTGCAGTGACCGAGGTAGGCCGCACCCTCGGGGCCGACGGGCGTGCCGACGATACGCAGCCGCGTCCCCGGCGACTGCTTGCGGACCTCTGCGAAGGCGTGCAGCAACGAGACCAGGTCCTTGGCGGGCTCGACGCGTCCGACCCAGACCAGGGTGTCGGGGTCGGCGCAGTCCGGGGACTCTCCCACCTCGGCGAAAGGCCGGGCGTTCATGCCGGGGTAGACCGTGCGGAGCTTCTCGCGCTCGGCACCGCAGCGCTCCTGCCAGCGGCGGGCGTGGGTGTTGCCGGCGGTGACGACCTCGGCCCGCCTGTAGGCCTCGGCCGCGAGCCGGCTCTGGAAGGCCGCCAGCAGGGACCGTACAGCGGGCGGCGCGTCCGGAGAGTTGAGGTAGTGCGTCCGCAGACGCACGCCGTACTCGGTCACCATCAGGGGCACGCCGGTGAAGTGCCGGGCCAGCAGGCCGGGCAGGGCTGCCGTGCCGCCGGACGCGGCGTGGCAGAGGTCGACCGCACCGAGCCCGTCGTGCTCGTACCAGTCGAGGGAGAGGGGGCGCAGGGCGCTTTCCAGGTGTGCGGCGACGGTGAGCAGGTCCGGTACGCGCGCCTCACGCGCCGTGCGATGGGCGCCGGGCGCGCGGCAGGCGCGTTCCAAGGTGCGTACGGCGGCCTCCGACCGGAGGGCTCCTGTCAGTCCGCCCTCCTCGCGGGCGAGTTCGGCGAGCCCGTACAGGGCGTTGGCGAAACGGTCCGCCTCCGAGGTCGGAGCCTCTCCGGGGGCACTGGAGGCACTTGCCGAGTCCCCCCGGGCAGCGTCGGAGACATCCCCGGAGATCCCCCCGACAGCGCCGGAGACATTCCCCGATGAAGCTCCCGGCACCCCGCACAGCACGGCGGCCAGTTCCCCGAAGCACTCGGTGAACCGCCGGCGTGCGCGGCGCCCGAGCGCCACCTCGTCGTCCTCGCCCATCCACAGCGGTGCGGTGCGCACCCTGCGGACGTTCCGTGGCAGCGGGATCCAGCCCTCGTCCTCCTGGTGCCGGCTGCGGCTGAGCGCGTAGACGTCGAACTCGTGCTGGGCGAGTCCGTGCACCAGCCGGTCGCACCAGAGCCTGGCGTCACCGCTCACATACGGATAGCCACCTTCCGTAAGCAGTCCGATGCGCACGAGTGCACCCCCGATCTCCCGTATGGGGAGCCGCCGTTGCCCGGCGGCTCGCAGCGGGACGAACGTATGCGGACAAGGCGGTGGTGCGACGGACGGTTGTCCGTCGCACCACCAAAAGGGGTGAACGGTCGTAACTTTCCCGTGCGGGTCGCGTTCTGTCGCGCTAGGAGATCAAGCGGACACAGATCGTCATGCCGCGGCTAACTCCCGTCCCCGCGCCCCGTGCCACACCGCCGCCGACTCCCGACGCATCGCCCCGTGCCACACCGCCGCCGACTCCGACGCCGCGCCCGGCGTCGCGCGGCGGCCTCCGGGTCCAGCGCCGGCACGGCGGCCAGCAGCTCCCGGGTGTACGGCTCGGCCGGTGCGCCCAGCACGGCGGTGACCGGGCCGTGCTCGACGGCCTTGCCGTGCCGCATCACCGGCACCTCGTCGACGCTCTCGGCGGCGACGCCCACGTCGTGCGTGACGAGCAGCAGGTGCCGGTCTCCTCGCGCAGCGTGTGCAGCAGGTCGAGGACCTGCGCCTGGACCGTCACGTCGAGGGCGGTCGTCGGCTCGTCGGCTCGTCGGCGATCAGCAGCCGGGGTTCGCACGCGAGCGCCATGGCGATCAGGGCGCTGGCGCATGCCGCCGCTGAACTCGTGCGGCCGGGACCGGGACCGCCGGGCCGCGTCCGGGATGCCCACCCGGTCCAGGACCTCCACGGCACACGCGCGTGCCGCCCGCCGGGACACCCGCGCGTGCATGCGGTACACCTCGGCGATGTGGTCGCCGATCGCGTAGTAGGGGTCGAGGGAGGACAGCGGATCCTGGAACACCATCGCGGCCCGCCCGCCACGCAGCAGCCGCAACTCCTCGTCGGAGGCCCGCCGCACGTCGGTGCCGGCCACCTCGACCGAGCCCTCGACCCGCGCGCCCGTGCCGCGGTGCAGGCCGAGCAGCGCGGACGCCACGGTCGACTTGCCGGATCCGGACTCGCCGACCAGGGCCAGGGCGGCGCCCTCCTCCAGGCGGAAGGAGAGGCCGTCGACGGCGCGCAGCGCCGATGACCAGGACCATGCCGACCACGACCGGCAGGTAAGGGTGAGGGTCTGTGCCCGCACGATCCGGGCGATGTTGCCCCAGCCGATCAGGCCGATGACGAGCGCGACGAGCACCGGCCGCGGGAAGCGGCATGTCAACGCGAGCCGCGCCACACCGGCGCTGGCGCCTGTCAACTCCCGGGATAGGGCCAGGCGTTGGCGCGGCAGTGGATGCCGTCGTGGTCGAGGAACTTGGTCTGCTGCTGCATGACAGGCGCGAGGTCGCCGTCCTTGTCGCAGGTGACGTGGCCGTAGCCGAGGCGGTGGCCGACCTCGTGGTTGATCAGCATCTGCCGGTAGGCGTGGATCTTGGCGTCGCCGTAGGTCTCCGAGCCCTGCGCCCACCGGTAGGCGTTGATCATCACGCGCTCGGTCGCGGCCGAGTCACAGGAGACGTTGTCCTGGGTGGTGTCCAGGCCCGATTTGGCGCACCAGTCGGCGGTCGTGCCGGGGCTGGCGAGAGTGATCACGAAGTCGGGCTTGCCGGAGTAGATGCGCTCGAAGGTGCGGGCGCCGTTGTGGGCCCAGCTGCGCTGGTCGTTGAGCGTCTGCTGCACGGCCTCGGCGAACAGTGCGCCGTCCAGCCCGAGTCCCTGCTCCACGTCGACGCGGTAGGTGAACTTCTGCCCGGCACCCGGCGCCTCGGCGATGCCGGGGACGGCGTCGAACTTCCCGGGGCCCCTGAGCTTGGCGCCGAGCGGGTACGTCCGGCTCATCTTCTCGTCGTACGTCAGCGGCTTGACCTCGGGGGCGGGAGCCCGGCCGTCCGCGCGGGACGCGGAGTCCCGGACGTCACGGGCCTGGTCGGGGGCGGACTGCGACTGCACGCCGGCGCCGCCGGGGTCGTCGGCGACCTGGCCGGCGACGACGACGGCCAGCACGGTGGTGACGGCCGCGGCCGCGATGCCGGTGAAGGCACGGCCCTTGCCGCCCTTGCCCGGCGCGGGCTCGCCGGTGGGCTTCGCGTCGTCCTGGCCACCGGACCCGGACCCGGAGTCGGCGGCGGTGCCGACGCTCCAGTCCGTGACGGAGGCGTAGGCGTCCGCGGCGTGCGCGGAGGCTGGCGTACGGGGCGCGAAGACGTCGTCCTCCTCGTCGACGAAGGCAGCGAGATAGTCCTGCCGCGGCCCGGGCACGGATGCCCGGCGCTGCCGCGGTATGGGAGCACCGACTTCAGCGGGTGCCCCGCCACTCCCTCTCAACTCACCCCAGCCGCCCCCGGCTTCGCGCTGCTCGGGATGCCCGCCACGGGCTTGCGGAAAGCCGTGCGCGGGCGTGCCGTCGGGCAGCCGCGGCACTCCACGCGGCGGCGTGCCACCGGCCACCCGGGGCATCCCGCGCGCGGGAGTCCCGTCGGGGAGCCGAGAAACGCCCTGCCCGGGGGCCCCATCGGCCGGCCTCGGCACACCATGCGCAGGAGTCCCGTCCGGCAACCGCGGAACACCCTGCACAAAAGCCCCGTCGGCCGGCCCCGGCACACCACGTGCGGGAGCCCCACCGTGCATCCTCGGCCCACCGGACCCCGGAGCCCCGTCCGCCACCCGCGGAAAACCCTGCGCAGGAGTCCCGTCCGGCAACCGCGGAACACCCCGCGCCGGAGTCCCGTCCGCAAGGCGCGGCACCCCGCGCACCGGCGTGCCGTCCGGCAGGCGTGGGAGGCCCTGGGGCGGTGTGCCGTCCGGGTGCCAGCCGTCGGGGAGGCGCGGCATGCCGTGCGGCGGCGGCGCCCCCTCCGCCGGCGCGGGCCGCGGCCCCGGCACCCTGCGCGGGCCCTGCGACGGCCAGCCGCCCTGCGGGGCGCCGGGCGGTGCGGTCCTGGCTCCACGGCCGGCGTCCGGCGCCTGGCCCGGTCCCTGGCCTTGCTTCTGACCCTGCGCGGCCCCGGTCCGGCCGTCCCGTACTGCGGTTGTGTCCGCGCTGTCGCCCTTGGCGACCGGTCCGCGGCGGCTGTGGCGTCCCACGTCGCGCCTCAGCCCCCCATGCTCTCGTCAGTGCCTTCTTCGTCGACGGCTTCGCCCCCGGCGTTCGCCCGGCCGGCCCGCCTCGCTCGCTGCGTGCCCAACTCTCCCGCGTCTTCGAGGAGTTCACGAAACGCCAGAGCCACCGTCTCCGGGTACTCCATCATCGCCACATGACCCGCGTCGGGCAACGTCACCAGCCGGGAGTCGCGGAAGGCCCGGGCCGCTTTCTGGGCCATGCGGAAGCCGACGAGCTGGTCGCGGCCGCCGTAGACGAGGAGGGTCGGCGCGAGGACCCGTTCGGCCTGGCGCCACAGCCCCTGCTGGCCACCCAGGGTGTACGCGTTGACGATCCCGCGCGCGGAGCGCGCCATCGCGTCCCAGAAGTACGGCAGCCGCAGCCGCCGCTCCATCTCCTGCACGGCGTTGCGGAATCCTTCCGGCGTCACCCGCCCGGGGTCCCCGTAACACAGCGCCATCACGCCGCGGACCCGCTGCTCCGCCGTCCACTCCCGGGTGAGCCGGGTGAACAGCAGGGCGACTCCGGGCACCGCCAGCAGCCCCGTGGGCACGGCGGCACGCTGCACTCGGATCTCCGGCAGGGCGGGTGACACGAGGGTGAGCGTACGGACCAGATCGGGCCGGACCGCGGCGACACGTGTGGTGATGGCGCCGCCGAGCGAGTTCCCGAACAGGTGCACGGGGCCGCGCCCGGAGGCGTCCAGATAACGGATGACGGCGCGCGCGTGGCCCGTGACGGAGTAGTTGCCGTCGTCCGGTGGCGGGGAGTCGCCGAAGCCGGGCAGGTCGAGGGCCTCGCCGTCGACGACGCCGTCCTGCAGCGCCATCAGCGCCGACCAGTTCTGCGAGGAACCGCCGAGCCCGTGCACGTACAGCGCGGGCGGCAGCCCCTCGCGCGCGGGCGGCCTCGACCGGACCGTCAGCGTGACGCCGGGCAGCTCGACCGACCGCAGGCGCTCACCCTCCGCGACCCGGACGGTCCCCACCTTCGGCAGCACATTGGCGGGCGGCACGAACGGCAGCTCGGTCGAAGACATGCGGCAATGTTACGAGACGATCACGCAGTGACTCATGTGTTCGCCTGTGTTCGCCGTCACAGGATTCGGCCCGTTGAGGGGGCGGGAGAGGAGGCACCCGGGCGCACGTGGGTAGCAGTCAACGGGATGAGCACTGTGTCACGTCCCGGACGCGGATCGCATAGCGTCCGGATCGGGTGTCTCCTAGGCTCGTACAGAGGGCACCCGCGTGTGGCCCCTGCATTCCCAGGGACGTTCGTAGGAAGGGAGCCCAGCATGGCCGTAGACCCCACCGACCCCGAGACGTTCGAGGCCGAGGACGCGCCGGAGGCGCAGGAGTTCGACGTCGAGGCCCCCGAAGTCGACGCGGCCGAGCAGCAGGCGGACATCGCGCCGGACCGCGACGACCCGCTGACCGGTCTCGACCCGGACCGGGCCAACGAGGCCGACCTGGTGGAGCAGGCCCGGATCGTCTCGCTCGACGAGGACGACTACCGGTGACACTCGCCGCCGACGGGCGACGAGCAGCTTCCCCGAACAGGAAAGAGGCAGCATTTTGCCCGCTCTGACCCTGTTTGAAACCTTCGCAACCGCTTTCGCAACCGTCCGGTCCGTGAAATTCTGCGTTCTCACCGCGCACACCACGGTTACCGAAAAGTACGATGGCGACGCGGCCAGATCCGCACGTGGACGACTATGGGAGGCGGCGTGACAGCCATCGAGCAGACAGAGGCGGTTCGCCCGCGGGGCACACGCCTGCCGCGCCGTGCCCGACGCAACCAGCTCCTGGGTGCCGCCCAGGAGGTCTTCGTGGCCCAGGGCTACCACGCGGCCGCGATGGACGACATCGCGGAGCGCGCGGGCGTCAGCAAGCCGGTGCTCTACCAGCACTTCCCGGGCAAGCTCGACCTCTATCTCGCGCTGCTGGACCAGCACTGCGAGTCGCTCATCCAGTCCGTACGGAACGCGCTTGCGTCGACGACCGACAACAAGCAGCGCGTCCGGGCGACGATGGACGCCTACTTCGCCTACGTAGAGGACGACGGCGGCGCGTTCCGCCTGGTCTTCGAGTCGGACCTGACGAACGAGCCCGCCGTGCGCGAGCGCGTCGACAAGGTCACGAACGAGTGCGCGGAGGCGATCTGCGACGTCATCGCCGAGGACACCGGCCTGTCGCGCGCGGAGTCGATGCTGCTCGCCTCGGGCCTGGGCGGCCTGGCCCAGGTGGTGGCGCGGTCCTGGCTGCACAGCGACCGCAGCGTGCCGCGCGACCAGGCCGTACAGCTGCTCACGTCGCTGGCGTGGCGCGGCATCGCGGGCTTCCCGCTGCACAGCATGGACCAGCCGCACCACTGACGACAGGCGCTTTGTTCCCGCCCGGTGTTCGCTCGTGGCGTTCTCGGGCGGAGCATGTACGTCCCCTCACCGGGCTAATGTGTGCTGCGTACGGCGCGGAAGGTCGCGCACATCACTGACCGTCGGAGGGACATAGCCGTGGAGGTCAAGATCGGCGTGCAGCACGCGCCCCGCGAGATCGTTCTGGAGAGCGGTCAGACTGCCGAGGAGGTCGAGCGCGTGGTCGCCGAGGCACTGGCCGGCAAGTCGCAGCTGCTGAGCCTGGTGGACGAGCACGGCCGCAAGCTCCTCGTCCCGGCCGACCGTCTCGCGTATGTCGAGATCGGTGAGCCGGCCCCGCGCAAGGTGGGCTTCGGCGCGCTGTAGGCGCATACGCGAAGGGGGCGGAACGGCTTCGGCCGTTCCGCCCCCTTCGCGTTCCCGGGCCCCTTCGCGTTCCCGGGCCCCTTCGCGTTCCCGGAACCCTTGCGGCACACCGCTTCCTCCACGGATGGAGCACAAGTCGCCCACAGGGGCGGTTGGATTCCGCAGGTCAGGGGTAAGACGGGCTACGAACGATCTGAGCAGCCGGCAGTGTGGGAGGGACCCCGACATGCTCCTGGAAGTGCTGAGCTCCGCGATCCTCGGCCTGGCTCTGGCATGGGCGGCCGCACACCGCCTGTCGCACCGCCTCCCGGACCGCCCCATGGTGCTCTCGACCGGTGTGGCCGGCGCCCTCTTCGGGGCCTTCGTCATGCACAGCGCGCTGGACGCCGGGCACGTGCTGCTCGTCCTGCTCGGTGCGGTGATCGTCTCCGTGGCCTCGCTGTCGCTGCTGCTGCGCCCCGCGGGAAGACTGCGCCGCCGGTCGGCGACCGCCTGAGGGGTCGCCGACGGCGGCGGCGCTGACTTCTACGCGGGCGGGCCGGCCGCGGAGCGTCAGGCAGCCAGCCCCAGCGCGGCCATCCGCTTGGTGTGGGCCTCGGTGATCCGGGAGAACATCTTGCCGACCTCGGCGAGGTCGAAGCCGTCCGCGACGCCGCCCACCAGCATGGTCGACAGCGCGTCCCGGTCGGCGACCACCCGCTGGGACTGCGACAGGGCCTCCCCCATCAGCCGCCGCGCCCACAGCGCGAGCCGCCCGCCCACACGCGGGTCGGCGTCGATCGCGGCTCGCACCTTCTCCACGGCGAAGCCGCCGTGCCCCGTGTCGTCGAGCACGGCCAGCACCAGATTGCGGGAGTCGGAGTCCAGCCGGGCGGCGACCTCCCGGTAGAAGTCGCTGGCGATGGAGTCGCCGACGTAGGCCTTGACGAGGCCCTCCAGCCAGTCCGAGGGGGCCGTCTGCTTGTGGAACCCGTCGTACGCGGCGACGAACGGCTCCATCGCCCGCGTCGGCTCCTCCCCGATCTCGGCGAGCCGGTCGCGCAGCCTCTCGAAGTGGTGGAATTCCGCCGACGCCATCTTCGCCAGCTCCGCCTTGTCCGCCAGCGTCGGCGCCAGCTTGGCGTCCTCCGCGAGCCGCTCGAACGCCGCCAGCTCCCCGTACGCGAGCGCACCGAGCAGGTCCACGACCGCGGCGCGGTACTGCGGGTCGGCGGAGGCCGTCGCCCAGTCCCGGGCGGCGACCGAGGTCGGTTCGGCGGCGGCGGCGTCCGAGGCGTTCTCAGGCTTGTCAGAGCTCGTCATGAAGCGCAGAATAGTCTGCCCGCCGGGGGGCGTAAGGCCCTGGTCAATCACTGTGACGACGACTACGTGACCGAATCGGCCATCGCATGTGCGCGATTCCGGGGTATGGTGGTAATGCGCCTGCTGGTACGTCGACGTACCTCGACAGGCCGCACGTATGAGGATGCCCGGTCGGTGGCCCGATCGGCTCCGACCCGACAGCCCTCCCCGGCCGTCCGCCCCAGTGCGTACGAGTCCCGGAGGGGGACACCCTCAGCGGCACGAGCGCTAGAGCGTCGGCGCGGTCCCGTGCTCTACGGCCCGCCCGTAGGCAGCCGACGTCCCCGGCACGGTCTGACACGACCCCGCGCTCGCCTCGCGCCGCCCACACAGAAGAGGCAGCACCCTGACTACGTTCCGAGAGCTCGGAATCCTCCCCGAGACCGCCGAGGCCCTGGAGGCCGTCGGCATCATCACCCCCTTCCCCATCCAGGAGATGACGCTTCCCGTAGCCCTCTCGGGCAAGGACGTCATCGGCCAGGCCAAGACCGGCACCGGCAAGACGCTGGGCTTCGGTCTCCCGCTTCTGGAGCGCGTCACCGTCCCCGCCGACGTCGAGGCCGGACGCGCCGAGCCCGAAGACCTCACCGAGGCCCCGCAGGCGCTCGTCGTCGTCCCCACGCGCGAGCTGTGCACGCAGGTCACCAACGACCTGCAGACCGCGGGCAAGGTGCGTAACGTCCGCGTCCTCGCCATCTACGGCGGCCGGGCCTACGAGCCCCAGGTGGACGCCCTGAAGAAGGGCGTCGACGTGGTCGTCGGCACCCCGGGCCGGCTCCTCGACCTCGCCGGGCAGAAGAAGCTGAACCTGAAGCACGTCAAGAGCCTGGTCCTCGACGAGGCCGACGAGATGCTCGACCTGGGCTTCCTGCCCGACGTCGAGAAGATCATCAACATGCTGCCGGTGCGGCGCCAGACCATGCTGTTCTCGGCCACCATGCCGGGCGCGGTCATCGGACTGGCCCGCCGTTACATGTCGCAGCCCACGCACATCTCCGCCACCTCGCCGGACGACGCGGGCGCGACGGTCGCGAACACCAAGCAGTTCGTCTACCGCGCGCACAACATGGACAAGCCCGAGATGGTGGCGCGCATACTGCAGGCCGACGGCCGGGGACTGGTCATGGTCTTCTGCCGCACCAAGCGCACGGCGGCCGACCTGGCCGACCAGCTCAAGCAGCGCGGCTTCGCCTCCGGCGCGGTCCACGGCGACCTCGGCCAGGGCGCCCGCGAGCAGGCCCTGCGCGCCTTCCGCAACGGCAAGGTGGACGTGCTCGTCTGCACCGACGTCGCCGCCCGCGGCATCGACGTCGAGGGCGTGACGCACGTCATCAACTACCAGTCGCCTGAAGAGGAGAAGACGTACCTGCACCGCATCGGCCGGACCGGCCGCGCGGGCGCGAAGGGTACGGCGATCACCCTGGTCGACTGGGACGACATCCCGCGCTGGCAGCTGATCAACAAGGCGCTGGACCTGGGCTTCAGCGACCCGCCGGAGACGTACTCCACCTCTCCGCACTTCTACACCGACCTCGGCATCCCCGAGGGCACGAAGGGCGTCCTGCCGCGCTCGGAGCGTACGCGCGCCGGGCTGGACGCGGAGGAGCTGGAGGACCTGGGCGAGACCGGCGGCCGGGGGCCGCGCGGTCGCGGCGGCCGAGGTGGCCGCGGCGACCGGGACGAGTCCCGTTCGGCCGACCGCGAGCGCTCGTCACGTACGCCGCGTCGCCGCCGTCGTACGCGCGGCGGGGCCGCGGTGGACGGGGCTCCCGAGTCCGCCGGCACCACCGCGCCGGAGAGCACGGTCACCGGCGGTGCCGCCGAGGCGGACGCCGTCACGGCTCCGCGCACCCCGCGCCGGCGTCGCCGCACCCGTGGCGGGGCCCAGTCCGAGGCGGCCCCGGTCACGGCGGTCGAGTCCCCCGTGTCCGAGCAGGCGGAGACCGCCGTCGCGACGGCGGAGGGCACGGCAGCCGAGGCCCCGGAGGCGGCCGCGAAGCCGCGCCGGCGCCGTACGCGCCGCTCGGAGACGCCTGCGGTGGAGACCGAGGCCGCGGTGACGCCGTCGGCCCCGGAGCAGGCGACCGTCGTCGAGGCCGCCGCGGAAGCGGCGCTGCCCGAGGCCGCCGCCAAGCCGCGCCGCCGCACCCGCAAGGCCACGGCGGCGTCCGCGGCCGAGTCGGCCGTCGACACCGCCGAGGGCGCCACCGAGGCCGCTGCGGAGCCGGCGGAGACGAAGCCGCGGCGTACCCGCAAGACGGCCGCGAAGGCCGAGGCGAGCGTCGACACGGCCGAGGCCAAGCCGCGCCGCGCTCGCAAGACGGCCGCAGCGGCGGAGGACAGCGCCGAGACGGCCGAGGCGAAGCCCCGGCGTACGCGCAAGACGACGGCAGCGGCGGCCGAGGCCGCCGTCGACACGGCCGAGGCCACCGAGGCCAAGCCGCGCCGCCGTACCCGCAAGACCGCCGAGGCCGCCGGGGCCACGGCCCTGGCCGAGGCCCCCGAGGCCGCGGAGACCAAGCCGCGCCGCACCCGCAAGGCCGCCGCCCCGGCGGAGGACGCCGTCGACACGGCCGAAGGTGCGGAGGCCAAGCCGCGCCGCACCCGCAAGACGGCCGCGGCGGCCGTTGCCGAGATCCCGGCCCAGACGGCTCAGGAGCCGGAGGCCGCCGAGGCCAAGCCGCGCCGCACGCGGAAGGCAGCCGCTGCCGCCCCGGACGCGGAGGCCGCCGAGGCCAAGCCGCGCCGCACGCGGAAGACCGCCGCAGCGGCCGAGGCCGCCGTCGACACGGCCGAGGGCACGGAGGCCAAGCCGCGCCGCCGCACCCGCAAGGCCGCCGAGCCCGCCGAGATCCCCGCACAGGCGGATCAGGAGCCGGAGACCGCCAAGCCGCGCCGTACGCGCAAGGCGACGGCCGCCACGGCTGCCGCCTCGGAGGACGCGGCGGAGGCGAAGCCCAGGGTCCGCCGCACCCGCAAGGCCACGGCCGCCGCGGAGCCCACGGAGGGCTGACACACCCCTCTTCGACGGCCCGGCCCCCTCACGGGGAGCCGGGCCGTCGGCATTCACCCGGAGCGCAGGGGCGATTCCCACCCGCTACCCTCGCCCCGTGACCAGCCACCCCGCCTTCCCCCCGCCCCCGGGCGCCCGCGCCTACCCCTTGCGCACCGCGCGCGGCGAGTTCGCCGTCGTCGACTCGTCGCCGGCGGCGGGTGAGGAGGGCAGGGGAGTCGTCCTCATGCTGCCGGGGTTCACCGGGAGCAAGGAGGACTTCCGGTTGCTCCACGAGCCGCTCGCACAGCGGGGGTACCGGGTCGTCGCCGTGGACGGGCGGGGGCAGCACGAGTCGGACGGCCCTCTGGACGACGAATCCGCCTACGCCCAGCGGGAACTGGCCCGGGACGTGCTCGCGCAGGCCGAGGCGCTGGGCGGGCCCGTCCACCTCGTGGGGCACTCGCTCGGCGGGCAGATCGCCCGTGCGGCCGTGCTGCTCGACCACTCCCCTTTCGTCTCGTTCACCCTGGTCTCCTCCGGCCCGGCGGAGATCTCCGTCTCCCAGCAGCAGCGGGTGAAGCTGCTGCGGGACGCGCTCGCCGTGCTGTCGATGGCCGAGGTGTGGGAGGCCATCCAGGCCATGGGGCCGCCCGAGGAAGTCGGCGGGCCCGCCCGCGGCCTCGGTGACCAGGACCAGTTGCGCCGCCGCTGGCTCGGCCACAGTCCCGCACAACTGCTGGCGACGGGACGCCAGTTGTGCACCGAGCCGGACCGCGTGGCCGAACTCGCCGCCGTCCCGCTGCCGTTCCACGTCCTGTCGGGCGCGCACGACGACACGTGGCCGGTGGCGATCCTGGACGACATGGCCCTGCGGCTGGACGCGCACCGCACGGTCGTCACCGGAGCCGAGCACTCCCCCAACGCCGATCAGCCGCTCCCGACGGCCCACGCCCTCGCCGACTTCTGGGACGGCATCGGGCCGGGCCGGTCCCCGGCCGCCGCCGGGACGGACTAGTACTGCGTCCGCAGGTGATCCCAGAAGCCGTCCCGCAGCGCCCGCCGCAGGTCCGCCTGGCCGCGCAGTGAGTACTGCAGGAGACCCTCCGCCTCCACGAGCAGGTCCTGGTCCACCGAGCCGGGCAGGTACGGGTGGCCGGGCAGCAGCTCGACCAGGGTGTCCCGACCGCGTGCCGCCAGCCACTTCGCCGCGATCTGCGCGCCCACGAACCGCACGTCCTCGCGGGTGGGCCGGCCGGCGGCCGTCTCGTAGGCGGGGGCCGTGCGGCGGGAGACGTACGGCTTGAAGAAGTCGAGGTCGAAGGTGCGCTGGCTGTCGACCTCCCACAGGAGGGGCTCGGCCTGGTTGCGGCCCTCCGGGGCCTCGATCCCCCAGAGGTGGACCCGGGCGCCGTACCCCTGGGCCGCCTCCACCGCCGACACCAGATCCTCGTCGCCGCCGAGCAGGGCAGCGTCGCTGATGGCGCGGTGCCGGGCGAGGGACTCCAGGTCGGAGCGGATGAGCGAATCGACGCCCTTCTGCTGGTTGTTGGCGTTGAGGTTGCCGAGGCGCACCTTGACGTCCGGCAGTTCCGCTATGGTCTGCTGCTCGGCCGTGTGGATGCGGCGGCGGGCGCCGTCGTACCAGTAGACCCGCAGCAGCCGGCTGTCCGCGAAGATCGTGCGGGCCTTGTCGATGAGGGCGTCGATCAGGCCCTCGGCGTCCAGGTCGAAGGCGCGGCGGTCCTCCGTGCCGGCGACGAGGCGTCCCGCGGCCGCGTACAGGTACCCGGCATCGACGAAGATCGCGTGGGTCGAGGGCGTCTTCGCCACCTCGGCGAGCATGCGCTGGAGCAGCTCGTTGGTGTGGTCGATGCGGGCGCTGAGGGCCGCGAGGTCGTCGTTCATCGCCTCCATTGTCCCGGCGGTCACGCTGCGAACACAACCGGTCCCGGTCGGTCCCGTAACGACACTCTTACGGCTCGGTAATTAGCCGTTCGAAAAATTTCCTTAGCGTAGGGAATGTTTGACACGTGCATCGCTGTTGACCCATACGGAACGCCGGGCACCGACGCCCGGCGGGCCGCACACCGAGTAGTTCTCCTCAGGAGGATGACCAGACGAAGGGAGAAGCCCTTGCGCTTCGAAATCATGCGACTCGACGACGTCGACGGCACTGCTGTGGACTCGACCGTTGTGGACGCCGCCTCCGTCAACCGCATCGTTCAGCAGGCGGCCGCCATCGGGCAGCGCCTCTGGATCCGCCCGGCCGAGACCACGGCCTCATAACGCGCGCAGCTCTCCCACACTTCGCAGCCCCCGTCCGGCATCGGCCGAGCGGGGGCTCCGCTGTTGCGGACCTCCATGGTCGGGGGCGTACTGGCTGAGGGGACCGGCACGAGCCAGAACAGGACGGTGGAGCATGGCGGTGACGGACCGGCCGTACCAGGAACTGCACGAGCAGGCCGCTGACGAGGCCGCACGGCGCTATCAGGATTCCGCCGCGGAGCGCGAGCGGGTGGAGGGCCGGCTGGCGGCCGGTGTGCGGTTCCCCGACTCCCCGGACGCCCTCGCCGTGCGCGCCGACCGGATCCTCGACCGGGGCGGTCTGTCGCCCTCGGCGGTGGTGGCGGACATCCACCGCGAGGCCATGGACCTGCCGGACGCCAACGAGCGGATCATCGACCTGTCCAACGAGCTCCAGGCCTGGAGCTTCCTGCCGCGCGGGGTCAGGGCCGGGGCCACGGTCGCCCGGATCACGCTGCGGCGCGACGGCCGCGAGCTGCCGCACGGCACCGGCTTCCTCGTCTCGCCGCGGCTGATGATGACCAACCACCACGTCCTGCCCGACGAGAGCTTCGCGCGCCACTGCTTCGCGGAGTTCAACGCCCAGGTCACGGCCGACAACCTGCCCGACACGGTCGTCCGGATGGAGCTCGACCCCGGAAGCTTCTTCGCGGCGGACCGGCGGCTCGACTTCGCCCTCGTGGCGGTCGCGCCCACCCTGGACGGCCCGCCTCCGGGCGAGATCTTCGGCTGGAACCGGCTGAGCGTGCAGATCGGCAAGCTGGTGCTCGGCGAGAAGGTCAACATCATCGGCCACCCCTCGGGGCGGCTGAAGGAGATCGCGCTGCGCGACAACGCGGTGCTGGTCCGCCTCGACGACTTCGTGCACTACACGACCGACACCGAACCGGGGAACTCCGGCTCCCCCGTCTTCAACGACCAGTGGGAGGTCGTGGCGCTGCACCATAGCGGCGTGCCGAAGAAGGACGACCAGGGCCGCTTGCTGCGCAAGGACGGCCGGCCCTGGCAGCAGGGCGACGGCGACGACGCCATCGACTGGGTCGCCAACGAGGGCGTCCGGATCAGCTCGATCCTCAAGCACCTGGCCGGGCTGGACCTCGACCCGGCTCGGCGTGCCCTGCTGACCGAGATGGGCCCGGACACCGGCCTGGACCAGGCCATGACCACCGTGCCGGCCCCCGGGGCACAGCCGCAGGGGACGACAGCCGCGCCGGGTGTCACGATCCCCGCGGTCCCCGAAGCCGCCACGACGGCCCCCACGACCGGGGGCGAGCGGCCCAGGACCGGGCTCCGGGCCCGCGCCACCGCGTTCGGCGGCCGCCGGCACCTGGTCTTCCTGCACGGCCGTGACCAGCAGGACAACTACCCCGACGAGCTACGCCGCACCTGGACGGCCGGCCTGAACCGCGGGCTCACCCTCGCCGCCCTGCCTCCGCTCGACCCGGAGGACGTGTGGTTCCCGTTCTACGGCACGAGACTGCACGCCCTGGTGAGCGGCAGGGAGAGCACGGCGGGGCCCATCGGCCTGGACCAGGTGAGCGCCGCCGCTGCCGCCGAGGCGTTCGCCGCCCAGTCGCCCACGGGCTCCTACGAGCGACTGCTCTACGAGGCGGCCGCCCGGGCCGGCATGCCCCAGAACGGTCCGGCGACCACGGAAGGCTTCGGTGCGGGCCTGGTCGGTGTGCTGCACCGGCCGCTGAGCTGGCTCGCCGCCAAGTCGGACCTGGACGAGTGGACCATCGCCACGTTCCTTCGGGACGTCGACCTGTACCTCGGGGACGGCGCCGTGCGGCAGGCGGTGCTGGACAGCGTCATGGAGACGATGCCGGCCGGCGGCGAGCTGGTGCTGGTCACGCACAGCCTGGGCACGGTCGTGGGGATGGACCTCTTGACCCGGCTCCCCGAGAGCCTCGACCCCGTGCTGCTGGTCACCGCGGGCAGCCCGCTCGGTCTGGACGGGGTCAACGAACGGCTCCTCGCCCGCGGCCCGCACCAGCCGCCCCGGGTGCGGGACTGGGTGAACGTCTGGTGCCCCACGGACACGGTGGCCATCGGCTGTCCCCTGGAGGACGAACGGTGGGGGAAGCTCACCCAGCTGGCCGTCCCCAACGGCCGCGAGCGCGCGCACAAGATGGACGAGTACCTCGGCCACCCGGGGCCGGCCCGGGAGATCCGCGGTGTCCTGCGCGTCTGACGGGGATCGTCAGCTCCCCTGGATCACCTGCGTGACGCCGTTGATGATCTGCTGCACGGCGATCGCGGAGAGCATCATGCCGGCGAGGCGGGTGACCAGGACCACACCGCCGTCCTTGATGATCCGGATGATCACCAGCGAGTAGCGCATCACCAGCCACAGCACGACGTGGATGGCGAGGATCGCCGCCCAGACCGACGCCTGGGCGGCGACGCCGTGGGCCTTCTGCACGGCGAGGATGACCGACACGATCGCGCCGGGCCCGGCCAGCAGCGGCATGCCCAGCGGTACGAGGGCGACGTTGACGTCCTTGGTCTGCTTCGGCTCGTCGGTCTTGCCGGTGAGCAGGTCCAGCGCGATCAGCAGGAGCAGCAGCCCGCCCGCGATCATCAGCGCGGGCACGGACACGTGCAGGTAGTTCAGGATCTGGTGCCCGAGGAGGCCGAACACGGTGATCACACCGCCGGCGACGCAGACGGCCTGGAAGGCCATCCGCTTCTGCACCTTGCCGGGGCGGCCGGCGGTGAGCGCGAGGAAGATCGGTGTGATCCCCGGGGGATCCATGATGACGAAGAGGGTCAGGAACAGGGAGCCGAAGACGGCGACGTCGAACATGAGTGAGCCTTGCGCAGAGGGCTGCCGCCGCGGGCAGGCGGAACGCCTGGGCGCAGCGGGCAGCGCCGGGTGAGAGGAAGAAGGTGAAGGGGAGAGACGGACCTGCGGAAGAGAGACCTCAGACGGTTCCGCCGGCCCCCGGCACGGGAAACGCCCCGAAGGCCCGCCGCGTGATCTCCCCGTACACCTCGGGATCCGTCGTGTACTCCCCGAGTACGCAGGTCTTCCGGCTGCCGTGGTAGTCCGACGACCCGGTCACCAGGAGACCGAGCTCCTTGGCCAGCCCTCGCAGCCGCGCACGGGTGTCCGCGTCGTGGTCCATGTGGTCCACCTCGACGCCGTCCAGCCCGGCTGCGGCCATCTCGGCGATGGCGGCCTCCGGCACCGTGAGCCCCCGCTTGCTCGCGCCGGGATGCGCGAACACCGCGACCCCGCCCGCGCCCTTGATCAGCCGGATCGCCTCGAAGGGGTCGGTCTCGTGCTTCTCCACGAAGACCCGGCCGCCGTCGGCCAGCCAGTCCGGCGTGAAGGCGTCGTTCACGGTCGGTACGACACCGAGCTCGACGAGCGCGCTCGCCACGTGCGGACGCCCGACGGACCCGTCACCGGCGATCCGCGCCACCTGCTCCCACGTCACGGGGACGCCCAGCCCCTGAAGCTTGGCGATCATGCCCTGAGCGCGCGGCACCCGGTCGTCGCGGACCAGCTCCCGCTCGGCGAGCAGCGCCGGCTCCTCGGCGTCGAAGAGGTAGGCCAGCATGTGCATGCTGATCCCGTCGATCCGGCAGGAGAGCTCGGCACCGGTGACCAGCGTGACGCCCTCGGGCAGCGCGGCGATCGCCTCGGCATGCCCGCGGGTGGTGTCGTGATCGGTGAGCGCGACGACGTCCAGCCCGGCGACAGCGGCCTTCCGCACCAGCTCGGCGGGCGAGTCCGTCCCGTCGGAAGCGGTGGAGTGGGTGTGCAGATCGATACGCACGACACGGACTCCAGACACGGGCGGGACGACAGGACCGCTCAAGGATAACCAGCTTTTCAACGCCCCATGTCACACCCGAACCCGGCAAGCACCCCCTACACCCCGCCCCCTGCACCCCTCAGGGACCCAGCAAGCGTGGCGACAGGGCACCGCACGGCACCAGCTCGACCTCGGCGCCGGCATCCCGCAGATCCGTCAGCACCAGCTCGTCGTACATCAGCAGCCCGGACTGCTCGGGCCACACCACCGCCCACAGCCACACCCCGAGCGCCTCGCCCGCGAACACGGCCCGGTCCTCCGGCGCCCCGGCCACATGCCACAGCGGCGTGGGGCGCCCGGCGGCCAGCACCTTCGCCTGGGGCGGCTTCTCGACGTTCATGTGCGGCCCGGGGTCGGGCCCGTCCATGCCGGCGTACCGCGCGCCGAGTCCGACGCCGAGCTCCTCGGCCACCAGGATCAGCTCGCCCATCCCGCCGAGCGGGCCGGGTCCCGTGCAGGCGACGGCGGTCGCACGGCCGCCCGTGCGGTCGTCCCCCGCGCAGGCCACCCCCGTGAACAGCCACCCCACCGGCAAGGGCCACGGCATCCACAGCGGCACCTGGGTGCGGTGCACCACGACGTTGAGGGCGTCGACGCTGGGCGGTATCACGGGCTGCACCGGATGGACGGTGCCGTGCACATCGCACTGCCACGAGTCGGAGAAGAGGCCGGGAGCCCTGACCCGGCCACCGCACTTCGGGCAACTGGGTTCGCCCCTCATAGGGCCCCACGGTCCTACCCGCGCCCCGCCGCGTCAAGGACGATCACCCATCCGGACGGAACCCTTCACCGCCCGTACTAGATGCATCTTGCATTAATTAGCCTCGCTAACTTAGTGTGTGTAGATACCAACTACCTCAGTCTCGGGAAAGGGAGCAAGCAATGGACCCCTTCGACGCCGGAGCGGGCGGCCTGTTGAAGCAGCCCAAGTCCGTATGGGCGACCGCCGGGGCGTCGGTCGTCGCCTTCATGGGCATCGGGCTGGTCGACCCGATCCTGCCGTCCATCGCCCAGGGCCTCGACGCCACGGCGAGCCAGGTCTCCCTGCTCTTCACCTCGTACTTCCTCATCACCGCCGTCGCGATGCTGGTGACCGGTTTCGTCTCCAGCCGGATCGGCGGCCGCAGGACCCTGCTGCTCGGCCTCGCGTTCGTCGTGGTGTTCGCCGGGCTCGCGGGCACCTCCGGATCCGTCGGCGAACTGGTCGGATTCCGGGCCGGATGGGGCCTCGGCAACGCGCTGTTCGTCTCGACGGCCCTCGCGGTCATCGTCGGCGCGGCGGCCGGCGGCAGCGCCGCGGCGATCCTGCTGTACGAGTCGGCCCTCGGCCTCGGCATGGCCTGCGGCCCGCTGCTGGGCGCCCTGCTCGGGGACGCCAGCTGGCGCTACCCGTTCTTCGGCACGGCGTTCCTGATGGCCGTCGGCTTCCTGTGCATCGCGGTGTTCCTGAAGGAGCAGCCCAAGCCGGCCCGCAAGACCTCGCTGCTGGACCCGATCAAGGCTCTCGGCCACGGCGGCCTCGCCTCCGCGGCGGTCTCGGCGTTCTTCTACAACTACACGTTCTTCACCGTGCTGGCCTTCACGCCGTTCGTGCTGAACATGAGCCCGTACCGGTCGGGTGCGGTGTTCTTCGCCTGGGGCGTGCTGCTCGCCGTCTTCTCGGTGATCGTGGCGCCCCGGCTCCAGAAGCGGTTCGGTTCACTGAAGGTGCTCGGCGGTTCGCTGGTGCTGCTGGCGGCCGACGTGCTGGTGCTCGGCTACGGCTCGCACACGGCCGCCGTCGTCTGCACGATCCTGTCCGGCGCCTTCATCGGCGTGAACAACACCGTCTACACCGAGCTGGCCCTCGGCGTCTCGGACGCGCCCCGGCCGGTGGCGAGCGCGGGCTACAACTTCGTCCGCTGGTTCGCGGCGGCGGCCGCTCCGTTCTTCGCGCCGAAGATCGAGGAGTGGACCGACGTCCGCATCCCGTTCGTGGTGGCGGCGCTCACCGCGGTCGCGGGCGCGGCCGTGGTCGTCGTACGGCGCAAGGCCCTCACGCTCCCCCAAGCTCTCGACTCCGCTCGAGCAGGGGCCCCCACCGCCGAGGAGCCGGAGCCGAAGCAGGCGACCGAGGACGGCGTCACCGTGTTCGCCAACTGACTCTTCGCAAACCGGCGTTGGTGAGCTTCCTCACTCCAGCGGGACGGACTTCCGGGACGGATCCCGGAGGTCCGTCCCCGAGTTGAGCCACTTCTCCTGAAGCGCCTGCGCGCCGTGCACGCGCTTCCAGGCGGCCTCGTTCGGGGTCATCGGCAGCAGCGGCAGGAACCGCACGGGGTCGAGTGGTTCGTCGAGCTCCAGGTCCTCCACCAGACCGCCCGGCTCCGCGACCAGGACGGACGTGAACGGGGCGCCGGGCCACAGCGGCTCACCGACGTCGAGGGACGCGCCGGGAGCCACGACCAACCCCTCCACCTGCGGAGACGCGGCGAGTACGGCGAGCGGCCGGAGCACCTTGTCGGTCTCGGCGAGCCCGGCACGGACGGAGAGGACCAGCTCGGCGCGCGGACCCTTGACCGGGTCGGCGACCACCACGGTGGGGTCCGTCATGGGGTGCGCGGACATGCCGAGCGAGGCGTAGCGGACGATGCCGGCCTCCTGGAAGCGGAGCACCTCGATGCGGTCCGTGCCCAGGAAGGTGACCGCCGCGCGCGCGTCCGGTTCGCCCAGCGCGCTGCGCAACCGGGCCTCGACCAGAGGAAGAACATCTGCCATGCGGCGAGCATAGAACTCGCCAGTAGCGGGCAAAGCAGCACCTTGACAGTTGTGTCGGCTGCTACTCTTGCCCGGTGGTTCGGGGCAGCACGCAGAAGCGTCGCGATCAAGCCCCGACGCCGAAGGAACTCCCTTACGAGGGACCGGCCGGAGGAGGTGGGGCTGCAATGGATCGAAGTCGACCGTGCAGTAGCACCACGCTCTTCGCGCCGCCGATGTAGCTGCTTCTGTCTCTGGCTGCCACCTCTCGTTTCACCGCGGAAGAGCGCTTCGTTTCGCTTTGCCTGATCTGCCTCAGTAGCTGAATCAGTGACGAAACCGACCACCGCGACGGTGCGGTGCTCCCCGCTTTGTGGACGTGCCAAACATCAGCAGTCCCTACGTCCCCATTCCGGGTAGTTCCAGCCGTCGTCGGCCGGCGTTTCGTCGCACGCCCGCGAAGGAGCCCGCCATGTCGATGATCCGCGACCTGCGCGCAGCAGTCGTCCGTCCGTCCCGTGTGTCGCTGCGCAAGGACGGCGGGACGTACGACGCCACCCGCAGCCCCGCGGCCGCCTCGGCCGTCGTCGACTGCGCCGTCTACCGCGACGGCCGCCGCATCGAGACCGAGACCGCCCTGACCCCGCACGAGGCGGTGCGCCTGGTGCGCCGCGACGGGGGCTTCGTGTGGATCGGCCTGCACGAGCCGACGGAGGCCGAATTCTCCGGTATCGCCAGTGAGTTCGGGCTGCACCCGCTCGCCGTGGAGGACGCCGTCCAGGCCCACCAGCGGCCCAAGCTGGAGCGCTACGACGACTCCCTCTTCACGGTCTTCAAGACCATCCACTACGTCGAGCACGACCAGCTCGACGCCAACAGCGAGGTCGTCGAGTCGGGCGAGGTCATGTGCTTCACCGGACGGGACTTCTTCATCACCGTCCGGCACGGCGGGCAGGGCTCCCTGCGGGCCCTCAGGCACCGCCTCCAGGACGACCCCGAGCTGCTCGCCAAGGGCCCCTCGGCCGTGCTGCACGCCATCGCGGACCATGTCGTCGACGGGTACATCGCCGTCGCCGACGCGGTGCAGGACGACATCGACGAGGTGGAGACCGAGGTGTTCTCCCCGGGGCGCAAGGGCTCGCCGCGCGGTTCGGACGCCGGGCGGATCTACCAACTCAAGCGCGAGGTACTGGAGTTCAAGCGGGCCGTGTCGCCGCTGCTGCGGCCGATGCAGCTGCTGAGCGAGCGGCCGATGCGGCTGATCGACCCCGACATCCAGAAGTACTTCCGGGACGTCGCCGACCACCTGGCCCGGGTCCAGGAGCAGGTCATCGGCTTCGACGAACTGCTCAACTCCATCCTCCAGGCCAACCTCGCGCAGGCGTCCGTCGCCCAGAACGAGGACATGCGGAAGATCACCTCCTGGGCCGCGATCATCGCCGTGCCCACGATGGTGTGCGGCGTGTACGGCATGAACTTCGACCACATGCCGGAGCTGCACTGGAGGTACGGCTACCCGGTGATCATGGGCATCACGGTGGTCATCTGTCTCGGCATCCACCGCACGCTGAAGCGGAACGGATGGCTGTGAGCAGCCTGGTTAGGCTGGGCCCCATGACAAGCGAGCTGCTCGACCAGGCCCTCGTCGAGGAGGCCACGAAGAAGTCCGGCCTCGTCTGGGTCCAGGGCCCCGACGGCCCGGCGCGTGCGCTGTGGCACGTGTGGCACGAGGGCGCCGCGTGCCTGGTCGGCGACGGGCCGGGCGAGCAGCCGCTGCCGGGTCTTGCCGACGGCGCCGAGGCGAAGGTGACGGTCCGCAGCAAGGACAAGGGCGGCCGGCTGGTCACCTGGACGGCGCGGGTCACGCAGCTCGCTCCGGGCTCCGAGGCGTGGGACGCGGCGGTCGCCGAGCTGAAGGGCAAACGGCTGAACGCGCCCGACGGCGAGGCCATGCCCGAGCGCTGGGCCCGGGAGTGCCGGGTGCTGCGCCTGGAACCGACCGGGGCGACGGCGCCGCTGCCCGACGGCTCCCTGTCCGAGCCGCCCCTGCCCTCCCCGGCGCTCACCCGCCGGCCCGTCCCGGCGGGCCTGCCCCGCCTGCTGCTGAAGAAGCGCAAACGGACGTGACGGCCTACGACGACGGCAACTGCGGGCCGTAGTCCACCGTCTCGTTCCTCTCCGGCTCCCTGAGGGAGAAGTCCTCACCCCAGCCGGAGAACGTGAGAGTGCCCGCCCCGCCGGCCCGCTCCAGGCGCAGCGGGTACGGCTTGCCCTCCAGGGACACCTCCAGGGTGCCGCCGGAGCCCTTGTCACCGGTGACGCGGATGGTGCGGACGCCCGCCTCCTCGTCGTGGCCGTCCGTCGCGAGCGTCCCGTGCAGGGTCAGCAGACCGTCGAGGAGGAGACCCTTGTCAGTGAAACCGCTGAACTTCTTGTACGAGGGGTCGCCCTGCGGCACCTTCACGAACTTGCCGTCGAGCTTGGAGGCCGCCGCCGCGTCCGCCTTGCCGCTCCCGCCCTGGCCGCTGCCGTGAGTCCAGAACTCGGCGTCCGCCTTGACGTAGAGCTGCTCGCCGATGCGCAGCAGCTTGAAGGTCGCGCCCTTGGAGGTGACCGAGCCGTCGCCGCCGTCGTCCTTCAGCCGCATGTCGAGCGCGTACGTCCGTCCGCCGCTGACGACGTTGCCGTGCACCCGGACCGCCCCGGCGGACTCGGCGGCCGACCGGGTCTTGCCCTGGATCTTGGCGGCGGGGAGTCTGCCGACCCCGTTGGTGCCCTCGTTCGGATCCTCCGCGCAGCCGGTGAGCACCGTTCCCGTCACGAGCAGCGCGCACGTCGCGCTCGCGAGTGCGGCACCACGGCCACGGCTCTGGCGAATCGGAGTCACAGGTGGGGCTGCCTCTCTGACGGGAGACCTGAACGGCGTACCGCAGGGTACCGGGGTCGTGGGGGCGGATCGGAGCCAGTCCGTCCGGACCGCCCGCCGACGCGTCACCGATCGGGACGGGCTAGCCTGAAGCCCACCCGAGCGGGCAATTCGGAAGACACAGGCACAAGGAAAGCCGTTCACACAGCCACCACGAACCACCCCGCACGAAAAGGAGCCGCGGCCATGGCAGCGGGCGCCCCCCGGATCTTCGTATCGCACCTCCAAGGTGTCGCCGTCTTCGACCCAGCCGGTGACCAGGTGGGGCGGGTGCGCGATCTGGTCGTCATGCTGCGGGTGGGGCAGCGACCGCCGAGGCTGCTCGGCCTCGTCGTCGAACTCGCCACCCGCCGCCGTATCTTCCTGCCGATGACCCGGGTCACCGCCATCCAGTCCGGCCAGATCATCACCACCGGTGTGCTCAACGTGCGGCGCTTCGAGCAGCGGCCCACCGAGCGGCTGGTCTTCGGGGAGCTGCTGGACCGGCGCGTGACGCTCACCGAGGCCGGTGAGGAGGTCACCGTCCTGGACCTGTCGGTGCATCAGCTGCCGGCCCGCCGGGAGTGGGAGATCGACCGGGTCTTCGTCCGCAAGGGCAGGAAGGGCGGGGCGTTCCGGCGCGCCAAGGGCGAGGCGCTGACCGTCGAGTGGACCGCGGTCACCGGGTTCTCCCTGGAGGAGCAGGGGCAGGGCGCCGAGAGCCTGCTCGCCACCTTCGAGCAGCTGCGCCCCGCCGACCTGGCCAACGTCCTGCACCACCTCTCCTCCAAGCGCCGGGCCGAGGTCGCCGCCGCCCTCGACGACGACCGGCTCGCCGATGTCCTGGAGGAACTGCCGGAGGACGACCAGATCGAGATCCTCGGCAAGCTGAAGGAGGAGCGCGCCGCGGACGTCCTGGAGGCCATGGACCCGGACGACGCGGCCGACCTGCTGGGCGAGCTGCCGACGGACGAGCAGGAGCGGCTGCTGAGCCTGATGCAGCCCGGCGACGCTGCCGACATGCGGCGCCTGATGTCGTACGAGGACCGCACGGCGGGCGGTCTGATGACCACCGAGCCGATCGTGCTGCGCCCGGACGCCACCGTCGCCGACGCCCTCGCCCGCGTCCGCAACCGCGACCTCTCCCCCGCTCTGGCCGCCCAGATCTACGTCTGCCGGCCCCCGGACGAGACGCCGACCGGAAAGTACCTGGGCACGGTCCACTTCCAGCGCCTGCTGCGCGAGCCACCGCCGTCCCTGGTCAGCTCGATCGTGGACACCGACCTCCAGCCGCTCGATCCTGAGGCGGAGCTGCCCGCCATCGCCGGGTTCTTCGCCACGTACGACATGGTCGCGGCGCCCGTGGTCGACGAGGCCGGATCGCTGCTGGGCGCGGTGACCGTGGACGACGTCCTGGACCACATGCTCCCGGAGGACTGGCGGGAGACGGAGTTCCACCTGGACGAGGAGGTGACGACCGATGGCTCCTGAGCGCGAGAACCTGCGCGAGCGCACGCCGGCGGGCGCCACGGCCGCCTCCCGGCCGCGCACCACCCGTCTCGACCAGCCGCTGCCGCGCCGGCGCCGGTTCCTGCCCGAGTACGACCCGGAGGCGTTCGGGCGGCTGTCGGAGCGCATCGCGCGCTTCCTGGGCACCGGGCGGTTCATCGTCTGGATGACGATCGTCATCATCCTGTGGGTGCTGTGGAACGTCTTCGCCCCGCGCGGCCTGCGCTTCGACGAGTACCCGTTCATCTTCCTGACCCTGATGCTGTCCCTCCAGGCCTCCTACGCCGCCCCGCTGATCCTGCTCGCGCAGAACCGGCAGGACGACCGGGACCGGGTCAACCTGGAGCAGGACCGCAAGCAGAACGAGCGGTCGATCGCGGACACCGAGTACCTGACGCGCGAGATCGCCGCCCTGCGGATCGGCCTGGGCGAGGTCGCCACCCGCGACTGGATCCGCTCGGAGCTTCAGGACACGATCAAGGAGATGGAGGAACGGCAGAACGGCCACCGTCACGACCCCGTCGTATTCCCGGCGGAACGGTCACGGGGACGTGACGCAGACGACCGCTGAGACGCTTTCCTACGCCCCGGTACGGCGCCGTACCATCGTCCTATGGCTATGGAAGACGCGGTGCGCGAGGCACTGGCGACGGTGAACGACCCCGAGATCCACAAGCCCATCACCGAACTCGGGATGGTCAAGTCGGTGGAGATCGGCGCGGACGGGGCGGTCGCGGTCACCGTGTACCTCACGGTCTCGGGCTGTCCGATGCGGGAGACGATCACGCAGCGCGTGACCGACGCGGTCTCCGCGGTCGAGGGCGTCACCCGCGTCGACGTCACGCTCGACGTGATGAGCGACGAGCAGCGCAAGGAGCTGGCGAACGCCCTGCGCGGCGGCCAGACCGAGCGCGAGGTCCCCTTCGCCAAGCCGGGCAGCCTCACCCGCGTCTACGCGGTCGCCTCGGGCAAGGGCGGCGTCGGCAAGTCCTCGGTGACGGTCAACCTGGCTGCGGCGATGGCGGCCGACGGCCTCAAGGTCGGTGTCGTCGACGCCGACATCTACGGCCACTCCGTGCCGCGCATGCTGGGCGCCGACGGCCGTCCCACCCAGGTCGAGAACATGATCATGCCGCCGTCGGCGAACGGCGTGAAGGTCATCTCCATCGGCATGTTCACCCCCGGCAACGCCCCGGTCGTCTGGCGCGGCCCGATGCTCCACCGCGCCCTCCAGCAGTTCCTGGCGGACGTGTACTGGGGCGACCTGGACGTCCTGCTCCTGGACCTGCCGCCCGGCACCGGCGACATCGCGATCTCCGTGGCGCAGCTGGTCCCGAACGCCGAGATCCTGGTCGTGACGACCCCGCAGCAGGCGGCGGCCGAGGTCGCCGAGCGCGCGGGCTCCATCGCCGTGCAGACCCACCAGAAGATCGTCGGCGTGGTCGAGAACATGTCCGGCCTGCCCTGCCCGCACTGCGACGAGATGGTCGACGTCTTCGGCACGGGCGGCGGCCAGACGGTCGCCGACGGCCTGACCCGCACGACCGGCACGAACGTCCCCGTCCTCGGCAGCATCCCCATCGACGTCCGCCTGCGCGAGGGCGGCGACGACGGCAAGCCGGTCGTCCTGTCCGATCCGGACTCCCCGGCGGGCTCGGCCCTCCGGGCGATCGCGGGCAAGCTGGGAGGACGGCAGCGTGGGCTGTCGGGCCTGTCGCTCGGCATCACTCCGAGGAACAAGTTCTGATCTGAAGGCCGGCGGGACAGCGCCCCTCTCAGGGGCGCTGGGCTGTGTCGATGTGCGGCTCCGACGCGCGGGCGCGACCAGCCACAACGTGCCCGCAGCCGCCCGCTGACAGGAGCTGTACGGCGATGGGGCGCCGAAAACCCGGCGCCCCGAGGAACTCACGCGTACGCGGCGATGTCCTTCACCACGGCGAAGCCGAGCCCGTACGCGCTCATGCCCCTGCCGTACGCCCCGACATGCACCCCGGCCGAGGTGGACCCGGCGAGCACCCAGCCGAACTCCGACTCCCGGTAGTGGAACGCCGTCGGTACCCCGTCCACGGGAAGCGACAGCGTCGACCAGTCGTCCCCGTCCAGGTCGTCCGCCAGCACCCACGCCGTCTCGGTCTGCTGCTCCAGCCAGTCGTCCCGCAGGGCGTGGTCCATCTGCCCGGGCCAGGTGAAGTACAGCAGCCCCACACCCGCGAGCCACGCCGCGGAGGAGACCGACGTGGCCTCCAGCAGCCCTGTTCCGTCCGCCGTGCGCCGTGAGGGATTCGCCGCGACGGTCACGACGACCGCGAACTTCTCCTTGGCATCCTGATCGCCCCCTGCGGCATGCTCGTTGCGCACCGTGGGTTCGTCCCCGTGCCCGATCGACCCGTGTTCCACGGCCCCGTCGGCCGTCGTACCGACCTGCATCAGCCAGCGCGGTCCCGTGAAGGCCTCGTCGAGGCCGTACCACGGGAAGGGCGCACGCAGGTAGCCGTCGACCGTACGCCGGGCGGAGGGGGCCGGTTGTCCACCCTCCGCGGCCGGCGTCTGCGCGACTGCCCGACTCGTCGTCTCCATGTGCCCGGACGCCTCCTCGCTCTAGTCGGACCGGAACGGCCCGCCCCCCTTCGGGCGTACTCGTCACGGTCCGCACAACAACTCGGCAGCATAGCCACACCGCTGCGAGCAGCAGGGAAACCGCCCGCCGCGTGGGCCGCACGGACGCCCGGTTCAGGCCGTAGACAGCCCGACCGGAGTATGAAACGCGTCACGCGCCCGGGGGCGTAGGCCGCCGGGGGTGTCGCTCAGGTGGCGTCCGCGTCGAAGGGCGGCCGGTCGTCCGGGTCGGGCGCCTGAGGCTTCTTCGTCATGTCGATGCTGCCACCGGACGATGCGGAGGACGTGTCGGAGTCACGGCTGTGGACGGCGTCGGTGACCTCGGCCATCTCCTTCTTCAGGTCGAAGCCGTTGCGGATCTCCTTGAGCCCCAGGTCCTCGTTGTCCAGCTGCTTGCGGATGAACGTCTTGGGGTTGAGATCCTCGAACTCGAAGTCCTTGAACTCCGGGCCGAGTTCCTCCCGGATGTCGTTCTTCGCGCTCTCCGAGAACTCACGGATCTTCCGGATCGTGCGTGTCACGTCCTGGATGACCTTGGGGAGCTTGTCCGGACCGAAGACGAGCACGGCGAGGACGATGAGCGTCACCAGCTCGAGTGGTCCTATGTCATTGAACACCTGAAGCTCCTTGCGATGTCCTCGGTCCTCGGCCCTCGTGGTCGGTGCGGGTCTTGCCGTGGTCCGGGCCGGATCCACGGTACCCGGCGATCCTGTCCGACCGGTACTGTCCCGGGACCTCCGAGTGCGAGAGGTGGGAGCGCTTTCCCGATCGTTTGCCCGGATGGTCCCCGATGGGACCTGTTGTGGCGTCTTCGCGGATCCCGGATCTCATGCCTCAGCCACCGGACGATCCGAGGACGAGCGAGACCTTCCGCTCCTTGCCGCCGCGTTCGACGGTCAGCTCCAGGCGGTCGCCGGGGCGGTGCGCCCGGGTCTTGACGATCAGTTCCTCGCCGGAGTGCACCCGCCCGCCGTCGACCTCCGTGATGACGTCACCCGACTTGATCCCGGCCTTGGCCCCCGGGCCGCCCGCGGTGACCGGTGCTCCGCCCTCGCTGCCCTCGGTGGCGACGCGGGCGCCGTCGCCCGTGTAGTCCATGTCGAGGGTGATGCCGATGACCGGGTGGGTCGCCTTCCCGGTGTTGATCAGCTCTTCGGCGACGCGTTTGCCCTGGTTGATGGGTATCGCGAAGCCAAGGCCTATCGAACCGGAACGGCCGCTGTCCTGCGCGGAGCCGCTCCCCGCCGAGCGGATGGCCGAGTTGATGCCGATGACGCGGGCCCGGGCGTCGAGCAGGGGGCCGCCGGAGTTGCCGGGGTTGATGGGCGCGTCGGTCTGCAGCGCATCGACGTACGACACGTCGCTGCCGTCGCCCTTCTCGCCGCCGGCCGTGATGGGCCGCTGCTTGGCGCTGATGATGCCGGAGGTGACCGTGCCGGCCAGGTCGAAGGGGGCGCCGATGGCCACGACCGGGTCGCCGACCTGCACGTTGTCCGAGTTGCCGAGGGGCAGCGGGGTGAGTCCGGCGACGCCCTTCACCTTCACGACGGCGAGGTCGTAGCCGCTGTCCCGGCCGACGACCTCGGCCTGGGCGGTCTGCCCGCCGTTGAAGGTCACGGTGATCTCGCCGCCCGATCCGGCGGGCTGCACGACGTGGTTGTTGGTGAGGATGTGCCCGCGGGTGTCGAGCACGAAGCCGGTGCCCGTGCCCTGCTCGCCCGCGCCGCTGACATGCAGCGTGACCACGCTGGGCAGGGCCCGCCCGGCGATCCCGGCCACACTGTCCGCGTCCCGCGCGGCGGCCTCCTTCCCGGCCTGTGGCAGCTCGACGGTCCCGACGCCCCCGTTCCGCTCCAGGTACGTACCCGTGACGCCGCCGATGCCCCCGGACACCAGCGCGAGCAGCACGGCACCGAGCACCAGGGACTTCTTGCCCCGCTTGCGCCGCTGCTCCGTGCTCAGCACTGCGGCGCCGTTCTGCTGGAGAGGGCCGTGTCCCCCGGCGCCCGCGGGAGCGGCCCAGGGGTCGTAGCGCTGCCAGGGGCCGGGTGCGGGAACCGGTGCCGGCGCCGGCACATCGGCGTGCACCGGGACGGCCGGCATAGGCACCGGGGAACCGGGGGCCGGCATCCCGGCCGCGGCCGGAGGGGCGGGCATCCCGGTCATGGCCGGAGGAGCGGGCACGTGCGCGGCGGGCGCGTGCCCGGCGGGCACGGAAACGCCGGAGGGCGTCGGCGTCTCGGCCGACGCGTGAGCCCTGGGCCCATGATCGCCGGCGGGCGTCGGCATCTCGGCCGGCGCGGGCGCGGGAACGCCGGATGGCTGGGCAGGCGGGGTGATGCCGTGCCCCGACGGCGCGGCGGGGACGCCCGGCACGGTGGGCCGCTGCCCCGGTATCGCGACGCCCTGAGCGGGTGTCGTCATCGGGTGCTGCACGGGCGGCGCGGGCGCCCAAGGGCCGGGTTCGCCGTAGGGCGGGGTGCTGTAGGGGTCGGGGTCGTGCACCGGCCTGGGAGCGCCCTCGGCCGGCCCGGCGGACGAGACGGGCGCGGCGGAGGTGACGGGCGCATCGGAGGTGACAGGCGCGGCGGGGGTGACGGAGGCCGCGGCGTCCTGGCCGCCGGGCTCCCGGGCTGCGGGAACCGCGGCAACGGCCTCGGCGGCGGCCCGGCCGGGAGTGGGCTCCCCCACCCCGCGTGCCGGTGCGGCAGGCTTCTCCAGGCCTCCGGCCGGCCCCCCGGACGGAACCGCCTCGGGGCGCCTCAACTCGTAGTCGCCGTCCTCGGCGGGCCGAGCCGCCGGCCGCGCCAGCTCGAAGTCCCCGTCGGTGCCGGTCGGCTCCGCCGCGGCCGTCACCGGCCCGTGCACGCCCGGGTCCTCCGCGACGGCCCCGTCCGTACCCCCCGGCCCTTCCGCAAGGTCCTGCGGCCGTGGACGGCTCCACCACTTCGCTTTCGTGGGCTTCCCCTCGTTCATGCTCTCCCCACAGCCGCGGCACGGCTCGTCGCGGTGGCCGCGGTTCGTCGAATCGGCGCCCGGCCATACCTCGGCCGCGGGCGACAACCCCCGGATTCAATCAGGTTCGCGGGCCGGTGCGCAGAGTCCGGTCAGCGAGCCGTACGTGAGGAGGCCGAGGAAGAGGGGGACGAGGCCGGGTCCGGGAGGGGCTCGGCGAACAAGGGAGCCGTGATCTCGGGGACCGCGGACCACGAGGCCAGGGCGGCCGGCGCGGCCGCTTCCAGCGGACGTATCAGCGGGGACATGACGGCCGCACCGGCCACCACCGGGGCGGTCAGCGCATGCAGCGCGTGATGCCGGGCGGCGGGCGGCACCCCGGGCAGCAGCGGCGCGGACACCTCGGTCGGGGCGACCGGGCCGTGCCCGAGCATGTTCTGGCCGTGCACCTGCCCGAGCAGCGGCGCCGTCCGGCGGCGCTGGGATTCGGGCGGGGCCGCTGGGCCGGTGCCCTGAGTGCGCATCGGGGTCACATTGCTCCCCGAGCCCTGGCCGCCGCGGGCCTCCGTGTCGGCCGGGGTGACGGTGGAGACACCGCCCAGCGCGATCGCGGCCAGCGAGACGGCTCCGGCGGCGACGAACGCGAACCGCAGCCGCGACGAGGACCGGTCGGTGTCGTGCCGGCCGACGTCGTGCATACGGAAGCCCCTGCCCGAGGGCAGGCCCCGGTGGTCCGAGGGCAGACCGCCGGTGTCGGAGGGCAGGCTCGGGCTTCCCGGGGAGGCGGGCAGCCCGGGCAGGTGCGGCCGGGCCGGGGCGTAGCCGAACTCGAACCGCTCGCCGCGCTTCACTCCGAACGCCCCGGACGATCCGAACCGTCCGGACAGTCCTCCGGGCAGCCCTCCCCCGCCCGGCGGCGTGAGATCACCGTCCGGGCCGCCGCCCGCGGGTAGTCCCTGCAGGCGGGCCAGGAAGCTCTCGGAGGGGGGCGGCGGGGCCGCCTCCGCGAAGACGTTCTTCAGCCGGCGCTGTGCGTCCACCTCCGCCTTGCACTTCGGGCAGGTGGCCACGTGCGCCAGTACGCGCTCACGCGCGTCATGACCGAGCTCTCCGTCCACCAGGGCGGAGAGTCGGTCTCCCAGATGCTGCTCTGCGAGGTGACCCTCGGAGGCTTTCGGCCGAGATCCGCTCACGCGCTCGCGCCCCCTCCTCCCAAGGCGGGAACACGGGGCACGAAGGAGCGGCGCTCGGCACGCGCCTCCGGAGAGCGGTGCGCGAGGGCCTTGCGCAGCTGGGAGCGGCCACGGTGGATCCGCGAGCGGACCGTCCCGAGCTTGACGCCGAGGGTCGCGGCGATCTCCTCGTACGACAGTCCCTCGATGTCGCACAGGACGACCGCGGCGCGGAACTCGGGGGCGAGGGTGTCGAGGGCCTGCTGGACGTCCGCGTCGAAGTGCGCGTCGTTGAAGACCTGCTGCGGCGAGGGCTCCTTGCTGGGCAGCCGCTCGGCCGCGTCCTCGCCGAGCGCGTCGAAACGGATGCGCTGCTTGCGGCGGACCATGTCCAGGAACAGGTTCGTGGTGATGCGGTGCAGCCAGCCCTCGAACGTGCCCGGCGTGTAGGTCGACAGGGAGCGGAAGACGCGGACGAAGACCTCCTGCGTGAGGTCCTCCGCGTCGTGCTGGTTGCCGGTCAGACGGTAGGCGAGCCGATAGACCCGGCCACTGTGCGTGCTGACGATCTCCTCCCACGTGGGCGGAGTCCACGCCTGCCCGTCCGCGTCGGTGGTGAAGGTCGCGGTCTGGGCGAAGTCAGCGGCGTGACTGTGGTCAGCAGCGGTGTCGTTCACGGATGTCGGCCTGCCCGCCGATCCGAGGAAGCGCCGGAGCACTCCTCCGCGATCCACAGGCGCAGCCGCACCTCCCCTGTCAGCTCTGGTGGTGTCCAGTGGAGCCCCTACCATAGCCACCTCGCCCGTTAGGACCGGATAAGCGGTTTTACGAGAATTTGATCTGGGCTGATACGCCTCGTACTGCTGCGTCGGCACTTGCTCGGCGCCTCGCTCGACGTCCTGATCCACCGCCCGCCCCCCGTCCCAGCCAGCACCACTTGCTCATCCCTTTAAACGACCGGTCCCATCTGCGGGTTCCCGTGCCCAACGGATACAGTCACGCCCAGGCATTCACGGGGACAGGAGAGGGTCATTACCGGCAACCGGCAGACGAGCTGGGCGTTCGCCGACGCCTATGTCGCCGAGGACGAAGCGCTGCACTGGGCCCGGGACCGGGCCCGTGAGGCAGGGCTGCGCTCGGTGACGCCCGGCACGGGCGCCGCGCTGCGGTTGCTGGCCGCGTCCGTCGACGCCAAGGCCGTCGCGGAGATCGGGACCGGCTGCGGTGTCTCCGGGATCCACCTCCTGAACGGTATGCGGCCCGACGGTGTTCTGACGACCGTGGACCCGGAGCCGGAGCACCAGCAGTTCGCCCGCCAGGCCTTCCGCGCCTGCGGCTTCGCCAGCAACCGGGCCCGCTTCATCCCGGGCCGCGCTCTGGACGTGCTGCCCCGCCTCGCGGACGCCGGTTACGACCTGGTCTTCTGCGACGGTGATCGCCTGGAGGTCATGGACTACCTCGCTGAATCGTTGCGTCTGCTGCGCACCGGCGGGCTGGTCGTTTTCGAGGGCGCCTTCGCGAACGGCCGGACGGTGGACTCCGGTCCGCAGCCCACGGAGGTGCTGCGGCTGCGCGAGCTGCTGCGTGCGGTGCGCGAGAGCCAGGAGCTGGTGCCGTCACTGCTGCCGGTGGGCGACGGGCTGCTGTGCGCGGTGAAGCGCTGACCGGACGGCACGTTAGCGGAGCCGGAGCCGGGGCAGGCGAGTGTCATCGGTGAGAAAACAGCCGCCCCGGCATCACGGGTGATGCCGGGGCAACTGAAAGGGTATGGTCGCTTGCGCGTCAGCCGACGACCTTCTTGAGGGCGTCGCCCAGCGCGTCGGCCTCGTCCGGGGTCAGCTCGACGACGAGCCGACCGCCGCCTTCGAGCGGAACGCGCATGACGATGCCCCGCCCCTCCTTGGTCACCTCGAGCGGGCCATCACCCGTCCGCGGCTTCATGGCCGCCATGCTCGTTCCCCTTCCTGAAACCCAGCTCATCGTCAAAGCCGACGGCCCCTGAGAAGGGCACACGTGCGGTTCCTTGTGGCAGGACACGCGACACCGGCATCGAACACATTGCTTCCAAGCCATTATCCCGCATCTCAGGACCCGATGACCAACATCAGTAGGCATCGCTTGGGCAACGCACGCGAGCAAAACCACTCAATTCGGCGATGAAACTGCGATACTCCGCCGCCGCACACACATCCGCCGAACCGATCCGGACGAGAATTCTTTGACGCAGGTCACACGTTCGGTCCGGTTCCCCGTCCGCGATCTCCGTCATGCTGTCCTGCAGACCCGGGACGTACCGGCCGGTACGTCCCCGATTGGCGACTCGGAGGGGATACGCATGACCGACACCGTGCTCTACGAGGTGAGCGACGGACTCGCGACGATCACGCTGAACCGCCCGGAGGCGATGAACGCGCTGAACGTGGCGGCCAAGGTCGCCCTGCGGGAGGCGGTCGAGTCGGCGGCGGGCGACGGCGCCGTACGGGCGGTGCTGCTGACGGCCGCCGGTGATCGGGCGTTCTGCGTCGGACAGGACCTCAAGGAGCACATCGGGCTGCTGGTGCAGGACCGGGAGAACGGCTCGGGGCAGACCATGAGCACGGTCCGGGAGCACTACAACCCGATCGTGCGGGCGCTGGCCGGGGCGGCCAAGCCGGTCGTCGCCGCGGTGAACGGGGTGGCGGCCGGGGCGGGCTTCGGCTTCGCGCTCGCCGCGGACTACCGGATCGTGGCGGACACGGCGGCGTTCAACACCTCGTTCGCCGGGGTGGCGCTGACCGCCGACTCGGGGATCTCCTGGACGCTGCCGCGGGTGATCGGCCCGGGCCGGGCCGCCGACCTGCTGCTCTTCCCGCGCAGCATCAGCGCGCAGGAGGCGTACGAGCTGGGCATCGCCAACCGGCTGGTGCCGGCCGGTGACCTGCGGGCGGAGGCCGAGAAGGTGGCGCGGGCGCTGGCCGAGGGCCCGACGGTGGCGTACGCGGCGCTGAAGGAGTCGGTGGCGTTCGGGCTGACGCACTCGCTGGAGGAGGCCCTGGAGAAGGAGGACGAGCTCCAGACCCGGGCCGGCTCCTCCGAGGATCACGCGATCGCGGTGCAGGCCTTCGTCAACAAGGAGAAGCCGAAGTACCTGGGGCGCTAGAACTCGTCCCGCGCCCCTTACGCGCCCCTTCGGGCGACGCAGGTCTCCAGGTGATCGTCGACCAGGCCGCACGCCTGCATCAGCGCGTACGCCGTCGTCGGGCCCACGAAGCGCAGGCCCCGCTTCTTCAGGGCCTTGGACAGGGCCGTCGACTCGGGAGTGACGGGCGGGACGTCGGAGAGGGTCTTCGGGGCCGGGCGGCCGGCCGGGTCGGGGGCGTGGGACCAGATCAGCGCGTCCAGTTCGCCCGGGGACCACTCCGTCAGCGCCCGCGCGTTGGCGAGGGTCGCGTCGATCTTGGCGCGGTTGCGGATGATGCCGGCGTCGGCGAGGAGGCGCTCGCGGTCGTCGTCGGTGAAGGCGGCGACCGAGGCGATCTTGAAGTCTGCGAAGGCGGCGCGAAAGCCGGGGCGGCGGCGCAGGATCGTGATCCAGGACAGGCCGGACTGGAAGGCCTCCAGGCTGAGGCGTTCGAAGAGCGCGTCGTCGCCGTGGACCGGGCGGCCCCACTCCTCGTCGTGGTACGCCACGTACTCCGGGGCGGACAGGGCCCAGGGGCAGCGCGGGCCGCCGTCCGGGCCGGCCAAGGCGGCGCCGTCGCTCACCGCCGGTCCTCCTTCCCGGGGGCGGGCTTGTCCATGGACACGTGGTTCTCCCCGGACGCGTGCACCGGCCCGTGGGCGGAGCCCGACCTGGCTCCGGCCAGGGCCGACTCCAGGTCGGCGATGCGGGCGTCGCGCTCGGCGAGCTCGGCACCCAGGCGGCTGAGGGCGTCGTCCACGTCCGCCATGCGGTAGCCGCGGGCGGCGAGCGGGAAACGCAGGCCCTCCACGTCCGCGCGGTCGACCGGGCGGTCCGGGGGCAGCGGGTCCCGCAGCCGCTCGGGGGCGGCCTCGGGCAGCGGGCCGCTCTCGCCGCCGCCCACCACGGCCAGCGTCACCGCGCCGACCACGACGGCGAGCGCGACGACCAGGAACAGGAACATAACCATCGCGGGGCCCCCACGGTCGGACGGATCGGACTCCCCGGGAGTCCACCGAGTCGGATGTTGTCAGGCTCCGATCGTGCCATGCGAGTCCGACAGTTAGGGTCGCAGGCGGCGGAAGACGGGACGTACCAGGAAAGGTCACAGGCGATGCTCAGGCTGGGCAGGCGGGAATTCGGGACGCACGAGCCGGTGATCATGGCGATCGTGAACCGCACCCCGGACTCCTTCTACGACCGGGGCGCCACCTTCCGCGACGAGCCGGCCCTCGCACGTGTGGAGCAGGCCGTGGCCGAGGGCGCCGCGATCATCGACATCGGCGGGGTCAAGGCGGGGCCGGGCGAGGAGGTCACGGCCGAGGAGGAGGCCCGCCGGACGGTCGGGTTCGTCGCGGAGGTGCGGCGGCGCTTCCCGGACGTGGTCATCAGCGTGGACACCTGGCGGGCCGAGGTCGGCGAGGCGGTGTGCGAGGCCGGGGCCGACCTTCTGAACGACGCGTGGGGCGGGGTCGATCCGCGGCTGGCGGAGGTGGCTGCGCGGTACCGGGTGGGCCTGGTGTGCACGCACGCGGGCGGGGCGGAGCCGCGGACCCGGCCGCACCGGATCGAGTACGACGATGTCATGGCGGACATCCTGGACGTGACGGTCGGGCTGGCCGAGCGGGCGCTCGCGCTGGGGGTGCCGCGGGAGTCGATCATGATCGACCCGGGTCATGACTTCGGGAAGAACACGCGGCACAGCCTGGAGGCGACGCGGCGGCTGGACGAGATGGTCGCCACGGGGTGGCCGGTGCTGGTGTCGCTGTCCAACAAGGACTTCGTGGGCGAGACGCTGGACCGGCCCGTGAAGGAACGGGTCGTGGGGACGCTGGCGACGACGGCGGTGTCCGCGTGGCTGGGGGCGCGGGTGTACCGGGTGCACGAGGTCGCCGAGACGCGGCAGGTGCTGGAGATGGTCTCGGCGATCGCGGGGCATCGGGGTCCTGCCGTTGCCCGGCGGGGGTTGGCTTAGCCCGAGTACCAGGGGGCTCCGCCCCCTGGACCCCCGGCCTATGCCCACCCGCCACCCGAAGCGGTCACGCAGGAAGCCCGGCTCGCCCGCCCGGATCACCCGGACGAGAAGCCCGGCCTCGCCCACCCGAAGCGGGGCCGCCAGGACGCTGAGGTCCGGAAGCCTCTACCTGCCCGCCTCCTTCGACACCAGCGCCACCGCCTCGTCCACGTCGTCCGTCACGTGGAACAGCAGCAGGTCCTTCTCCGCCGCCTTGCCCTGGGCGATCACCGTGTCGCGGAGCCAGTCGACCAGACCACCCCAGTAGTCGCTGCCGAAGAGGACGATCGGGAAGCGCGTGACCTTCTGGGTCTGGACGAGCGTGAGGGCCTCGAAGAGTTCGTCGAGGGTGCCGAGGCCGCCGGGCAGGACGACGAAGCCCTGGGCGTACTTGACGAACATCATCTTCCGGACGAAGAAGTAGCGGAAGTTCAGGCCGATGTCGACGTACGGGTTCAGCCCCTGCTCGAACGGCAGCTCGATGCCGAGACCGACCGAGACGCCCTTCGCCTCCAGGGCGCCCTTGTTGGCCGCCTCCATCGCGCCCGGGCCGCCCCCCGTGATGACGGCGAAGCCCGCGTCGACCAGGCCCTGCCCCAGCCGCACGCCCGCTTCGTACTCGGGTGAGTCCGCCGGGGTCCGGGCCGATCCGAACACGCTGATCGCGGGTGGGAGTTCGGCGAGCGTGCCGAAGCCCTCGATGAACTCCGACTGGATGCGCAGCACGCGCCAGGGGTCGGTGTGGACCCAGTCGGAGGGGGCCCGCTCGTCCAGCAGCCGCTGGTCGGTGGTGCTGGCCTGCACCTGGTCCCGCCTCTGGAGGACCGGGCCCAGGCGCTTCTCCTCCGGCGGCTGCTTCTTCCCCTCGGGGTTGCCGGTCGCCATGTGCGCTCCCTCCGTCGTGCCTGTCTTTCCACCTCAGCGTAGATCTACGCGGGTTACGAACGAGGGACGTGAGCATGTCCGCGATGAAGCGCCGTAAACACGATGGCGTCCCGGCGGGATCAGGCGGTCAGCCAGTTCCTCAGGCGCTCCTCGCCCGCGAGGATCTTGGCGGTCTCCACGCGCTCGTCCCGCTTGTGCGCCAAGTGGGGGTTGCCGGGGCCGTAGTTGACCGCCGGGACGCCGAGCGCCGAGAAGCGGGAGACGTCCGTCCAGCCGTACTTCGGCAGCGGGGTGCCGCCGACCGCCTCGATGAACGCCTTGGCCGCCGGGTGGGACAGACCGGGCATCGCCGCGCCGCTGTGGTCGACGACCTCGAACTCCTCGACCCCGCAGTCCGCGAAGACCTCACGGACGTGTGCGATCGCCTCCTCGGGCGTGCGGTCGGGCGCGTAGCGGAAGTTGACGGTGACGACGCACTCGTCGGGGATCACGTTGCCGGCGACTCCCCCGCTGACGCCGACCGCGTTCAGGCCCTCGCGGTACTCCAGGCCGTCGATGACCGGCCAGCGGGGCTCGTAGGAGGCCAGGCGGGCGAGGATCGGGGCGGCGGCGTGGATCGCGTTGGAGCCCATCCAGCCGCGTGCCGAGTGGGCCCGCTCGCCGGTGGTCTTCAGCAGCACCCGCAGCGTGCCCTGGCAGCCGCCCTCGACCTGGCCGTCCGACGGCTCCAGGAGCACCGCGAAGTCGCCCTCCAGCCACTCGGGGTGCGTCTCGGAGACGTGCTTGAGGCCGTTCAGCTCCGCGGCGACCTCCTCGTTGTCGTAGAAGACGAAGGTCAGGTCGCGGTTGGGGGCCGGGACCGTGGCCGCGATGCGCAGCTGGACCGCGACGCCGGACTTCATGTCGCAGGTGCCGCAGCCCCACAGGACGCCGTCCTCGTCGAGCCGGGAGGGGACGTTGTCCGCGATCGGAACGGTGTCGATGTGGCCGGCCAGGATCACCCGCTCCGAGCGGCCGAGGTTCGTGCGGGCCACGACGTTGTTGCCGTACCGGTCGACCGTCAGGTGGGGCAGCGCGCGCAGCGCGGACTCGATCGCGTCCGCGAGGGGCTTCTCGGTGCCGCTCTCGGAACGGAAGTCGACGAGCCGGGCGGTGAGCTCCGCGGCGTCCAGCGTGAGGTCAAGGGAGGTGTCGGCCATGCCGTCGACCCTAACGCGCCAGACCCCGGCCTCACTGTCCACACCCGGCACATGCCACTCCGTACTCTCCAGTACCTTGTACGGCGTGCCAGAGCAGTCCTCTCCCAAGCGCCGTGGCCGCCTTTTCCGATGCGGAGCCGCCTTCGTGGCCCTGCTCGCGGTCGCCGGGTACCTCGTCGTGCAGTACGTCACCGGGGGCTCGGGCGGACCGGGCTGCAACGTGGTCTCCGGCAAGGGCGACGGGGCGTCGTACGAGTTCACGCCCGAGCAGGCGGTGAACGCGGCGACGATCACCGCCGTGGGAACCGCGCGCGGTCTGCCCGAGCGGGCCGTGACCATCGCGCTGGCGACCGCGCTTCAGGAATCCGCCCTGCGCAACATCAAGCACGGCGACCGGGACTCCCTCGGCCTGTTCCAGCAGCGGCCCTCGCAGGGCTGGGGCACGCCGAAGGAGATCATGGACCCGACGTACTCGGCCGGTGAGTTCTACGACCACCTGGTCAAGGTGCCCGGCTACACCCGGCTGCCGCTCACCGTCGCCGCGCAGCGCGTGCAGCGCAGCGGTTTCCCGCAGGCCTACGCCAAGCACGAGCCGGACGCCGCGCTGCTCGCCGCGGCCCTCACCGGGCAGTCCGCGGCCACGCTGACGTGCGAGGGCCGCCCGGCCGCGACCCGGGCCTCGGGCCCTGACGGGGTGCGTGCCGCGCTCGTGCGGGACTTCGGACGGGACGTGCTGGAGCCGGCCGGTGCCGCCGTGGGCGGCTCCTCGGCGGCCACGCCGACGCCCTCCCCGAGCGCGCCGGACGGCTCCGGCGGGCGCACCGTCACGCTCCCGGTGAGCGCCGACACGCCCTCCGCCGGCGGCCGGAGCCTGGACCAGCGCGGCTGGCAGCTGGCGCACTGGGCCGTGGCCAACGCCTCCGAGCTGCACATCGCCCGTGTCACCTACGCGGGGCGGGAGTGGGTCGCCGGGAACACCGCGAGCCAGTGGCGGGAGCCATCGGCGAAGGGCACCGCGGGCGCGGAACGGGACGCGGACGCGGTCCGCATCGTCACGATGCGCTAGATCGCGCAGGGGTGCGGGGGCTCACCCCGTGGGGTTACCCGCACCGTCCTGCGGCGACGGCGTGCGCAGGTTTTCGCACCCTCACCCGGGCCACCGCGAGAACCCTTGGGAACACAGGGCTGGAAGGATTCGGCGGGGGTTCTCACAGAGGCTGCTTTGACCGTTTTTATCCGCAGCCGATAATGCGACGCATTGCCAACTCTTTACGTTGCGCCGCCGCAACCTTCGCGGGCTTCGAGCGGTAGTCACTGCGTCCGAACCGGGGTGATCCACAGCCAGTCGATCAACTGCCGGACCCGGTCGGACACTTCACGAAGCTCACTGTTCTCTCCCGTCGAAGGAGCACCATGTCCCTCCCCCTGACCCGCCGTATCGCCCGTGCCGCGCTGATCGTCGCTGCGGGAGCGGCTGCCGGGGTCGGTGCGGCCGGCTCCGCCAGCGCGGCCCCCGAGCTGCCCGCCACCCCGAACCTCGGTGGCCTGACCGCCCCGGACGGGGCCAACGTCGGCGACACCGTCGACGGCGCGGCTCAGAACGTCACCGAGTCCGCGGGTGACACCGGCGGCAAGTCCGTCAAGAAGGCGGTGCCGGCCGCGGGCAAGACCGGTGGCCAGGCGGTCAAGAAGACCACGCCCGTGGCGCAGAAGGCGGCCGGTGACGCGGCGGGCTCCACCGGGCAGCTGGTCGGCGACACGGCCGGTTCGACCAAGGGCGGCCTGCCCACGGGGTCCCTGACCAAGGGTGGCGTGCCGTCCGCGGACGCCCTGCCGGCGAAGGGCCTGCCGGTCGGCTGACGCGCCGGCGTTGCGACGCCGAAGGGGTCCGGGGAGCTTCCCCGGACCCCTTCGGTGTGCTCGGCCGCGGTCACAGCCGCTGTACGGCCGCCGCCACCCTCTCGTCCGTGGCCGTCAGCGCCACGCGCACGAACTGCGCGCCCGCCGGGCCGTAGAAGTCACCGGGGGCCACGAGGATGCCGCGCTTGGCGAGGTGGTCGACCGTGTCCCAGCAGGATTCGCCCCTGGTGGCCCACAGGTAGAGGCTGGCCTCGCTGTGCTCGATGCGGAAGCCGTGGGTGACCAGGGCCTCGCGCAGCAGCTCGCGGCGGGACGCGTAGCGCTCGCGCTGGACGCGGACGTGGTCGTCGTCGCCGAGGGCCGCGATCACCGCAGCCTGCGTCGGAGCCGACGTCATCATGCCGCCGTGCTTGCGGATCTCCAGGAGCGGGCCGAGGACCGCCGGGTCACCGGCCAGGAAGGCCGCGCGGTAGCCGGCGAGGTTCGAGCGCTTGGAGAGGGAGTGGACGGCGACGATGCCGTCGTACGAGCCGCCGTTGACGTCCGGGTGCAGCACCGAGACCGGGTCGGCCTCCCAGCCCAGCTCCAGGTAGCACTCGTCGGAGAAGAGCAGGATGCCGTGCGAGCGGGCCCAGGAGACGATCCGGGTCAGCTCCTCCTTGGAGAGGACCTTGCCCGTGGGGTTCGACGGGGAGTTCAGCCAGAGGAGCTTCAGGCCCTCGGGATCCAGCTGCGTCGGGTCGTCGTAGGCCTCGTGGTCGGCGCGTGCCAGGCGGGCACCCACCTCGTACGTCGGGTAGGCCAGGCGCGGGTAGGCCACCCGGTCGCCGGGGCCGAGGCCCAGCTGGGTGGGGAGCCAGGCGACGAGCTCCTTGGAGCCGACGATCGGCAGCACGTGACGGTGGGTGACCTCCCGGGCGCCGAGGCGGCGCTCGACCCAGCCGGTGATCGCGTCGCGCAGCTCGGGCGTGCCCCACACCGTCGGATAGCCCGGCGAGTCGGCCGCGGCCACCAGCGCTTTCTGGATCAGCTCGGGTACCGGGTCGACCGGGGTGCCGACGGACAGGTCGACGATGCCGTCCGGATGGGCGGCGGCCGTGGCCTTGTACGGGGTCAGCTTGTCCCAGGGGAAGGTGGGGAGGCGGTCGGAGACTGCGGACACGGGTTCTGGCTCACTTTCTCGTACGTACGAGCCGGTTACGGCAAACGCCTCGGCCCCGTACGGCGATCAACGGGGTGATCGGGCCGTACGGGACCGAGGCGGCACGGAGTGCGGGCCGCTCTTACTGGTTCTGCGGCGGCAGCGCGGCGACGAAGGGGTGGTCGCGCTCGATCAGCCCCAGCTTGCTGGCTCCGCCGGGCGAACCGAGCTCGTCGAAGAACTCGACGTTCGCCTTGTAGTAGTCCTTCCACTCCTCGGGAGTGTCGTCCTCGTAGAAGATCGCCTCGACCGGGCAGACCGGCTCACAGGCACCACAGTCGACGCATTCGTCCGGGTGGATGTACAAGGACCGCTGGCCCTCGTAGATGCAGTCGACCGGGCACTCCTCGATGCACGCCTTGTCCTTGACGTCGACACAAGGCTGCGCGATGACGTAGGTCACGCTGTCGTTCCTCCTCGATAGGGCGCTGGCGGGCCTCCTCAGGCTCCGCCGCCTGGCGCGCGGGAGCGCGGCGTCGTCGATGCCCGCCCCTAGTATCTCCGTTCCTGGGCATGATCCGAACAGGAGGGGTGAACTGACCTGTGGAAATCTCTGCCGCCGGGCGCCTTGAGGTCCGCATCACCACTGCTGACGTGGGCAAACGGGTCTCCGTCCGGAGCTTGATCGAACATGGTGCCCCGGGTGAGAAGTTCACCGATACGGTCGGTGTTCTCACATCATGGGACAACGGTGTGCTGCTGATCACACGCAAGAGCGGCGAGAGCGTCCGTATCGCGGAATCCGCGCTGGTCGCGGGCAAGGCCGTGCCCTCCGCACCGGCGCGTCGCCGCGGTCCGGCCGCCTCCTACGAGGAGCTGGCCCGGGTCGCCGCGCGGGCCTGGCTGCCCGTGGAGAGCGAGCGGCTCGGCGCGTGGGAGCTGCGGGCCGCGTCCGGGTTCACACGGCGGGCCAACTCGGTGCTGCCGCTGGGCGCGCCGGGCGTGCCGCTGGACGAGGCCCTGGAGGCCGTGCGGCGGTGGTACGGCGAGCGCGGACTGCCCGCCTACGTCCAGACAGCGACGGGTGCCGAGGGCACGCAGGAGCTGCTCTGCGCCGAGCTGGAGCAGCGGGGCTGGGTGCGGGAGGTGACCGCCGAGCTGTGGATCGGGCCGCTGGCGCCGGTCGCCGACCGGGGTGATCCGACGGGGGTCGTGCTGTCCCGGGAGGCCGGAGAGGGGTGGCTGGCCCGGTATCAGCGCAAGGGCGTGAGTGAGGTGGCGCTGCGGGTGCTCCGGGGCGGGCCGTCGGTGTGGTTCGCGACCGTGCCCGGGGTGGCCGAGGGGGCGCCTCCGGCCGCCATCGGGCGGTGTGTCGTCGACGGGCGGTGGGCCGGGTTCGCCGCCGTCGAGGTCGACCCGGCGCTGCGGCGGCAGGGGCTCGGCACGGCCGTGATGGCCGCGCTGGCCCGGCAGGCGCTCGACGAGGGCGCGTCGGCCGCGTGGCTCCAGGTCGAGGCCGACAACGCGGGAGCGCGGGCGCTGTACGCCGGGATGGGCTTCGCCGCGCATCACGCCTACCACCACTACCGGGCCCCGGACGCCCACGGCACCGGCCGGTAACCGATCGTCGTGAGAGGGCACGAGCCAGATATGCGTCCCCCGTACCCCCCGTCCCCCGAACGGTCCGCCGAGCTGCGGCGGCGGTTCGCCGAAGAGGCCCGGTCCGAGCGGCCCGATCTGTCGACGCTGTGCCTGCTGGTGGGCGCGGAGGCGGACCGGGAGCTGGACGAGGCGGGCCTGGACGCCGCGCAGGTCGAGCTGGACCGGCTGGCCGGGCTGCTGCCGTTCCGGCCCGGGGGGCCGCGGGCGTGGGCGGTGGCCCTGCGCGAGCTGCTCGGTGAGCGGATGGGGTTCCACGGCACCCCCGGCGACTACCAGCGCCTGGAGTCCTCGCTGCTGCACGAGGTGCTGGTGCGGCGCAGGGGGCTGCCGATCCTGCTGTCGGTGGTGTGGCTGGAGGTGGCCCGGCGGGCCGGAGCCCCGGTGTACGGCGTGGCCCTGCCGGGGCACTTCGTGGTCGGGTTCGGGCCCGACGAGGGGCAGGTGCTCGCGGACCCGTTCGACGGCGGGCGGGTGCTGACGGGGGCGGACGCGGAGTTGCTGGTGGCCGGGGCGACGGGGTCGGGGATCGATCCGTCCATGCTGCGGCCGGCGGATCCCCTGGATGTGGTGCTGCGGATCCTGAACAACGTGCGGGCGTGGGCGGCGGCCCGGCCGGAGCGGTCGGACGTGGCGCTGTGGGCGGTCGAGTTGTCGTTGCTGCTGCCGTCGCATCCGGCGCGGTTGCGGTACGAGCGGGCGCAGTTGCTGGTGCAGCGGGGGGAGTTCGTGGCCGGGGCCGTGGAGCTGGAGGCCTATGCGGAGGTTGTCTCGGCGGTGGACGAGGGGGCCGCGGAGCGGGTGCGGGGGGAGGCTCACGCGGCCAGGGCGATGCTCAACTGACGCCCCTCGCCGTGGCGGCACGTGTGGGATCGCGGGTGCGGGTGCGTCGTGGCTCGTCGCGCCCGCGCGGCGGAGCCGCAGATCGATACTTCCCCGCGCCCCTGAAAGCTTTACAACCAGCCCTTTTCTCGTGCTGCTCGGACCGCCTCCGCGCGGTTTCTCACCGCCAGCTTCTGGATTGCCGTGCTGAGGTAGTTGCGGACCGTGCCCTGGGAGAGGTGCAGGGAGGTGGCCAGTTCGGCGTTGGTGGAGCCGTCGGCGGCGGCCCGGAGGACCTCGCGCTCCCGGTCCGTCAGCGGGTTGGCGCCTTCCGCCAGGGCCGCTGCCGCGAGGGTCGGGTCGATGACGCGTTCGCCGGTGAGGACCTTGCGGATCGCCTCGGCGAGCTGGGCGGCGGGGGCGTCCTTGACCAGGAAGGCGTCGGCGCCGGACTCCATGGCGCTGCGCAGGTAGCCGGGGCGGCCGAAGGTGGTGAGGATGACCAGCTTCACGGCCGGGAGTTCGGCGTGCAGCCGGGCCGCGGCCTCGATGCCCGTCAGGCCGGGCATCTCGATGTCCAGGAGGGCCACGTCGACAGCGTGTTCGCGGGCCGCTCGCAGGACCTCGTCGCCGCGGGCCACCTGGACGACGACCTCGATGTCCGCCTCCAGGCCGAGCAGGGCGGCCAGGGCCTCGCGGACCATCGACTGGTCCTCGGCGAGAAGGACCTTGATCGTGCGGCTCATGCCGGGGATCCTACGTCCGCCGGTCCGGCCGTCGGCACGCGGGCGACCAGGCGGAAGCCGGGCTTGAGCGGGCCCGCCTCCAGGGTGCCGCCGGCCTTGGTGAGGCGTTCGGTGAGGCCCGCGAGGCCGTTTCCGTGGCCGCTGCCCGGGCCGCCCGAGCCGTTGTCCTCGACGGTGAGTTCCAGCACCGGGCCGTCGAGGGTCTGGCGGCACAGCAGCTCGACCGTGCAGCGGCGGGCACCGCTGTGCCGTACGACGTTGGTGACCGCCTCGCGCAGCGCCCAGGCGAGGGCGGACTCGCTCTCCTCGGGCACGCCGTCGAGGCCGGGTTCGGCGGGCAGTTCGGCGGTGACGCCGGCCGCGGCCAGGGCGACCCGCGCACCGGCGAGCTCGGCGTGCAGGCGGGGGCGGCGGTAGCCGGTGACGGCCTCGCGTACGTCGACGAGGGCCTGGCGGCTGACCTGCTCGATGTCGGCGACCTGCTGGGCCGCCTCGTCGGGCCGGCCGGGCAGCATCCGGCCGGCCAGCTCGCTCTTGAGGGTGATCAGGGACAGGGAGTGGCCGAGCAGGTCGTGCAGGTCCCGGGCCAGCCGCAGGCGCTCCTCGTTGGCGGCCAGCTGGGCGACGGTGGCGCGGGCCTCGCGCAGCGCGATGGTCGTCCGCACGAGTTCGCGTACGCCGGTCATCGCGAAGCCGCCGAGCAGGGCCGGGATGAGGAGGCCGGCCAGGTAGGACATCCCGTCGTGCGTCGCGAGCGCCACGGCGGTCAACAGCGCGCACGCGGCCGGGATCGTCCAGCGGGCCATGCGCAGGGGCAGGGCCGCCCCGGAGGCGATGGAGACGTACACGAACAGCACCAGCCACTCGCGGCCCAGGGTGAGGGCGAGGAGCGTGGACTGGGCCGCGAGGACCCCGAGCGAGGCGAGCACCAGGGTGTTGCGCTCACCCCGGCCGGTGCGGAAGACCAGCAGCATGTACCAGGTGACGAACGCGGCCAGGCCGGTCCAGCCGAGGATCGTCACGCCCGTGCTGTGGCCGCCGTGCAGCAGGTCGGTGACGGGTGCGCTCAGGTAGACCAGCCAGATGCCGGTCCACAGCGACTTCACCGCCCGCTGCCGGCGGTTCACCGGGCGCTGCCCCATGCCGAACCCGACGCCGCTCACGCCTTCAGGGTGTCCTTCCGGTACAGCCAGGCCGCGCCGCCCGCGAACAGGACGAACGACACCACGAGGACGGCGAGGTCCTGGACGTGCGGGGCGCGGCTCTGCTCGATGGCCCGCCCGAGGGCAGCGTACGCGTGCGTGGGCAGCCACTTGGCGATGTCCTGGAGCCAGCCGGGGAAGCTCGTCGTGGGCATCCACAGGCCGCCCAGCATGGACAGGCCGAAGTAGGTGATCATCGTGATCGGGCGGACCGCGTCACCGGTGGCCAGGTAGCCGATGGCGACACCGAGCGCGGCGAAGACGAGGCTGCCGGCCCAGATCGCGCCGGTGAGGGCGAGCCACTGCCAGGCGTCCAGGCGGACATCCTTCACGGCCGCCGCGACGGCGAAGACGATGACGATGGACGGCAGGCTGACGACGGCGGCGCTCGCGGTCTTGGCGAGGACGTAGCCGCGGCCCGGCAGCGTGGTCGGGCGCAGCTGCCGCACCCAGCCGCCCTCGCGCTCCTTGGCGATGCGCTCGCTGTTGCCCATGAGGACGGCCGTGAGGGCGCCGAACGACGCCATGGAGACCATCATGTAGGTCGGGACGGTCAGGCCGGTGCCGGGGACCTTCGAGCTGCTGTCGGCGTTGCCCGCGATGAGCAGGAACAGCACCGACGGGTAGATCACGGAGAAGAACAGGAACTTGCGGTTGCGCAGGGCGCGGGTGAGTTCCAGTCTGATCAGCGTGTTCACCGGGACTTCGCCTCCTCGGCGGTGGTGATGGCGACGAAGGCCTGCTCCAGGCCGAGCCCGGCGACTTCGAGGTTGCGGGGGTGGACGCCGAGGCCGTACAGGGCGTGGACGGTCGCGTCGGCGTCGGAGGACTGGATGCGCACGGTCCGGCCGGAGATGTCGATCCCGGTCAGGAACGGCAGGGCGCGCAGGGCGGGTTCGTCGATGGCGCCCGCCACTTCGAAGGAGACCCGGCGGGCGCCCGCCTTGGCCTTGATCTCGGCGGCCGTGCCGTCGGCGAGGAGCCGGCCGCGGTACAGCACGAGGACCCGGTCGGCGACGGCGTCGGCCTCTTCGAGGTAGTGGGTGGCGAAGAGCACGGTCCGGCCTTGGTCGGCCTGTTCGCGCATGGTGGCCCAGAAGGCCTGGCGGGTGGTGACGTCCATGCCGGTGGTGGGCTCGTCCAGCACGATGAGGTCGCTGTCGCCCGCGGTGGCCAGGGCGAAGCGGACGCGCTGGGCCTGGCCGCCGGAGAGCTTGTCGACCTTGCGGTCGGCGATCTGCGCGACGCCCGCGCGCGCCAGGACCTCGGAGGGCCGGTACGGCTTCGGGTGCAGGTCGCAGGCGAGCCGCACCAGTTCGGCGACGGTGACCTCGTCCATGAGGCCGCCGCTCTGCAGCATGGCGCCCACGCGCCCGGCGACGATGGCGTCCCGGGGGCTGGTGCCGAAGAGCCGGACCGTGCCGCTGTCGGGCCTCTTGAGGCCGAGCAGCAGATCGAGGGTGGTGGACTTGCCGGCGCCGTTGGGGCCGAGCAGGGCCACGGTCTGACCGGGGCTGAGACCGAGGGTCAGTCCGTCCACGGCCCGGACGGCGTCGTATGCCTTGCTCACCTGGTCGAACGCGACCACCGGGGCTGTCGTTGTCATACGGCCATCGTGGCTCCGGGGGTGCCGGCGGGGGCAGTGTCGGGCGTCCGGAGTGCCGCATGACGGTTGTCATGTGTGCGGGGTGACGACGAGAGCCCCCGGCCCTGATCGGGCGGGGGCTCTCGTACGGCGGGTGACCGGAGGTCAGTTCGGCTTGGTGTCGATGACTCCGACGCGCTCCGCGGGCGTCTTGCCGCGCAGGGCCTTGCGCAGCGCCGTGACGACGTCCTGCGGAAGGACGTCCCGCTTGCCGCTGGCGCCCTCGATCTGCACGCCCTCGAAGGTCTGGCCGTACGCCTCCTGGAGAGCCTTGAGGTTGTAGGTGTCCACGAGCTTGCCGTCGACGGCCTTGAAGCTGAGGATCTTCGGCAGGGAGACCTTGCCGAAGTCGATGCTGTGCGCCGCGTCGGTGCGGATGGTGACGAGGTCGGACATCGCGGGCTGCGCGAACTCCTTGAGCATCCGGTCGACCTCGGCGTTCGAGACCGTCGGCTGCCGGGTGGTGGTCGGGAGGTTCACCGTGGCGGCCGTGCCGGTCTCCACCTGCGTGCGGAAGGCCTCCTCGACCGTGGTCGTCGCCTTGGCGAGGTCGATGCCCTTGCCCACCTTGCCGTACACGGGGACGGCCTTGCCGCCCTTGAACTCGATCGTGCCGTCGGCCGACGCGCCGGCACCGCCCGCCGCGTCCTCCAGGGAGGCGTGCAGCTTCTCCTCGTCGACGGGCATGACCGGCGTGACGGCGCGGTGGTTGCCGAAGAGTGAGGCGATCACGGAGACCGGGTTGTAGTCGCTCTTGGCCGCCGCGTCGGCCGTGGCGTCCATGTCGAACTGCAGGCCCGCGTTGTCCGGGTCGAGGGCGACGGTCTTGCCGCCCACCGACAGCTTCATCTCCTTGCCGAGGCGGTCGTCGAAGGCCTCGTCGAGCTTCCTGACCGCGCCGTCGCGGGTGGTGCCGCCGATGTCGACGCCGAGCACGGTGGTGCCCTTGGGCACGTCGGTGCGGTTCATCAGGAGACCGGCGCCGTAGACGCCACCGGCGGCCACGACCACGGCGACCGCGAGCAGCACGAGCTTGCTGCGGCCCTTCTTCTTCGGCGCCTTGGAGGAACTCGCCGGGGGCGGGGAGACCGGCTCGGGCAGCTTCGGGGCCGTGTGCGGCGCCGGGCCGTCACCGGGCGCACCCGGGCCGAACGGCGAGGCCGCGCCGGACGGCACGACGGGGATGCCGCTGGTGACCGTGTGCCCGGAGACGTTGTCGTGCCGGGGGCCGTAGCCCTGGCCGTCCGTCGGTTCGGGGGCCGGCTTCTGCGGGGTGAGGATGGCGGTGTCGTCGCTCATGCCGGGGCCGGGGCCGGGGCCTGCGGCGCCGGGAGCGGGGGTGCCGCCCTGGGTGCCCGGACGCGTGGGGCCGCCAAGGGTACCCCCGGGGCCGCCGGGGCCGCCGCCTATGGCTCCGGGTCCGGCGGGTGCGCCGGGGCCTCCCGGGCGGCCGGGGTTGTTGAAGGCGTCGGGGGCGCCGGGGCGGCCCGGGTCTCCGAAGCCGCCCGGTCCGCCGGGGGCGCCGGAGCCGCCGGGCCCGCCAGGACCGCCGGAGCGGCTGGGGTCGCTGAAGGCCTCAGGGGCCCCGGGCCGACCCGGGTCTCCGAAGCCGCCGGGGCCGGCAGGGGTGCCGGGGCCACCAGGGGTGCCGGGTCCGCCGGGCCCGCCAGGGCCGCCGGGCGCGCCGGAGCGGCCGGGGTCGTTGAAGGCCTCAGGGGCGCCGGGCCGGCCCGGGCCGCCGTAGCCGTTGGGTCCGCCGGGGGTGCCGGGTCCTCCGGGCCCGCCAGGGCCGCCGGGTGCGTTGAAGGCACCCTGACCGGTTTGGCCGCCGAGTCCGCCCGGCTCGTTGCCGAAGCCGCCGGGGGCGCCAGGGCCGCCCTGGCCGCCGGGTGCGTCGAAGCCGGCCGGGGGCACCATCGGGCCGTCGCCGGTGACCGGTCCGCCGGTCGGGCCGGCCGGGCCGCTCTGCGCACCGGGCGCGCCCGGCTCGCCGAAGGCGCCCGCAGCGCTCGGGCCGCCGCTCTGGCCGTCGTAGCCGCCCTGTCCGTTCTCGGAGAAGTACGGCAGGTCGTCACGGCGCGGTTCGCCGCCGCCCGGGGCGGGACGCGAGCCGTTGCCCAGCGGGCCCGCCGCCAGGGCCTCGGTGACGTCGAAGGAGCCGGTGCCGCCGCCGTGCCCGGGCGCGACGGGACCGCCGGTCGCACCGCCCGGGAGCCCGGCACCGTTCGTGCCGCCGGACCGGGAGCCGCCCGGCGCGCCCATGGAGCCGACCACGCCTCCGGGCCGCCCGGCCCCCGGCCGGGGCCCGCCGGACGCACCGGCACCGGAACCCGGCGTCCCGGCAGCGGGGCCGCCCGCGCCGGAGCCGCCCGCCGCCGGAGCCGAACCGCCCGGCAGTCCGGCACCGTTGGTGGAGCCGCTGCCCGGACCGCCCTTGCCTCCGCCGGACTTGCGCGGCGCGAACCAGTCGCTGGCCGGCTTGTCGTCGCCCGGCTGTGCCGGATCGGCGGGAGACTCGACCGTGCCCGCGGACGGGCCGGCGCCCGGCGCCGTCGGCTCGTCACCGCGCGTGTCGGTGTCGGCCGGGCTCTCCGCCTCCGCGACGGGCTTGCGCACCACCACGGGCGGAATCGGCCGCGACCCGGGGATGTTGATCCGGATCCGGGTCGTCAGCGTGGTCTCGGTCTTGCGTTCCTCCGGCCGCGTGGCGGAACGGCCCGCGTCCGTACCGGCGTCGGAGACCGTCGGGGTCCCGTACGGCGGCGTACCCGACGGGTAGGCGGCTCCACCGCGCCCGTTGGGCCCGGAGGACGGAGTGTCAGTTTCACGACTCAAGGCAGGTTCTCCCGGTTGGCTCCGCCGCCCGTCACGACCTCACGATGGGGGTCCCCCCTGCACGAGCGAAGTCGAGCGCTTGGGGGAGGCTCGGCGGCGCGCACCACCATACTGGCCACTTCTCGCCCGTATCCCGTGACCGCCTTGGAAACCCACACCGGACCCCCACGGCCACGTCCTGGCGAAGTGGTACGTCACTTGGCAAGTCGGACGGGATCGCGGTCCGGTTGCCGCCCGGGGGCGAGGGTGGCGCAGATCACAGCCGCGGCGATGCCTCCGAGCAGGAAGAGATAGGAGCCGCTCCCGGCGGCGAAGAGGAAGTCGCCCTCGGTGCGGCTGGCGGTGAGCAGGACGACGGAGAGCATCCAGCCCGCGGCGACCGCGACGCCCCCGGCCCGGCCGCCGAGGACGCGGGTGGCGCCCAGGACGGCTCCGGCCTCACCCGCCAGGGCGAGCAGCAGCCCGCCCGGGAACCACCCTGGCTGTACCAGCGCCCCGGCCACGCCGACCACGGCGCCTAGCACGAAGAACCCGAGGCAGGCGGCAGCGCGTGCGGCCGTGGGCGGCCGCATCGGCTGGGCGAGGATCGACGTCCGGTCGCTCATGAGGCCTCCTCGACACCGGCGAACAGGTCCGTCTCCCGCTCGCCGACCTTCTCGCCTCGCACCAGCTCGTAGTACTCAGTCGTGAGGATGGGCTGGGCGAGTTCGTTGGAGAGCACGAAGTACGGCCCGGCCACCGTGATCTGGGTGGCGTGGGCACGCATCGCGGCGGCCTTGGCCCCGGCGTGGGCGGTGCCGTCGATCTCGGTGGTGATCCGCTCCTCGGGCACGACACCCGGGACGTCGTCGACCTCGGCGGCCTTGGTGAAGGGAGTGCCGGGCAGGTCTTCCCGGAGCCGCGCGAAGGACTCCTCCACAACCGGCCGGGGGACCCGGTTCCAGTAGACCTTGGGGATCGGCAGGCCGGCGTCGGCGGACCGTTCCACGGCGCGCATCGCGACGCGGTGGGCCTGGATGTGGTCGGGGTGGCCGTAGCCGCCGTCGTCGTCGTAGGTGACGAGGACCTGGGGGCGTACCTCGCGGATCACCTCGACGAGGTGCGCGGCGGCCTCGTCGACGTCGGCCTGCCAGAAGCAGGCGGGGTCGTCGTTGTCGGGCAGGCCCATCATCCCGGAGTCGCTGTAGCGCCCGGCGCCGCCGAGCAGGCGGACGTCGTGGACGCCGAGCTCGGCCATGGCGTCGGCGAGCTCACGGCGGCGGTGCTGACCCAGGGCGGGGCCCGACAGGTGCGCGAGCTCGGGCGGGATGACCTCGCCGCGTTCACCGAGGGTGCACGTGACCAGGGTGACGTGGGCACCCTCGGCCGCGTACCTGGCCATGGTCGCGCCGTTGTTGATCGACTCGTCGTCCGGGTGCGCGTGCACCAGCAGCAGACGCCGGGAGGGCAGTTCCGTCATGGGGCCACCCTATGAGGCACCGGACCGCTGTTCACCCGTGCCCAGGCACTCGACGCCGGAGGTGACCGAAGCAGCCCTCTCGGATACCGGATCACGCCCTTCACTGATCCGCCTCTTCCGCGCCGTCGTCCTGGTAGCGCGGCAGGCCGCTAGTGGAGATGGCCCACTCACCGATGGTGACGTCCTCGCCCAGGATGCGATGGTCATGGCGCTCGCTCCTCGTCGGCCGTGCTCAGGCAAGGATCGTCATGTTCATGCTAGGCAGCCTCCTGGAGGCCGGAGCGGCAGTCGCGGCAGCGGCCGGGACGGACAGCGCGGAACCCGCGGTCGCAGCCGTCGCAGTTCTGCATCGGGTGCCGTACCGGTGACGGCGGGTCGACTGCCGGTGCCCCGAACGGGGCCGGGGGCGGAAGCTGGGCGGCGAGACGGTGGGCCAGGAAGGCGGCGGGCCGTCGTACGCCCTCGGGCGGCAGGCCGGTGGTCAGGGCGCGGCGTACGGCGGCGGGGCTGACGTCCCGTTCCAGCCAGGCGGCGACACCGGGGGCCAGATGGGCCGCGTCGGCGGCGGAGAGGAGCAGGCAGGGATCGTGGCGGCGGAGGTCCGCGAGGGTGGGGCTTGGCGGGGTGTTTTCTCCCGGAGTTCTTTGTCTTTCAGCCGTCGACGGCACCGGAGCGCGAGGGTGCGGGTTCCGGTGGCGTGAAGCCCAGTGTTGGGGCCTGGTCTGGGCTGTTTCCTGATTCGCGTCACTCGGCGTGGCCGACCGGTCTTACCGTGATGTGCGATCGCCCTGCTACGTAGAGCTACCGCCCCAGGCTTGTCCGGTGCTGTCCGGACTGTCGACGCGGCTCCCACGGGCAGGGCGCGACGGTACGACGCGGCACTACGGAGGGGCGCGCATGTCGGTGAACGGCGAGGCGGTGCGGGTCAGGACCGAGACGGAGCAGGCCGACGAGCCGGGCTGGGAGGTGGACCCGGACGACGACTGGGCGCTCGCCGTAGTGACCACGGTGGGCAGGCAGTTGAGGCTCCGCCGTGAGGCTGCGGGGATGCGGGTCGGGGAGTTCGCGGTGGCGATCGGTTACGGCGAGGACCTCGTCTACAAGATCGAGGGCGGCAAGCGGATCCCCCGGCCCGAATATCTGGACACGGCGGACGGGGTGCTGGACGCCGCTGGCCTCATCTCGGCGATGAAGGAGGACGTGAAGAGGGTCCGGTACCCGAAGAAGGTCCGGGATCTGGCGCAGATGGAGGCGCGGGCGGTGGAGCTTCAGCTCTACGATCCGCTGAACGTCCATGGCCTGTTGCAGACTCCGGAGTGCGCTCGCGCCCTGTTGACCATGCGACGTCCCGCCTACTCGGCGGAGGAGGTGGAGCGGTTCATCGCAGCACGCGTAGCGCGCAAGGCGATCTTCGAGCGAGACCCGGCACCCGACCTCAGCTTCGTCCTGGAGGAGTGGACACTTCGGCGACCCCTGGGGGGACGAGCAGTCCTGCGCGGTCAACTCGAACATCTGCTTGAAGCAGCCCAGTTGCGCAACGTCGAGCTTCAGGTGATGCCGATCGAACGGGAAGCCCATGCCGGCGTGGACGGCAGCATCGAGGTGCTCAAGTTCGAGGACGGGTCAGCGATCGGGCGATCACCAGCAGTGACCAACGGACGACCGGTGTCCGACCTGCGGCAGCTCCGTATCCTGGAACTCCGCTATGGCATCATCCGGGCTCAGGCGCTCACACCACCGGAGTCGACTGCCTTCATCGAACAACTGCTGGGGGAGACATGATCCGCAAGACCTCGTCCGGAGACACCTCCGGACTGGCGTGGTTCAAGAGCAGCTACAGCAGCGGCAGTGAAGGCGACTCCTGCGTCGAGGTCGCCACAGAACCCGGCACCGTCCACGTCCGTGACTCCAAGAACGCTGACGGCCCCCGGCTGGCCTTCGAACCCGCCGCGTGGGCCGGCTTCGTGCCGTACGCGGTCGGGAGCTGATCCGGCGACGCCTCCGCTCAGGCCCGGATCGCCCCTCGGTCCGGGCCTGCGGGCGCGACGCTCAGAACTTGATGCTGCCGATCATGCCCGCGATGTTCGTCGTCAGCTCGTTGATCGTGGGAGCGACGGTCGAGGAGGCGAGGTAGAAGCCGAGCAGCATGCAGACGATCGCATGCCCCGCCTTCAGCCCCGACTTCTTGACGAGCAGGAAGACGATGATCGCCAGCAGCACCACCGCCGAAATCGAGAGTGCCACGGCGGTTCACCTCCAAAGATCCACGAGGGCGCGGGGGGTCGGACTATGGGGGCAGCAAATCCGTACAGCAGCCAGCAGGTTCATACCCACTATGCGACATTGATCATAACTATCCCTCCGTGCGCATCGATCGGCGCACGGCCGCACAAGGGGGCGCATGGCCAATATGGTCAGGGCATGACGACCGAGCCTCACTCCTTCCCCCGACGGCACGCCCGTACCCAGCGCTTCACGCTCGGCGCGCCGCGTTCGTTCACCGTGGCGCCCGACGGTTCGCGTGTCGTGTTCCTGCGCTCCGGTTCCGGTACGGACCGGGCGAATTCGCTCTGGGTCCTCGACGTGGAGGACGGTGGGGAGCGCGTGGCCGCCGACCCGCGCGCCCTGCTGGGCGGCGCCTCGGAGGACCTCTCGCCCGAGGAACGGGCGCGGCGCGAGCGCAGCCGTGAGGGCGGTGCCGGCATCGTCGGGTACGCCACCGACTCGGCCGTCGAGTTGGCCTCTTTCGCCTTGTCAGGGCGGCTTTTCGCGGCCGAGCTGCGGGCCGGGACGGCACGTGAGCTGCCCGCTCCGGGGCCCGTGATCGACCCGCGTCCGTCGCCCGACGGGCGGCATGTCGCCTATGTCGCGCGGGGCGCTCTGCGGGTGGTGGGCGCCGAGGGGGAGGGCGACCGGGCGCTCGCAGAGCCGGAGTCGGAGAATGTCTCATACGGACTGGCCGAGTTCATCGCGGCCGAGGAGATGGGGCGTTCGCGGGGCTTCTGGTGGGCTCCGGAGTCGGACCGGCTGCTCATGGCGCGGGTGGACGACACGCCGGTGCAGCGGTGGTGGATCGCCGACCCGGCGCATCCGGAGCGGGAGCCGCAGCGGGTGCCGTACCCGGCGGCGGGCACCGGCAACGCGGAGGTGCGGCTGTTCGTGGTCGGCCTGGACGGGCTGCGCACGGAGGTCGCCTGGGACCGGGCGCGCTTTCCGTACCTGGCACATGTCCACTGGTCAGCGGCGGGCGCGCCCCTGCTGCTCGTACAGGCGCGCGACCAGCGCAGTCAGCTGATCCTGGCCGTGGACGCGGATTCCGGCGCGACGCGGATGGTGCACGCCGACGAAGATCGAACATGGCTTGATCTTTTCCCCGGGGTGCCCTGCTGGAGCCCGTCCGGGCAGCTGGTGCGGATCGCCGACGAGGGCGGTGCGCGCGTGCTGGCGGTCGGGGACCGGCCGCTCACCGGCGCGCAGTTGCACGTCCGGGCCGTGCTGGACGTCTCCGAGCACGACGTGCTGATCTCGGCGTCGGCGGGCGCGGAGGCCGCCGGTGAGGCGGAGACGGGCCAGGTGCACGTGTACCGGGTGAACGAGCTGGGCGTGGAGCGGGTGTCGCAGGAGCCGGGCGTGCACGCGGCGGTGCGGGCCGGGGCCGTGACGGTCCTGGTCTCGGCGACGCTGAACCGGCCAGGTTCGCGCGCTCAGGTCCTGCGCGACGGAAAACCGACCAGGACTGTCCCGTCGTACGCGGAAGATCCTGGTATGTCCCCCCGCGTGACCCTCACCGAGGGGGGCGCACGCCGCGTACCGTGCGCCGTGCTTATGCCTCGGGACTACGACGGTGACACCCCCCTGCCGGTACTCATGGACCCCTACGGAGGCCCCCACGGTCAGCGGGTGGTCGCCTCCCACAACGCCCACCTCACGTCCCAGTGGTTCGCGGACCAGGGCTTCGCGGTCGTGGTCGCGGACGGCCGCGGCACCCCGGGCCGCTCCCCCGCCTGGGAGAAGGCGGTCCACCACGACTTCACACTGTCGCTGGACGACCAGGTGGAGGCGCTGGAGGACCTCGCGAAGCGCCACCCCCTGGACCTGTCCCGGGTGGCGATCCGCGGCTGGTCCTACGGCGGCTGGCTGGCGGGCCTGGCGGTGCTGCGCCGCCCGGACGTCTTCCACGCGGGCATCGCGGGCGCGCCGGTGACGGACTGGGCCCTGTACGACACCCACTACACGGAGCGCTACCTGGGCACGCCGGCGGAGCACCCGGAGTCCTACGCCAAGAGCTCCCTGGTGACCGCCGAGGGGCTCTCCTCCCCCGCCGAGCCGCACCGCCCCCTGATGATCGTGCACGGCCTCGCCGACGACAACGTGGTGGTCGCCCACGCCCTGCGCCTGTCCTCGGCCCTGCTGGCCGCCGGCCGCCCCCACGAGGTGCTGCCGCTGTCCGGCGTCACCCACATCACCCCCCAGGAACAGGTCGCCGAGAACCTGCTCCTGCTCCAGGTCGACTTCCTGAAGCGCTCCCTGGGCATGACGACCGCCTGAACACGGCAACGGGCCGGGACGCCTACCGGCGTCCCGGCCCGTTTACGGCACCCGCACGGCCGTACGCTGAACAGCCTGACGCGTCCGTATATCGGGACCGGGTCGGCCAAGTTGCCTGCACGTTAACGCGATTACTGCACATGTGTGAGCTTATGTCAGGCATGCGGCGACCCCTTGGGCCCGCTTCGCGGCGCGTGACGATCACTCTTCCGGTCTGGGACGTTTGCGCTGACTGGCGTTGAAGCGTGCTTTCTTCTGCCGATTCCCACATGTGTTCATCTCGCACCATTTGCGGGTGCGGCTCTGGCTGGTATCGAAGAAGGCAGCGCGGCAGGTCGGTGACGCGCACAGGGCCAGTCGTCCGTCCCGTTCGCCCGCGAGGATGCCGATCGCGTCGGCGGCGATCACGCCGAGGGCATCCTCCACGGAGGAACTCGGGCTGAGCCGCCATTCCCGCTCACCGTCGGGCGTCAGGATCGCGGCGGCCCGCCCCTCGGCGCTGCGGTCGTTGATGACCTGGACCGCGGGCCCAGGGAGGGGCTCCTTCAGCGCGGCCGCAGTCGCGGCGAGGTGGATCGACTCCCTCAGCTCCCGGGCGCGTTCGAGCTGGGCAGTGGTGCAGGAGTCCACGGCGAGGCCGTTCACCGCCAGCCAGTCGACGAGCCGCTGCGGCACGGGAATGCGCTCCACGGGGTCGCCCTGACGCTCCGTCAGGGTCGCCGTGAAGCTGGTGGCCAGCACGCTGCCGAGGCGGAACTCAGGGAATCCAGCACGCATGGAACCACCTTAGCCGGTTGCCCGTCGCCATGACGCGATGCTAGAACCGTCTTAGCCGGTTCCGCGATGGCCAGGAGGTCTCATGCCCCGCCCGACCCGCGACGTGCACGCATTCGAAGCCCACGCGACCGATGCCGACCTCGACGATCTGCGCGCGCGGCTGGCCGCGGCGCGGCTGCCGGAGCCCGAGACGGTCCCATGCGCCGCGCCCGGCCCCCGCCGGTGGGATCAGGGTGTTCCGCTCGCCGACCTCGTCGACGTCGTGACCTATTGGCGCACCGAGTACGACTGGCGGTCGTTCGAGGAGCGCCTCGACCGGGTCGGCCAGTTCCGCACGACCATCGATGATCTGGGCATTCACTTCCTGCACCGCCGGTCCGCGCGGGCAGACGCCACCCCTCTGATCCTGACCCACGGCTGGCCGGGCAGCATCGCCGAGTTCATCGACGTGGTGGAGGAGCTGGCGGATCCGGACGACGCGGACGCGCCGGCGTTCCACGTCGTGGCCCCGTCCCTGCCGGGCTTCGGCTACAGCGACAAGCCGGCCGCCACCGGTTGGGGAACCGAGAAGATCGCGGCCGCCTGGGTGGAACTGATGGGACGGCTCGGCTACAGCAGGTTCCTGGCCCACGGCGGCGACTGGGGAGGGAACATCACCACCGTCCTCGGCGGCAGGTTCCCGGAGCACGTTCTCGGCATCCACACCACGTTCGCGGAGGGACCGCCCGGTCTGACGACGGACGGGCTGACGCCGCTCGAACGCACATGGGCCGAGGAGACCCGCACTTTCTGGCGCCACCACGCGGCGTACGCGAAGCAGCAGGCGACCCGGCCGCAGACCATCGGCTACTCGCTCGTCGACTCACCGGTGGGGCTCCTCGCGTGGATCCTCGACAAGTTCGCCGAGTGGTCGGACACCCAGGACAGCCCGTTCGAGACGATCTCCCGGGACAGCGTTCTGGACGACGTCACTCTCTACTGGCTGACGCGGACCGGTGCGTCGGCGGCCCGCATCTACTACGAGAGCCACAACTCGCTCGATCCCGGACTCCGGGTCGACGTCCCGTCGGCCGTCACCATGTATCCCGGCGACGTCGAGAAGTGCCCGCGCCCCTGGGCACAGGAGCGGTACCGGCAGATCGTCCGGTGGAGGTCACCGCAGAGCGGGGGGCACTTCCCGTCGCTGGAGGTCCCCGAGTACTTCGTCGAGGACCTGCGGGAAGGCCTCGCGGCCGTGCTGGCCGCTCACCGGTGAACGCCGCCCGTCCCCGCGGCGCCATACCGAAAGGGCCGGCCCCCGCGCCGAAGCGCTTGGGGAGACCGGCCCTGTGACGGGGGATCAGGCCGCGTGGACCACGTCCTTCTCCTCCGCGAAGTGGCAGGCGGACTCGTGGGCCGCCGGGGTGTCCTCGCCCTTGAAACGCTCGGGGACCGCCAGGAGCGGGACCTCCTGGGCGCACTTGTCCTCGGCCTTCCAGCAGCGGGTGCGGAAGCGGCAGCCCGAGGGCGGGTTGGCCGGGGACGGGACGTCGCCGGTGAGGATGATCCGCTCGCGGCCCTCACGGGACTCCGGGTCGGGGACCGGGACGGCCGACAGCAGCGCCTGGGTGTAGGGGTGCGTCGGGTGGTCGTAGATCTCCGTGTCCGTGCCGATCTCGGCCATCTTGCCGAGGTACATCACACCCACGCGGTCCGAGATGTGCCGGACGATCGACAGGTCGTGCGCGATGAAGAGGTACGAGAGGTTGAACTCGTTCTGCAGCTTCTCCATCAGGTTGATGACCTGCGCCTGGACGGACACGTCCAGCGCGGAGACCGGCTCGTCGCAGATGATGATCTCGGGGTTCAGGGCCAGGCCGCGGGCGATGCCGATGCGCTGGCGCTGACCGCCCGAGAACTGGTGCGGGTAGCGGTTGATGTACTCGGGGTTGAGGCCGACGACGTCCAGAAGGTCCTGGACCTTGCGGCGGCGGTCGCCCTTCGGCGCCACCTCGGGGTGGATCTCGAAGGTCTCCCCGATGATGTCGCCCACCGTCATACGGGGGTTGAGCGAGGTGTACGGGTCCTGGAACACCATCTGGATGTTCCGGCGGACCGCCTTCAGCGCCCGCCCGGACAGCTTGGTGATGTCCTGGCCCTTGTAGAAGATCTCGCCCGAGGTCGCCTTCTCCAGCATCATCAGCAGCTTGGCGACCGTGGACTTGCCACAGCCGGACTCGCCCACGATGCCGAGCGTCTCGCCCTGGTAGAGGTCGAAGGAGATCCCGTCCACGGCCTTGACCGCGCCGATCTGACGCTTGAACAGGATGCCCTGGGTCAGCGGGAAGTGCTTGACCAGGTTGCGCACCTGGAGGATCGGCTCACCGCGCTCCACCGGCGCGTCGAGCGCGGCCACCGCCGCCTCCTCGGTCGCGGCCTCGACCGTCTCGACCTCGGTGACGTTGGGGGTGGCGTCCATGGACTCGTCCTTCTTGTCCAGCTCAGCCATGGATCGTCTCCTTCCAGAAGTGGCACGCGCTGCCGCGGCCGGTCAGCTCGCCGCCGTCCCGCTCGGTGACGGGGTGCAGCGGCGGGATGTCCGTACGGCAGATGTCCTGCGCCTGCGGGCACCGCGGGTTGAAGGCGCAGCCGGACGGGATACGCGTCAGGTTGGGCGGCAGGCCCTTGATCGCGTACAGGTCCTGGCCCTTCTGGTCCAGGCGCGGGATCGACTCCAGCAGACCCTTGGTGTAGGGGTGCGCGGGCCGCTTGTACAGCTCGTGCACCGGGGCGGTCTCCACGATCCGGCCGGCGTACATCACCGCGATCTTGTCCGCGACGTCGGCGACGACGCCGAGGTCGTGGGTGATCAGGATCAGGCCCATGTTGTACTCGCGCTGCAGCTCCGCGAGCAGGTCCATCACCTGGGCCTGGACCGTCACGTCGAGGGCCGTGGTCGGCTCGTCGGCGATGATCAGGTCCGGCTCCAGCGCGAGCGCCATGGCGATCATGATGCGCTGGCGCATACCGCCGGAGAACTGGTGCGGGTAGTCCCCGACGCGCTCCTTCGCGGCCGGGATCTTCACCCGGTCCATCAGCTCGATCGCCTTGGCCTTGGCGTCCTTCTTGGACATGCCCTGGTGCACACGGAACATCTCGCCGAGCTGGTAGCCCACCGAGAGCACCGGGTTCAGCGAGGAGAGCGCGTCCTGGAAGATCATCGCGATCTTGTTGCCGCGGATCTTCCGGCGCTCTTCGCCGGACATCTTCAGCATGTCCTGACCGCGGAAGAGGATCTCTCCCTTGGGGATGCTGCCGGGCGGCATGTCGAGGATGCCCATGATGGCCTGGGCGGTGACGGACTTGCCGGAGCCGGACTCGCCGAGGACGGCGAGCGTCTCACCCGCGGCGACGGAGTAGTTGACGCCGTTGACGGCCTTGGCCACGCCGTCACGGGTGCGGAACTCCACGTGCAGGTCGCGGACTTCGAGCAGCGGGCGGCCCGCGCCCTGCGAGCCGTCTGCCGAGGGGCTCTCGGCCGTTTCATCGATGATGGTCACGTACGCCTCCCTCAGCGCAGCTTGGGGTCGAGGGCGTTGCGTACCGCATCGCCGAACATCAGGAACGAGAGCACCGTGATCGAGACCATCACCGAGGGGATGATCAGCGTGTGCGGGGCGATACGGAGCTGCTCACGTCCTCGGGCCACGTCGCCGCCCCAGGACACGGCCGTGTCGCCGAGACCCACGCCCAGGAAGGACAGGGTGGCCTCGGCCGCGATGTAGCCGCCGAGTGCGATGGTCGCCACGACGATGATCGGCGCGAGTGCGTTGGGCAGGATGTGCCGGAACAGGATCCGGGAGGTCGAGGCGCCGAGTGCCTTGGCGGCCACCACGTAGTCCGCCTGCTTGATGGTGATCACGGCGCCGCGGGCGACTCGGGCGATCTGGGTCCAGCCGAGGAAGGCCAGGGCCATGATGACGACCCAGACGGTGCGCTCCTCGAAGGAGTTGAGCACCACCAGGGCACCGAGCAGGAACGGGATGCCGAGGAAGATGTCGGTCATCCGCGAGAGCAGGGTGTCGGTCCAGCCGCCGAAGTAGCCGGCGATCATGCCGATGACCGTGCCGATCACGGTGACGGCGACGGTGACACCCACACCGACGGTGATCGAGGCGCGGGCACCGTAGACGACACGGGCGTAGATCGAGCGGCCCTGGACGTCGTAGCCGAGCCAGTCCGGGGCGAAGAGGTGGCCCCAGTTCGGCTTCCCCAGGTAGTGCTTGGCCAGGTCGGCGTCGCGCGGCGAGGCGCTGGTGAACAGTCCCGGCCAGAGCGACATCACCAGCAGGAACACGATCAGCACGGCCGACACCAGGAACAGCGGGTTGCGCCGCAGGTCGTGCCAGGCGTCGGACCACAGGCTGCGCGCCTTCTCGGGAGCCGGGCCGGCGTCGGTCACGATGACGCCCGCGGTGCTCGCGGTGTCACCGGGAAGGGCTTCGACCTTCTCGACGGTCTTGTCAGGCATACCGGATCCTCGGGTCCAGGACCGCGTAAAGCAGGTCGACGATCAGGCTGGCGGCGAGGTAGATGAGCACCATCAGCGAGGCGATTCCGACGACCGTGGCACCCTCGCGCCGGGTGAGCGCGTCGTAGATCTCGAGGCCGATACCCCGCACGTTGAAGATGCCCTCGGTCACGATGGCGCCGGTCATCAGGCTGCCGATCTCGATGCCGAGGAAGGTGACCACGGGGATCAGCGAGTTGCGCATCAGGTGGACACCGATGACACGGCGGCGCGGCAGCCCCTTGGCCACGGCGGTGCGCATGTAGTCGGACCGCAGGTTCTCCGCGATCGACGTGCGGGTCAACCGGGCGACGTAGGCGAGTGAGAGCGACGCCAGCACGATGGCGGGAAGCGCGAGCTGGGAGAAGTCCGTCGAGTCGGTCACGGTGGGCGTGGTGACCTGCCACTTGAACGCGAACTGGTACTGCAGCAGGAATCCCAGCACGAAGGACGGCATCGAGACCAGGAACAGCGTCAGCGTCAGCAGCCCGCGGTCCTGCAGCGTGTCGGGACGCAGTCCGGCGACCACACCCAGGCCGATGCCCACGAGCGTGACGAAGGTGAAGGCGAAGAGCGTCAGCCTGATCGTCACCGGGAACGCGTCGGCGATGACGTCCGCGATGGGCCGCTGGCTGGCGATCTGAGTACCGAAGTCGCCCTGGAACAGCCCGGTCATGTAGTTCGCATACTGCTGAAGGAGCGGCTGATCGAGGCCGAGGTCCTTCTTGATGCTCGCGACCACCGTCGGGTCGTACGCCTGATCCCCCATCATCGCCCGGACGGGATCGCCGGGCAGGGCGTACATCATGCAGAAGATAAGCAGAGTTGACCCGATGAACACCGGGATCATCTGGAGCAGTCGTCGTGCGACATAGCGCCCCATAGGTGCCTCCGTGAGGGGTTAACGCAGGTGGGGGGCCGTCTCCTGGTGACGAGACGACCCCACGCACCTCCCACCGCCACCTGAAGGCGGCGGGCTTACGGCCGAGTGGGAAGAGCCCGGAGGGCTCCTCTTACTTGGTGGTGACGGCCCACACTTCGAGGTCACCGTGGAAGTCGACGTTGACGTTGTCGACGTTCTTACCGTGGCCGCCGTTGATGCGGTAGTACCAGAGCGGGATGGCCGGCATGAAGTCGACCAGCTTCTTCTCGACCTCCTGGAAGGCCTTCACCGACTCGTCGAGCGACTTGGCCTTGTCGGCCTTGTTCATCAGCCCGTCGATCTCCTTGTTGGAGAAGCGACCGTTGTTGGCCTCGGCGGTGGTGTGGTACAGCTCCTTCATGAAGTTGGCGTTGACCGGGTAGTCGGCGACCCAGCCACCGCGGTACATGCCCTTCACCTGGTCGTTGTCACGGGCCTCGAGGTCCGTGGCGAAGTCCGGCTTGGGGTCGCCGGTGCAGTCGACGCCGGTGGCCTTGCGGATGGACTCGCAGACCGCGGTCACCCACTCCTTGTGGCCACCGTCGGTGTTGTACTGGATGGTGAACTTGTTGCCCGGGACGCCGCCACCCTCCTGGATGAGCTTCTTGGCCTTCGCCGGGTTGTACGTGAACACGTCGGTGTCCAGGTTCTGGTTGCCCTTGACACCGGGCGGCGTGAAGGACTTCGCCGGGGTGCGGGTGTTGTTCAGAACCGTCTTGGTGATCGTGTCACGGTCGACCGCCATCGACAGACCCTGGAGAACCTTCGGGTCGATGTCCTTGAAGGTCTTGGAGTAGAACGCCGGGGTCAGCGACTGGAGGGCCGCGTACGGCTGCTCGATGGCGCCGTCACCCAGGTCCTGCTTGTACTTCGGCAGGTCCGTCGGGCCGACCTGGCGGATCATGTCCAGGTTGCCGGAGACGACGTCCTTGTAGGCGGCCTCGAGCGTCGTGTAGGCCTTGAACTGGACGCCCTTGTTCTTCGCCTTGTTCGGGCCCTGGTAGTCATCCCAGGCCTTGACCTGGATGAGCTTCTTGTGGTCCCACTTCTCGAACGTGTAGGGACCGTTGCCGACCGGCTTCTGGCCGAAGGCCTTCGGGTCGTCGTAGAAGACCTTGGGCAGCGGGGCCCACGTGGTGTAGCCGAGCTTGTAGTTGAAGTACGGCATCGTGTACTTCAGCTCGATGGTGAAGGTGTGGTCGTCCACGGCCTTCAGACCGGACATGGCCTCGGCCTTCGGGTCACCCTTCTCCGGGTGGACATCGTCGTAGCCCTTGATGTCCTGGAACCAGAAGGAGTTCTGCTGGTTGTTCTTGATGTTGGCGTACCAGTTCCAAGCGTCGATGTACGACTTGGAGGTGACTTCTTCGCCGTTGTGGAACTTCCAGCCCTTCTTGAGCTTGACCGTCCACGTCTTGGAGTCGTCGGTGGTGACCGACTCCGCGTTCGTGTAGACGATGTCGCCCTTGGAGTCGAAGTCCAGCAGCTGGGTGAAGATGGACTGGATGACGTACGAGCCGTTGGACTCGTTGGTGTCAGCCGGGATCAGCGGCTTCTGGGGCTCGCCGACGTCGATCGAGACGTAGCCGGCGGGTCCGGAACCCTTGCTCTTACCCTCACCATCACCGTTGCCGCCGCAGGCGGTGGCGGCCAGGGCGACAACTATCGCCCCCGCGACCCACTTGGCGCTCTTGGCACCGCGCATGGGTTCCTCCTAAAGAAGTCATTGGTTCACCGCGAAGGGAGCACAGACAGACCACCGCCACCGCCCGTCGCCGGTGCCGGAAATCGTCAGGTGCCCCCGCGCTCGTGAGTCGGCGCCGCTGCCAGCGGGTGACCCGTACATCCGAGCTCTACGCGCCTAACTATCTGCCAAACGCCAGGGCCGAACCACACCCACGAGGTCTCGGTTCGATCACAGCTCGCGTATACATCTTCCAAAATCCGGACAAAGGGTTTGGTGAGAGATCCCTGCGAAACGGACTTGTTACACATCTATCGGTAAAGACTGTCCGCATTCCGGACGCGAGAGTGAGAAAACCGCTTGCGACGTACCGTGGGTCCCGTGCAGGGTTCCACCGGAGTCTGTCGCGCGCTCAAGAGGCTTGTGCGGCAAGGCCGTTGTGCGATCCCCGGGGCCGGGGAGGCAGGGCACTTCCGCAGCAGGGTAGTGGGAGAAGACCGCCCCTGACGGCTCTCACCGGCAAGTCGAGGGTTTTCCCTACCCCTTGCCTCTGCGTTACCTCCCCTTCAGACAACGGCACCGGGCACCCCGCTCACGCGGGGTGCCCGGTGCCGTCGGTGCTGCGGAAGGCGTCAGCCGTGCTTGGCGCGGCTCGCGGCGCGGGCGCGCTCGCGGGCGTCCAGGTTCACCTTGCGGATGCGCACGGCCTCCGGGGTGACCTCCACGCACTCGTCGTCCCGGCAGAACTCCAGGGACTGCTCCAGCGACAGCTTGCGGGGCGGGACGATCGCCTCGAACGAGTCGGCCGAGGCGGACCGCATGTTCGTGAGCTTCTTCTCCTTGGTGATGTTCACGTCCATGTCGTCGGAGCGCGAGTTCTCGCCGACGATCATGCCCTCGTACACCTCGGTGCCGGGGTCCGTGAACAGCACACCGCGCTCCTGGAGGTTCGTCATCGCGAACGCGGTGACGGAACCGGCGCGGTCGGCGACCAGCGAACCGTTGTTACGGGTCTGCAAGGTGCCGAACCAGGGCTCGAAGCCCTCGTGGATGGAGTGGCCGATGCCGGTGCCGCGGGTCTGGGTCAGGAACTCGGTCCGGAACCCGATGAGACCGCGGGACGGCACCACGAACTCCATGCGGACCCAGCCGGAGCCGTGGTTCGACATGTTGTCCATACGGCCCTTGCGGACACCCATGAGCTGCGTGACCGCACCCATGTGCTCCTCGGGCACGTCGATCGTCATGCGCTCGACCGGCTCGTACGTCTTGCCGTCGACCTCCTTGGTGACGACCTGCGGCTTGCCGATGGTCAGCTCGAAGCCCTCGCGGCGCATCTGCTCGACCAGGATGGCCAGCGCCAGCTCACCACGGCCCTGCACTTCCCAGGCGTCCGGCCGCTCGGTGTCCAGCACCCGGAGGCTGACGTTACCGATCAGCTCGCGGTCGAGGCGGTCCTTGACCTGGCGCGCGGTCACCTTGCGGTCCTTCACGGCCGCCTTGTTGTCGGCGCCCTTACCGGTGCCGCCACGGCCGACCAGCGGCGAGGTGTTGGTGCCGATGACCATGGAGATCGCGGGCTCGTCGACCGTGATCAGCGGCAGCGGGATCGGGTTCTCGGGGTCCGCGAGGGTCTCGCCGATCATGATGTCCGGGATACCGGCGACGGCACAGATGTCACCGGGGCCGGCCTTCTCGGCGGGCTTGCGGGTCAGCGCCTCGGTCATCATCAGCTCGCTGATGCGGACGTTGCTGATGGTGCCGTCGCGCTTGATCCAGGCGACCGTCTGTCCCTTGCGCAGCTCTCCCTGCTCGACGCGGAGCAGCGCGATACGGCCGAGGAAGTTGTCGGCGTCCAGGTTGGTGACGTGGGCCTGGAGCGGGGCGGCCTCGTCGTAGGTGGGGGCCGGGATGTGCTCCAGGATCGTGGAGAAGAACGGCTCCAGGCTGGTGGAGTCGGCGGGGACCGTGCCGTTGTCCGGCTTGGTCAGCGAGGCGATGCCGTCGCGGCCGCAGGCGTAGACGATCGGGAACTCGATCTGCTCCTCGTCGGCGTCCAGGTCGAGGAAGAGGTCGTACGTCTCGTTGACGACCTCGTCGATCCGGGAGTCCGGGCGGTCCGTCTTGTTGATGCAGAGGATGACGGGCAGCCGCTGCTGGAGCGCCTTGCGCAGCACGAAGCGGGTCTGCGGGAGCGGGCCCTCGGAGGCGTCCACGAGCAGGACGACACCGTCGACCATCGACAGACCGCGCTCGACCTCGCCGCCGAAGTCGGCGTGACCGGGGGTGTCGATGATGTTGATGGTGATGACGTCCCCCCCGTCCTTCGGGTGGTACTTCACCGCCGTGTTCTTGGCCAGGATCGTGATGCCCTTCTCACGCTCCAGGTCGTTCGAGTCCATCATGCGGTCGTCGACGCCTTCGAGCTGGTGCGCGGCGAAGGCGCCGGCCTGCTTCAGCATGCCGTCGACGATGGTGGTCTTGCCGTGGTCGACGTGGGCGACGATAGCGACGTTGCGGATGTCGTGGCGCGTGGCCATATTGCGGCGTTCTCCCGGAGTGTGAGGAATGCCCTGCGCGGACGTCTGCGGTGCGCGGGCCCTGCCGGGCTGAACGTGCCACGGCCTCACCCCATGGTACGGGTGCACTGCCGCTGAAACGCGCCGGGAGGCATATACGCAGGTGGCGAGGGTTCCACGGCTTCCTCTAGGCACCCGGCGGGCCGCCATGGCCGTTCGGGGACGGCTCGGCTCAGTCCGCTGCCCTCGCGGCCCGGGAGGCCGCCGGGCACAGTGCACGGGCCGCCGCACGGGCGCCCACGCCTTCGGGCAGTTCCTCGGAACAGGGCATGAATCCGCTGCCGGTGCCCTCCCAGGTCAGCACCTGCCCCTTGACGGGCTCGCCGTTTCCGCAGGTGTACGCGAAGTCGGCCGTGACCATTTTGATGTAGCCCCAGGAGTAGTAGTCGCCCTTGAGGTCGCCGGTCGCCGCCTCGAAGTAGTGGCCCAACTCCGTGGGCTCCTTCTCGGACGGACCAGCGAGCGGTTCTTCGACCGCCAGATGCCTGCCCAGCGCCGTGATCACGGCGGCCGCGCCGATACCCCGGGGCGCGCCGGTCACCGAGGGCCGGTAGACCTTGTCGTCCACGGGCTTGAGCCTGGCCGAGTAGGAGGCGGTCCGCTTCTCGAACGAGATCGGGTCGCTCATCTCGGTCAGCTTCTCCGTCCGCTGCACACGGGACCAGGCATAGGTGCCGTTCGTGCAGGCCTCGGCCTTGCCGTCACCGCCCGCGTCCCCCGTACAGGCCGTCAGTCCCGTCACCAGCACCCCGATGACCAGCCCGGCCGTGCAGGCCCGCCCCACCATGCCGCGCATCCGCCGGCTCCCGTCCCCCGGGTACGGACACCGCCCGGCGTCCGCACCATGATCACTGCTGATCTCATGGTGCGGACGCCGGGCGGGGACGGCAAGGCGTTTGAGCGCTTCCAGAGCTACGGGGCGGACGAGCCCTTCGCCGAGGGGCCGGAGGCCGGCTTCGCGCCCTTCTTCAGGAAGCCCATGTCCTCGTAGACCGGTGTGCCGAAGCCGAAGGCGCCGGCGTTGACGAGGTTCTTGCGGGCCGCGAGGAGCTGGGGGCGCTGGAAGAGGGGGATCGAGCCGGCCGCCGCCCAGATACGGGAGTCGGCCTTGCGGATCAGGGAGCGGGACTCGCCCTCGTCGAGGGTGGCCACGGCCTCGTCGAAGAGCTGGTCGACCTGGTCGGTGCCGACGCGTGTGTAGTTCTGCTCGATGTTCAGCGAGCCGTCGGCGGCCGGGACGGGCTTGGCGAAGACGGGGCGGGCGTCGGTGGCCGGGTACGCGGTGGCGGGCCAGGAGTAGAGGGCGAGGTCGTACTGGCCGGAGGCGATGTGGTCCTTGAAGTAGGACTCGTCGGAGACCTTGGAGATCTCCGTGCCGATGCCGACGCGCTCCAGCATGCGGGAGATGCGGTCCGCGACCGTGCGCAGCGTCTGGGAGCCGGGCCCGGAGGGGAGCACGAAGCGGAGGGTGAGGGGCTTGCCGTTCTTGGCGAGGGGTGCGGACTCCTGGTTCGCCGGGGCGGCGGTGCCCCGGGGGGCGTACGCGCCGGGGGCGCCGCCCTGGTCCGGGGCCTTGTACTGCTTGCCGTCCCGGGCGAGGTGACCGGCGGGGTCCGGCCCGTCCTGGGCCTTGTTGTCCTCGCCGGTGTCGTCGTCGGCCTTCTCGCCCTCGGGGCCGGCCGCCTCCTCCTTCTTCTCTTCCTTGACCGGGCCGCCGCGCACCCACCCGGCGTCCGCGAGCAGCGCCTGGGCCTCCTTGGTGTCCTGGCCGCCGAGGGCGCCGCTGTTGTCGGCGTAGTGGGCCTGGCCGGACAGGGCGAGGTGGCTGCCGACCGGGACGGCGGGCAGGCCGAGGGGCTTGAGAACGGCCTGGGCGAGTTCCTTGCGGTCCAGGGCGCGGGCGACGGCCCTGCGGACGCGTTCGTCGGTGAGCGGGCCCTCGGCGCCGTTCAGGGCGAGCTGGGTGTAGGCGGGCTCCAGGGACTTGCGGACCTCGAAGCCGCTGAGGGCCCGCTGCTGCCGGGCGTACTTGACGGCCGCCTTGCGCAGCTTCTTGCGGGCGACGGTCTCCTCGTCGGCGGCGTCCTCCTCGGAGCCGTTGGCGACGGCCCAGGAGCGCAGGGAGGCCGCGGCGGACCGGTCGGCGGCCGGGCCCATCAGCGGGCTGGTGGTGCTGTGGGGGCGGGCGGCGACGGTGATGCGGCGGGCCGCGGCGGGGTCGATCTCGGCCAGGTCGAGGGTGCCGGCGGCCAGCTCCGCGGCCCGCTTGTCGCGCGGGACGGTGCGCAGCACGATCTTGGAGAGCCTGGCCGGCTCGCCCCACCAGCGCGGGTTGCGGGTGAGGGTGATCTCCTCGTCCTTGCGGTCGACCTTCTTCACCGTGAAGGGTCCGGCGGTGACCTTGAGCTTCTTGCGGGCTCCGTCGTTGAAGGAGTCCGGGGTGCCCATGACGTCCTTCGGGTACAGCGGCGAGAACAGCGAGCGCCAGTCGGCGTAGGGGCGGCTGAAGGTGACCCGGACCTCCAGGGCGCTGTCGCCGCGCTCGATCTTCTGGATGCGGTCGTAGCCGGCGTTGCGGGCGGTCCAGTAGGCGGTGTCGTTGCCGGACAGGGCGCGCCACTGGGCGGCGAAGTCGGCGGCGCCGATCTCCCGGCCGTCGCTCCAGACGGCCTGCTGGCTGAGCTTGTACAGGACGACCTGCTTGGGCTCGGTGTCGACGACCTTGGCGGACTCCAGGTAGTCGGCGTTGCGCTCCGGGCGGCCGGAGGCGTCCATGCGGAACATCGACGGCAGCACGGCCTGGGCGACGCGGGTGGTGGTGGCGTCGGCGTCCGACTGGAACGTGTTCAGCGTGTCGGGTACGGAGTCGACGGCCCAGCGCAGGGTGCCGCCGTCGGTGATCCGGTCGCGGGGTGCGGGCTGGATGTCCTGCCCGGCGAGCGGCTTGCCGGACGGGTCCTCGGAGCCGCATCCGGCGAGCGCGGGCACCGCGAGCACTCCCGCGGTGAGGAAGGCGACCGAACGCGTGACCGCGCGCGGGCCGACGCCGTGCTGGGACATCTGTGCTACCTCCGGGAAGCCGCGGGCGTTATGATCACTTTTGGCGGTATTTGGAGTTCATCTGATGTATGCGGCCACTGAAGAGGAAAGGGTTCGGCAACACAGGGCGACACGGCGGTCACGGACGGGAAGCCACCCGTGCGGCCCAATGCACCGCACGGTGCACCCACACGCCTCGGCCAATCGATGCACATCCCTTCACAGCACAAGGTGTGACGCGCAACACTCGCAGGCGCATGAACGTTGCCGCCTTGGGCCGCGAAGGACCCGTGGAAGTGAGGGCAAGTCATGTCCGTTCACGACGAACTGACGTCAGTCCAGCGCAGTCTCGACGAAGTGTTCCGTTCGCTGGGACGCCTGGAGAAGCAGCTCGGCACCGGCGGCCTGGAAATGCGCCGCGTCCGTGCCGACGCCAACCACCTGCGCGAGAGCGTCGCCCTGCTGCGCGACGCCGCCGCGTCACCGGCCGCGCCGAAACGCCCCGAGCTGGTCACCATCTCGGACACTCCGTACGACTCCGCCCTGTGGAGCGACTCGGACGACGAGGGGCTCGGCGCCCGGGACCGGCGCGCTCCCTGACCCGGGGCGGAGTCGAGCGCGACCGGCACCTCCCCCGAACCCGACCGGAGTCGTCACGTGGCCACTGGTACGGAACCTCCCGCCACCGAACCCAGACCTGAGAGCGGCGGTGTGCGGGGCGGCAGGCGCGCCGCGATCGCCGCCCCGCATCTGCGGACCGACCGCTGGTGGCTGGCCCCGGCCGGCACCGCGGCCGGTCTGCTCGCGTTCATCGTGTACTCGACCTGGCGGGCCTTCGCGAACGCCGACTACTACGCGGCGCCGTACGTCTCGCCCTTCTACTCCCCGTGCCTGGCGGAGAACTGCGAGCCGATGAAGGCCGGCCCGAACTGGGAGATCTTCGGGAGCTGGTGGGGCATCTCGCCCGCGATCATCATCCTGATCTTCCCGCTCGGCTTCCGCCTGACCTGCTACTACTACCGCAAGGCCTACTACCGCGGCTTCTGGGCGTCCCCGCCGGCCTGCGCGGTGGCCGAGCCGCACAAGAAGTACACCGGTGAGACCCGCTTCCCGCTGGTCCTGCAGAACATCCACCGGTACTTCTTCTACGCCGCGCTCCTCGTGGCCGGGATCCTCACGTACGACACGGTGCTCGCCTTCCGCGACGAGACCTACGCGTGGGGCCACATGGGGCTCGGCACGCTCGTGTTCCTGGTCAACATCGTGCTGATCTGGGCGTACACGATCTCCTGCCACTCCTGCCGGCACATCGTCGGCGGCAAGCTCAAGCACTTCTCCAGGCACCCCGTGCGCTACCGGATGTGGCAGTGGGCGGGGAAGCTCAACGCCCGGCACATGCAGCTCGCCTGGGCGTCACTGGTGAGCGTGGCGCTCGCCGACTTCTACGTCTACCTGGTCGCGTCGGGTGCCTTCGACGATCCGCGCTTCTTCTAGAGGGATGGGGCCTTATCGATGTCCGTGGTCGACCGGCAGGAGTGGGACGTCGTCGTGGTGGGCGCGGGCGGCGCGGGCCTGCGCGCCGCCATCGAAGCCCGCGAGCGGGGCGCCCGTACGGCCGTGATCTGCAAGTCGCTGTTCGGCAAGGCGCACACGGTGATGGCCGAGGGCGGCATCGCGGCAGCGATGGCCAACGCCAACGAGAACGACTCCTGGCAGGTGCACTTCCGCGACACCATGCGCGGCGGCAAGTTCCTCAACCAGTGGCGGATGGCCGAACTGCACGCCCAGGAGGCGCCGCAGCGGGTGTGGGAACTGGAGACCTGGGGGGCGCTGTTCGACCGCACCAAGGACGGCCGGATCTCCCAGCGCAACTTCGGCGGCCACGAGTACCCGCGCCTCGCCCACGTCGGCGACCGTACGGGCCTGGAGCTGATCCGCACCCTCCAGCAGAAGATCGTCGCGCTGCAGCAGGAGGACTTCCGTGAGACCGGCGACTACGAGTCCCGGCTGAAGGTCTTCCAGGAGTGCACGGTCACCCGCGTCCTGAAAGAGGACGGGAGGGTCTCGGGGGTCTTCGCCTACGAGCGCGAGTCGGGCCGCTTCTTCGTGCTGGAGGCACCCGCCGTGGTGATCGCGACCGGCGGCATCGGCAAGTCCTTCAAGGTGACGTCGAACTCGTGGGAGTACACCGGCGACGGCCACGCGCTGGCCCTCCTCGCCGGCGCTCCCCTGCTGAACATGGAGTTCGTGCAGTTCCATCCGACCGGCATGGTCTGGCCGCCGTCGGTGAAGGGCATCCTCGTCACCGAGTCGGTGCGCGGCGACGGCGGTGTGCTGCGCAACTCCGACGGCAAGCGGTTCATGTTCGACTACATCCCCGACGTCTTCAAGGACAAGTACGCCGAGACGGAGGAGGAGGGCGACCGCTGGTACGACGACCCGGACCACAACCGGCGCCCGCCCGAGCTGCTCCCCCGCGACGAGGTCGCGCGGGCGATCAACGCCGAGGTGAAGGAGGGGCGCGGCTCCCCGCACGGGGGCGTGTTCCTCGACGTGTCGACGCGGATGCCCGCCGAGGTCATCAGGCGCCGGCTGCCGTCGATGTACCACCAGTTCAAGGAGCTGGCGGACGTCGACATCACCGCGGAGGCGATGGAGGTCGGGCCCACCTGCCACTACGTGATGGGCGGGGTCGCCGTCGAGTCCGACACCGCGGCGGCGCGCGGGGTGCCCGGGCTGTACGCGGCAGGTGAGGTGGCCGGCGGCATGCACGGTTCCAACCGGCTCGGCGGCAACTCGCTGTCCGACCTGCTGGTGTTCGGCCGCCGGGCGGGCCGGCACGCGGCCGAGTACACGGTGGGGCTGGGCGCGGCGCGGCCCGTGGTGGACGACGCCCAGATCGACGCGGCGGCGGCCGAGGCCCTGCGGCCCTTCTCGGCCGAGGCGGAGACCGAGGAACCGGCCGGGGGCCCGCCGGAGAACCCGTACACCCTGCACCAGGCACTCCAGCAGACGATGAACGACCTGGTCGGCATCATCCGCCGGGAGGCGGAGATGGAGCAGGCCCTTCAGAAGCTGGCCGAGCTGCGGGTGCGGGCGCGCCGGGCCGGGGTCGAGGGGCACCGGCAGTTCAACCCGGGCTGGCACCTCGCCCTGGACCTCAGGAACATGCTGCTGGTCAGCGAGTGCGTGGCGCGGGCCGCGCTGGAGCGCACCGAGTCGCGCGGCGGCCACACGCGCGAGGACCATCCGGGAATGGACCGCGCGTGGCGGCGGATCAACCTGCTGTGCGCGCTCACCGACCCGACGGGCGGCCTGGCGGCGACGGACCCGGTCCGCGGCCAGATCGCCCTCACCCGGGAGACCACCGAACCCGTCCGTGCCGACCTGCTCGCCCTGTTCGACAAGGAGGAGCTGGTCAAGTACCTCGCCGAAGAGGAGCTCTACGAATGAGCGGCTATACGGCCCACTTCAAGGTGTGGCGCGGGGACGTGGGCGGCGGCGGCCTGGAGGACTTCAAGGTCGAGGTCAACGAGGGCGAGGTGGTGCTCGACATCATCCACCGCCTCCAGGCCACCCAGGCGCCCGACCTCGCCGTGCGCTGGAACTGCAAGGCGGGCAAGTGCGGTTCGTGCTCGGCGGAGATCAACGGCCGCCCGCGGCTGATGTGCATGACGCGCATGTCGGTGTTCGACCGGGAGGAGACGATCACGGTGACGCCGCTGCGGGCGTTCCCGGTCGTCCGTGACCTGGTCACCGACGTGGGCTTCAACTACACCAAGGCCAGGGAGGTCCCGGCCTTCGTGCCGCCGGCCGGTGTCGCTCCGGGCGAGTACCGGATGATGCAGGAGGACGTGGACCGCTCGCAGGAGTTCCGCAAGTGCATCGAGTGCTTCCTGTGCCAGGACACCTGCCATGTGGTCCGCGACCACGAGGAGAACAAGCAGGCGTTCGCCGGGCCCCGTTTCCTGATGCGGGTGGCGGAGCTGGACATGCACCCGCTGGACGCGGCGGCGGAATCCGGCCTGGACCGCAAGGCCACCGCCCAGGACGAACACGGCCTCGGCTACTGCAACATCACCAAGTGCTGCACCGAGGTCTGCCCCGAGGGCATCAAGATCACGGACAATGCGCTGATCCCGCTGAAGGAGCGGGCGGTGGACCGCAAGTACGACCCGCTGGTGTGGCTGGGCTCGAAGATCAGGAGGCGCTCTTCAGCAGGCTGAGCGCCTGGTGGAGGTTGTGTTCCGCGATCTCCCGCATCCGCTCCGGGTGCGGGAAGTCGCCCTCGATCAGGGTCAGCGGGCCCGAGACCAGACCGAGGTGCATCGACAGGCGGTAGAGCCGCAGGCGGGCCTCGTCCAGGCCGGGGGCGCGCAGGGCCTCGTAGTGGGGGCCGAAGCGGAGCCGGAGGAAGACGTGTTCGTGCTCCACGTCGAAGTACATCAGGCCTTCGACGTCGATGAGCGCGGGCTGTCCGCCGGGCGTGAGCAGGACGTGGTCGGCCCCGAGTTCGCCGTGGATCAGGGTGTGGCGGTCGCGGGGCCCGACCTCGGCGGCCAGGGCGTGGATCTCCTCCTCCAGCTCCCGGCGGGCGACGGCCGCGCGGGGGTCGCGTGCGGCGGCTTCGGCGATGCAGCGCAGGGCGGCCTCGGTGACGCGCTGCGTGCAGGAAACGCCGTACGAGGAACCGCCGCCGTCCACGACGGCGACCTTCCCGAAGCGGGGACCGGTGTGGCTGTGCAGGGCGGCGAGCAGCTCGGCCATCCGCTCCAAGGCCTGCGGAGCCCCGTCGGGGTCGCGGGCCAGGGCGTCCTCCAGACTGCCGCCGGTCAGGTCCTCGACGACGGCCACGTCCGCGGGCAGGTGCGTGTGCGTGGAGTCGGCGAACCGGAGGCGGGGCGTGCGGACACCCGCTGCTGCCAGGCGGTCGTGGGCCGCAGTGAACAGGCCGAGGCCGGTGCCGTGGGAGAAGGGGTCACGGGGGTCGGGGTCCGGCTGGTCCCAGTAGTCCTCGTCGGCGGACCAGACGTAGGCGACGGCCGTGGAGCCGTCGTCGAGGGTGAGGCGGTAGACGCCCTTCTTGGTGCCGCCGCGCAGGCGTTCCACGCCGGTGAGGGCGCGGGACCGGCCCAGCGCGGCGCGGGCGAGGGGGGCGAGGTCGGTGACGGTGAGGGGGCGTCGGGTCGTGGTCACCGCACCCAGTCTTCCTTGTACGCACGCCAGTCCGCCTCGGTGGCGGCGAAGTCGATGTACAGCGCGACGCCGAAGTTGGCCCGGTCGGCGTCGGTGCGGGACAGCCCGAGCCGTACGCCCCGTACGGCCGCGGGGACGGTCTCGGCGTGGCCCCAGTGGGTGAAGTTGCTCTCGTAGTAGAAGGGCAGCCCCATCAGCAGGTCGGTGGAGGGCGGGGTGACCTCCAGGGCGAGGGAGGTCTGCTGGGCGACGAAGCCGCCGTAGGTGCCCTCCAGGGGCTGGGCGGTGTCGTACGACATCAGGGCGATCTGGTCGACGCGGCGGGCGACCTGGCCGAAGAACTCCTGCGACCACCACTTGGGGTGTTCGGTGAACAGGCCGAACACGGTGTGCAGGTTCGGGAGCGGGTCGATCTGGTGGGCGGCGACGGAGAGTTGCGCGTCACGGGAGCGGGTCTCGCGGCGCAGGGCGTCGAGAAGGGTGAGGAAGTCGCGGTCGCCGGACGGCATGGGTTCCAGGTCGATGTGAATGCCCTCGTAGCTGGTGTCCAGGACCTGGCGGGCGGAGCGGACGACGGCCGCGCGGGTGTCCGGGTCGTTCAGGAGCATGCCCTCGCTGTTCTCGGAGGCGAGGACGTCACCGAGGAAGGCCTGGACGCGGACGCGGGGGATCTTCTCGTGGACGGCGTCGATGAACCAGCGGGCCCTCGGATACACCGACTTCGGGAGGGTGCCGTCGTGCTCCAGCGGACCCGAGTGGACGTACAGGTCACGGATGCCGGTGTCCTTCAGCCGCCGCGCCAGGGCGTCGACGTCGGCGTCCTTCTTCCGTCCGTCGACCCAGGCGTGACCGAGCCAGAGGGCGTCGCGGTCGCGGGTCTGGGTGCCGTCCGCCGGGTCGCCCATGTAGTTGACGCGGAGGGCCGTCAGAACGGCGAGGAGGGGGAGCAGGAGGAGCAGGGGGACGGCGATGGCCGTACGTCTCACCCAACGCCTGCGCCTCGTATCGCTCTTGGGGCCGGGCGTGGGTTCCCCCTGCGGCGGTGCGGAGTTCTCGCTGTCGCCGGTTTCCGTGCGGTCCATGCCGTCTCCCCCGGTGATGCGGTTGATGTTGCCGGGGAGGACGAGCAGAACGGGCGTTCGGTTGCGATCAGCCGGGGGTCCGGGCGGGTGCCGTACGCGCGGAGGCCCCCGCGGGCCGGGCGGGCGGCTCCGCCGGCGGGACGGCGGTGAGGCGGTAGCGGCTTTTCCGCCGCGGGGCCCCTCAGAACAGGCTCAGCAACGCCTCCGCCGGATCTGTCAGGCTCGTGTCGCCTCCGGGCAGGGGCAGTTCGAACCACACCGTCTTGCCCCGGGGCGTGCGGCGGGAGCCCCACGCGGCGCTGAGGAGGCCGACCAGCTGGAGGCCGCGGCCACCCTCGTCGGTGTCGCGGGCGCGGCGCCGGCGGGGCTGGACCAGGCCGGAGTCCCAGACCTCGCAGACCAGGGTGCGGTCGAGCAGGAGGCGCAGCCGGATCTCGCCCTCGCCGTAGCGCAGGGCGTTGGTGACCAGTTCGCTGACCAGCAGTTCCGTGGTGTCGACCAGGGGTTCCATGTCCCAGGCGAGCAGCTGGGCGCGGGCGTACTCGCGGGCCCGGCCCACGCTGCGCGGCTCGCGCGGCAGGGTCCAGTCGCCGACGGAATCCGTGGGCAGTCCCTGTACACGTGCCATCAGCAGCGCGATGTCGTCCTCGCCGTGGTGGGTGTCGAGGGTGTTGAGGACGTGGTCGCAGACGTCCTCCAGCGGCTGGGTCGGGTCGGAGAGCGCGCTGACGAAGGCCTGGAGCCCTTCGTCCAGGGGGTGGTCGCGGCTTTCGACCAGGCCGTCCGTGTAGAGCGCGAGCAGGGCGCCTTCGGGCAGTTCGACCTCGACCTCTTCGAAGGGCTCCCCGCCGACGCCGAGCGGCATGCCCGGCGGCACGTCGAGCATCAGCGCCGGCTCGCCCGGCTCGACCAGGACGGGTGGCAGATGTCCCGCGTTGGCGAAGGTGCAGCGCCGGGTGACGGAGTCGTAGACGGCGTAGACGCAGGTGGCGAGGTACACCTCCGACAGGTCCGCCTCGCGGGGGCGGCGGGCCGCCCGGGTCGCCTGCTGCACCCCGCCGGGGGCGCCGAGGCCGCGGGCGATCTCGTCCAGCTGGGAGAGCACCTCGGCCGGTTCCAGGTCGAGCTGGGCCAGGGTGCGGACCGCCGTGCGGAGTTCGCCCATGGCGACGGCGGCGCGCAGCCCGCGGCCCATGACGTCGCCGACGACCAGCGCGGTGCGGTGCCCGGGCAGTTCGATGACGTCGAACCAGTCGCCGCCGACCTCGCTGGGCCGGCCGGTGTTGACGCTGCCGGGCAGGTAGCGGCAGGCGATGTCGAGACCGGAGGCCTCCGGGTCGCCGGGCGGGAGCAGGGACCGTTGCAGTATCAACGCGCGTTCGTGCTCACGGCGGTAGAGGCGTGCGTTGTCGATGCAGACGGCGGCCCGCGCGGCCAGTTCCACGGCGAGGTCGCGGTCCCGGTCGCCGAACGGCTCGCTGCCCTTCGTCCGGGCGAACTGCGCCAGCCCGACGACCGTGTCGTGGGCGACCATCGGCACCGCGAGCGTGGACTGCACCAGCCCGCCGTCCTCGCCCGGGACGGTCTGCGGACGGGCCGTGCGCAGGGCGTCCGCGCAGGACGAGTTGAACGGGTAGTGGTGGACGGCCCCCACCGCGACGGGCACGCCGGTGCCGGCGAAGGGCGCGTCGGAGACGGCGCTGGCGAAGGCGACCCGGCGCAGCTCGGCGCTGCCGTCGGCGAGGCCGGGCGGGGTCTCGTCGCCGGCCAGCAGGCCCTGGTAGAGGTCGACCGTGGCCAGGTCGCAGAACCCGGGGACGACGACGTCGAGGAGTTGCCGTGCCGTGGTCTCCAGGTCGAGGGAATTGCCGATGCGGGCGCCGGCCTCGTTCAGCAGGGCGAGGTTGCGCCGGGCGGCGGCGGCCTCGCGGGCGGCGGCGCGGCGGGCGGTGATGTCGATGCCGAGCCAGGCGATGCCGATGGGGCGGCCCGAACCGCTGTGCACGCGATAGAGGTTGACGGACCAGTGGCGGCGCTCGTCGGAGCCCGGCACGAAGCCCGTGACGTGCATGTCGGTGATGGAGCTGCCGGTCTCCAGCACCCGCCGCAGGGTGGCGGCGACCCGGTCGGCCTCGCCGCGCTGGAGGTAGTCGTGGACGCCCTTGCCGCGGTGGTCGTCGGGCGTGCCGCCGAAGATGGAGGCGAACCGCTGGTTGACGCGGCGGACCCGCAGATCGGGGTCGATCAGCAGGAAACCGAACGGGGATTGACTGAAAATGGCCTGCGAGGCGGCGAGGTCGGTCTCGATGCTGCGCAGCGTGCGCACGTCGACGACGATGCAGACGGCGGCCTTCTCGCCCTCCTCGGTACGCGTCGGCATGACGTACACCTCGGCGAGCCCCTCGTGGCCGCACTCCCCCTCGACGCCCCTCGGCATCCGGAAGGGCACCACGCCGGTCCACTCGCGGCCGTCGAGGATCTCGGCCATCTTGCGCATGCCGCGCTCGCGGTGGCGCGGGTCGATGAACGCCTCGATGGGGTCCATGCCGACGGCGCGGTCGGCGGGGATGCCGAAGAGGTGCTCGGCGCGCAGGCTCCACTGCTCGACCAGTCCGTCGGGGCCGATGGAGAAGGACGCGACCTTGATGTAGTCGTAGATGGATCCGGGGGGACTGCTCTGCCACATGCCGTCCCCCTGCGGGACCCCGTCGGCCGCGAGCGCACCTCCCACCGCGGAGGCCAGGCCGTCGGCAGCCCTCGCCCTCGCGCCCTCCGACGGGTCCTCGGACTCCGTGGCCTTCGCTGGTATCTCGCTCACGCGAACCGTCCCCTCCAGCTCACCGCGTCCGGCACCGGTCACCGGGGGCGGCTGCCCGCAGTATCCAGCACTACGGTGCCGCACAACACGGTGTTCACGATCACAGCACGGTCCCGATGGTTTTCGGTCCGGACCGTGACAACACTTCCAGTCTTCTAACCAGGGGACACGGCGTCGAATCCCGTCGGCCGGCAACCGCCACTGGCCTGAACCATTCGCTCTACAGCGGCAGGACGTACGTACACCGGATTTTCACTCCGGCACCGCGAGTTCGAACCACACCGTCTTGCCCGAGACGCCGGGCCGGGTGCCCCACCGGCGGGAGGAGGAGGCCACCAGGTGCAGTCCGCGGCCGCTCTCGTCATCGAGTCTGGCGGCCCGCTCGCGGGGCGGGTCCGGCAGCGGGTCGGAGACCTCGACCAGGAGGACGGCGCCCAGGTCGGAGGGGCGGACCAGGCGGACCCCGATGGGGCCCGTGGCGTGCCGCAGGGCGTTGGTGACCAACTCGCTGACCAGCAGTGCCGCGAGGTCCGCGAGGCTGTCGAGACCCCAGTCGCGGAGCTGGCCGCGCACGGCCTGGCGGGCGGTGCGTACGGCGCCCGGTTCGGCGGGAAAAGCCCACTCGGCGCAGTCACCTTCGGTGTCGATCACGCCGATCACTTCCCAGGCAGGAGCCCCGCCCATGTCCAAATTCATGGGGTTAATGGGCACATACCCGATATCCGGGGCGGAGTATCGCGCGGGGCAGCGCACAGTGGCACGAAAGGCCTAGGGGCGCTCCCGTGACCACGCGATCGGGCCGCACCCCCCGGCCGGCTTCAGGCGCCGGGCCCTTCCTGCACGTCCGGGCCGGGACCGCCGGGGGCGAGGCCCTCGACGAACCCCAGGTGGGCGAGCGCCTGCCGTACGGCCGGGACGTCCTGGTCGAGCCAGGGCACGTCCCAGATCTCGCCGGGGCCGAGCCAGCGCAGTTCGTCGTGGTCCTGGAGGGGCTCGGGGGGTGCGGAGCCGGGCCGCAGCCGGGCGGTCCACACGTGCAGGACGTACGGCGCCCTGAGGGGCCACTCCCCCGGGACGCGGCCGTCCACCTCGGCGTCGACGCCGAGTTCCTCGCGCAGTTCCCGCGCGAGTGCGGCGTCGGCCGTCTCCCCGGGCTCGACCTTGCCGCCGGGCAGCTCCCAGCGCCCGGCCAGCTCGGCGGGCGCACTTCGCCGGGCGGCCAGCAGCCGCCCGTCCTCGAACAGCGCGGCCCCTACGACGATCCGCTCACTCATGCGGGGAGCCTACGGGAGCCCCGCCAGCCTCCGGGGCCCTCCCCGGGCCGCTCCCGCGGCGTCAGTCGTGCGCCACGGCCGGCCCGTTCTGACCGAGCCGCTCGACCCAGTAGAGCTGCTTGTGGCCGCGACCGTCGAGGCTGTCCGCGATCTTCTGGGCCTCGGCCCGGGTCGCGTACCGGCCCACTCGGTAGCGGTTGCCGTTGTCGTCCTCTCGTATCACGAGCCAGGGAAGAGTGACCGTGCTGTCGTTCATCGCGCCCCTCCACTTCCCACCCGCGGCCTGTGCCGTACCCCACCCGCTAAGGAAACCGCAATGCGCATATGCCCGACCCTACGCCTAACCTTCACGGAGCGAATACGGCTTTTCACAAAGAGGTACGCAACCAGCCAGAACCCAGGGGCGCACGGTGACGAACGCGCCGTCCGCGTACCTCGGCGCAAGCAGCCGGAGGCATACCGCATACACGCCCGTCGACCTGCGCACATGACGAACGCCCCCGGGACCCTCGCCACCCCGCCCCGCGACGGTCCGCAGGGCGGCGGTGTGAGCGGGGCGCGCGGGGAGCGCACCGCGGGGCGGATGCGGGCGCCGGCTACTTGACCGGAAGGTGGTAGGCGACCCGGTACCGGTCGGCCGGGATGACCACGTCGGCCGTCTCGACCGGGCGGCCGGAGGCGTAGAACGTGCGCTGGACGACCAGGACCACATGCCCCGGGACACCGCCCAGGACGAGCAGTTCCTCGGCGAGGCCCGGCCGGGCGCCGACCTCCTCCGTGACGTTGTCCACGATCACGTCGATGGCGCGCATGCGCTCGACGACGCCCATGCCGCCGACCGGCCCCTCCTCCGGCAGCATCACGGGCGTACGGCCCGTCACGGCGAGGGGCTCCCAGGACATGGAGAGCATCATCGCCTCACCGCCCTCGCGGTAGAGGTACCGCGTGCACATGACCCGCTCGCCCGGTTCGATGCCCAGCCGCTCGGCGACCGCGACACTCGCCTCGGACTGCTCGCTGCTGGACTCCCAGGTGCCGCGGCCCTCGCCGTCGGCCTGCTCCTGGCGGAACGGGGTGGCCCCGCCCGTCGGGCGGTAGCCGGAGCGGGAGATGCGCCGGGGCACGGGCCGCTCGCGCACATACGTCCCCGAGCCGGAGCGGCCCTCGACCAGGCCTTCCGCCATGAGCACCTTGCGGGCCTCCAGCGCGACGGTGTCCGAGACCCCGTACTCCTGGCGGATTCTGGCCTGGGAGGGCAGGCGGGTGTGCGGTGGCAGCTGACCGTCGACGATCTTCTGGCGGAGATCACCCGCGACGCGCAGGTACGCCGGCTGCTCACCGAATGTCACTGGCCGCTCCCATCAGGTTGTACAGACAGCAACAGCGTGGCAACCGTAGGTTCCGCGGTGCAAGCAAAGGCCAGAGAATCACTCGATGTGATGACATGGTGGCCCTGAGGGCTTTACGCAGGCGGTTTCTCCCCGCTATGGCGGCCGTCACACCTGTGCTTCGGGGTCCCGGCTCTCGTCCTCCCCAGGGACCGGCGGGGTCGCCGCCAGCCCGAGGGCCTTGCGCGCCGTGACGGTCGCCCGGCCGTCCACGAAGCCGTACGCCTTGTCGTAGTGCGTGTAGTACGTGCCGGCGTCACCGGCGGTGCTCGCCTTCCGCCACTCCTCCCGGGCGTCCTCCAGGTCCTCGACCAGACCGGCGACGGGCTTGCGGGCACCGGCCGGCCAGGTGTGTCCGCGCAGCGCCTCGGTCTGCTCGCCGAGCACGTCGTGGACCCGGCCGGCCCAGGCCCGGTGGGCGGTGAGGTCGTCGTCGGGGGTGTTCTCCGGCTCCTCGTAGAGTGCCGCGTCGAGGGCGTTGGCCGTCGACAGGAAGGCGGCCTGGTCGGTGTCGAGCGTGGTGGGATCGCCGCGCAGGGAGCCGGTCAGCTTGATCCCGGCCTCGGTGTTGCCGAAGAGGCAGGTGATCGCGCGGTCGCCGAAGCGCCAGCTCTCCCGGGACGGCAGCAGGTAGTACACGTCGACATCGGCCGGCATGGCCCAGGTGTCCATGGCGTACCGGCCCTGGAGGGCGTAGCACTTCTCGTCGGCGATGCCGGTGATCCTCGCGTCACCGGGGAAGGCGCCGCCCGGCAGCGTGACGACCGCGAACACCTCGCCGTCGTGCCGGCCCTCGCACGGCACCCGGTCGACGTCGTAGGTGTCGCCCTCCAGCCCGCCGGGCGCGTCGAAGCAGTCGCCCTTGGCCAGCGAGAGGCTCTCGTTGCCCCGCGCGCCGTCCTTGAAGCCCTCCCAGACCTCGGACGCGGCTCCCGTGGTCAGCACGACCGCCCACAGCACGATTCCGGCGGACGACAGCACCGACCCGGCGATCGCCATGCCCCGGCCGCTCTGCCCGGACCGCCGGATCTGCCGCAGCGCGACCAGGCCCAGCACGAGCCCGGCGGCGGGCAGGAAGCAGAGCACGCCGAACACGAGGGCGGCGACGGCCAGGGCGTTGACGGAGACCGGGGTGCCGTACGGACGCCCGGCGGGGCCGTACGGGCCGTATGTCCGCGGCCCGTTGGCCGGGGGCGGGCCGCAGAGGCCCGGGGGCGGCTGGTTCCCGGGGGGCGGGGGCGTCGACACGGGTACGGTGCTCCTGGCTGAGGCGGTGGGCGGGTCCGTCGTAGGGCTGGGCGCATCGTAGGGGGCGGGGGACGGGGGCGGAATGCGGTCGATGCACACGGCGGTACGGGCGGCGAACCGGTTGACGGCCCGCTGGGCCTCGGAGGTCCGTGCGGGCACGGTGTTCTCGGCGGCGGGGGTCTGGCCGCTGCTGGCGCTCCTCGCGGACGGGGCGGCGGGCGCGGCCCGCGAGGAGCTGGAGGAGGCGCTGGGCCTGCCGGCCCGTCAGGCGGGCTCGGCGGCGCGGGAGTTCCTTGCGGTGCTGACCGGGATCGACGGCCTGTCCTGCGCCCTGGGGCTGTGGACCGCGCGGTGCGTGGAGCTGCGCGAGGAGTGGGCGGCGGGGTTGCCGGTGGGGGCGCACGGGGTCCTCACGGGGGATCCGGGGGCGGACGGGCGGGCGCTGGACGCGTGGGCCGCCGAGCGGACCGGTGGGGCGATCGGGCGGGTGCGGGTGGAGCCGACGCCGGACACGTCACTGGTGGTGGCGAGTGCGCTGGTCCTGGGGGCGGACTGGGAGGTGCCGTTCGAGGGGCATTTCGGCAGCTGGCTGGGCCGCCACGACCGGGCGGGGCTCGTGCGGGAGGTCCCGGACCTCGACGGCGTCGCCGTGGCCCGCACCGGAGCGGGAGCCGTCACGCGGGTGGTGGTGCGCGGCGTGAGCAGGGTCGACGTCCATCTGCTGCTGGGCACGGAGCGGATGGGGCCGGGCGAGGTGCTGGGCGCCGGGACGGGCCTTGTGTCCGGCGCGCTGGACGCGGTGCCGGGAAGCCGGCTGCCGGAGGGTGAGGCCGGCCCGGGGCTGTACGTCTTCAAGCGGCGCACCCACACGCCCGAACCGCCGTCGCTGTCGCTGTTCACCGTGGAGTTCACCCTGCGGACCGAGCACGACCTGCTGGCCTCGCGCGACCTCTTCGGTCTGACCACGGCCGCCCGCGACACCCCGGGCGCCGCGCCCTTCCCCGGCGTGAGCCGCACGCCGCTCGTCCTGGACCGCGCGCGGCAGAGCATGACGGCCACGTTCGGCGCCGAGGGTTTCAGGGCGGCGGCGGTGACGACGTTCGCCGCGGTCTACCAGGGCCGGTCGCCGGAGGAGCCGCCGTACGAGACGACCCGGGCGATGGCCTGTTTCGACCGTCCCTTCGGGCTTCTGACGGTCCACCGTGAGAGCGGGCTGGTCCTCGCGGCGGGGTGGGTCGTCGATCCCGCGCCGCTCGCGGGGGACGAGGGCGGTCACGTCGCGGACGCCCCGGCGGAATGACGCGGGCCCGTCCATCCCACCGGGAAGACCGCCTTCACCGTGAAGCCGCCGTCGGGCGCGGGGGCCGCGTGGAAGTCGCCGCCCAGCAGGTGGGCCCGTTCGCGCAGGCCCACCAGGCCGTGGCCGCCGCCGGGGAGGGCCGGCCGGGCGCTGACGCGGCAGGGGGCGGTGTTGTGCACCTCGACGTGCAGGCCGGCCGCGCAGCGCACCCGCACCCGTGCCCGCGCGCCCGGGGCGTGCTTGCGGATGTTGGTCAGCGCCTCCTGCACCGTGCGGTACGCGGCGCGTTCGACCGGCTCGGGCAGCGGGGCCGGGGGGATCGACACATCGAGGTCCACCGCGAGGCCGCTGTCACGGACCAGGTCGGTGAGGCCGGCCAGTCCGGTCCCCGGGGCGCCCTGCGCGTCGGGGTCTCCCGCCGTGCGCAACACCCCCACGAGGTGGCGCAGTTCGGTGAGGGTCTGGGCCGACAGTTCGTGGATCGTCCGGGCCGTCGTCCGCACGTCCGTGTCCCCCGGCCGGCCCACCTGGAGCGCCCCGGCCTGGAGGCTGATCAGGCTCACCTTGTGCGCGACGACGTCGTGCATCTCCCGGGCCAGCCGGTTGCGTTCGGTGGCCAGCACCCGTTCGGTCAGGACCTGGTTCTCCCAGGCCCGCCGCTCCGTCGCCGCCCGCAGGCGCTCCTGCCGCGACCGGACGGACCGGCCGAGGACGACGACGCCCGCCGCCACGCCGCAGCAGTCCAGGGCCAGCAGCGCGGTCTCCCGGTCCAGGGCGAGGGAGGAGAGCCCGGCCGCCGGGTGGGGCAGGAACCATGCCACCGCGACCGCCGCCGCGCCCGCCACGCCGACGAGGGCGTGCCCGCGCCGGACGGCGACGCAGTAGAGCGCGATCAGCGGGGCGAAGGCGATGTGCCCGAGGTACAGCCCCGGCAGACCGGCGAGCACGGCCGCTTCGGGGGCCCGGCGCCGCAGCAGCAGCGCGCCGGCGGCGACCAGCGCCAGCCACGTCCCGAGGCCCGGGGTGAGTCCGTTGACCACCAGTCCGTCGACCAGGGCGACCAGCACCGGAAGCGCCCCGGAGGCGATCCGCCGTACGGCGCCGGGGGCCTGGGGCCGGCCGTCCCCCTCCCCGGCCGGAGACACCCCGTTCATCATCGCCCCGGCCCCGTGTCGACGAGGTCGGCCCGGTCCGCGACCACCGCCGCCTGCACCCGGTTGAGCCCGCCCAGCTTCGCCAGCACGGCGCTCACATGGTCCTTGACCGTGCCGTGCGCCAGGTGCAGCCGGCCCGCGATGGCCCGGTTGCTGAGCCCGGCTCCCACCAGGGCGAGCACCTGCCGCTCCCGGCCGGTGAGCGCCCGCACCCGCCGTACGGCGTCCTCGTCACGGCCGGAGAGCAGGTAGCCGTCGATCACCTGCCCCACCGCCTCGGGCGCCAGCACCCGGCGGCCGGCGGCCAGCGCCCGTACGGCGTCGATCAGTTGCTCCGGCGCGGTGTTCTTCATCAGGAACCCGGCCGCTCCCAGGCGCAGCGCCTCGTCCACGTGTTCACGGGCGTCGAAGGTGGTCAGCATCGCCACCGCGGGGGGTCGCGGGAGGGCGGCGACCTGCCGCAGCACGGCCGGCCCGTCCACGACCGGCATCCGGATGTCGAGCAGCAGCACGTCCACCCGCCCGTCCCGTACGGCCTCCACCGCGCCCACGCCGGCGCAGTCGGCGACGACGGTGATGTCGTGCGCCGAACCGAGGATCACGCGCAGTCCGGTGCGCACCAGTGGCTCGTCGTCCACCACCGCGACTCGTATCACTTCCGCCCCCCGCCCAGCGCGAACACCGTTCGTTACGACGTCCCTCCCCCGTGCGGCGTTGCACCGGCGCCGTGTGCCACCTGCCACACGGCGGCCCGGACCCCGCCGGTCGGCGGGGTCGGTTCCCGCCCTCGGACGGATGCCGCCGGCCGGTGCCGCGCTGCCAGGATCCATCGGGACGCCGATCACCACGGGCCCGTCGAACGGGCCGTCAGCACAACGCGAGGACGCACATGCACCACACCCAGGACCGCTCCGCCCGACGCCGACGCACCCACGCCCGCATCCTGGTGGCGTGCTGCACCGCCGGTGCGGTGCTGCTGACCGCAGCGGGCGCGCACGCCGGGACCGGCGACGACGGCTCCCGCGCGTCCCTGGCCGTCCAGGCGGCCGAGACGGTCGAGCGCGTCACCGGAACGTCCGACCTCGTCCCCGGCACGCCCGTCGCCGGCGGAGCCACGCACGCGGAGGTCGGCGACGAGACGTCCGCCGCCCGCATCACCGCGCCGGCCACCGCCGACGGCGCCGTGGAGTTCGCCTACGGCTCCGACGTGCTGCGCCTGACCCTGCCCGGCAGCGCCGACGCGCAGGCCACGACCAGCGCCAACGGCACGGTCGTCTACCCGGGCGCGGGCGAGGACGTCGACCTGGCCGTGCAGCCCAACCGGGACGGGGTGCGCGCCCTGATCACGCTCAAGGACGCGGACGCCCCGACCGAGTTCCGGTTCCCGCTCGGCCTGCCCGCGGACGCGGAGACCGAGACCCTTGAGGACGGCTCCGTCCTGGTCACCCGCGGTGAGGAGTACCTCGGCACGTTCGACGCGCCCTGGGCGAAGGACGCGCGGGGCGAGGCCGTGCCCACCGAGTACCGCGTCGAGGGCGGGGCCCTCGTGCAGACCGTGCGGCCGGGGCCGGGCACGGCCTTCCCGGTGGTGGCGGACCCGGCGTGGTTCATCCCGCTGGCGATCGTCGCCGGGCGATTGCTGCTCACCCAGGGCGTCAAGAGCATCTCCAAGCACGCGGCCCAGCGCATGGCCCAGCGTGGCATCAGCCAGGAGATGGTCGCGCGTACGGTGAAGACCGGCAAGAAGACCAAGGGCAAGTCGCCGGGCACGTGGAAGTACACCACCGGCAAGATCTGGGTCGTGATCAACAAGGCCGGCAACGTCGTGTCCGTCGGCCGCAACTGAGCCCGTTCCCGAGAGGCGAAGCATGCACATCGAGTACGACCGCGAGAACGACACCGCGTATGTCTCTCTCGTCGCACACATCGCGGACGGCGCCGCCGTCCGGCAGATCCCCGTCGACGGGGTCGGGGCGGACGCCGAGGTGTTCCTCGACGTGGACGCGTCGGGGCGGCTGCTCGGCATCGAGGTGATCGGTGCGGGTGGGGCTCTGCCGGTGGAGGTACTGGAGCAGTCCTCCGCGGGCTGAGGCGCGGGGGCCAGGCCGGAACGCCTGGCCTGCGCCGGCCTGCGCGGCCTGGTGCCCCGGCCTGGTGCCTCGGCCTGCTGGGCCGTCCGGCTGACCGGCCGGGGCCGGCTGCCTTCGGCGGACCGGTGAGGCGCGCGGGCGGTTCGCACCGTCGCGATCCGGCCGGCCCGCCGAGGCGCCGACGGCGCGGAGTGCCCGGGCAACCGGGCGAGGTGCCGGCGACGCGGACTGCCCGGGCAACCGGCCGAGATGCCGCGGACGGCAGGGTGGTGAGGCTCCATGGCCGCCGCCCGCCCGGCCAGTTGGCTGGCTGGCTGGCTGACCAGCGGAGCAGGGGGGCGCAGCGCCCCGAGCCGCCGAGCCGCCGAGCCGCGGAGCGGCCGAGCGGCCGAGGCGTCGGCGGCGGCAGGGTCGTGAGGCTCCATCGCCGCCGTCCGGCCGGCCCACGGAGCAGGAGGGTGTAGCGCACGCTCCGTCACCGGCCGGCCGAGCGGCCCGAGTTGCCACCGGCGGCGTCGGCAAGCGAGGCAGGGGGCGCTCCGCCCGTGCCTTCCGGCAGACCGGGTGCCTCCCGCAGTGCAGAGGGACTATGCCTGCTCCGTCACCGACCGGGCCCACCGGCCCGAGTTGCCGCCGACGGCGCTCGCCTGCGGCGCATCGGGCTCCGCTTGCGCCTTCCTCCTGCGCCTTCCGGCCGGCCCTCGGAGCACGCGGCGCAGCGCCGCTCCATCACCGTCAGGGACCGGCCCGACCCGACCCACCGACGGTGCTCACCTGCATACAGGTCCTCTCCGGCAGGGCAAGGGGCGCTACGCCCGCTCCATGACCGGCCGGCCCACCGGCCCAGCAGCCTGCCGCAGCACACTGCGGCGTGACGCCCGTTCCGTGGCCGTCCGGGCGACCAGCCCGTGTCGCCGCCGGCAGTCCAGGGGCGGCGCACCACCGGCCCGGCCGTCCGGCTTCCCTCGCAGCGCAGGACCGCGCCACACCCGCTCCGTCACCATCCGGCCGGCCCCTCGGCAACGCCCCGCCTCCCACCCCCCGCGGAGCGTCCCGGCGGCTGACGGGGCGTCATAAGGGTTCTGCCGGTCCGTGCAGAGCCCTTGTGCAATTCCTGTGGAGGCCTCAATCTTTCGCTGACGCACAGGAGTAGCCGCTGGCTTGACATGGTCATGACCCACTGGCCTCATCGGCGGCGACCGACGGGCGTGCACCACACCCCACAGCGCACCACCGATTGAGGAGGACCCCTCAGATGGCAGTGATGCGTACTCCCCGCAGAACCTCCCGGCGAAGACTGGCCGCGCTCGGCGCGACGGCCACCGCGGCCCTCGTCGCGAGCCTCGTCTCCGCCCTCCCCGCCGGCGCCGCCCCGGCCGCCGCCGAAGGGCGCATACAGTACGAGGGCGCCGCGAACGCCGTCGCCGGCAGCTACGTCGTCACCCTGAAGTCGGAGAAGGCCGCTTCCGCCGAGGGCCGCGCGCTCGCGCACAAGTACGGCGCCGACATCGAGCGGACGTACACCAAGGCCCTGAACGGCTACGAGGTCGAGGCGTCCGCGTCCGAGGCGAAACGTCTCGCCGGCGACCCGGCCGTCGCCTCCGTCGTGCAGAACCGGACGTTCTCGATCACCGGGACGCAGCCCAGCCCGCCGTCCTGGGGCCTGGACCGCATCGACCAGAAGAGCCTGCCGCTGAACAGCTCGTACACCTACCCGGACTCCGCCGGCGAGGGCGTCACCGCGTACGTCATCGACACCGGCGTCCGCATCACCCACGGCGACTTCGGCGGACGCGCCTCCTACGGCTATGACGCCGTCGACAACGACAACACCGCCCAGGACGGCCACGGCCACGGCACGCACGTCGCCGGCACGGTCGCCGGAAGCGCCTACGGCGTCGCCAAGAAGGCCAAGGTCGTCGGCGTCCGGGTACTCAACAACTCCGGCCAGGGCACGACCGCCCAGGTCGTCGCCGGCATCGACTGGGTCGCCCGGAACGCGGTCAAGCCGGCCGTGGCGAACATGTCCCTCGGCGGGCCCGGCGACACGGCCATCGACACGGCCGTGCGCAACGCCATCACCTCCGGCGTCACCTTCGTGGTCGCGGCCGGCAACGAGTCCACCAACGCCTCGACCCGGTCCCCCGCACGGGTCACCGAGGCCGTCACGGTCGGTGCCACGACGTCGAGCGACGCCAAGGCGAGCTACTCCAACTACGGCACCGTCCTTGACCTGTTCGCGCCCGGCTCGTCCATCACCTCGGCCTGGAGCACGAGCGACTCGGCGACCAACACCATCTCCGGCACGTCGATGGCGAGCCCGCACGTCGCCGGCGCCGCCGCCCTGCACCTGGCAGCCAACCCCACGGCCACACCCGCGCAGGTCTCCGCCGCGCTGACGTCCGCCGCCACCACCGGCGTCGTCACCAGCCCCGGCACCGGTTCACCCAACCGGCTCCTGTACGTCGGCGGCGGTACGACCACCCCGCCCGGCCCGCGCTTCGAGAACACCGCCGACCAGGCCATCGCCGACAACGCCACCGCCGAGTCCCCGGTGACGGTCTCCGGCGTCTCCGGCAACGCCCCCTCGGCCCTGGCCGTCGAGGTGCACATCGTCCACACCTACATCGGTGACCTCCAGGTCCAGCTGATCGCCCCCGACGGCACGGCGTACACGCTGAAGGCGTACGGCACCGGCGGCAGTGCGGACAACATCGACACCACGTACACCGTGAACGCCTCCTCGGAGGCCGCGAACGGCACGTGGAAGCTGCGCGTGAGCGACAACGCCCGCTACGACACCGGGCGGATCGACGCCTGGGCGCTCCAGTTCTGACCTCTGCGACGTCAGCGACCTCGGTGACCTGAGCGACCTGAGCGTTCTGAATGACCTGAGCGACTTGAACGCAGGGGCCGGGCTCGTGCGAGTCCGGCCCCCATCCCCACGTGACGAACCCTCAGCCGGGGTCCCGGCGCAGCAGGCCCAGTTCCGCGTTCATCTCGGCGAGGAACCGGACGACCACCTCCAGCTCCTCGGGGCTGAAACGGCCCCGGGCCGCGTCGGTGCTCCGGGCCAGGGGGCGGAAGTAGTCCCGGGCCAGGCCCCGGGCCGCGTCGGCGTAGTGCAGGTGCACCACCCGGCGGTCGCCGGCGTCCCGGACGCGGCGGATGTGCCCGGCCCGCTCCAGCCGGTCGAGGCACGCGGTCACCGCGCCGGACGTGAGATTGAGCTGACCCCGCAGACGGCCCGGCGTCATGGGCTCGCCCCCGGCCTCCGGGTCGGAGTCGGCGTCCAGGATCGCGATCAGGGCCTGCATGTCGGTGAGGTGCAGCCCCTGCGCCTGGGCGAACTCCTGGGCGATGCGGTTGAACTCGCTGTTCATCCGGCGCAAGAGAACGGCGAAGGACTGCAACCCCGTGGGGTCGTCCGCCGGAAGAGATGCCGTGGGTGCACCGGAGCCGCTCATCCCCCCAGCCTAGTATCTCTCAATGATTGAGATACTTTACGAGTGAGTTACTTCCTCTACGGCTTGGGATGCGCATGAGTACCGCACAGCGTTGGGCCCGGCGGCTCGTACCGCTCGTTCTGCTGCTCGTCTGGCTGGGGGTGGGCGGAACGCTCGGTCCCTACGCGGGCAAGCTCGGCGAAGTGGCCAGCAATGACCAGGCCGCCTTCCTGCCGCGGAGCGCCGAGTCCACCCGGGTGCTCGAAGCCCGCGCGGCCTTCGACCGGTCCGAGACCGTCCCGGCGATCGTGGTCTGGACGGCGGACGGGGAGCGGTTCACGAAGGAACGGCAGGCCGAGGCCGGCCGTGCCGTCGCCGCGCTCGCCGGGAAGCCCGGCGTCGTGGGCCGCCCGTCGCCCGCCCTGCTCTCCGACGACCGCGAGGCGATACAGGTCGTCGTCCAGCTGGAGCCCGACCTGGGCGACGAACTGCCCACCGTCCTCGACGCGGTGCGCGAGGCGGCCGGGGCCGTGCCGGACACCACGGCGCAGATCGCCGGGCCCGCGGCCAGTCAGGCCGATCTGTCGGACGCGTTCGCGGGCATCGACGGACTGCTGCTCGGCGTGGCCCTCGGCGCCGTGCTGCTGATCCTGCTGCTGGTGTACCGGAGCGTGTTGCTGCCCTTCCTGATCATCCTGGGGTCGGTCTTCGCGCTGGGCCTCGCCTGCGCGGTGGTCTACGCACTGGCCGACCGGGACGTGGTCCGGGTCGACGGACAAGTCCAGGGCATCCTGTCGATCCTGGTGATCGGCGCCGCCACCGACTACGCCCTGCTGCTGGCCGCGCGCTTCCGTGAGGAACTCGCCCTGCGCGGGGACCGCTTCGGGGCCGCGACGGCCGCCGTACGCCGCTCGTTCGGCGCCATCACCGCCAGCGCCGCCACCGTCGCGCTCGGCCTGCTGGCCCTGCTCGCGAGCGACCTCACCAACAACCGCGCCCTCGGGCCGGTCGGCGCCATCGGCATCTGCTGCGCCGTGCTCACCACGCTCACCTTCCTGCCGGCCGCGCTGGCCCTGCTGGGCCGCACCGCCTACTGGCCGTCCCGGCCGAAGCCCCCGGAGGAGTCCGGGGAGGGCAGCGGCGTGTGGCGCCGGGTCGCGAGGACGGTGAACGGCCGGCCGCGGCGGACCTGGGCGGTGACGGCGCTCGTGCTGGCCGTCTTCGCGGCCTTCTCGCCCTCCCTGTCCTCCAAGGGCGTGCCGCTCGACGAGATCTTCGTGAACGACGCGCCCTCGGTGGCCGCGCAGACGACGCTCGGTGCGCACTTCCCCGGCGGGTCCGGCAACCCGGCCGTCATCATCGCCGACGCCGGCCGGACCGCCGAGGTGACGGCCGCCGCGCGCAGCACAGAGGGCGTGGCCTCCGCCGGCGCCGTCTCCGCCTCCGGACGGCCCGGGGCGGGCGAGCCGCTCGCGGTCGACGGGCGGGTGCGCATCGACGCCACCCTGGAGGCCGCCGCGGACAGCGACGCGGCCAAGGAGACCGTCGAGCGGCTGCGCGCGCGGGTGCACGCGGTGCCCGGGGCGGACGCCCTGGTCGGCGGGTACACGGCGCAGCAGTACGACACCCAGCAGACCGCCGCCCGGGACCGGACGGTCATCGTGCCGATCGTGCTCGCCGTCATCCTGCTGATCCTGATGCTGCTGCTGCGTTCCCTGCTCGTGCCGGTGCTGCTGGTCGCGACCGTGGGGCTCAACTTCCTGGCGACGCTGGGCGTGTCGGCGCTGGTCTTCCAGAACCTCCTCGGGTTCAGCGGGACGGACGCCTCGGTGCCGCTGTACGGCTTCGTGTTCCTGGTGGCGCTCGGCGTCGACTACAACATCTTCCTGATGTCCCGGGTCCGGGAGGAGGCGCTCGCGCACGGCAACCGGCAGGGTGTGCTGCGCGGGCTGACCACGACCGGCGGGGTGATCACCTCGGCGGGTGTCGTGCTCGCCGCGACGTTCGCGGCGCTGATGGTGATCCCCCTGGCGTTCCTGGTGCAGATCGCGTTCATCGTCGCCTTCGGGGTGCTGCTCGACACGCTCGTGGTGCGCTCGCTGCTGGTGCCCGCGCTGATGATCGACATCGGGCCCCGGGCGTGGTGGCCGAGCGCCCTCGCCCGCGACGAGCCGGTGAGGTCCGGCGGCGGTACTCCCTCCGGCTGAACCGTCGGCATCACCCGTGTCGTGCATCCGCGAAGCGCCCCGGGCGGGAAAGGTTCGCGTCGGGGCGGCCGCGCTCCGGCGGCACGGCGACGGTTCCGGAGGACGGAGGCACGACGATGGCGACGGACGGGCGGCGGCTGCACTGCCTGGTCACCGGGGCGTCCGGATACATCGGCGGGCGCCTGGTGCCGGAACTGCTCCAGGAGGGCCACAGCGTCCGGTGTCTGGCCCGCTCCCCCGGCAAACTCCGCGACCACCCCTGGGCGTCTCACGCCGAGACGGTCCGGGGGGACGTCACGGACCCGGAGTCGCTCGCCTCGGCGATGCGCGGGATCGATGTCGCCTACTACCTGGTGCACGCCCTCGGCTCCGGCTCCGGGTTCGAGGACACCGACCGCGCCGCCGCCCGGATCTTCGCCGAACAGGCCCGGGCGGCCGGCGTACGGCGGATCGTCTACCTCGGCGGGCTCACGCCGCGTGGCGTCCCCGAGGGGGAGCTCTCCCCGCACCTGAGGTCCCGGGCCGAGGTGGGGCAGATCTTCCTCGACTCGCCCGTGCCCGCGACCGTGCTGCGGGCCGCCGTCGTCATCGGCTCGGGTTCGGCGTCGTTCGAGATGCTGCGCTACCTCACCGAACGCCTGCCCGTCATGGTCACCCCCAGCTGGGTGCACACCCGCACCCAGCCCATCGGCGTTCGGGACGTGCTGCGCTACCTCGTCGGGTCGGCCACCATGCCGGACGACGTCGACCGGGCCTTCGACATCGGCGGGCCGGACGTCCTCACCTACCGCGACATGATGCGACGCTACGCCGCCGTCGCCGGACTGCGGCGGCGGTTCATCGTGCCGGTCCCGGTCCTCACCCCACGGCTGTCCAGCCACTGGGTCGGCCTGGTCACGCCGGTGCCCGCCTCGCTCGCCCGGCCGCTGACCGAGTCGCTGCGGCACGAGGTCGTCTGCGGCGAACACGACATCGCCCGGTACGTGCCGGACCTCCCGGGCCGGCCGCTGCCGTTCGACGAGGCGCTGGCCCTGGCGCTGCGCAGGGTGCGCGAGGCGCAGGTCTCCACGCGCTGGTCCTCGGCGTCGGTGCCCGGGGCGCCCAGCGACCCGCTGCCCACCGACCCGGACTGGGCGGGCGGCAGCCTCTACCAGGACGAACGGCAGCGGCCGGTCGACGCGTCCCGGGCCGCGCTGTGGAAGGTCGTCGAGGGCATCGGCGGCGACAACGGCTGGTACTCCTCCCCTCTGGCCTGGGCGGTCCGCGGCTGGCTGGACCGGTTCGCGGGCGGGGTCGGGCTGCGCCGCGGCCGACGGGACACCGAGCGGCTGAGGGTCGGCGACTCGCTGGACTTCTGGCGGGTCGAGGAGATCGAACCGGGTCGTCTGCTGCGGCTGCGCGCCGAGATGCGGCTGCCCGGCCTCGCCTGGCTGGAGATGTACGCCGAGACCGACGAGAAGGGCCGCACCCGCTACCGGCAGCGGGCCCTGTTCCATCCGCGCGGCCTGCTCGGCCACGCCTACTGGTGGAGCGTCGCCCCGTTCCACTCCGTCGTGTTCGGCGGCATGGCGCGCAACATCGCGCGGGCCGCGTCCGAGGGCACCGGCGGACGCCGCGGCGCCTCGCGCATCCGGCGGGCCCGCGAGCGGCGAAGTGTCCGGGAGCAACGCACGCAACCCGCACCACCGCACCAGGAGTGACACCATGACCGTCGCGGTCGTCCTGTTCACCTCGGACCTGCGCCTGCACGACCATCCGCCGCTGCGCGCAGCCCTGAACTCGGCGGACGAGGTCGTGCCCCTGTTCGTCCGCGACCCCGCCGTCCACGCCGCCGGATTCGACGTGCCCAACCGCGTCGCGTTCCTCGCCGACTGCCTGGCCGACCTCGACTCCTCGCTGCGCCGGCGCGGCGGACGGCTGGTCGTGCGCACCGGGCCGGTCGCCCGGGAGGTCCGGGCGGTCACCGCCGAGTGCGGCGCCACGGAGGTGCACATGGCCGCGGGCGTCACCGGCTACGCCCACCGCCGGGAGGAGCGGCTGCGCGCGGACCTGGGCGCCGGCGGCATCGCGCTGCGGGTGCACGACAGCGTGGTCACCGCCGTGGCACCGGGGAGGGTGACACCGGTCGGCTCGGACCACTTCGCCGTGTTCACCCCGTACATGCGCCGCTGGTCCAGGGAGCCGCTGCGCGACCTCCTGCCGGCGCCGCGTGCGGTGCGGGTCCCCGAGGCGGTGCGCGGCGAGGAGCCGCCCGCGCGCGCGGGGGTGGCGGACGTGTCGCCGGATCTGCCGGCCGGCGGGGAGAGCGCGGGGCGCGACCGGTTCGCCCGGTGGGCGGACACCGGCCTGTCCCGGTACGAGGAACGGCACGACGACCTGGCCGGTGACGCGACCTCACGGCTGTCGCCGTACCTCCACTTCGGGGCGCTCTCGCCGGTGGACGTCGTCCGGCGGGCCCGTGAGAAGGGCGGCGCCGGGGCGGACGCGTTCGTCCGTCAGCTGTGCTGGCGCGACTTCCACCACCAGGTCCTCGCCGCCCGGCCCGAGGCGTCCGTCCAGGACTACCGCACCCGGGGCGACCGGTGGCGCGGCGAGGAGGAGGCCGCCGAGGACATCGCCGCGTGGCGGGAGGGCCGCACCGGCTACCCGGTGGTCGACGCGGGCATGCGCCAGCTGCGCCACGAGGGCTGGATGCACAACCGGGCCCGGCTGCTGGTGGCGAGCTTCCTGACCAAGACGCTGTACGTGGACTGGCGGATCGGCGCCCGGCACTTCCTGCGGTACCTGGTGGACGGCGACCTCGTCAACAACCAGCTGAACTGGCAGTGGGTCGCCGGCACCGGCACCGACACCCGCCCCCACCGCGTCCTCAACCCCGTCCTCCAGGGCAAGCGCTACGACCCGGACGGCACGTACGTACGGCGCTGGGTGCCCGAACTGGCGGACGTCGGCGGCGCCGCGGTGCACGAGCCCTGGCGGCTGCCGGCGGACGAGCGGGCCGGGCTCCGCTATCCGGCGCCGCTCCTCGATCTCGGCGAGGGCCTGGCCCGCTTCCGGCAGGCCCGTGGCCGCGACTGAGAATCGGGCACCCGACGCATCCGGAACACCACTCCCGGCGGAATCACACGGAAGCACCGGACGCACTGAGGTGCGAACGACCGGAAGCGAGAAGGGGTTGGGCATGCTTGGACCGCGGCCGACGGTGGCCGGATCGGCGGAGACGCATCACGCCCCGCTCACCGCTCCGGGGGCCACGCGCGCCATGGAGGCGGTGCTGGAGCGGGTGCTGGAGGACCGGCTGCGGCAGGCCCGCGACACCGACGCGGTGTTCTCCCGCGAGATGGCCGAGCGCGTCGCCGCGTTCGTCCGGCGGGGCGGCAAGCGGCTGCGTACGGCGTTCGTGTGGTGCGGCTGGCGGGCCGCGGGCGGCTCGGGCGACGCGGGCGCGGTCCTGAGCACGGGGGCGGCCCTCGAACTGCTCCAGGCCTGCGCCCTCATCCACGACGACGTGATGGACGGGTCACCGCTGCGCCGCGGTGCCGCCGCGGTGCACGTGGACTTCGCCCGGGACCACCCGGCCGGCCAGGCGGGCGGCTCCGCCGGGCCGTTCGGGACGTCGGCCGCCGTGCTCGCGGGCGACCTGGCGCTGGCGTGGGCGGACGACCTGCTGACGGAGACGGCGCTCACCTCGCCGCACGGCCAGCGGCTGCACGAGGAGTGGCGGGCCATGCGCACCGAGATGGTCGCCGGGCAGTACCGCGACCTGCGTGCGCAGGCGAGCGGCTCGTCCGGCGCCGAGGAGGCGCTGACCATCGCCGTCCTGAAGAGCGCCCGGTACACGGTCGCGCGGCCCCTGGCGCTGGGCGCGGCACTGGCCGGCGCGGACGCCCGCACCGTGGGCGCGTTGCGGGCCGCAGGCCGGTGCGCGGGGCTCGCCTTCCAACTGCGCGACGACCTCCTCGGGGCCTTCGGCGATCCGGCGCTGACCGGCAAACCGGCCGACGAGGATCTGCGCTCCCGCAAGCTCACCCCACTCCTCGCCGCCGCCGTCCGGCTCGCGGAGGCCACCGGCGACCGGGACGCCGCCGCCGTGCTCGCCCCGGACGCGGAGGCCCGGCCGGGGCACACCGTCGACCGGATGCGGGCGGCGCTGGAGCGGACGGGTGCCCGGGCCGAGGTGGAGGCGAGGATCGCGGACCTGGCGGCCACCGGGCTGCGGCATTTCGAGGCGACCGGCGCCGCCACGGGTGTGCGGCGGGAGTTCGCCGCCCTGGTCGAGCGGGCCTCGGGCCTCGCCCCGCGCCACGCGGAGGAGCTCGTATGAGGACGGTGACGGGACCGACGGACCATGTGGTCGTGGTGGGCGCCGGCCTGTCCGGGCTGGCGTGCGCGCTGCATCTGCTGGGCGCCGGCCGCCGGGTGACACTCGTCGAACGGGACGCCGGCCCGGGCGGAAGGGCCGGGCGGGCACGGCTCGGCGACTACCTGGTGGACACCGGGCCGACCGTGCTGACGATGCCGCATCTGGCCGACGCGGCGTTCGCGGCGGTCGGCGAGAGCCTCGGCCGGCACGTCGAGCTGCTGCCCCTTCACCCCGCCTACCGGGCCGGTTTCGCGGACGGGACCTCGCTCGACGTGCACACCGACGGCGATGCCATGGAGGCGGAGGTGCGGCGCTTCGCCGGACCGGCGGAGGCGGCGGGCTACCGCAGGCTGCGGGAGTGGCTGGAGCGGCTGTACCGGGCGCAGATGCGCCGTTTCATCGACACCAACTTCGACTCGCCGTTCCAGCTGGCGCATCCGGATCTGGCCCGGCTCGCGGCGCTCGGCGGCTTCGGACGTCTCGACGGCAGGATCGGCCGCTTCCTCTCCGACGCCCGTCTGCGCCGGGTCTTCTCCTTCCAGGCCCTGTACGCCGGGGTGGCCCCGGCCCGGGCGCTGGCGGCCTACGCGGTGATCGCCTACATGGACACGGTGGCCGGTGTCTGGTTCCCCAAGGGCGGCATGCACGCGCTGCCCCGGGCGATGGCGGACGTGGCGGCCGGGGCCGGTGCCGAGCTGCGCTGGTCGGCCGAGGTGAGCGCGCTGGAACGCTCCGCGGGCCGGGTGCGGGCGGTCCGGCTCGCCTCGGGTGAGCGCATCCCGTGCGACGCGGTGGTGCTGACCTGCGAACTGCCCGCCGCGCACCGGCTGCTGGGCCGGGCACCCCGGCGTCCGGTACGGCTGCGGCACTCGCCGTCCGCGGTGGTCCTGCACGCGGGGACCGACCGCACCTGGCCCCACCTCGCCCACCACACGCTGTCCTTCGGCGCCGCGTGGGAGCGCACCTTCGACGAACTGACCCGGACGGGGGCGCTGATGAGCGACCCGTCGCTGCTGATCACCCGTCCGACGACGCACGACGCCTCCCTGGCGCCGCCGGGCCGTCACCTCCACTACGTCCTGGCGCCCTGCCCCAACACGGCCGTCGGCCCCTCCGCCGCCGCCTGGCGGGACCTCGGCCCGCGCTACCGCGACAGCCTGGTCGCCGAGCTGGAACGCCGCGGCCTGGACGGGTTCGCGGACAGCGTCGAGGAGGAACTGCTGGTGACCCCGCTCGACTGGACGGCCCAGGGCCACGCGGCGGGCAGCCCCTTCTCCGTGTCCCACACCTTCGCCCAGACCGGGCCCTTCCGGCCGCGCAACCTCGTGCGCGGGCTGGACAACGTGGTGCTCGCCGGCTGCGGGACGACACCCGGGGTCGGCGTACCGACCGTGCTGATCAGCGGCAAGCTCGCCGCCGCCCGGGTCACGGGCGGCCCGGGACGCCGCTCTCCGGCCTCCCGCCCGCGCCCGGCCGTACGGGAGGTCCCGTCCACCCCGACCGGAGCAGGTGCCCATGACCCGACGTGAACTGGACGCAGCGGGGATCACCGACCCCGGCCTGCGTGCCGCATACACCCGATGCCGGCAGCTCAACGCGCGCCACGGCCGGACCTACTTCCTGGCCACCCGCCTGCTGCCACTGGAGCGCCGCTCGGCGGTGCACGCGCTGTACGGCTTCGCCCGCTGGGCCGACGACATCGTCGACGACCTGGACCGGCACCGGACCCCCGACGAGCCCGGCCTGCTGCTGACGCGGCTGGAGGGCGAGCTCGCCCACACGCTGCGCACCGGCGGCGGGACCGAACCGGTGGTCCGGGCCGTGGCCGACACCGCCGACCGGTACGGCATCGACGTGACGCTGTTCGCCGACTTCCTCGTCTCGATGCGCGCAGACCTGACCGTCACCGACTACCCGACCTACGCCGACCTGCGGGCCTACATGCACGGATCGGCGGCGGTGATCGGCCTTCAGCTGCTGCCCGTGCTCGGCACGGTCGTCCCGCGCGAGGAGGCCGCTGTGCACGCGGCGGCCCTCGGGGTGGCGTTCCAGCTCACCAACTTCCTGCGGGACGTGGGCGAGGACCTGGACCGCGGCCGCGTCTACCTGCCCGCTGACCTGCTTGCCGCCCACGGCGTGGACCGGCCGCTGCTGGAGTGGAGCCGGCGCACCGGACGCCATGACCCGCGCATCAGGGCGGCCCTCGTCGCGGCCGAGGCCCTGACCAGGGACGTGTACCGGGAGGCGGAACCGGGCATCGCGATGCTCGACCCGCGGGTGCGCCCCTGTATTCGCACCGCGTTCACGCTGTACGGCGGCATCCTCGACGCGATCGCGCGGCACGACTACACCGTGCTGCACCGTCGTGCGGTGGTGCCGCGCCGCCGGCGGGCGGCCACCGCCGCGGCGGGGGTCCTGAAGGTGGCCGGCGCGCGATGGCGCGCGGCACCCGCGGCGGCCCCCGCCGCACTGGAACGGAAGGGACCGGGTCGTGAGTGAGCGAGCGGACAGGGCACGCTGGACGTCGCCGCTGCGGCGCCGTCGTGGACCGGCCTGGGCGGAGCAGACGCCGACCTGGCGCGCGGCCCGCCCGGCGTTGATCGCCGACACGCTCAAACGGGCGTCCGCTCGGCCCTCGGGCAACTGGTTCGTCGTCGGCGCCTCGCGGGCCGTGCGCCCCGGCCGCCCCTACGGCAGGACCGTCGGCGGCGTCGAGGTGGTGCTGTGGCGCTCGGAGGCGGGTGATCTGCGGGCCGGCCCCGGTGCCTGCCCGCACCTCGGTGCTCCGCTGCGGGACAGCCGGGTGGTGTGCGGCACGCTGGTCTGCCACTGGCACGGACTGGCCCTGGACGGTGCCGCGTTCGCCGGCTGGCAGCCGTACCCCGTCCACGACGACGGGGTGCTGGTGTGGGTGCGGCTGGACGCGGTCGGGGGCGAGGAGCCGTCGGAGCGGCCCGTGGTTCCGGCCCGTCCCGCGCCGGGCAGCGGGGTGGACGCGGTGTTCACGGCGGTCGGGCGGTGCGAGCCGCAGGACGTGGTGGCCAACCGGCTCGACCCGTGGCACGGGTCGTGGTTCCACCCGTACTCCTTCGTCGACCTGACGGTCGTGCGGGAACCGCAGGGCGGCGAGGGGGGCGACGAGGACGACGCCTTCGTGGTCGACGTGTCCTTCCGGGTGGCGGGCCGTCTGGTGGTGCCCGTGCGGGCCGAGTTCACCGCGCCGGAGCCGCGCACCGTCGTCATGCGCATCACCGACGGCGAGGGCGCCACGTCCGTGGTGGAGACCCATGCCACGCCGCTGACCGCCGCGGACGCGGACCGGCCGCGGACGGCCGTGATCGAGGCGGTCGTCGCCGCTTCGGACCGGCGCGGCTTCGCCCTGGCCCGGGCCTCCGCCCCCGTGCTGCGCCCCCTGATGCGGGGTACGGCCGGGCGCCTGTGGCGCGACGACCTGGCCTACGCCGAGAGGCGCTGGGAGTTGCGCAGCACCGGGCGGTTCCCCGGCTGACACGACCCCGCCGGACGGGCCTGCGCTGAGCGGCCCGGGCCCGTCCGGCGGCCCTTCACCGGCGCGCAGGACGATCCGCGAGCGCCCCGAGTGCCCGCAGAACCCGGGAACGGCCCGCCCGTGGCACGGTCCACAGCACCTGGCCGCGGACGCCCCACCGGGCGAGCAGGGCGTTGGAGGCCAGGAAGCCGGTGGTGGCGGCGCGTTCCATCAGGGCCACGGGCAGGTCGCAGCGGAGTCCGTCGCCGGCCAGCGTCAGCCACGGGTGCGGGGTCCGTACGGTGGGGCGCCGGTGGTGGGTGCCGACCGGGAAGAGCGGACAGTCCGAGCGCCACTCGTGCCGGGCGTCGACGAGGCGCGCCTGACGGGTCTCCGGGTACACCCGCCGCAGCTGCCCGAGCAGTTCGTCCTGCACGGTCTGCCGGTCCGCGCCGGGGTCGACGGCGTAGGCGTGCAGTTCGACGACGGAACCCCCGTGTTGCGCGGCCCAGCGGGCGGCCTCGCCCTCGTAGCGTTCCAGGACGCTGATGTTGTCGAGGCCGTCGTAGCCGCTGGTGCCGAGGAAGCCGGGGCGGTCGGCGCGGACCGGCCGGTCGAGCCAGAGCCGGGAGACGAGGAACGGCGGGGCGGTGCGCAGGGCGGCGATGTCCTCGCGCCAGGGGGCGGTGCCGAGGCGGGGCGAGCCGGCGACGACCCGGCGCAGTCCCGCGGTGTCGAGGGCGAGCACCACCGCGTCGTGCCGGCCGGTGCCGGTGCCGGTGCGCACCTCGGCTCCCCCTGCGGAGTCGGGCTCCACGCCGTGGACGGGGGTGCCGGTGCGGACGGTCGCGCCGAGGCGGCGGAGGTAGTCGGCGAGCGGCTCCCACAGGGCCTGCGGGAAGGGCTCGTCGGGTACGTCGAAGAGCAGCCCCTCCGAGGAGCCGAGGAAGTAGATGTGGAACATCAGCATCAGCTCGGCGGCGGAGAGTTCGCGCGGGTCGGCGAAGAAGCTGCGGGAGAAGACCTCGAACGCCAGGTGGTGCGCGGCCTCGGGGAAGCGGACGCGTTCCAGGAAGGCGGTCGCGCTGGTCTCGTCGAAGCGTGTGTACACGTCGGGCACGCGTACGTCCGTCAGCGGCAGCGCCGCCCGGGCGTCCAGGGCGGCGAGGTCGCGCAGGCCGAAGGTGGGGCTGAGGGCGACGAAGCCGAGGGCGCTGAGGGGCGGGGTGCGCGGGACGCGGGCGAAGCTGTCGGTCAGCCCGCCGCTGTGCCGCAGGGGGTAGTCGGGCAGCGGGGTGAGGCGGGCCAGGGCGGGGTCGGTGCGCCGCAGCAGGCCGCGCAGGTTGTAGTACTGGCGGAAGAAGGCGTGGAAGCCGCGGCTCATGGTCACCTCGGAGCCGTCGGCCAGCCGGGTGCGGTGACCGGCCAGGCGGCCGCCCAGGGAGTCCTCCTGTTCGTAGAGGGTCACGCGGGCGCCGCGTTCGGCCAGTCCGGTGGCGGCGGCGAGACCGGCGATCCCGCCGCCCACCACGGCGACGGACGACGCGTCCTCGCGCGTGAACCCGTCCCGGCCGGGGACGGGCATGAGGACCTCGGCCTTGCGGTCCCGGCCGCGGCGGGCGGCCGGACGGGTGCTCGTCGGGCGGCTCATCGGCCGGGCTCCCCCGCCGCGGCGACGAACGTGTGCGTGATGCCGGTCTGCCATCCGGCGAGGGGCAGGGCCCGCGCGCCCGTGAAGCCGGCGCGCGTCAGGCGTCCGGTGAAGGCGGAAGCGGTGTCGAAGTCGAGGACGCTGTGCCACAGGTGCCGGTACAGGGCCCGGTCTCCGGTGATCGTGCCCGCCGGGATGATCACGCCCTGGCACACGGCCGTCCACAGCGCCCGGTGTGCCGGCGAGCCGGTGAGGCTGTACTCGTGGACGGCGAGCCTTCCGCCCGGGCGCAGCAGTGCGCGCACCGTGCCGAGGACGCCGTCCGGGTCGGAGACGTTGCGGAACAGGTAGGCGGCGAAGACCGCGTCGAAGGGCCCTTCGCCGGCCGCGTGGAGTTCCTCGGCACTCAGGTGCAGGAAGCGCACACCGTCGGGCCACGGCTTGGCCAGCGCCCGGCGCAGCATGCCCGCGGAAGCGTCCACCGCGGTGATCCGCGCCCGGGGCGCGGCTCGCAGCAGGGCCCGGGTGGAGGCGCCGGTGCCGCAGCCGAGATCGAGCAGGTGCAGGCCGGCCCCGTCCCCGGGGAGCTTCAGCCGGCGGGCCGAGCGCAGCAGGTCGGCGCGGTATCCGGGGTTGAGGCCGGTGAGGCGGTCGTAGGTGCGGGACGCGTGGTCGAAGGCGCGTGCCAGGTCGTGGTCGCGCAGCAGGGTCATCGGTGGTTCTCTCCGGTTCCTGGGGCGGGGTGGGTGCGGCGGGGGAGGAAGGGCACTTCGAGCGCGGTGCGGAGCATCGGGCCCACCGGGGTGCGCAGTCCGATGCCCCACTCCTCCCGGAGCGAGGTGGAGCCGTCGAGGAAGCGCAGCAGACGCGGCGCCGGCGTCCGGCGGAACAGGCCGGTGAAGAACTCGGGGCCGTCGATCCGCCCGGTGTCCAGGGCCCGCAGCAGCACGGCGTCCATGGCGAGGGCCCGCCTCCCGTGCGGTGCGGGCACGGTGGCGCGGCCGTCGTGCAGGGCGGCGGCGATGGCCCGGCTGTGGCGCTGGACCGCCGCGAAGGTGTAGCCGGTGGCGGGGCGGGTCGCGCCGCCCGCCGTCCCGATGCGGAAGACGGCCGACCCGGCCCGCCGGGGGAAACGGGCGTCGGTCATGGGGATGACGCCCTGCTCGGCGCTCTCCACGCCGAACTCGCCCAGGCGCAGCACCTCGCGGGCGTAGTGCCCGAGCGCCGCCTCGTAGGCCTCGGTGGTCAGCAGGGCCCGCGAGAACTCGGTGTACTCGACGAGCGCCCGGTCCGGGGCCAGCGGCAGGACGTAGCCGAAGGCGAGCCCGTGGCGCGGCTGGGGCACCCGGAAGTCCATGAGGTCGGCGACCGCGGGGTCGAAGCGGTCGCCGCGGGTGCGCACGAACCAGCCGCGGAAGTGCTGAAGCAGCCGCGTCCGGGCGGGTGGCAGGGCCCGCAGGGGCCGCGAGTCGAACACGTAACGGGAGCGCAGGGTCAGTGTCCGGCCGTCCTGTGCCGTACAGCGGACCTCCGCGCCTCCGGGTACGTCGCGCACCGTGCCGGCCGTGGCACGCAGCAGCCGCCCGCCGGGCGCGCGCGCCAGCCGGGCGTGCACGAGTCGTTCGAAGGCCGCGGAGCGCACCATGCGGTAGCGCCAGGGGGCCGTATCGACGGTGAGCGGGTCACCGTCCGGGCCGTGCACCCGCAGCAGGGGCCAGGTGGCGGTGACCGCCTCCTCGAAGTCACCGTCGCCCTGGTCCCAGTAGCACCAGGTCCGCTCCGCGGGACGCGCGGGACCGTCCGGCGGTTCGACCACGGTCACGGTCGCGACGCCGGTCTCGACCAGCCGGTGGGCGAGGCTGAGGCCGGCGGCACCGCCCCCGACGACCACCACGTCCGACGTGCCGACCGGTTCCCGGCTCACCGGGCCCCCCACGCGCCGCTCATCTCCGCACTCCGCTCCCGGCCACCGGTCGGCTGTTCCCTGTCCGTCGTGTGCTGTCCGTTCACCGCTTCCGGCGGGTGCCCGTGTTCGGATGCAGCAGCCCCTATGGCGATGCGGTCCCCTGACGCGACACGACCGTCTCCAGAACCGCGACGGCCTCGGCCAGCCCCGTGGGGCGAGGCAGGCCGGGGACGGTCCGGCCGCTCCAGCCGGGCCCGATCGTCAGGACGACCGGCTTGCGGCGGGCGCCCCGCACGCCCCACTCCATCGCGGCCACGTGCTGGGCCAGCGGGCGGCTGGCGGTCGTCCGGGACTGCGCCCACAGCGCCACCGCGGCCGGACCGGTTCTGCGGACGGCCGTCACGAGGGACTCCACCGGCAGCGCACCGCCGAACATGCGCACCGGCAGACCGCGTTCGGCGAGCGCCGCGGCCAGCACCTCCAGGGGCAGCGTGTGGTTCTCGCCCGGCACGCAGGCGAGCACGAGGGTGGCGCCCGGGCGGTCGGCGGCCGTGGGCGGGGCCCCGCGCCGCAGCGCGCCGGAGACGTGCCAGGACAGGAAGTGCTCGACCTCGACGTACTTCTCGCCGGAGCTCTCCCACTTGCGGCCGACGGCCTGAAGGGTCGGCATGATCACCTCGGTCCAGGCGGCCACCAGCCCGTGCTCGGCGATCGCGGTCTCCAGCAGCTCGTCGAGCGCGGAGGCGTCGAGGCGCAGCGCGGCACGGGCGATGCCCTTGCACTCCTGACGCACGTCCCCGAGGCGCAACCCGCTGCCCGCCCGGCTGCGGGCGCGGACGGACGGTCGCGGTGCCCCGCCCTCGTCCCTCCGGCCCGGGGCCTCCACCCCCGCCGCTTCCCCGGCCGCCTCCGGGGGTGCCGGGGCCGCCCGAGCGGCCGGGGCCGGCTCCGAGGGTGCCGGGGCGGCCGGGGTCCGCTCCTGCGTCGCTTCGTCGAGCACCGTGCGCGCCGCCTCGGCGGGCGGTATCCCGGTCGCCGTCAGGGCGCACATCCGCTCCAGCCGGGCCACGTCCACGGGGGTCCACCGCCGGTGCCGGCCGCCCGTGTGCGCGTCGGGCCCCAGGCCGTAGCGCCGGTCCCAGGTGCGGACCGTGGTGGGGGCGACCCCCAGCCGCCTGGCCACCTCCCCGGTCGTCAGTCCGACGCCGGCCGGTGCGCTCTCGGATCCGCGGCCCTGGCTGTCTCGTTCGTGTACACCCATACGTCCGACTGTACGACGCATAAACGACGCATGTTGAGATGCGTCGTTTGTGCACCGAACACTGGCTTCGAGCGCAGGGTCGCGGCTCGGCACAGCGCGACCGGTGCGGTTCGGCAGACGGCCTTCCGTCCCAGCGCGACGCCCTGCAGGAGGAACCAGGCCATGATCACCAACACGCGCATTACCGCCCCCTCCGAGGAAACGCGGTACGAGGAGGAACTGGCCCGTGGCCTCGTCGCCGCCGACGAGGAGGCGTTCGCCGCGATCTACCGGCGATGGGGCTCGCTCGTCCACACCATGGCCACCCGACTGCTCGGCGACACCTACGAGGCGGAGGACGTGACCCAGCAGGTCTTCCTCGGCGCCTGGCACGGCCGGGCCGGATTCCGCCCGGAACGGGGTCCGCTCGGCGCCTGGCTGGTCGGCATCACCCGCCGCAAGATCGTCGACGCGCTGGCGGCCCGGACGCGGCGTCTGACACTCATCGACTCGGCCGGCCGCGACGCGGACGCCACCGGGCCCGAGGAGGCGGCACCGGACCGCGTCCTGGACCGGGTGCTGCTCATCGACGCCCTGGCACAACTGCCGTGCCGGCAACGGGAGGTGCTGTGCATGGCCTTCTACGAGGACCTGACCCAGGCGCAGATCGCGGAGCGGACCGGCATGCCCCTGGGGACCGTCAAGAGCCACGCCCGCCGCGGCCTGCACCGGCTCCGCCAGGCGATAGAGCAGCCCCCGGTCCACGACACGGGCCTCTAGGGCCGGCCTACGCGCATCCACGGCGGCCCCCACACCTGAAACAGGACCGAGACTCCGCACCGTACGGAGCTCCGTTCGAAGGGATGATTCCCATGATTTCACGCACTCGCCTCGCCATCGCCGCCTCGACCGGAGCCTGCGCCCTGGCCCTCGGCGTCTCCGCGCCGGCCCTGGCCGCCCAGCAGCAGGACAAGGCCATGGTGTCCGTCTTCCACGGCATCCCCGGTATGACCGTGGACGTGTACGCCAACGGCGATGAACTGATCGGCGACTTCAAGCCCGGCACCGTGACGGACCCGCTGTCCCTCGACGCCGGGAGTTACGACATCCAGATCTTCGAAGCAGGCAAGGGACCGGGCGGAACTCCGGCCCTGGAGAAGAAGATCGAGGTGCCGGAGGGCGCGAACGCGACGGTCGCCGCCCACCTCTCCGCCAACGGCGATCCCCAGTTGACGGCTTTCACCAACGACGTCTCCCAGGTCGACGCGGGCAAGTCCCGTCTGACGGTCCGCCATGTCGCGGCCGCACCGGCCGTCGACGTCCGGGCCGGCGGACAGCCGGTGTTCAGCAACCTGACCAACCCGAAGGAGGACACCGCCGAGGTCGACGCGGGCACGATCAACGCGGATGTGGTGCTCGCCGGTACGGACACCGTGGCCATAGGCCCGGCCGACCTGAAGCTCGGCGAAGGCACCAGCAACGTCGTCTACGCCTGGGGCAGCGCCGAGGACAAGAACCTGGCCCTGGCGACCCAGACGTTCAGCGGCATGGAGTCCTCGCCCAAGGGCGTCCCCGCTGGCGGCAGCGGTGCCGCCGTCACGCCGAACTCCTCCGACCTGGGGCCGGCCTGGGCCGTCGCCGGGGCCGGAGCGGTCGCGGTGGCGGGCCTGCTGGTGACCCGCCGGGTCGCCCGCCGGCGTGGCTGACGGCAGGCGACGGCTGACGGGACCGATGGTGGCGGCTGCCGCTCTGGCAGCCGTCCTCGGTTTTCCGGCCACGCCGTCGCAGCCGGCCGCGCACCCGCCCGAAGCGGCGACGGCGCCGTCGGCACGCGGGAGCGCGGCGGCCCCGGAGACGACGCCCGGCACGGCGCAGGATCCACCGCCCCGGCGCGTGCTCGTCCCCCGCGCCGGCCTCGACGCCGAGGTCGGTCCGGTGGGCGTGACGGACCGGGGGGACATGGCCGTCCCCGACGACCCGTCCGTGGCCGGCTGGTACCGCTACGGGCCCGCGCCGGGCAGTGCCCGGGGCTCGGCCGTGCTCGTCGGGCACGTCGACTCCGAGACCGGTGACCTCGGTGAGTTCCTGGCGCTGTACGACGTGCGGCGCGGAGACCGCGTCGAGGTGCGCCGGGCCGGGGGCGGGCCGGTGCACTACCGGGTCGTCTCGCGGGTCACCGTGCCCAAGGACGAGCTGCCGCCCTCGGCGTTCCGCCGGAGCGGCGCCCCCGTCCTCACCCTCATCACCTGTGCGCCTCCGTACGACCCCGAGCGAGGCGGCTACGTGTCCAACCTCGTCGTCACGGCGGAGCCCGTCGAGTCCCGCCCAGCGGGGAACGGGAGGGCGAAGTGACCCACGTAGAGTCCGCGCACCTGGTGGAACTGGCGCTGCGCAACGCCACCCCGACCGACGCCGACGCCGAGGCCCTGCGGCACGTCGAACAGTGCGACCGCTGCCGCGAAGAGCTTCGCATGCTGACCCGCGTGGTCGCGGCGGCCCGCACCGCACAGCTCGTGGACCTGCCGACGGCACCCCCGGACCGCGTCTGGCAGCGGATCAGCCGGGACGTCTCCGGCGCCCCGGACACCCCCCGGCCGCCCGCACCCGCCCCGGCCCCCGGAAGGCGACTGCTCCTCGCCCTACTGGCCCTCGCCGCCGCCACGGGCATCGCCGTCGCCCACCGGTACCTGCACGAGCGCGCGGAGCTGGTGCGGCGCGGGGTTGTCCGCCAGGGCCGCGAGACACGGCCCTCCGCATTCTGGCGAAGCTGACCGAGCTGGAGAACGACCCCCTTGGGGTTCAACACCACCGCTCTCGTGTCCCAGCCCGAGCGCCGCCGCCTACGCGTGGGCGACTACCGCGTGATCTACACCCTCGACAACGGCGAACTGGTGGTGTGGGTCGTGCACGTGGGGCTTCGCTCCACCGTCTACGGCACCTGAGCACGCCTGACGTCGGGTCAGGAGATCGATCGCCCCTTCCGACCTGCAGGTATGTGGGCGCATCCCAGCACCGTCCCAGCGCGGGAGCAGTGACAAAGCACAAGGAGATCCGGGATGCCAAGACTGCGCGCCACCGATGCAGGCCACACAGCACCCCCAGCGCTGTAATAGTTCTTGTACTAGACTGACCTCATGAAGTCACCCCGCCCCGGCGGCACGGAGAACATCTCCGTCTCGATGCCCTCGGAACTCCTCGGTGCTCTGCGCACACGTACCGGCAAGCGCGGCGTGTCCGCGTATGTGACCGCGGCGGTCCGGCATCAGCTGGCGATGGACGGCCTCGCCGAGATCGTGGCCGCTTACGAAGCCGAGCACGAGCCTTTGAGCGAGGCCGAAGTCCAGGCCGCGCAGCGCGAATTGTTCGGTGACGCACCGGCGCCCTACGCGTCGAACGACAGCGCCGCATGAAGGAGCCCGCGGCCAGGTCCCTGGTTCTGGACTCCCAGGCGTTGTCGCTGCTGCTGCGCAACGACCGCCAGATGATCACCCGGATCGAGGCCGCTCGGCGCGTGGGCGTGCCCGTCCTCGTATCGGCACTGACGGTGGTGGAGGCCGTCTACGGGAAGACGGACAGCGCCCGGCTGCACTGGGTGCTCTCCCGCCTCCAGGTCCAGGACGTCACCCAGGCGGACAGCCTCACCGCAGTGCAGCTGCTGAGCGACGCCGGCGGTCTGCACGGCCACAAGTACGCCATCGACGCCCTCGTCGCCGCGATGGCACTCCGCTCCCCGGCACCGGTCCTCGTACTGACCTCGGACCGCGACGACTGGTCGAAACTGTGCGGCGACCGCGTACAGATCAAGGACGCCTGACCGAGCGCGCGGGTGCGGTGGCCCCCTGGGTGACGGTCCAGGAAGCGAGCAGGCGCAGGCCCCTCCTCGGAGGGCGAGCCCGGTTCAGCCGCCAGAACAAGGGGCCCGACTCCGAAGAGTCGAGCCCCTCCTGAACTGCATGTTTGCCAGATCAGCGAAGTGGTGTCGCGTCAGCCGCTACACATTGAAGCGGAACTCCACCACGTCCCCGTCCTGCATGACGTACTCCTTGCCCTCCATCCGCGCCTTCCCCTTCGCGCGGGCCTCCGCCACCGAGCCCGTCTCCACCAGGTCGTCGAAGGAGATGACCTCCGCCTTGATGAAGCCCTTCTGGAAGTCGGTGTGGATGACACCGGCCGCCTCGGGGGCCGTCGCGCCCTTCTTGATCGTCCAGGCGCGGGATTCCTTGGGGCCGGCGGTCAGGTACGTCTGGAGTCCCAGCGTGCGGAAGCCGACGTGGGCCAGGGTCGCCAGGCCCGGCTCCTCCTGGCCGACGGACTGGAGGAGTTCCAGCGCCTCGTCCTCGTCGAGCTCGGCGAGGTCCGCCTCCAGCTTGGCGTTGAGGAAGATCGCCTCGGCCGGGGCGACCAGCGCGCGCTGCTCGTTCTTGAAGTCCTCGTCGGTCAGCTCGTCCTCGTCGACGTTGAAGACGTAGAGGAACGGCTTGGTGGTGAGCAGGTGCAGGTCGTGCAGGAGCTCCTCGTTGCCGGAGCCCTGGACGATGCCCGCGGAGAACAGCGTGTCGCCCTTCTCCAGGATCTCCTTGGCCTCCTCGACGGCCTTGACCTTCGGCGCGATGTCCTTCTTGATGCGCGACTCCTTCTGGAGGCGCGGCAGGACCTTCTCGATGGTCTGCAGGTCCGCGAGGATCAGCTCGGTGTTGATCGTCTCGATGTCGTCCTTCGGCGAGACCTTGCCGTCCACGTGCACGACGTTCTCGTCCTTGAAGGCACGGATGACCTGGCAGATCGCATCCGACTCGCGGATGTTCGCGAGGAACTTGTTGCCCAAACCCTCGCCCTCGGAGGCGCCGCGGACGATGCCGGCGATGTCGACGAAGTCGACCGTGGCCGGAAGGACCCGCTGCGAGGAGAAGATCTCCGCCAGTTTCGTCAGGCGGGGGTCGGGGACGCCGACCACGCCCACGTTGGGCTCGATCGTGGCGAACGGGTAGTTGGCCGCCAGCACGTCGTTCTTGGTCAGGGCGTTGAACAGGGTCGACTTGCCGACATTCGGCAGACCGACGATTCCGATCGTGAGCGACACGTTGCGACTTCCCGTGAGTGGAGGGCCAGGAGGCCAGGGGACCGGCCGATCCACCAGTCTACGGCGTGTCCGGAACCGCCCGGGCGGACAGTCGAACGCTTGGCCAAGCCGCGGCCGACGGCGTGTCTGAGGGCCTATTCGGCATATTGAACGACCTAAGTTGGTGCAGTGGAGCAATACAGGACGCTATCTCCTCAGTACGGAACGCGACAGCACGGACCGCGACGGGACCGGCCCAGGCCGCCCAGGCCGCCCCGGCAGCCCGTGCCGTCCCAGGCGGGACGGGGGGCGGGGGGCGAGCCCGTGCGCGCGGCCCGGCCGCCCGGGCCTCAGCGCCGCCCCGCGCTGGTACGACGGCCCGCACCCGCACCGGCCCCCACCGCGGGCGGCCTGCCGAACCCCCGGCTGACCGGCCTGGGCAGCGGGCTGTTCTGCGCGGTGGTGATGTTCCTGCTGGGCGCGCTCTGCTCGGCGCTGTTCGGGGCGTCCCTGACGGCCTACGGCGTGCTGTTCCTGCCGGTGTGCGCGCTGACCGCCCTCTGGGTGCGCCGGGGGGACCTGATGACCGCGCCCGTCGTGGTGCCGATCGCGTTCGCCGTGGGGCTGCTGCCGCTGGCCGACGGCGAGGGTGGGACCGGCAGCAGGCTGATGGGCCTGATGACGGCGCTCGCCACGCAGGCCGGCTGGCTGTACGGAGGGACGCTGATCGCCGGGGTGATCGTGATCGTCCGGCGGATCAGGCTGGTGCGGCGGCGGCGGACGGCCGGGGCCCGGCCGCCGGTGTAACACGCGGCAGATCAGGCCTCAGCGCCCGGCCGCCCGCATCGACGCGCCCACGATCCCCGCATTGTTCTGCAGCTGTGCCGGGACGATCTCGGCCTTGATGCCCTCGATGTGGGGCAGGAACTTGTGGGCTTTGCGGCTGACGCCGCCGCCGACGATGAACAGCTCCGGCGAGAACAGCATCTCGACGTGGGCGAGGTACTTGGTCACGCGGTGCACCGCCCAGTGCTCCCACGTCATGTCGTGGTCCTCGCGGGCCTTGCTGGAGGCGCGCTTCTCCGCGTCGTGCCCGTCGAGCTCCAGGTGGCCCAGCTCGGTGTTGGGGACGAGGACGCCGTCGACGAAGACCGCGCTGCCGATGCCGGTGCCGAGGGTCAGCAGGATCACCGTGCCCCTGCGGTCGCGGCCGGCGCCGAAGTGCATCTCGGCGACTCCCGCGGCGTCCGCGTCGTTGACCACCGTCACCGGCAGTCCGCCCAGCCGCTCGCCGAGCAGCGCGCGGGCGTCGGTGTCGATCCAGCTGTCGTCGACGTTCGCCGCCGTGCGGATCGTGGCTCCGTCGGTGACCACGCCCGGGAACGTGACCCCGACGGGGCCCGTCCAGCCGAAGTGGCCGACCACCTGCCTGACGCCGTCGGCCACCGCGTCGGGCGTGGCCGGGTGGGGGGTGAGGACCTTGTGGCGCTCCTGCGCCAGGTCTCCCTTGTCCAGGTCCACCGGCGCACCCTTGATCCCGGATCCGCCGATGTCCACTCCGAAGATCTGCATGGCCCTACGTTACGACGAACGACTGACAGTCACAGGCCGGACAGCGGTCGCTGCCCGGCCCGTACCCGGTCACTTCGCGGAATCTTCACCGGTCCCGGCGCCACCGCGCTCGGCGACCAGCGACGCCGCCTCCTCGCGCAGGTCGCGGCGCAGCTCCTTGGGCAGGGAGAACGTGATGGACTCCTCGGCCGCCTTGACGATCTCGACGTCCTCGAAGCCGCGCGTGGAGAGGTACTCCAGGACCTGCTCGACCAGGATCTCCGGGACGGAGGCGCCCGAGGTGACGCCGACCGTGGTCACGCCCTCCAGCCAGGCCTCGTCGATCTCGTCGGCGAAGTCCACGAGGTAGGCCTCGCGGGCACCGGCGATCTTGGCGACCTCGACGAGCCGCTTGGAGTTGGAGGAGTTGCGCGAGCCGACCACGATGACCAGCTCCGACTCGGCGCCCATCTGCTTCACGGCCAGCTGACGGTTCTGCGTGGCATAGCAGATGTCGTCGCTGGGCGGGGAGATGAGCTGCGGGAACTTGTCCTTCAGGGCGTCGACGGTCTCCATGGTCTCGTCGACGGACAGCGTGGTCTGGGAGAGCCACACGACCTTGGAGGGGTCGCGGACCTCGACCTTCGCGACATCGCCCGGGCCGTCGACGAGCTGGATGTGGTCGGGGGCCTCGCCGGAGGTGCCGATGACCTCCTCGTGGCCCTCGTGGCCGATCAGGAGGATGTCGTAGTCCTCGCCCGCGAAGCGGACGGCTTCCTTGTGGACCTTGGTGACCAGGGGGCAGGTGGCGTCGATGGTGGCGAGCTTGCCGCGCTCGGCCTCCTCGTGGACGACGGGGGCCACGCCGTGCGCGGAGAACATGACGATGTTCCCCGGGGGCACCTCCTCCGTCTGCTCGACGAAGATCGCGCCCTTCTTCTCCAGCGTCTGCACGACGTACTTGTTGTGGACGATCTCGTGCCGGACGTACACCGGAGCGCCGTACTGCTCCAGGGCTTTCTCGACGGCGATCACGGCGCGGTCCACACCCGCGCAGTAGCCACGGGGGGCGGCGAGCAGGACACGGCGGCCAGGCGAAGCAGACATGCGTCCCATCGTAAGGCCGCGTACGGCAGGTCGAAGATCCCGTCCGTGTGACGCTCCGGCGAAGACCGGCACGGCCCCGCGCGAGGGACGTGAGCGGTGTTGTCGGCGGCGCCCACTACTCTCGCGGACATGGCTGTGAACACGACTCCGGAAGCCCCGCTGCCCGTCGGCGAGGTGTCGCGGCTCATCGGGGGCTGGATCGACCGGCTCGGGGCGGTGTGGGTCGAGGGGCAGATCACGCAGTTGTCGCGGCGGCCGGGCGCGGGGGTGGTGTTCCTGACGCTGCGGGACCCGTCGTACGACATCTCGGTCGGCGTCACCTGCTACCGGCAGGTGTTCGACGCCGTCGCGGACGTGGTGAGCGAGGGCGCCCGGGTCGTCGTCCTCGCCAAGCCCGAGTGGTACGCCCCGCGCGGGCAGCTGTCGCTGCGGGCCGCCGAGATACGGCCCGTCGGGGTCGGTGAGCTGCTCGCGCGCCTGGAGCAGCTGAAGAAGACCCTCGGGCGGGAGGGGCTGTTCGCGCCGGAGCGCAAGAAGCCGCTGCCGTTCCTGCCGCAGCTGGTCGGGCTGGTCTGCGGCCGGGCCTCGGCCGCCGAGCGGGACGTCCTGGAGAACGCCCGGCACCGCTGGCCCGCCGTGCGCTTCGAGGTGCGCAGCGTCGCCGTGCAGGGCGTGCACGCCGTGCCGCAGGTCGTGCAGGCCGTGAAGGAGCTCGACGCGCTCGACGACGTGGACGTGATCATCGTCGCCCGGGGCGGCGGCAGCGTGGAGGACCTGCTGCCGTTCTCCGACGAGCAGCTGATCCGGACGGTCGCGCAGTGCCGTACGCCCGTGGTGTCCGCCATCGGGCACGAACCGGACAACCCGCTGCTGGACCACGTCGCCGATCTGCGCGCCTCCACCCCGACCGACGCGGCCAAGAAGGTGGTGCCGGACGTCGGTGAGGAGTACGAGCGGGTGCGGCTGCTGCGGGACCGTGCGCGGCGGTGCGTGGCGGCGCTGGTGGACCGGGAGGAGCGGGGGCTGGCGCACGCGCTGGCACGGCCGTCGATACAGGACCCGCACCGGATGATCGACGTGCGCGGCGACCAGGTGGCGGACCTGCTCGACCGGGCCCGGCGCTGTCTGCGGCACCAGCTCGACCGCGCCGACTCGGAGCTGTCGCACACGCACGCGCGCGTGGTGGCCCTCTCCCCCGCCGCGACCCTGAAGCGCGGGTACGCCGTGCTCCAGAAGGCGGACGGGCACGCGGTCCGCGACCCGGGCGAGGTGACGGGCGGGGAGGCCCTGCGCGCGCGGGTCTCCGAGGGTGAGTTCTCCGTACGAGTGGACACATAGGGTGGGTGGATGACCAGCGAGGTTGACGAGACACCGGGCACGAGCGAGGCGCTCGGATACGAGCAGGCGCGGGACGAGCTGATCGAGGTCGTCCGGCGTCTGGAGGCGGGCGGTACGACGCTGGAGGAGTCCCTCGCGCTCTGGGAGCGGGGCGAGGAGCTGGCCAGGGTGTGCCGGCGGTGGCTGGAGGGCGCGCGGGCGCGGCTGGACGCGGCGCTGGCGGAGGAGACCGCGGAGGACGAGGGCACGGAGTGACCAGGGGCGTTCGGTTCGTGATGCACGACACCCCCACATTGGTTGAACGTTGAACTTCATTTCGCGTACGGTCGAAGACGTCAGCCGGTCATCCGGATCGACAGTCGCGAGAAAGTGCCTTCATGTCCCTCGTTCTTGACCCCGCAGCCCAGGACCTTCTGTTCCGTGAGGCCCGCAGCGCCAACACCTTCACCGACGAGCCGGTGACCGATGAGCAGGTGCAGGCGATCTACAACCTGGTCAAGTACGGCCCGACCGCCTTCAACCAGACCCCGCTGCGCATCACCCTGGTCCGCTCCCCCGAGGCCCGCGAGCGTCTGGTGGAGCACATGGCCGAGGGCAACCGGCCCAAGACCGCGAGCGCCCCGCTGGTGGCGATCCTCTCCGCGGACAACGAGTTCCACGAGGAGCTGCCGCACCTGTTCCCGGCCGCCCCGCAGATCAAGGACGTCTTCTTCACCGAGCGCCCGGTCCGCGAGAACGCCGCCGCGCTGAACGCCGCCCTCCAGGCCGCGTACTTCATCGTCGGCGTCCGCGCCGCCGGCCTCGCCGCCGGACCGATGACCGGCTTCGACTTCGAGGGCGTGCGCAAGGAGTTCCTGGACGACGACCACACCCCGCTGATGGTCGTCAACATCGGCCGCCCGGGCCCGGACGCCTGGCACCCGCGCTCCCCGCGCCTGGGCTTCGACCAGGTCGTCACGACCGTCTGAGCGACGCGCATGAGGAAGGCCCCCGGCATCCGCCGGGGGCCTTCCTCATGCGCGCTCACTTCGTCCGCAGCGCCTCGGCCATCTTCGTCAGCTGCGCGAACGAGGCGGTGCCCGTCACGACCGTCGTCGAACCCTTGGTGCCCTCCAGGACCAGCGCGTCGTACCGGCCGCCCTCGTAACGGGTCCACGTCTCGCCGGCGATCTTCTCGGTCTTCCCGGTCTCCCGCGCGCCCTGGGTCGCCTCGTCGACGAAGACGGGGCGCCGCTGAGTGGACTGCTCGACCGCCACGTACTCCCCCTCGGGATCGTGGAAGCCGAGGTGCCAGGCGTCGAACTCGTCGCCCTGGAAGCGGACGGAGGTGGCCTTCCATGCGTCGGGCAGACCCTGGGGCGCGGCCACCGGGTAGGAGGCCGCGCGGCGTGCCGTGAGCAGTTCGACCCGGTAGTCGACGGCCTTGACGTCGGGCGCGCTGTCGTCGTGCGGGATGAAGAGGTACACGAAGCCCGCCACCAGGACGATGACTCCCATGGAGAGGATCATGTCCCGCGCCGTCTTCTGCTTGCCGTTCTTGCCTGCCACGCCCCTATCGTCGCAGGTCCCTGCCGCGCTCATCCGTGGGGGCCCCTGCTCATTTTGCGGCCTCGGCGATAGAGTCGGGCGACAAAGCCCTCATCCGGCCGTCGTCGTACAGAAAGGTGCGCTCCGATGACCGAGCATCATCATTTGCCGTCCGAACTCGATGTGCCCTCCGAGGCCCCCGACCGCAACCTCGCCCTGGAACTGGTCCGGGTCACCGAGGCCGCGGCGATGGCCGCGGGCCGCTGGGTCGGGCGGGGTGACAAGAACGGCGCCGACGGCGCCGCGGTACGCGCCATGCGCACCCTCGTCTCCACCGTCTCGATGAACGGCGTCGTCGTCATCGGCGAGGGCGAGAAGGACGAAGCCCCCATGCTGTTCAACGGGGAGCGCGTGGGCGACGGGACCGGGCCCGAGTGCGACATCGCCGTCGACCCGATCGACGGCACGACGCTGACCGCGAAGGGCATGACCAACGCGATCGCGGTGCTGGCCGCCGCCGAGCGCGGGTCCATGTTCGACCCGTCCGCCGTCTTCTACATGGACAAGCTCGTCACCGGTCCGGAGGCGGCCGACTTCGTCGACATCAACGCCCCGGTGTCGGTGAACATCCGGCGGGTCGCCAAGGCGAAGCGGTCCGCGCCGGAGGACGTGACGGTGGTGATCCTCGACCGCCCGCGGCACGAGGGCATCATCAAGGAGATCCGGGAGACCGGGGCCCGCATCAAGCTGATCTCCGACGGCGACGTGGCCGGCTCGATCCTGGCGCTGCGCGAGGGCACGGGCGTCGATCTGCTGCTCGGCATCGGCGGTACGCCCGAGGGCATCATCTCGGCCTGCGCGGTGAAGTGCCTGGGCGGCACGATCCAGGGCAAGCTGTGGCCCAAGGACGACGAGGAGCGGCAGCGGGCGATCGACGCGGGGCATGATCTCGACCGGGTGCTGACGACCGAGGACCTCGTCACCGGGGAGAACGTGTTCTTCGTGGCCACCGGCATCACCGACGGGGAGCTGCTGCGGGGGGTGCGCTACCGGGCGGAGAACGCCACGACCGACTCGATCGTGATGCGCTCGCGGTCGGGCACGGTCCGCCGGATCTCCTCCGAGCACCGGCTCAGCAAGCTGCGGGCCTACAGCGCGATCGACTTCGACAAGGGGAAGTAGCCCCGAGGAGCGGAAGAACAGCGCAGCGAAAGGGCGTCCCCGGTGCGGTGGGGACGCCCTTTTCGTGGCGCGCGCTGCGTGGTGCTCGCTGCGTGGTGCTCGTTTCGCAGGGCTCGGCCGTCAGCCTGCCGCCGCTATCTGGTTCGCCGGGCGGGCCGCCTTCTTCAGCTCCATCTCACGGCGGCGGCGCCGGGCCAGGACCACGCGGCGCTCCGCGGCGGTGAGGCCGCCCCAGACGCCGTAGGGCTCGGGCTGGAGCAGGGCGTGCTCGCGGCACTCGACCATCACCGGACAGCGGGCACAGACCCGCTTCGCCGCCTCCTCCCGGGACAGTCTCGCGGCGGTCGGCTCCTTGGAGGGGGCGAAGAACAGGCCGGCCTCGTCACGACGGCACACCGCTTCGGTGTGCCACGGGGCGTCCTGGTCCCTGTCTCGCGCTGGCACCCGCGGGGCCGGAACGGCAGCTACCTGCAGGGACGAATGCGGCGGTTGCAGCACGGTCTACTCCTGACGACGGCTTCGCGAGCGAGAGACGATGCAGCAAGGCCTACCCGCTGTACGCGCGCCTATGCACTGAGTTCCGAACCGCCGGATTCGGGGGATTCGCGCCTGTCAATGCCCCAGGTGTTTGCGCAAACTCCTGTCGACCTTGCGCTGCACCCGGTCCAGGATGTCCGCGACGACCTTGCCCCGCTTCGGCCGCGCCTCGATGCTCCCCAGGACCGCCCAGCCGTCGACGTAGACGATGGGGGCCTGCGGGTCGCCGGAGTCGAGGGTGTCCACCTCGAAGCTGCCGAGGACGCCGCTGCCCGTGCCGCGCAGCGACACGTTCTCCGGGACGCGGATCTCGACGCTGCCGAAGATCGCGAACGACTTGACGACGACCTGCTGGTGATCGAAGAGGGCCTCGCTGAGGTCTATCTCGACACTGCCGAAGACCGCGTACGCGTGGATACGGCGGCCCGCACGCCAGCGGCCCTTGCGGACGGCGCCGCTGAAGACCGCGACCACGTTGTCGTCCGGGTCGATCGGGATGGCACCGGCGGTGGGGCGGTGCGGGGCGGGAGCCGGGGAGGAGCCGGGGCCCTGACGGTGGGCCGCGGGCAGGTCCCGTATGAAGACCTCCAGCTCGCCGACCGTCTTGGCGCGCAGCACCCCCTCGACGCGCTCGGCGTGCTCGTCGGCGGTGAGGCGGCCTTCGGCCAGGGCGTCGTGCAGGATGTCGGCGATGCGGTCACGCTCGGCGTCGGAGGCGCGGAGCTCGGAGACGGCGGGCGCGCTCTGCTGCTGAAGGTCCTGCTTCTGAAGGTCCACGACAGCAGCGTACCGAAACACGATAGATCGCGACACCCCTCGGTGGTACCCCCTTGCGGTACGCCCGGATGTGACGAACTGAGCCTTACCTCACAAGCTCGCCGTCAGCGGCAGGTTCTACGCTGGTTGGCGCTCGCCAAAGGAGGCGGGCCGCCGTCTGTCGAGTGAGGAATGGGCGAGATGCCTGAGTTCGCGTACACCGATCTGCTCCCCCAGGGCGAGGACACCACCCCGTACCGGCTGGTGACCTCCGAGGGCGTCTCCACCGTCGAGGGGCCGGACGGGCGGACCTTCCTCCAGGTGGAGCCGGAGGCGCTGCGCAAGCTCGCCGAGGAGGCCATCCACGACATCCAGCACTACCTGCGCCCGGCCCACCTCGCGCAGCTGCGCCGCATCATCGACGACCCCGAGGCGTCGGGCAACGACAAGTTCGTGGCGCTGGACCTGCTGAAGAACGCGAACATCGCGGCCGCCGGGGTGCTGCCCATGTGCCAGGACACGGGCACGGCGATCGTGATGGGCAAGCGCGGCCAGAACGTGCTGACCCAGGGCCGCGACGAGGAGGCCCTGAGCCGCGGCATCTACGACGCGTACAAGAACCTGAACCTGCGCTACTCGCAGATGGCCCCGCTCACCATGTGGGAGGAGAAGAACACCGGCTCCAACCTCCCCGCGCAGATCGAGCTGTACGCGGCGGACGGCGGCGCCTACAAGTTCCTCTTCATGGCGAAGGGCGGCGGCTCGGCCAACAAGTCGTTCCTGTACCAGGAGACGAAGGCCGTCCTGAACGAGTCCTCCATGATGAAGTTCCTGGAGGAGAAGATCCGTTCGCTGGGCACGGCGGCCTGCCCGCCCTACCACCTGGCGATCGTGGTCGGCGGCACGTCCGCCGAGTACGCGCTGAAGACCGCCAAGTACGCCTCCGCGCACTACCTGGACGAGATCCCGGCCGAGGGCTCCGAGCTCGGGCACGGCTTCCGGGACAAGGAGCTGGAGGAGAAGGTCTTCGAGCTGACGCAGAAGATCGGCATCGGCGCGCAGTTCGGCGGCAAGTACTTCTGCCACGACGTGCGCGTGGTGCGCCTGCCGCGGCACGGCGCGTCCTGCCCGGTGGCCATCGCCGTGTCCTGCTCCGCCGACCGTCAGGCCGTCGCGAAGATCACCGCCGAGGGCGTCTTCCTGGAGCAGCTGGAGACGGACCCGGCGCGCTTCCTGCCGGAGACGACGGACGAGCACCTCGACGAGTCCTCGGACGTCGTGAAGATCGACCTCAACCAGCCGATGGAGCAGATCCTCGCCGAGCTCACGAAGCACCCGGTGAAGACCCGCCTGTCCCTGACCGGCCCGCTGGTCGTGGCCCGCGACATCGCGCACGCCAAGATCAAGGAACGGCTGGACGCGGGCGAGGAGATGCCGCAGTACCTGAAGGACCACCCGGTGTACTACGCCGGCCCGGCCAAGACGCCCGAGGGCTACGCGTCCGGCTCCTTCGGCCCGACCACGGCCGGCCGGATGGATTCCTACGTGGAGCAGTTCCAGGCGGCGGGCGGCTCCAAGGTGATGCTGGCCAAGGGCAACCGCAGCAAGCAGGTCACGGACGCGTGCGACGCCCACGGCGGTTTCTACCTCGGCTCCATCGGCGGCCCGGCCGCCCGCCTCGCCCAGGACTGCATCAAGAAGGTCGAGGTCGTCGAGTACGAGGAGCTCGGCATGGAGGCCGTCTGGAAGATCGAGGTCGAGGACTTCCCGGCGTTCATCGTCGTCGACGACAAGGGCAACGACTTCTTCCAGGACCCGGCGCCGGCGCCGACGTTCACCTCGATCCCGGTGCGGGGCCCCGGTCTGGCGTAACGCCTCGGGCGCGGCGGGAGGAGGATGTCGCCCCCGCCGCCCCTGCCCGTTCCCGTCTCCCTCACCTCCATTCCGGTACGCGGTCCCGGACTCGCCTGAGAACAGGGGTGACGATTCACCTCCACGGGGAACAGTGGTCGCGGCGCTGACGCTGTGACACGTGGAGGTGATCGTCGATGACCGACGAGCAGGACAGGACCGAGTACCGCACCGAGCGCGACTCCATGGGCGAGGTGCGGGTGCCCGCGCACGCCAAGTGGCGGGCCCAGACCCAGCGGGCCGTGGAGAACTTCCCCGTCTCCGGGCAGCGCATCGAGCGCGCGCACATCGAGGCGCTGGCCCGCATCAAGGGGGCCGCGGCCAAGGTCAACGCCGAGCTGGGGGTCCTGGACAAGGACATCGCCGGGGCGATCCAGGAGGCGGCCGGGGAGGTCGCCGAGGGGAAGTGGGACGCGCACTTCCCGGTCGACGTGTTCCAGACCGGGTCCGGGACCTCGTCCAACATGAACACCAACGAGGTCATCGCCACGCTCGCGAGCGAGCGGCTGGGCAGCGCCGTGCACCCCAACGACCACGTCAACGCCTCCCAGTCGTCCAACGACGTCTTCCCCTCCTCGATCCACATCGCCGCCACCGCCGCCGTGACGCGCGATCTGGTCCCCGCCCTGGAGCACCTCGCCGCCTCCCTGGAGCGCAAGGCCGAGGAGTTCGCCGACGTGGTGAAGTCGGGGCGGACGCATCTGATGGACGCCACGCCCGTGACGCTGGGCCAGGAGTTCGGCGGGTACGCGGCCCAGGTGCGGTTCGGCGTCGAGCGGCTTCGGGCCTCCCTCCCCCGGCTCGCCGAACTGCCCCTCGGCGGCACGGCCGTCGGCACCGGCATCAACACCCCGCCCGGGTTCTCCGCCGCCGTCATCGAGGAGGTCGCCCGCACCACCGGGCTGCCCCTCACCGAGGCCCGGAACCACTTCGAGGCGCAGGGCGCCCGGGACGGCATCGTCGAGACCAGCGGGCAGCTGCGGACCATCGCGGTCGGGCTGACGAAGATCGCCAACGATCTGCGCTGGATGTCCTCCGGGCCGCGCACCGGTCTCGCCGAGATCGCCCTGCCCGACCTCCAGCCCGGATCCTCGATCATGCCGGGCAAGGTGAATCCGGTCATTCCCGAGGCCGTGCTGATGGTCGCCGCGCAGGTCGTCGGCAACGACGCCACCGTCGCGACCGCCGGCGCCGCCGGGAACTTCGAGCTGAACGTCATGCTGCCGGTCATCGCGAAGAACGTGCTGGAGTCGGTCCGGCTGCTCGCCAACGTGACGCGGCTGCTGGCCGACCGCGCCGTGGACGGCATCACCGCGAACCGCGAGCGGGCGCGGGAGTACGCCGAGTCGTCCCCGTCCGTCGTCACGCCGCTCAACAAGTACATCGGCTACGAGGAGGCCGCCAAGGTGGCTAAGAAGGCCCTGGCCGAGCGGAAGACGATCCGTCAGGTCGTGCTGGACGGCGGCTACGTGGAGCGCGGGGACCTGACCGCGGAGCAGCTCGACGAGGCCCTGGATGTCCTGCGGATGACACACCCGTGACGAGGGCACACGTTCGTGTGCCCGGCGCGTGAACCGTGACACGCGCCGCAGCGTCGTATGCCTACGGCACCTAATATCTGTTCATGGCGGACGGTGGAGCGATGAGACGCGTGGAAACGGGTGGTGCGGCAGGCTTCTGGGCGCCCGGGAGCCGGATCCTGTGGCGGTACCGGGAGAACGGCGGCACGCATGTGCACATCGCGCGTCCCGTCACCGTCGTCCGGGACGACGCCGACCTGCTCGCCGTGTGGCTGGCGCCGGGCACCGAGTGTGTGAAGCCCGTGCTCGCCGACGGCACGCCCGTGCATCTGGAACCGCTGGAGTCGCGCTACACCAAGCCGCGGGCCGTGCAGCGCGACCGGTGGTTCGGTACGGGTGTGCTGAAGCTCGCCACGCCCGGCGAACCCTGGTCGGTGTGGCTGTTCTGGGAGCCGGGCTGGCAGTTCAAGAACTGGTACGTGAACCTGGAGGAGCCGTTGACCCGTTGGGCGGGCGGCGTCGACTCCGTGGACCATTACCTGGACATCTCCGTCCATCCCGACCGGAGTTGGCACTGGCGGGACGAGGACGAGTTCGCCCAGGCCCGGCGGGACGGGCTGATGGACGACCAACAGGCGGAAAAGGTACAGGCGGCGGGGCGGGACGCCGTCGAGGTGATCCGCGCGTGGGGTCCGCCGTTCTCGGAAGGCTGGCAGCACTGGCGCCCGGATCCCTCCTGGGCTGTACCGTCACTGCCGGAGGACTGGGATCGTACGCCCGCGCATGTGTCCTCATGAGACCCTTGATGCGCCCCCGGGCAAGAAACGTAGGATCGTCCTCCGCAAGGGCGCGCGGCGGCAACTACCGGAGCACGCGCTGGGCTTGACCGATCGTCACCGAGGGGCGGCAGGACGTGAGCGAGGGGTACGAGGGCAACACCGGAAGGGCCTGCGCCACGGGCCCCAGGGGCCGTCAGACGGCCCCTGCGGACCGCAGACGGTCCGCCGGTGGCACAGGAACAACCTCTGACCACGCGGGAATTCCGTTCCTGGGGCACGTATTCCGGGTATCGGAGTTTCGGCGGGACCAACTGCGCGCGCGGCGCGCAGCCCCGGACGGATGGATTCGACACGCGTGACGGAGCAGCCGACCTCGTTCGAACGCCCCCAGACGGGCGTCGACCCCGTGGATCCCCGCGGGGCGTTCGTGCATACCCCGACACCGGCGCGGGCACCCGGCGCCGGCGCCTTACCGGTACAGGGCCGCCCCGGCGGCGACGTCAGCGCTCCGGTCACGACGGCACACAGCACGCCGGGCACGTCGGAGCCGGGCACCTCCACGCCGTTCGGCAAGGGCAAGGACACTGTGAGCGACCCCGCCTCCGAGCACTCCCAGCCGGGTGCCGAGCAGACCGCCGAGCGCGAGACGCCTCGGCCGCGCCCCGCCCCCGAGGGCATTCCGGTCCAGCCGGCCGACGAAGGGGACCGGCCGGCGGTGAACACCGACGGGCAGGAGCGGCGCAGCGGCCAGAGCCTGCCGCCGGGCCGGCCCACGCCCATGCGGCGGGACGGCGACCGGCTCAGGTTCGTGGGGGCCGCCACCCGGCGGATCGCCCGCGGCATCGACCTGGACGAGATCGTGATGGGGCTGTGCCGGGCGACCGTGCCCACCTTCTCCGACGCGATCCTGGTCTATCTGCGCGACCCGCTGCCCGTCGGCGACGAGCGGCCCACCGGCCCGCTGGTGCTGCGGCTGCGCCGCACCGACCGGATACCGGCGGAGCGCGACACGGAGAACGGCTTCCTGCCGGCCGCGCAGCCCGAGCCGAACGAGCTGGACACGGTCGGCGCCGAGCTGTGCGAGGTGCGGCCCGGCAGCGCGCTCGCCGAGGTGCTGCGGGGTGTGCGCCCGGTCTTCACGGACGCTCCGGCGGCCCGGGCCGCCCTGCCCGAGCTGCTCGGTGAAGGCGGCGAGTTCGGTGTACCGGACGGGCAGCGCGCGATCCTCGCCCCGCTGCGCGGCCGGCGCCGGGTCATCGGTGCGGCGCTGTTCCTGCGCCGGCCCGAGCGCATGGCGTTCGAGCCGGACGACCTGCTGGTGGCCGCCCAGCTCGCCACGCACAGCGCCCTCGGCATCGACAAGGCGGTGCTGTACGGCCGCGAGGCCTACATCGCGGACGAGCTGCAGCGCACCATGCTGCCCGAGACGCTGCCCCGCCCGACGGGCGTGCGGCTGGCCTCCCGCTACCTGCCGGCGGCGGAGACGGCCCGGGTGGGCGGCGACTGGTACGACGCGATCCCGCTGCCCGGCAGCCGGGTCGCCCTGGTCGTCGGTGACGTCATGGGCCACTCCATGACCTCGGCCGCCATCATGGGCCAGCTGCGCACCACGGCCCAGACCCTCGCCGGCCTGGACCTGCCGCCGCAGGAGGTCCTGCACCACCTCGCCGAACAGGCCCAGCGCCTCGGCGTGGACCGCATGGCGACCTGCCTCTACGCCGTGTACGACCCGGTATCGCACCGCATCACCATCGCCAACGCCGGTCATCCGCCGCCCGTCCTGCTCCACCTGGGCGGCCGTGCGGAGGTGCTGCGCGTGCCGGCCGGTGCCCCGATCGGGGTCGGCGGCGTGGACTTCGAGGCCGTGGAGCTGGACGCGCCCGCCGGGGCGACCCTGCTGCTCTACACCGACGGCCTGGTCGAGTCGCGCCTGCGCGATGTGTGGACGGGCATCGAGCAGCTGCGGGAGAAGCTCGCCGCGGTCGCGCAGCTCACCGGGCCGGACCATCCGCCGCCCCTGGAAGCACTGTGCGACGAGGTGCTCGACATGCTCGGCCCGGGCGACCGGGACGACGACATCGCGCTGCTCGCGGCCCGTTTCGACGGGATCGCGCCCAGTGACGTGGCGTACTGGTTCCTGGAGCCGGAGGACGCCGCCCCGGGCCGGGCCCGCCGGCTGGCCCGGCGTGCGTTGCAGCGCTGGGGCCTGGAGGAGCTCAGCGACTCCGTGGAGCTGCTCGTCAGCGAGGTCGTCACCAACGCGGTGCGGTACGCCTCGCGGCCGGTGACGCTGCGTCTGCTGCGCACGGACGTGCTGCGCTGCGAGGTCGGCGACGACGTGCCGCAGCTGCCGCGGCTGCGCCAGGCCCGGGCCACCGACGAGGGCGGCCGGGGGCTGTACCTGGTGAACCGGATGGCCCGGCGCTGGGGCGCGACCCGGCTCAGCACGGGCAAGGTGGTCTGGTTCGAGCTGAACCGGGGCTGAGCACGCCTACGGCACGGGCCGGTCCCCGCACCGCGGGGGCCGGCCCGTCGTCGAAAGCCCGTCACTTCCTGCGGGCTGCCGCCCGGTTCAGGACTGCTGTCGGGCGAGGCGTTCGGCGGACCGCTTCCGCGCCGGCTGGAGCGGGTCGGCGCCCGATCCGGCGCCCTTGCCGGGAACCCATTCCCAGCCCTGGATCTTCGCCGCGGTCGCCGCCAGCCTGCCGTCATCGGGCTCGACGTCGAGGTAGAAGAGCGCCTCGTCCGGGTGCTTGTCGTCGCCGCCCCACCGGACCACGCCGTCGCACTCGGCGAGGATGTCCCGGATCACCACCGTCTGCTGCGGGAAGAAGCCGCCCTGCGCGCCGGAGGGGTAGTGGCCCGGCCGGATCTGGACCGCCGTGCCGGAGGCCTGGTTCGACTCGGCCAGGCCCTTGCGGACCGTCGAGGGGTGACGCCAGCCGGTGACGTCGCCCCGGCGCAGTTCGTCGATCTCGTAGTGGAAGCGGCGGATCACATGGACGAGGACCGTCTCGACGTCGCCCATGCGGATCTGGACGCCGTCGACGGGGGTGCCGGGGACAGGTCTGGTGTAGACGTGCCCGTGGTCGTCCGCGATCTTCTCCATCTCCCATCCGTTCGTCGACGGAGTGCCGCTGAGGACTCGCTTGTTGCGTTCCTGCGCCTTCCGTATCGCTTCACGGATCTTGTCCGGTCCGGGTTGCGTCGTGGCCGCGTGGACGGGAGACGTCAGCGTCCCCGCGGCGACGGCGGTGCCGGCGGCCAGGAAGACGGCACGGCGCAGGGCGGTACGACGCGAGATGTTCACAGTCACGCAGTTCTCTCCTTGTGGTGGGTGCGGGAACGCGCAGCGCATGCGGTGAGAGCGACAGCGCCCACCGCCGACACCCCCGCCACGGGGTTCAGGTAGCCCGGGATGGCGGCTTCGTACGTCTTCCCGTCCTTGACGTGGCACCCGAAGCGCAGGGGGACGAACGAGGTCTCATAGCGGTCGACGACGACCTCGGACCTTTTGTCAGGACCTCCCAGCACCTTCGTGCAGGCCGCGGCCTGAGCGTGTTCGTCCAGCAACAACAGGTGCAGGACACCCCAGGTGTACATGCCGACCGTCGCCACCCAGGCGAGGATCGCCGCTCCCTTGAGCAGGCCCGGCCGGGTCCGTTTCCTGCCGGCCCGGATGAGCGTCACGACCGCGTAGATCGCGAGCCCCGGGGTGGCGACGAGTCCGGCCAGCGACAGCAGGAGCACGACGACGGGGTTGTGACCTGCGTATGGTTCGTCTCCCGACATGCGTGCAGCCTGTCACGGGTTACGGGCGATGGCGTTGTACTTCTCCATGACCTGATACAGCGCCAGACGCTTCTTCGCGTGCGCCTTCGCCTCGTCGTTCGTGCCCTGGTACCGCCGCAGGACCTCGTAGACCTCGTTCTCCGTGTAGTCCAGGCGCATGGGGCGCAGCGTGGTCTCGTCGTTCCCGCTGCCCGGCGCTCCGTCGGCGTTCCAGAGGTGGATCAGGGGCACGATCGACAGGGCGAACTGGTCGTCGTCCCGGCACTTGCGCCACATGCTGTAGAGGGTGTCGTCGTTGATGTCCTTGGCGCTGCCGGTGACGTAGCCCTTGCTGACGGCGTGGTTCCATGCCCGGGTCGCCGTGATGCCGAAGATCTGGCAGATGCCGGTGGAGGTGTCCTTGAAGGTTCCGGTCGTCTCGTAGGCCGTGATGACGGCCAGGTCCGCGCTTTCGTCGATCGCGTCGACGTGTCGCATCTCCCAGTAGGCGGAGGTCTGGATGAGGGCCTTCCGCATCTTGTAGCGGTAGGCGTACAGGGTGATGTCGGAGTCGTAGTCGACCACGGTCGTCGTGAAGCACTTCCAGTGCTGCCACTTCCGCACGCCGCCGTCGTTGGGGAAGCCGATCGACTCCATGTACTTGCCGACGTCCGTCATCATGGCCTGCACGAGATCAGGGTCCAGGCTGGTGTCGGCGAGGACGCCCCTGGGCTTGTTGAAGGATCCCTGACCGGTGTCGCGGCCGGACGCGATGTTCACGTCGATGTTGATCGATCCGCTGCCGGAGCCGACGGTCTTGGTGACGATCTGGTCGTAGGCCCAGTTCTCGGGGAGCGGGTAGCCGAAGTTCCCCGAGAATCCTGAGGACATGTCGGAGACGAACGAGGCCGAGGCGTGCCCCGCGTCCGACACACGCGTGCACACGTTGCGGGGGCCGTAGACGCCGACGCCGTAGCGGTTGCCGTCGTCGCGCATGGCGTCCTCGATGCCCTTGAAGTGGGGCAGGACGTTGTCGGTGACCTCGTAGTCGTAGGCGTCGAAGTCGACGGCGAAGAAGATCCGCGTGCCCGACTTGAAGCCGTGGTCGAGTGCCGCGTTGATCGCGGCCTGTCCCGCGGCACGCCCCAGGGGGTAGCTGAAGTCGTCCGCGCCTCGCCCGAAGGTCTGGTAGATCGGGAAACAGCGCAGTCCTTGGTCGGCGATCGTCTGGAGCTCGCCGGGCTGGATCTCCTTCTCGGGGACCTTGCCTCCGCCGGGGATCGGGTTGGTCAGGTAGCGCCCGACGTAGGTGATGCCTTCGGCCTTGAGCGCCTTGGCGCGATCCGGCGTGATCCTGGTGACGCCGTCGCAGGCAGAGCCCTTGCGGTTCTGGTCGCCGTAGGAGACGAGGAGGGAGGCCCAGGTGGAGAAGTCGCCCTTCCCCGTCACGGGGAGCTTGACGAACGACTGGAACGAGCGGACCGCGTCGGCATGGGCGGCGGTGAAGGTGCCGCCGAAAGAGACGGAGCGCTGGTTGAGCAGCATGCCGGCCGTGAACAACTGCACCCAGGTACCGGACGATCCGACCGACAGGGTGTGTTCCTTCAGACCCGCCTGGGTGCCCGGGCCGAACACCCCGTTGGCGACGCCGTCGGCCATGCCGATGGTGTACTGGACCGCGTAGAGCATCGCCTGGGCGACGGTACGGGAGTGATGACCGTCGCAGGAGATGATGTAGAAGTCCCGGCGGTGGACGAATTCGCCGTTCATCCACTGCTGCACGGAGCGGATCTGGGCGGATCCGTTGTTGACGGTGACGTACGGGTCCATGTTCAGAAGGCCCTTGAACACCTTCGGGACCACGTCACCGCCGGGGTAGGCGAAGTCGACGCCCATGTCCTTCTTGAGCTGGATCACCGAGTCGCGGACACGGTCGTTGTACTTGCCGTCGATCTCGCCGCCGTCGTAGCCCTTGCAGTACAGGCCGGCCTGGACGATCCGGATGATGTTCGCCGGGACACCCGACGCACCGATGCGCGGGTACTTCGACTGGAGCGTGGAGAGCGTGCCGGGGCCGAAGTTGTCCGACAGGCTGGAGATGCCCAGCTCGTACTGGAGCGCCCGGGTGAGGGCGAACATGACGGTCCAGCCGGTCTCGCCGTCCTCGACGAGCCGCGATATGCCCAGCTTCGCACCCTTGTCATAGGTGCCGTTGATGAACTGCTGGGCTCTGCGCACCATCTCATCGGCCATGGGCGTGGCTCTCCTTCACAAAGGTCGTGTCCGCGGACCGGAGCGTGACGGCACCCCCATCCGGTGCGGGACCGGCAGGGGTTGACGAGGGGCGGCCTCACCGGGAGGCGAGACAGCTCAGAGGCGCGGCATGGCGGCACGACTGCAAAGAAGATGCGCGCATGACAGACGGCACGGCGACATCAGGAACCTCCCCCGTTCCGGCGGCATGGTCAGTGCGCCGGATCAGTGATCACCATAGGCACAGCGTGAGCAGGAGGAGCAAGGGCTCAACTTCTGCGCCAGTCGGTGTGGTGGCCTGATTCCGACCCACTCAAGCACCGGGTTCCGGAACAGCCGTTGAGTCGACCGCGCCCTCCCCGTGCCAGCGAAGAGGCCGTGAAGCGGAATGGCCGGAGGGAGGGACATTTCCGGCCGGAAAAGCGTCCAAAACTGGCTGCCCGGACAGCTCGGCCGGCGCTTTTGAGCCAGCCCTTCCCCTGCCCGGTCACACTCACCCGTCGGCATTCACGACGTACACCCAGATCATCCCTGTCGCGGACACCCGAGCAGCCCTGCCGACGGGCGCCCCTCGGGGGGCACCTTTCAGCCAGATCGCACATCGCCGCTGTTCCGCCCCGCCGTTCCGTGCCTATGGTGATCGCCGCGCTCGACAGGTATGGACCGCTTTGCGTGCTGGACCGCCTTCTCACAGCAGCGCGTCACCACTCGCCGCGGCTTGCTCGCCCGGATGCCGCGTGACCGTCCGACCGCACCATCCGTAGGACCTGACGCTCGACGCCCGCCACCTTTCCGAAAGGAAGCGCTTACTATGCGTGACCTCATGCGCGCCCTGGCCCTCGGCACCACTCTCGTCGCCTCCCTGCTGGTCGCCCCGCAGGCGATCGCCCAGGACGCCGCCGTCACGGGGCAGCGAGTCGCCGGCACCAGCGTCCAGCTGTCGGCCGCCGGTGCCCAGGACGCGCAGACGCGCGCCGTCGCCGCGGCGGCCCCCGCTGCCGTCAGCGCGTCGGCGACCCTCTGCGGCAGCGGCTACGAGCTGGAGTTCGCGGAGCGGCTTCCCGACTCCAGGCGCTACGGAACCCTCTTCTCCTACGTCAAGTCCACGGTGGGCAAGCACGGGGTCTGTGTCGTGTTCGACAACAACACGAGCAGCGCGAAGAAGATGAAGCTGAAGCTCTGCCCCAACCTGACCGGGGCGACCTGCAAGGTCGACGAGGGCACCTTCAGTCAGTACGCCGGTCCCTTGAAGTACGAGAGCAGCAACGGCCTGCACGTCATGTGCTCCGAGGTCACGGCGCTCATGTGGGACTCCAGCGGCAGGGCGATCATCGACCGGGTCCGGTCCGCCACGCTCTGCGACTGACAGTCGATCACGACCACCCGTCTCCGGGACGCCGGGTCGGCGTCCCGGAGACGGGTGGTCATGCAACGGCCCGAGGGGCGCCCGTTGTTCACCGGGCGCCCCTCGGCGTCTCCTACTGGTCCTCGCCCGGCTTGACCGGGTCGAACGGGTCACCGCCGTCGTCCGGCGGTGTCGTCGGCGGGGACGTGGGCGGGGTGAGGGTGGGCGGTGTCGTCGACGGACTCGGCGGCGGAGACGACGAG